>NZ_UCND01000015.1:0-588965 GCF_900473895.1 Synechococcus sp. N32
GCTTCCCGCCCCCTCCAGCACCAGCCGGCCTTGCGGCCATTGCTGCTGGAGCTGCATCAGGCCGGTGCGGATCGCCTGCCAACCGGGGCGGAACCAGTCGCGGTAGTAGTGCTCGGCGCGGGCGATCCCCACGCTCTGGCCCCCATGGATCACCTCACTGGTGCTGTCTCCCCGGGGTTTCAGCAATACGGGGTTCATGGCGCAGCAGGGCTCAAGGCCCGCCGCCCAGGCCTGCATTGCCTGGGAGTAGGCCATTTCGCCGCCATCGGCATCCACCCAGGCGTTATTGCTCATGTTCTGGCCCTTGAAGGGCAGTGCCTGTTCCCCACGGCGTTGGAGCACCCGGCACAGTGCTGTCGTCATCAGCGATTTGCCGGCACCGCTGGAGGTGCCCAGCACCATCAGGGGTCGCGGCGTGGTGCCGGTCACAGCGGCCAGTGCCGACGCAGGCTGTGACGCAGACGCTCCAGCACCGGAATCGAACGCTGCAGCAGTGCGGGGTCGTCATCGAGCAGTTGGCGACCCAGGGGGGTGAGCCTGAAGCGGCTGGTCAGCCCCTGTCCATCCACTTCCCGGCGCAGCACGCCCACGCTGATCAGCCAACGCAGGTCGTCTTCGAGGGCTTCGCTGTTGCGGAACCAGCGTGTTTTGCGGCCGTAGCGGCTGGGTTCGTTCCAGAGGTCACCAGCATCCAATCCTTGCTGCTGAAGATCCCGGTAGAGGGCTTCAGAGAAGGGCAGGCATCCCATGGCCCGGCAAGCCCGGTCACGGCTGCGTCGATCCAGCAGGTCGGTGGGGTGAGCGATGGCGAAGCCTTCCGTCCCTGGCAGCCTACGGAGCGTTGTTCTGCGGTGTGTTCCCGTGCTCATGCTTGCTTCCGCCTCGCCAGCACGTCGCCGTTTGCTGGAGCAAGCGGGAATCCCGCATCAGGTGCGCGTCAGCGGTGTGGATGAAGACCAGATCCAGCATGCGGAGCCTGCAGAGCTGGTGAAATTGCTGGCTCAGGCCAAGGCCAAAGCTGTCGCCCAGACGCTTGATCCGGTGGGCGATGCCGAGATCACGGCTGTGCTGGGCTGTGATTCGGTGCTCAGTTTTGAAGGGCAGGTGTTCGGCAAGCCCTCAGGGCCAGCGGAGGCAATCGAGCGTTGGCAGCGGATGGCTGGCGGCTGCGGATCTCTGCTGACGGGCCATTGCCTGATCCGTCGCGGGCAATCTGAGCTGTTGGCCTGCGTGGAAACGGTGGTGCGCTTTGCCGCGCTCAGCCAGGCCGAGATCGAGGCCTATGTGGCCAGTGGAGAACCGCTGCAATGCGCTGGTGGGTTTGCCCTTGAGGGCCGCGGCGGCCTCTGCATCGATGGCTTGGATGGCTGTTACTCCAACGTGATCGGCCTGAGCCTTCCCTGGTTGCGTCAGCAGCTTTCGCCTTTGGCCTAATGCAGCAGCAGATTTCGCGTTCCCGAGATTGCTTGCATGGCCAGCAGCAAAGCCACCAGCAGATTGCTGCTGATGTGGATGCGCCTGGCCCTCACGGAATGACCAATCAAGGGCTGCAGCGCCGTTGAGCTCAGCAACAGGGCGCTGAGCAACATCCCCATCCAGAAGTGCGATTGCCAGAAGAGGGGGGTCCAGGGAACATCGCTGAACCGCTCCACGGCCGGTTGCAGCCCTAGCAGAAGCAAGCCGCCCGCACTGGCGACAGCCCAGAGAAAGCGCTGCCAGACCAGCCGGGTCGCCAGGAGGCGCCCGAAGCCGAACAACACGGCGCAGCCCGTAACGACCAGACCCAGGGGATGGCTGCTCCAGAGGCTGTGCCCCAGGCCGATCAACACCGCCACCAGCACTCCGCCGGTCACCCAGGCCCCATGCTGCGCATGCTCCACCGGCACCGTGTCGGCAATTGGGTTGATCTTGAGCCGCTTTTCCCGCGCCAGGATTCCCAGCCGGATCGTGGCGCCCACCACCGGGTAGACGAACAGGATCATCAACACGGGGTGGATCAATCCCAGCCAGTCGTGGCCGGTGAGCGACTGCAGTGCCTGGGGATCAGCCAAAAAAAAACGCAACCCTGAACCCAGGGTTGCGCATCGTGGGGTGTGAACTGCGGATCTGGATCAGACCTTGCGGGAGTAGTACTCCACCACCAGCAGTTCGTTGATTTCCAGGGCAACCCACTCGCGTTCGCAGCGGGCGGTGACCTTGGCGCTCAGCTTGGACTTGTCCAGCTCGAGGTGGCTGGGCACGTTGGCCAGACCGGGGAACTCGAGGTTGGCTTCAGCCAGCTTCTTGCTGCACTTGCGCTCGCGGATGGCGATCACATCGCCAGGCTTGCACTGGTAGCTGGCGATGTCGGTCACACGACCGTTCACGGTGACGTGGCCGTGGTTCACCAGCTGACGGGCGCCGGGCACGGTGGGACCGAAGCCGAGGCGGAAACAAACATTGTCGAGACGGTTCTCGAGCAGCTTGAGCAGGTTGGTTCCGGTGGAACCTTCCTGGGCGCGCGCTTTCTTCACGTAGCGCACGAGCTGACGCTCGGAGACGCCGTAGTTGAAGCGAAGCTTCTGCTTCTCTTCGAGACGGATCGCGTATTCAGAGCGCTTGCGACGGGCTTGGCCGTGCTGACCGGGGGGATAGGACCGTTTGGCGGCCTTCCGGGTGAGACCGGGGAGGTCTCCCAAGCGCCGCGTGATCCTCAGGCGAGGGCCGCGGTAACGAGACATAGGTGGGAAGGTGTGTGTTGAGATCGTGCGGTTGTTGGGCATGCTGGAACCGAAACAGCTCCAGGCATCTGCCGCGATGCACGAATCTGCCACTGTATCTGGCGGCCCGATGGCCAAGCTGCGACAGGCATTGAACCAGGCTCTGGCGGCTGTCCTCCTGGCAGGGATTGGGTTTTATCGGCGCTTCATCTCCCCGATAATCGGCCCCCGCTGCCGCTTCACGCCCACCTGCAGCGCCTATGGCCTGGAGGCCATCCAGAAGCATGGACCGTGGAAGGGGGGTTGGCTCACTGTGAAACGGCTTCTGCGCTGCCATCCCTTCACGCCCTGCGGCTGTGACCCGGTGCCCGATTGATGAAGCAGCTCACCCTCTACAGCCGCGCTGGTTGCTGCCTCTGTGAAGGTTTGGAATCCCGCTTGCGCGACCTCGATCTCTTGGGGCTCTCGATCGAGCTGGCGGTGATTGATATCGATGCGCAAGGCACCCCCCAGGAGCTGAAGGCGCGCTACGACCTCGAGGTGCCTGTGCTCGCGCTCGATGGCTCTGAGCTTCCGCGGGTTTCCCCGCGTCTCACGGGTGAGGGACTGTTGAATTGGTTGCAACGCTGTCTGTCCACAGCGCTCTGAACGGCTTAAAACTCCCCCAAGCTCAGGGGAGATGGGATGACGCAGGCGTTGCATGCCCTGTTGAGTGACGCAGGCATCGCAGTGCCGCCGGGCCTGGTGAACCCTGGGTTGGAGGCGATCACCACCGATTCCCGTCGCGTCGGCCCTGGAACCTTGTTTCTCGGTCTCCCGGGCGAACGGGTGGATGGAGGCAGCTTCTGGGCTCAAGCCCTTGAGGCCGGGGCCGCCGCTGCCGTGATTGGAGCTGAAGCCGCTGCTGCGCAACCTCCAGCTGCTGATGACCCCGTGGTGGTGATCCAGGAGCCGGTGGCGCGTCGGATCGGTGAGATCGCCGCGGCGTACTGGGATCACCCCTGCAGGCGCATGGCCCTGATTGGTGTGACCGGCACCAATGGCAAAACCACCACCACCCATTTGATCGAGCATCTGGCCGCTTCAGCAGGCCAATCGGTGGGCTTGTTCGGCACGTTGGTGAACCGCTGGCCGGGCCACAGCATCACGGCCACCCACACCACGGCCTTTGCCGATCTTCTGCAGGGGCAACTCGCCGAAGCCGCATCCGCCGGTTGCGGCCTGGCGGCGATGGAGGTGAGTTCCCATGCCCTGGCGCAACAGCGGGTGGCGGGCTGCCGCTTCGCGGGCGCCGTGTTCACCAACCTCACGCAGGACCACCTCGACTACCACGCCTCGATGGAGGACTACTTTGAGGCCAAGGCGTCGCTGTTTTCAGATCCTTTGTTGCTTGCCGACGGCGTGCGATCGGTGGTCAACAGCGATGACCCCTGGGGGGCGCGCCTGGCCGAACGGCTCGGGGCCTCCTGTTGGCGCAGCTCTCTTGAAGATCCATCGGCGGAGTTGTACATGAGCGACCTGCAGATGACGGCTGCTGGGGTGGAGGGTCGCTTGATCAGTCCTGTGGGCGAGGGTCGTTTCCGTTCGCCCTTGCTGGGTCGCTTCAATCTGATGAACCTGCTGCAGGCGGTGGGGGTGATGCTTCAGCAGCAGCTGCCCTTGCCGGTGCTGCTGGAGGCCATCGGCCGTTTCGGCGGAGTGCCCGGCCGGATGGAGCGGGTGATCCTGAACGGGGTGGATGCATCGAATTTGCCGCCGGTGCTGGTGGATTACGCCCACACTCCCGATGGCCTGGACAACGCGCTTTCGGCAGCACGTCCGTTCTGCACCGGGCGGCTGATCTGCGTGTTCGGTTGCGGTGGTGATCGGGATCGGGGGAAGCGTCCGCAGATGGCGGCGATTGCGGCACGCCTGGCTGACCGCGTGGTGGTCACCTCCGACAACCCCCGAACCGAGGATCCTCAGCAGATCCTGGATGACGTGGTGGCGGGGATTCCGGCGGGTAGCGATTTGCTTGTGGAGGGTGATCGAGCCAAGGCGATTGCCTCAGCCATTGCCGAAGCTGAGGCGAACGATCTGGTGCTGGTGGCCGGCAAGGGGCACGAGGACTACCAGATTCTTGGCACCGAAAAGGTGCACTTCGATGATCGCGAGGAGGCGGAACGCGCCCTGCTTTTGCGGTTGTCTTGAAGCAAGGTGCTCTGACGCGGTTGATCTGAGCCGATCAAAGGGTGCTGATTGCGGCCACCAAAGCGTTGATGTCGACGTCTGTGGTGGTGATGTGGGTGCAGGCCCTCAAGCAACTGGGGTCTGCCAGATCGCGAATCCACAGCCCCTGGGCCCCGAGCTGCTTCACATGCTCTGCAGGGGACACATCGCCAATGATCTGAAAGCTCACCAGTCCGCTGGCGGGCGGCACTTCCAGCAGGGGCTTGACGGCCTCCAGCCCCTGGAGTGCCCGCCAGAACTTGCCGCTGAGGCTTCGGATGTGGTCCCAGCGTTGCTGGGCTGATCCCGCATTCTCCAGCAGTTGCAGTGAACAGCGCAGGCCGGCCATCAGGGGAATGCAGCTGGTGGCCACCTCGAAGCGGCGGCTGTCGTGATGAAACAGATCAGTGCTGCTCAGATCCACCTTGCTTTCATCACGCAGGCTGCGCCAACCGATCACGGTTGGAGACGCCTCGGCCACCACACGCTCTGAAAGCGCCACGCCCCCAAGGCCTTCCGGTCCACAGGCCCACTTGTGCCCGGTGAAGGCATAGATGTCCGCTGCAGAAGCCGCGTCTTCGACGGGGATCTGTCCGAAGCTTTGGGCTGCATCCACCAACAGAAAAGGTTGTTGGGGGTGCTGATGGAGTTGCTTGGCGACGGCGGTAATCGGCATCACCTGGCCGGTGTTCCAGAGCAGATGGCTCAGCACCACCAGACGGGTTCGGGGGGTGAGGGTTTGGTCAATCGCCTCGACCACGGCGGCATCGCATTGGGTCTGATTACCCCGCAGTTGCTTCACCGGCAGCACATCGATGGCGAGGTTCTGGCGCCGGGCCAGTTCCACGCAGGCACTCACAACACCGGGATGCTCGCAATCGCCGATCAGCAGCCGGTCGCCTTCGGTCAAGGGCAACCCCCAGAGCGGCAGTACGCAGCCGCTGGTGACGTTTTCAGTGAGGGCAAGCCGGTGGGGCGGAACACCGCAGCACTGGGCCAGAAGGCGGCGGGTGCTGTTCACCTCTTTGGCGATGTAGGGCCAAACATTCGTTGTGAAAGGCCCCAGCTCCTGGATGCGTTCCCAGCTTGCTCTGATCGCCTCCAGAGATGGAGCGGGCAAAGGTCCTTGGCCGCCGTAGTTGAAGTAGGTCTTGTTCTGCAGGGCAGGGCAGAGGTCGCGCATGGTCACGGCAATGGCGTGAGCCAAAGGATCGGTGTCACCACGTTGGCAAGGCTGCGTTGCTTTTCAGGGACTTAGAGCTTTCGTCAACGACTCAGGACCACCTTTTTCTGAACTGTTTTTCAGCGGTTCGTTCCATCTGCCAACCCGACCAACGACGCCATTCGATCTCAGCTGCCGTGAGGCATTGATCGGCGAGCGATTCCTTTTGATTGTTGGTGGTGCCAAAGCGGATGGGGCAAGCAGGACCAGCGTTCACCTTGAGCTCCCGACCTGATTCAACCTTGTCGTGCAGGCTGAATGGATGGTGGTTGTGTTTGCTACCGAACCAAATTGATCAGTATTTCAACTCAGCTTGTCGTCCAATCTGTCGGTTTGGACGACATCAACTGGCTTTTAGGTAGACCTTGCGGCCATTGGCATCTACCCTGTAGCGGCCACCCCGTGGCCCGATGTGAATCACATCGGTGCTTGATGCATTGATCGGGGTTGGTGGCTCCAGAAGTTCGGGCTCATCCTCGGCGGGGGCTGGAACCTCAGGTGTTTGTGTCCTTAGGTGTGGTGCGGCCTTGAAGATATTCAGCCCGAGCTTGCGATACAGAAAATCTGCAATTCGCATGACGAATGACTGGAACTACCTTTAATTTTCCGGCGATGTCAAGGGTTCAGGGTGTTACGGATTCCAATCTTTCCACCTCAATCAGCTCAACTCTCGTTGTTCGACGATTCCGCGCGACTGAATTGCACGTCGGGAAAGTGCTCGCTCATGCAGTCTGGGCAGATGCCATGGCTGAAATTCAGCGTGCTGTGCTGCATCAGGAATCGTTCGATCGGCTGCCAGAACCCCTCGCTGTCGCGAATCGATTTGCAGTAGCTGCAGGTGGTGATTAAGCCTTGGGCTTGATGCATCTGACAGAACTCATCCATCAGGGCCAGGGATCGGCGTCTGAGTTCCAGAAGTGTGGTGGCCTGTTCCGCCAGGCCTTCCATCACCTTGTATTGCGAATTCGTGAGTGATTTGGGAATGCGATCAATCACGCAAAGCGTTCCAATGCGGTGGTTGATGTCTGTTTTCAGGGGGAAGCCCGCATAAAGCCGGATGTGGGGTTCTTCCTGAACGAGGGGGTTGTCGCGGAATTTCTCATCAAACAGCGCGTCCTCCACCACCAGAGGTTTCGAATCGAGGATCGTATGGGCACAGAAGGAGATATCCCGCTCGGTTTCGCTGGCCTCAAGGCCTACCTTCGATTTGAACCACTGACGTTTCTCGTCCACCAAGGAGATCAGGGCAATCGGAGATTGGCAGATCTCTGAGGCCATCCGGGTGATGTTGTCAAAGGCTTGTTCAGGCTTCGTTCCCAGAATTCGATATTCACTGAGTGATCTCAGCCTGGCTGCTTCGTTGATCGGTTTGGGTGCTGCCTGCATCGGCCCACCTCACTTGGTATGCCAATGGTCTAAGGCATCATTTTTTTGTTTTCTGTAAATGTGCAGTGCGAAAAATTTAGCTTTGTGGATTTTACTTTCTTCGATTAATTAATTCTTGGGGCTGCTTCATAGAGCCACGCGCTGCGGCCATCCCTGAGGGTCACGCTGCTGCGTTGATACACCTCAGGCACCTCCTCCCAATCATCCAAGGCGGGCCAACAAGGCTCGGGCACCCAATACACCTCTCCTGGAATGGCCTCATTACCTCTTTGCAGCATCGGGTAGCCCCGGTGCTGGATCTCGATGAAGCCGTCAACGATGCCGTCGCGGTCTCGTTGTGCGCCCTTCAGCAAGTGATGGGCGCTGCCGTTGCTTTTGAGTGATCCGTAGACGAAGAGGCGCTTCAGAGCACCTGCACCACTTCACTCACTTCGGGGATCGATTCGCGCATCTTGCGTTCGATGCCCATCTTCAAGGTCATCGTGCTGCTGGGGCAACTGCCGCAGGCTCCCTGCAGGCGCACCTTCACGATTGGGCCGTCCAGTTCCACCACTTCAACGTTGCCGCCGTCGGCCATCAGGAAGGGGCGCAGCTCATCCAGCACCTTCTCCACGTTCTCAAGCGTGAGGGCCATGGTTTCAGTGCTCATCGGGATGAACCAGACATCAAGACCCCAAGGTTACGGAGCGGCCCCATAGGGTGACGAGAGCGGTTAACCCTCCAGCTCCGGTGCAGCACGACGGTTCGTTCAACCCCGAGGCCCGTTACGACGCCGTGCTGGTGGGCGCCGGAATCATGAGCGCCACCCTGGCGGCGCTGCTGCACGAACTCGACCCGCAGCTGCGAATTCTTCTGGTGGAGCGGCTCGAAGCGCCTGCTCTGGAGAGCAGCGCTGCGGTGAACAACGCCGGCACCGGCCATGCCGCTAATTGCGAGCTGAATTACACCCCGATCCAGGCGGATGGCACCGTTGCGACGGCCAAAGCGGTGGCCATCAATGCTTCGTTTGAACGCAGCCTGGAGTTCTGGGGGTCGTTGCGGGAGCGGGGCGATCTCGACACCAGCAGCTTTCTCCACCAGGCGGCACACATAAGCGCCGTGTGGACGCCGGAGAACATCGCCTTTCTGCGTCAGCGCTACAGCCAGCTGAAGGAGCTGCCGGCCTTTGCGCGGATGCGCTGGAGCGAAGAGCAGAGCGAGCTCACCGAATGGATGCCCCTGGTGATGGCGGGCCGTGACCTCAAGCAGCCGGTGGCGGCCACCCGGATTGATCGGGGAACCGACGTGGATTTCGGAACTCTTACCCGGGCCTATCTGATGCCGTTGCAGCAGAGCGGAGCGCTCAGCGTGGAGTACGGCACCCAGGTGCACGACCTCAAACGTCTGCGCCGCAGCGACATGACCGAGGCCGACTGGCGCGTGGTGCTCAAGGGGCCCTCCGGCAAAAAAGAAGTGCGGGCTCCTTTCGTTTTCCTCGGTGCCGGGGGTGGTGCCCTGCCGCTGCTGCAACGCTCCGGCATTCCGGAGGCGGCTGATTTCGCGGGCTTCCCGGTGAGCGGCCTCTGGTTGGTCTGCGGTGATGCCCAGCTGGCCGACCGCCAGCGGGCCAAGGTCTACGGCAAGGCGGCGGTGGGAGCTCCACCGATGTCGGTGCCCCACCTCGACACCCGCTGGATCGATGGCAAGCGGTCGCTGTTGTTCGGCCCCTTTGCAGGCTTCAGCAGCAAGTTCCTCAAGCAGGGTTCACTGTTGGACCTCCCTGCTTCTGTGCGGGCCACCAATTTGCTGCCGATGCTGCAGGTGGGGGCCACCAATTTCGAACTGGTGCAGTATCTGATCAATCAGCTGCGCCAGAGCCCGGCGGAGCGGCATGAGGCGCTGCAGCAGTTCATGCCCACCGCCCGCGCCGACGACTGGACCCTCTCGGTGGCGGGCCAGAGGGTGCAGATCATCAAACGCAGCAAGCAGGGCGGACGGCTGCAGCTGGGAACCGAGGTGGTGGCCTCGGGTGATGGCTCCCTGGCGGCGCTGCTGGGGGCCTCCCCGGGAGCGAGCACAGCGGTGACGATCATGTTGGAGGTGCTGCAGCGCTGCTTTAAGCAACGGCTCGACAGCAACGCCTGGCAGCAACGGCTGCAAGCGCTGTTGCCCAGCATCCATGAAGACCCGCAGCAGGATAAGCAGGTGTTGAACCGGATGCGGGAACGCAGCGATGCCTTGCTGGGGCTCACCGCCTGAGCGTCATTCCCCCAGGTTCACCAACACTACTCCGGCTGTGATTAGGCCGATGCCGATCAACTGGGCTGGCTGCAGCATCTGGCTGTAGGCAAACCGGCCCACCAGCACGATCACAACAGTGCCGATGCCGCTCCAGAGGGCATACGTAATCCCCAGGGGGATGCTCAGCACCACCTTGGAGAGCAGGGCCATTGCAAGGGCGTAGGCGCTGAACACCAGCAGTGTGGGCAGCGGTCGGGTCATGCCCTCCGACAAGCGCAGGCAGGAGGTGCCGATCACCTCAGCGCTGATCGCCAGCAGCAGCAGGGTCCAGGGATTGCTCATGACCACTGGTGCCGCTCCTTAGGATTGTGGCAACGACGCTTTCTGGACCCGAGACGGGATTCCGCCGCTGCATGACCGACGCCCCCGTCTCACGGATCCGTAACTTCTGCATCATTGCCCACATCGACCACGGCAAGTCGACCCTGGCCGACCGCTTGCTGCAGGACACGGGCACCGTGGCCAACCGGGACATGCAGGATCAGTTCCTGGACAACATGGACCTGGAGCGGGAGCGAGGGATCACGATCAAGCTCCAGGCTGCCCGGATGAACTACACGGCGGCCGATGGCGAGGAGTACGTCCTCAACCTGATCGACACCCCGGGCCACGTGGACTTCTCCTACGAGGTGAGTCGCAGCCTTCAAGCCTGTGAAGGGGCTCTATTGGTGGTGGATGCCAGCCAGGGCGTGGAAGCCCAGACCCTGGCCAATGTGTATCTGGCGCTGGACAACGATCTCGAGATTATCCCGGTGCTCAACAAGATCGACCTGCCCGGTGCGGATCCGGATCGGATCAAGGAGGAAGTGGAGGCGATCATCGGCCTCGATTGCAGCAACGCCATCCCCTGCTCGGCCAAGACCGGCATGGGGGTGCCCGAGATCCTGCAAGCCGTGGTGGACCGGGTTCCGCCCCCGAAGGATGCGGTGGAGGAGCCCACCAAGGCGTTGATCTTCGATTCCTATTACGACCCTTACCGGGGCGTGATCGTCTACTTCCGGGTGATGAGCGGCCGGATCAACTGCAAAGACAAAGTGCTGTTGATGGCCAGCAAGAAGACCTATGAGCTCGATGAGATCGGGATCATGGCGCCGGATCAGACGAAGGTGGATGAGCTCCACGCCGGTGAGGTGGGCTACTTAGCCGCGTCGATCAAGGCCGTGGCTGATGCCCGTGTGGGCGACACGATCACCCTGGTGAATGCGCCGGCGGATGAGCCTTTGCCCGGTTACACCGAGGCCAAGCCGATGGTGTTCTGCGGCCTCTTCCCCACCGAAGCTGACCAGTACCCGGATCTGCGCGATGCGCTCGACAAGCTGCAGCTTTCGGATGCGGCGCTGAAGTATGAGCCGGAAACCAGCAGCGCCATGGGCTTCGGCTTCCGCTGCGGCTTCCTTGGCCTGCTGCACATGGAGATCGTGCAGGAGCGGCTCGAGCGCGAGTACGACCTTGATCTGATCGTCACCGCGCCATCGGTGATCTACAAGGTGAACATGATCGATGGCTCAGAGGTGATGGTGGACAACCCCGCCACGCTTCCGGATCCACAGAAGCGCGAGTCGATCGAAGAGCCCTACGTGCGCATGGAGATCTATGCGCCGAACGATTACAACGGCGCCTTAATGGGCCTCTGCCAGGAACGGCGGGGCGATTACATCGATATGAAGTACATCACCACCGATCGGGTGACGTTGATCTACGAATTACCGCTGGCGGAGGTGGTGACCGACTTCTTCGATCAGATGAAGACGCGCACCCAGGGCTATGCCTCGATGGAATACAGCCTGATCGGTTACCGCAAGAACCAACTTGTGCGGCTTGATGTGCTGATCAACGGCGAGCGGGCCGATGCCCTCACCACGATCGTCCATCAAGACAAGGCCTACAACGTGGGTAAAGCGTTGGTGGAAAAACTCAAGGAGCTGATTCCTCGCCAGCAGTTCAAGATTCCGATTCAGGCGTCGATCGGTAGCCGGATCATTGCTTCCACCAGCATCAGTGCCATCCGTAAAGATGTGCTCGCTAAGTGCTACGGCGGCGATATCTCACGCAAGAAGAAACTGCTGAAGAAGCAGGCCAAGGGCAAGAAACGGATGAAGGCCATGGGCAAGGTGGATGTGCCTCAGGAGGCCTTTATGGCGGTGCTCAAACTCAACGATGGTGGGGGGAGCTGATCTCTGCGGTGTGGTGTTTCAGCTGTTGTTCGCCGAAACCCGCCAAGGCGGCGCATTGGCTGAAGCCTGCACCTCAAGCAATGGCAACGGCGCACGCTGCAATTGGTGAAGGGGGACCTCGAACGAGCCTCCAGCTGGCAGATCGATCCAGATCCGTCCGGGCGTTGGCCCTGTCCCTTTGCTGATCGGCAACCCAGGCTCGCCATCACCCCAACAGACGGCTCCGATCCTGTGGTGTACAGCCTGGGACCGGCGCCGTCTGCGATCTGGCGCGGCGATGTGTTGATGCGCTGCGGGCCTGCTTTTGATCTCCACGGCGGGTCCGGAACGGCAGCCGCTATCAGAATCGTGTCGTCTTGGACGGCTTCGACCGTTTTCAACTCCATCAGCCATCGGGGCTGCCGGTGCTGCAGATGCAGCTCGAACAACGGACCCGCCGTGGCGGTCGGGTCCGTTCCCAGGGTGTGGGTTAGGGCTCGGTCATGGGCTCAGGATCAGGTGCCATCAGGAAAAACACCGTCAACGCCACTTCAGATAGCGCCAGGAAGAGGTGGTCCAGCCAGCCGAATTCCACGCCCATGCCCATGGCGGTGATCCAGCTGTTCACCACCACCATCACCGTTGCAAAGATCGCTAAGAGCAGTGCAGGCAGAGGCCGCAGCAGACGGCGTTGCGTCCAAAGAGTCCACAGCAGCGGAAGCAACACCACCGTGCAGACGCCATGCAGGATCCGCATCGACACATCGCTGTGCATGTGGGGTGTGATTGCAGCCCAGAGGTTCACCGGGATCAGCAGTGAGCAGAACACCAGGAACGGAATCATGTCGGCAACACCACGGTGAAGCAGCTGCCCTCGCCTAGGCGGCTGTGCACTTCAATGCTGCCGTCCATGCCCTCCACCAGCAGCTTCACAACGGAAAGTCCTAAGCCCGAACCTGTTTTTTCCGGAGCGTTGCTGCCGCGCTGAAAACGTTCAAACACCTTGTTCAGCTCGGTCTCAGGAATGCCGATGCCTTGGTCAATTACGTCGATCAACGAGGCACCGTCGCGCTGACGCAGCACCAAGCGGATGGTCGCGTCCTCAGCGGAATACTTTTCGGCGTTTTCAATCAGATCCAGCAACACCTGGCGCAGGCGGGCCGGATCGGCCTGGGCCACCACATCACGGGCCGTTCGATCCTCAGGCAGCTCCAGCAGCAGCGGGCGGTTCAAGGTGTTGCGGGCCAGATCCGCCACCTGTTCCAGTTGGTCGGCGAGTCGTACCGGCTCCTTGGTGATCGCCAACCGGCCGGAGTCGCCGCGGGAGAGATCCAGCAGATCATCCAACAGCCGGCGCATGCGGATGCTTTCCTCCTCGGCGGTCTGCAGCCCCTGCACTTGGTTGGGACTGAGGTTGTCGCCCCGTTTGATCGTGTGGTGCAGATAGCCCTGAACGATGGTGAGGGGGGTGCGTAGTTCGTGGCTCACGGCGCACACGAACTGGCGTTGCTGGCTCCACGATTGGGCCAGCCGTTCCAGCAGTTCGTTGTAGGTGCGGCTCAGCTGCATCACCTCGATCGGGCCTTCGCCCAGCTGAAGTTTGGCGGTGGCCAGGGTGTCGGCGGTGAGTTGGGAACTGGCGGCATTGAGTTGATCCAATGGCTGCACCACCCGCCGCACCACCCAGCTCACGCTCAGCAGGGTGATGGCCAGGCAGCTGCCCCACACCACGATCATCAACACCAGATAGTTGTTCAGGGCCTGAAGGTTGGAGCTGGCCCGTTGGGCCATCCACAGATGGGAGCCATCAGGCAGCTGCTTCACCAGTTCCGTCAGCAGCCGTTCATTGCCGATGTCGATCGTGCGCTGCAACCCCGGCTCACGGCCGGGGTTGGTGGCCATGGCGGTTTGGATGGCGGCGTCCGAGAGGGATCGGTGGATGCGGGGCCGCAGCAGCGTTCCGCTGTTGTCTTCGATCCAGAGGCTGGTGTTGGCGTTGGAGTGGAACAGCAACTCCTGTTCGAGCCGTGCTGGGTCGTCTTGCAGGCCACGGATGGCTTTGTCGCAGAGCGCGATGCTTTGGCGAGCCAACTGCTGGTCGTTGGCCAGCAGATGGCGCTGACCGATCAACAGCCCCACCGATGAGGCCCCGGTGAAGCCGAGGAAGACCACCAGATAGGTGGCCAGCTGCAGCTGCCCTTGCAGGCTGCCCAGCAGCTGTTGTCGCCAGCGGTAACGGGACGCCATGGCTTCATTCTTCCGCGGTTCGGGAGACAATGCATCTGCCTGAGGCCAACCTGCCTGTGACCCGCAGCCTCTCCACCCGCATGGCCCGCTGGGGCCTGGTGATTGTGGGGATCTATCTGCTGGTGGCTTTGATCACGCCCTTGTTGGTGAGTGCTGGCGTCCTTCCGGACGCCAATGCCGGCCTGGAGAACCCGATCTATTCCGCTCCCAGCTGGACCCATTGGTGCGGCACCGACCGGCTCGGCCGGGATGTGTGTGTGCGCACCATGGCCGGCAGTGGAGTGGCGCTTCAGGTGGTGTTGCTGGCGGTGGGTGTGGCCCTGCTGGTGGGTGTGCCCCTGGGCATGGTGAGTGGTTATTTCGGCGGCGCTGTCGATCGCCTGATGGTGCTGCTGATGGACACGCTCTACACCCTGCCGGTGTTGTTGCTTTCGGTGGTGTTGGCCTTTCTGCTGGGCAAGGGCATTCCCAATGCCGCCGCCGCCCTTTGTGTGGTGTATGTGCCGCAGTATTTCCGCGTGGTGCGTAATCAAACCGCCCAGGTGAAGAGCGAGCTGTTTGTGGAGGCCGCCCAGAGCCTCGGGGCGGGGCCTCTCTGGATCCTGCGGCGCTACCTGTTCCGCAACGTGATCACCTCCGTGCCGGTGCTGCTCACCCTCAATGCCGCCGATGCAGTGCTGGTGCTGGGCGGATTGGGATTTCTCGGCCTGGGTCTGCCGGAGACCGTGCCTGAATGGGGTGGTGATCTCAACTTGGCCCTTGCCGCAGTGCCCACAGGGGTGTGGTGGACCGCGCTGTTCCCGGGCTTGGCGATGTTTGTGCTGGTGCTGGGGCTGTCCTTCCTTGGGGAAGGCATTGAGGCCTGGGTGAGCGGCGCAGAAGCCCGGCCCGCGTCAGACTGACCCCATCGGCACGGGTGTGATGGCCTGGTGGATCAGCTTGCTGTTGCTGAGCATGGCCGCGCTGCTCTGGAAAAAGAGCTGCGACAGCACCGATGACGTGATCGCCTTGCTCGAGCGGATCCTCGCCACCACCTTGATGTTGGTGGTGGTGCTAGTCAGCCGCAATCTGCTGCTGGAAACCGCGGTGTTGATCGCCGCGGTTCAGTTGCCTGGAGTGCCGCGGCGACCGCGCTGATCTCAGGCTGGTTTCGGTGCCTTCACCTCACGGATTGAAATCCGGCAGGAGCTGGGGAAGATGGCGTGGGCCGCTTCCACGGCATGGCTGAGATCGTCGGACTGGAGCATTTCTTCGCCCCATTCGTTGCCGCAGTGGTAAGTGACCGCGTACTGGTGCAGCTGTTTGTTGTCCATTGCTGACAATCTGCTGCTTTGGTTATGGCCCAGGGTTCACGGAGATACAAGTCTTCCCTTGGATCAGCAGCGTAGCTTCACAGTTCGCGGCAACTCCTCCATCAGCTCCCCCTCCTCACTCAAGGCGGGGTAAGGCCGTTCCTGTTCCCGGCACCAGCGGGCCACCTCGGGGTAGGACCACTCAAACAGCAACTGCTGGTATTGCTCTGGCTTCAGGCCTTCGCCCTGGGTTGGAGCCATTCCGGCCACCTGGCGTTGGCGCAGCGCTTCAAACAGCAGGGTTGCGGTGGCCACTGACACGTTCAGGGACTGAACCATGCCGCGCATCGGGATGAACAGCGCTTCATCCATCAGGTCCCGGGCCTGATCGGTCAGCCCCCATTTCTCGGCCCCGAGCACGAAGGCGGTGGGCCCGGTGAAGTCGCACTCCCGGTAGTCCTTGGCATCCACACCGAGATGGGTTCCGTAGAGCCGGAACCCTTTCGCTTTCAGATGGCGGATGGCGGTTGCGGTGTCGGGATGGTCGTGCAGAGGCACCCATTTCTGGCTGCCTTGGGCCGTGCTGTTGAACGTGCGTGGTCGCCCGTCAAAACTCACCGCGTGGGCCTCCAGCGCGCCAACGGCATCACAGCTGCGCAGGATGGCGGAGAGGTTGTGCGGTTTCTCCACGTGTTCGAGCAGCACCGTGAGATCCGCCATGCGGTGGTTGAGCACGGATTTCAGCCGCTCAAACCGTCGCGGCAGCAGGGGCATGGGCGGTCAGTCGGGAGAGAGCAACAGGTGGGGGCCTTCCATGCTTTGGGGTCTGGAACGACAATCAAGAAGTCAGTGCTTCCTCGCCATCCAGATCCCGCCCAAGGATCCCTCCGTTGAACCGTACGTCTCCGGCGGCACGTTTGATCAGCGTGTCTGGAGCCGGGTGGCCCGCATCCCCCACGGTCGCTTGGCGACCTACGGCCAGATTGCCGATTTGATCGGTGCCTTTGGTTGTGCGCGTCAGGTGGGTTGGGCCTTGCGGCGGCTCAAACTCCCGTCCAGCGTTCCCTGGCACCGCGTGGTGAACGCTCAGGGTCGGATTTCGATGAGCCTCAGCCGTGAGGGCAGTGACTGGATCCAGCGGGATCTTCTGCTGGCTGAGGGCATTCCGGTGGATGAGGAAGGACGCTTGCCGCTGCGTCAGTTCCTCTGGCACCCGGACGCCCATGCTGGGGACTGATGCGTGTCGCTCTTGTCTGATTCGGCTCCGATTGGACTGCTGCCGCGCCGTCTCGCCTGGGATGTGTTGCAGGCGGTTGCGGCTGGGGCCTATGCCGATGTGGCGCTGGAGCGGGTGCTGCGGGAGCGGGACCTCAAGCCTTCGGATCGGGGATTGGTGACCGAGCTGGCCTATGGCGCAATCCGCCAACGGCGCACTCTCGATGCCTGGTTGGATCGGTTGGGCAAGGTGCCGGCCGCCAAGCAGCCGCCCAAGCTGCGCTGGCTGTTGCATGTGGGTCTCTATCAACTGCTGTTGATGGAGCGGATTCCAGATTCAGCAGCGGTGAACACTGCCGTGGAGTTGGCCAAAGCCAGCAAGGGATTGGCCCGACTGGCCCCTGTGGTGAATGGGGTTCTGCGGGCGGCGCTGCGGGCGCGGGAGGCCGGCGAAACCCTGCAACGGCCCAATGATCTGGCGGCTCAGCTGGCCCAGACCCATTCCCTGCCGGATTGGTTCACCCAGTTGTTGATCGAGTGGCGCGGGGCGGAGGGGGCCGCGGCGGTGGCAAGCGCCTGCAACCGCGTACCGGATCTGGATTTGCGGGTGAACCGGTTGCGATCGAGCCCTTCGCAGGTGCAGCAGGATCTGGCTGCAGCTTGCATCAGCAGTGAGCCCATCGTTGGTTGTCCTGATGGCTTGCGCATCTCAAGCCACAGCGGCGATCTACGCCACTGGCCTGGTTATGCCGAGGGCCATTGGTGTGTGCAGGATTGTTCCGCGCAATGGATTGCACCTCTGCTCGATCCCCAGCCGGGAGATCGCATCCTGGATGCCTGCGCGGCTCCTGGGGGCAAAGCCACCCATTTGGCGGAGTTGGTGGGAGATCAGGCGGAGATCTGGGCTGTGGACCGTTCAGCCGGACGGCTGAAGCGCGTTGCGGCCAATGCCGCCCGGCTCGGCCTTGCCTCCATCAATGCCCTGGCTGCGGATGCCGCCAATCTTTTGGAGCAGCGCCCCCAATGGCGTGAATCCTTTCAGCGGATCCTGATCGATGCCCCCTGCTCAGGGCTGGGAACCCTGGCCCGTCACCCCGATGCCCGCTGGCGGGTGACGCCACAATCCATTCATGGCCTTTTGCCCCAACAACAGGCTCTCCTGGACGGGCTTTTGCCGTTGTTGTCTCCCCAAGGGGTGTTGGTGTACGCCACCTGCACCATTCATCCCGATGAAAATCAGAAACAGATCCAGGCGTTGTTGAAGCGCCATCCAGCCCTTCGCCTGGCGCAGGAGAGCCAGCTCTGGCCGGATCAAGCCAGCGGGGGAGATGGCTTCTACTCGGCTGTGCTGCAGAGGGCTTAGGGCCTTGGATTAATCCCGCGTCCAGCGACGTCCTTGGCGATCGACGCTTCTGCCTGGTGTGCTGTTTCTCCAGAGATAGGGGGTCCGGCGAGGTGGAGGCGTCAAGGGTGTTAGCGCGGGCAGCTCAGTCGGTTGAGCTCCATCAGGATCGCCGCTGCCATTCCCCTTCTCCTGCCCTGGTTTGGTCTTCGGTGGCTTGGCGATCGTTTTCGGGTCAACAGCCAAGCGCACTTCGCGTTTCAGCTTGGGTTTGTCGGGGAAGTTTCGGACGGGGATCTCGTCCTTGATCTGGAGCATGAACTGTTTCCAAGCCCATGCTGCCTCGCCGCTTGTGCTCTTGGTGGCGCGGTCGTCGTCGTATCCGAACCAGACGCCTGTGGTGAGCTGAGGAATCGAGCCGATGAACCAGAGATCACGGGTGTTCTCTGACGTTCCCGTTTTGCCCGCCACCTGTCGATCATCCAGTTTGGCGGCGATGCCGGTGCCGCCGGTCACCACCCGCTGCAGCATCCAGTTCATGGTGTCCGCCACATCACTATCAATCGCTCGCTTGCCTCGGTTGTCGCTCAGGCGCCGGCTCCATAGCAGTTCATTCTTCGGTCCACGGATTTCCTCAAAGGGGCTGGGTGAGAAGAACACGCCGCGGTTGGCCATGCCGGCGTAGGCGGCGGTCATGTCGAGGATGGTTTGCTCGTAGGCCCCGATGGCCATGGGGTAGTACTTGCCGAGAGGCCGATCGGTGCCGATGTTGAAGTTGTTGGCAACGTCAATGACGGCATCAAATCCAACGATGTCCTGCAGTTGAACCGCCACTGTGTTGAGTGAGTTCTTCAGGGCATCGGCCAGGGAGATGTTGCCGTAGTACTTGTTGCCAAAGTTTTTGGGGCAGTAGCCGTTCCAGCACCGCTTGGCATCAAACACTTTGGTTTCGGGCTTCATGCCCCGATCAATGGCCGCGGCGTAGGGAAACAGCTTGAAGGTGGAGCCCGGAGAGCGCAGCGCCAGGATGGTGCGGTTGAACTGGCTCTTGGAGAAATCCTTGCCGCCCACCATCACCCGCACCAGTCCGTTGCCGGGATCGATCGAAACCATCGCGCCTTCCGTGTCGAAGGGGGCATTGGCTCGAATCACCTGCTGAGCCTTCTTCTGCCAGTCGAGATTGAGGCTGGTGCGCACCTTGACCCCGCCCACCTCCAGTTGTTCTGGGGTCAAGAATTTGGGCAGCTCCTGGGCAATCCAGGTGGTGAAGTAAGGCGCTGAACTGTTGAAGTATTTGGGTGTTGCGGGCTTCAGGCCGAGGGGGCTGTTGCGACCGCGCTCTGCCTCGCTGGCGGAGATGAATCCGGCCTGGACCATGCGATCCAGAACGATCGAACGCCGCTCCTTGGCCAGGTCTGGGTTCACCAGGGGTGAATAAATCGATGGAGCTGGCGGCAGCCCAGCGATCATGGCTGCTTCAGGAACCGTGAGCTGCTCCGGGGTTTTGGAGTAGTAGATCCAGGCCGCATCGGCAACGCCATAGGCGCCGGAGCCCAGGTAGACGTAATTGAGGTACTGCTCGAGGATCTGCTGCTTGCTCAGCTGGCGCTCCAGCTTCATGGCCAGAGCCGCTTCCTTGAGTTTTCGGGTGATGGTGCGGTCTTGGCTCAAAAAGACGGTTCGAGCCAGCTGCTGGGTGATGGTGCTTGCCCCTTCCCGAACCGCCCCTTGGCGAACATTGGTGACGATGGCCCTGGCGATGCCCCAGCCATCCACACCGTCGTGCTGATAGAAGCGACGGTCTTCGGCGGCGATGAAAGCCTCTGCCACCGTTGGCGGCATCGCACCGGGTTTCACCTTCTCCCGCGTGGCTGGCCCCAACTTCTGGATCACCTTGCCGTTGGTGGAGAGCAGGGTGATCGTTCCCGGCCGATTGAAACTGGCAATCCCCCGGGCATCCGGCAGCGTTGCATCCACCAGTTCCGTCAGGGCGCGCATGCTTAAAGCAGCGCCCACGCCCACTGCAGCTGCTGTGCCAGCAATCAGTGCCCAGTGCAGGCGGGAACGGTTCACATCACCTGGGTCAAGGGGCTATGGCCCACGGCCAGAGCGGTCACCAACATGCCGAGCACAAGGAAGGGCTGGGCACTGGCCTGGTATTTCACGTCAAAGGCCACGGGGTCTCTCAGCAGCCAGATGTCCTGGAAGGTGATCTGGGGAACGATCAAAAGAACCAGCAGAACCGCTGCGAAATGCTGGCCGATCCCGATCAAGACGGCAACCATCGCCAGCTGAAAAACATCGATCATCGCGGCGCTGATCCAACTGGCGCGTTTGATGCCGAACACCACCGGCAACGATTGAAGCCCGAGTTCACGGTCGCCCTCAACGCTCTTAAAGTCGTTGACAACAGCGATGCCAAGGCCCGCAAGGCTGTAGGCCAGGGTGAGCAGTGCAGTGCCCCAGGTCAGCTGCCCAAACAGGGCCTGGCCGGCCCACCAGGGCAGGGCGATGTAGCTGGCGCCGAGGGCGTAGTTCCCCAGCCAACCGTTCTGCTTCAGCTTCAGCGGAGGTGCTGAATAGATGTAGCTCACAAACGAGCCACCCAATGCCAGCAGAAACACCACAGGGGTGGTGTGGCCGGCCCAGCGGTCGAGTCCGTAGGACACGCCCAAACCGGCAAGCAGCAGCACCCAGATCTGCAGCTTCACCTGGCCCAGTGGAATCGCTCCCGACGGGATTGGCCGATACGGCTCGTTAATCGCGTCGATCTCGCGGTCGTAGTAGTCGTTGATGGTCTGGGTGAAGCCCGCCAGCAGGGGGCCGCTCATCAACATGCAGGCGAAGGCGGCGAGCACGTGATCCACACGCCACTCGTAGTTGCCGCTGGCTGCAGCACCACAAACCACCCCCCAGATCAAGGGGATCCAGGTGACCGGTTTCATCAGCTGCAGCCGCAGCTTCCAGATGTTGGTGGTGCCTGAGGCACCTTTCATTCCAAGCAGCTGACGCGCGTCGCTCACAGAGACAGTCCTCAGGCGGCGGCGATTTCGTCTTCGAAGAACCAGCTGGTGGAGCCATCGCTGAGCTCAACAACCACACCGATTCCTTTGCCGTCGACGGTGCGGAAATCCTTCACCGTGCCGTTGGCGTCCTTCTTCAGAAGGTCAACCATGGCCTGGGGAATGCGATCACGCACTCGGGTCACGCGAACCTTGGAGCCGATCGAAATGGCGTCAGCCTGGGACATGGCCTGCGAGGCTTGGAGAGTGGCGCAACCCTAACAGTCGCTTTTGCGCCAAATCGATGGTTGCTCTGCGTCTGATTCCTTGCCTGGATGTCGCCCGGGGACGGGTGGTGAAAGGTGTCAATTTCGTTGGCCTGCGCGATGCCGGCGATCCAGTGGAGCTGGCTTGCCGTTACAGCCGCGCAGGGGCGGATGAACTCGTGTTTCTCGATATCGCAGCCAGCCATGAGGGGCGCGGCACCCTGATCGACATGGTGCGTCGCACAGCTGAATCGGTCACGATTCCTTTCACGGTTGGCGGTGGCATCAGCAGCGTTGAAGGGATTACCGAGTTGTTGCGGGCCGGTGCCGACAAGGTGAGTCTCAACTCCTCGGCGGTGCGGCGGCCTGAGCTGGTGCGAGAGGGGGCCGATCAGTTCGGCTGCCAGTGCATCGTCGTGGCCATTGATGCCCGTCGTCGCGATGCCGGCGGCTGGGATGTGTATGTGAAGGGAGGCCGCGAGAACACGGGCCTCGATGTTGTGGAGTGGGCCCAGCGGGTGGCAGGCCTCGGGGCTGGAGAGATCCTGCTCACCTCCATGGATGGTGATGGCACCCAGGCTGGTTATGACCTCGCCCTGAACCGGGCTGTGGCCGATGCGGTCCCCATCCCGGTAATCGCCTCCGGTGGTGCGGGTTGCCTGGATCACATCGCTGAGGCGTTGGACGTGGGCCCCGAGGGAGGCCATGCTTCCGCAGCCTTGCTGGCCTCGTTGCTGCACGACGGTGTTCTCACCGTGGAACAGATCAAGCAAGATCTGCTTTCCCGTGGCCTGACGATCCGTCCATGAAGCCTGGTGATTCCGCGGCGGTGGAACAGCTGTTTGACGCTGTCGCTCCCCGCTACGACCGCCTCAACGATGTGCTCAGTTTCGGGTTGCATCGCCAGTGGAAACGTCAGTTGGTGCGCGCCCTCAAGCCGGTGGCTGGCGAGCATTGGCTGGATCTGTGCTGCGGAACGGGGGACCTGGCCTTGGAACTGGGGCGATGTGTTCGCCCCGCTGGTGCTGTTACTGGTCTCGATGTTGCCGCTGCTCCGCTTGAGCGCGCCCGCCAGCGCCAGCAGCAGCAGCCCTGGTTACCGGTGACCTTCCAGCAAGGGGATGCCCTCGACACCGGACTGCCCAGTGCCTGCGTGGATGGTGCGGTGATGGCCTACGGATTGCGCAATCTTGCTGACCCCCTGCAGGGGCTGAAAGAACTGCGCCGGCTGTTGAAGCCCGGCGGCCGTGCTGGGGTTCTGGATTTCAACCGTCTGCCCCAAAGCGGCGCTGCGGCTGCCTTTCAGCGTTTTTATCTGCGTCGCCTGGTGGTGCCCGCTGCAGCCTCTGTGGGCTTACGGGAGGAGTACGCCTACCTGGAGAAAAGCCTGGAGCGCTTTCCTGCCGGCCCGGAACAGGAGCGGCTGGCACGGCAGGCTGGATTTGCCGAAGCGAACCACCGCTCGCTCGTGGCAGGACAGATGGGCGTTTTGATCCTTAGGGCATGAATCTTCGACTGCGTCGCTTGCGACACACCCCGCTGCTGACGTAGGAAAGCCGAAGAGAACGTTAAGGGGACGATCCGGTTTGGCGTTTCCGCTGCCGAAGCTCCTGCCCCGCATTGAAGAGCTGCTTCAAGAAGTGCAGTGGCTGGATGGCCTGATCCTGATCACCGACTCCGACCGCGCCTGTTTCGTCTCCTTCTCGCAGGTGGATCCACTGTTGCGTCGCCTGCGCCAGCGCCCCAAGGGCCCTGAGGTCGCTGAAAAGCTGTGCATGTCCTTGCTGGATTGCCATGGCAAGGGCGGTGCAAAGCCCGTCCTGGTCTTTCAGGGGGATGGCAGTTTCTGGCTCGGAATGATTGGTCCCAGCGGCAACAATCCGCATCGCCATCACGCCATCGCGCACCTGCACCGTTGCCTGGCTTTGGAGGGCTGACCGGCCACTGGGCAGAATCGGAACCCAGGACGCCCCGGCCCAGTGCATTTTCAGGACATCATCAGCACGCTCAACCGGTTCTGGGCAGACCAGGGATGTCTGTTGCTGCAGCCCTACGACACCGAAAAGGGTGCCGGCACCATGAGCCCCCACACGGTGCTCCGGGCCATTGGCCCGGAGCCCTGGGCCGTGGCCTATCCCGAACCCTGCCGTCGCCCCACCGATGGCCGTTATGGCGACAACCCCAACCGGGCCCAGCACTATTTCCAGTACCAGGTGCTGATCAAGCCATCCCCAGATGGCATCCAGGAGACCTATCTGGCGTCATTGGAGGCGTTGGGCATCAAGGCCGCTGACCACGACATCCGTTTCGTCGAAGACAACTGGGAGTCCCCAACCCTCGGCGCCTGGGGTGTGGGCTGGGAAGTGTGGCTCGACGGCATGGAGGTGACCCAGTTCACCTATTTCCAGCAATGCGGCGGCATCGATTGCAAGCCCGTTTCGATTGAGATCACCTACGGGCTCGAGCGGCTGGCGATGTATCTCCAAGACGTGGAAAGCATCTGGGACCTCAGCTGGAACAGCGAGCGCAGTTATGGCGAGATCTGGCTGCCGTTTGAAAAGGGGCAGTGCCACTTCAACTTTGAGGCCTCCAATCCCGAGCGGCTCAAGCAGTTGTTCGCCATCTATGAAGCGGAAGCGGCAGATCTGATCGAGAAGCAGCTGCCGGCACCGGCCTTGGATTTCGTTCTGAAGTGCAGCCACACCTTCAACCTGCTGGAGGCCCGTGGCGTGATTTCCGTGACGGAGCGCACCGCCACCATCGGTCGGATCCGCAACCTGGCTCGCAAGGTGGCCGAGGCCTGGCTTGCGGAACGGGAGGCCCTTGGTTTCCCGCTCTTGAAAGGGGGAACTCTCGAGACAGCGGCCTGATGGTTTCTGCGTCGACGTCGTTCTGCTGATGCCATTGCCCTCTGTCTCCTGGCGCTCCTTGTGCTTCGAGGGGTGTTGTGGGGGGCGCCAACGCCGAGCCGATCCGATCCATCTCGCCTGATTCAGACGCCACCGGCGGCCGTGGCGATCAGCGGGCGCTTGCTTGCCGATGTGCGCCGTTTTCCCTCGGGGTGTTCCGGTCTGTTGGAGCTGGATCGGATCGATGCTCGTCGGGTCGACGGGCGAACCGAGCTGCAGTTGCCTGAGTGCCCTGCACCCCTGCTGCAGGGCTGGCGTGTCCAGGCCACGGGGGTGTTGAGGCGTCAGCGCTGGCAGTTGTTTCCCAGCCCTTAGGCCTTGTGGACACTGCAGGATCAGCAGCGATCAGGTCCACAGCAGGTTTTCACCGGAATATGGCTGGGCTTCAAGCCGTCTGCAACCGAGCGCCGTTGGCTTCTGCAGCATGGGGCTGGATTGCGGTTCATTGGCCTATAAAGTTCCCGTACGCCTTTGGGCGTGTGGAGAGGTGGCAGAGTCCGGTTGATTGCGCACGACTCGAAATCGTGTAGGGGTCACACCCTCGTGGGTTCGAATCCCACCCTCTCCGTTCAATTCTTGATTGGTCGAACTTGGTTTTCAAGGGGCACCCCGGAAGCGATGGGGTGTAATCCGTGGATCACATCGAAGGGCGCTAGTGATCCCTGCGGACAGATTTTTGGCTCGGCTTATGAATACGGCGTAGCTCGTTGTGCCGAAGGCGAAGTGTGAACGCCCCTATCTCTTCATGACCCACGACGCCATGGGCACCCGTCGACGTGTGCGAGGCAACAAGCGGATAGAGGAGGTGCTCCCCTCGGAGTGAAACAGAAGTGCTAGGCGCTATTCCACCTGATTGAGATAGCGTTTTTCTCGATTGTGTTCGAGACCCATTGTCAGTTTCTTTTCGAGTGCATCCTCAAAATGGGGTATTGGCTGAGGAGTAGATCGTTCTGTTGAATGTGTTGATGATTATGCTTTTTTTGCTGTCGAGGCTCTGTAGGTCTTTAGACCACTTTTTGTATTCCCTGTGATACAAAAAGGCTGATAATGTGCTGCTAATCTTTCCTGAAAGGGCGATCAGCGCTGCCCGCATTGACGGCTCGTTGTCTGTGTGAATTCGATTGATAATGCGTTCTCGCCATTCATGGGGAGTTGTGTACAGGGTGATGACGTCAAGGCGTGTTGTGTTTGTGAGGGTCTGACGTAACCGCTTCAGATTGCTGTGGTGATTGATGCTGGTGAGATCGATGTGAAGAAGAAGGCAGTACTCCAATTTTTGTGTTTTTTGCTTCTTCGCATTGGCTGGATCCATCAGCCTTTGCATCCGGTTCAGGGTGGAGCGTTTGAGGCGTTGATTTGGATTGCAGTCAAGTTTTTCCAAGACCTTCCGAATGAATTCATCGTGGGGAGGTCGGCTTAATTTTTGGATCAGGTGTGTTTTCCCGCAGCCCGACGCTCCTGCGATCACGATGACGTGGCGAGCGCGCTTTCCCTCGGAGTGATGTCTCATGCTGCCCATTGTCATGCCATGATCGCTGCATGCATTCAGGCTTGTCCTGGCCTGTTCACGTTTTGGAGGGCAGCCGCTGTTTTGCCGGTACGCCAGTTTTGCTGTTCGGAAGGATGGTGCGCTAACACTGCTCTTCCGCTGATTAGGAGTGGAACAAAAGCACCAGTCCCTGCTCCACTTGATGAAATTCTCGTTCCTCTCGGCTGAGGTCGAGCCCCACATTGAGCCCTTCTTTGAGCGCGTCCTCAAAGGGCGGTGTTGATGGCGGAGCGCTGTCAATCCAAAGTGCTGCTATCCCCACCGCTGTTGCATGCCAACGGAATCGGCTTGTTGTGCCGATGTCCGGTTCATTCAACGCCTCCTCCAGAAGGATGTTGATGGTGAGGTTCGTGCTGGACATGTGCACCAGCATCGTGATCTTGGTCTGCTCCTGCAATGAGCTGAGAGACTTCGTAGCGTTCGCTTAACTCCAGAGGGATGGCCTCGGCTTCGGATTACTTCCCGCAGCGCATCGCTCTGGTTCATGAGTGGTTCTCGCCTCGTTCTGTCGGTGGTGCAGAACAGGTTGTTCAAGAGGTTGATTCCCTACTGCGCAGCCTCGGTTGCGAGCCGCAGATGGCGGCCTTGATTGACGCCGAATCTCGACGGCCGGGCAGTTGGTTGCACGGACGATCCGTCCTCACCAGCCCGATTCAGCGCTTGCCGTGGGGGCGCAGCCATGTGCAGCAGTACCTGCCGCTGCTGCCCTTTGCCATCGAACAGATTGATCTTGGTGCTGCTGAGCTGGTGATCAGCAGCAGCCACCTGGTTGCCAAGGGTGTGCTGACGTCTCCGGACCAGCTGCACATCAGTTATGTGCACACACCCGTGCGTTACGCCTGGGACCAGATGCACGCTTATCTGCAGCGTTCGGCGCTGGCTCGGCGTGGTCTGGGCCCTTTGATTCGCTGGCAGTTCCATGCTCTGCGGCAATGGGACCAACTCAGTGCTCAGCGGGTGGACCACCTCATTGCCAACTCCCGTTTCACGGCGCGTCGAATCCGCAAGTACTGGGGGCGGGAGGCCCGCGTGATCCATCCCCCCGTGGAGGTGGAGCGCTTTCGCTGGAATGCCGATCGAGACGACGTCTACCTCTGTCTGTGTCGTTTGGTCCCGTACAAGCGGGTGGATCTTGTGGTGGAAGCCTTCAATCGCCTGGGTCTCCCCCTGCTTGTGGTGGGGGATGGTCCGGAGAAGGCGCGATTGGAGGCTCTGGCTGGTCCCACCGTCACCTTGCTCGGCCGTCAGTCCCAGCAGCAGGTGGAAGAGCTCATGGCCCGTTGTCGGGCATTTGTGTACGCCGGCCTGGAGGACTTCGGCATTGCTCCGGTGGAAGCAATGGCGTCGGGAGCTCCGGTGATTGGGTTTGGGCGGGGTGGTTTGTTGGACACGGTGCGTTGTGCGGCTGCCGGGATTCCTGATCCCACTGGGGTGCTGTTCCCTGAACAAAGCGTCGAGTCGTTGGTGCAGGCCGTGGAGTGGTTTGAACAAGAACGCATTTGGCGTTTTCTTGATGCAGAGGCCATTCGTGCGTGGGCTGAGCGCTTCAGGCCGGAAGCCTTTGCGGCGCGCTTTGAATCGGCTCTGCGAGCAGCCTGGAGCGACCATCAGCGGGGCTGTGCCGTTGCAGCGAGTGACCCTGCGGAGATGTCAGGGCTGCACCTGTGACGTTGAGTGTGGTGAGTCCCATGTTGAGCCATTGACCTCGGCCTCCCGGCCATCCTTGATTCAGTCCGCAGGGCGTGCACCTCGCCGTGGCAAGTACAAGCCGCACCTTGCGCTGATCTCAGCTCCGCCATCGGATCTGTCGACCGGCACGCTGATTCGCCATCAGAACCGTTGGGGCCGAGTCTTCAAGCGCACCGGAGACATTGTTTTTTCTCTCGCCGTACTCAGCATCGGTTCACCGTTGTTGCTGCTTCTGGCGGGATTGGTGAAGCTCAGTTCACCGGGGCCTGTGTTTTACGTTCAGCGTCGGGTGGGCCGGAGCTACCAACGTTTTGGCTGCATCAAGTTCCGCACCATGCGGGCCGATGCGGATACCGTTCTTGCGCGTGTTCTAGAGGCAGATTCCTCGCTGCGTGCTGAGTTCGAGCGTGACTTCAAGTTGAAACGTGATCCCCGGATCACTCCCCTGGGCCGTTTCCTGCGCCGCTCGAGTCTTGATGAGCTTCCACAGTTCTTGAATGTTCTTCGTGGGGAAATGAGCGTGGTCGGTCCACGCCCAATCGTTGAGAAAGAACTGGTTCGTTATGACCCCTACATGGACGAAGTTGCCTCAGTCCGCCCTGGTTTGACCGGCCTTTGGCAAGTGAGTGGCAGAAACAACTTGAGCTACAAGAAACGGGTCAAGCTTGATCTGGCCTATGCCCGTGGTCGTTCGTTCGGCCTGGACTTTGCCATCATCTTGCGCACATTTGGTGTGTTGCTTCTGCCGATGGATCGCGGTGCTTACTGACTTGTGCTCATCGGCTCACCGTCCATTGGATGATCCCAAGACCACTGATCCAGACGATCTCCAGTCGGCTTGATGCCTTCAGAACAGCTCTAACCAGAGGCCCGTTTGCCGTTGGTTGGCCGGCTCCAAGCACAGGTTTATGCACCAAGCGCTCTCCATATCTGTTCTCGCCGCCAAGTTGGATGCCGATGCAGTGGGCGTAGATCGCTTCTGAACGACCTGCATTGGGGGATGGATCCGCAGAGCCATCCCGCTCTGCTGCCTGCACCCGTTGCACCCAATGCGTCCAGGGTGGGCAGACCAGGGGCAGCGTCAGCATGACCAGACGGCAGGGCAGCCAGGTGAGCAGATCATCGAAGCGAGCGCCGGCTGTCCCCAACCAGCGCAGCCGACCGCTGCGGTACCCGAGCATGGAATCCAGCGTGCTGCTGGCCTTGAAGCCCCAGGCCAGCGCCAGCGGACCAGGGCCAGAGGGCAGGACCATCCACAGCAGGGCACCGATCCCCATCCAGAACAGCGGTGCGAACACGCCATCCACGGCATTCTCTGAGGCTGTTTCAGCTGCGGCTCTGAGCAGTCCCGTGCGATCCAGACTCTGAACGTCGCGTCCAACGATCCAGCTCAAGTTCCGGCGGGCTGGTTCGAGATCCCCCACCGCCGCTGAGGGCAGTGCATCCACCACGGCGAGCACGCTGTCCTTGAGGCTGCGAGCCGCCAGGGCACTGGCGAGGCTCAGGGTCAGTATCGGAATGCTGAGCCATCCCCATGGGGATGGAAGCCACAGCAGCCGCTCCAGACACCAGCCCGTCAGAACGCTGCCAAGCACAAGGATCAGGCTGATCAAGCCTCCCCCGATCCGCAGCTTGATCGGATGGTCCCCCGCCCATCGCTCGACCCAATGGCGCAACTGCTTAATGCTCCACCCCATCACCACCACGGGGTGGAGCCACCGGCGCGGGTCACCGATCAGCCGATCAAGCACGGCTGCCCCGATCACCATCAGGCTTCCCAACGCTTCTGAACTCATGGGAGGGGCGTGGCCAGAAACCAACAAAAATCCCCGCTCTGCACCGTTAGGGCAACAGAGCGGGGGGTGAGCTGAGTGATGGTGTCTGATGCCACCGGCTGTTCAGCGCTTGCGCTGGATCAGGCGTCCTTCAGCCAGCTGAACATCGAGCGCAGGCCTTTGCCCACTTTCTCGATCGGATGCTGGGAATCACGGTCGCGCACCTTTTTCATCTCTGGCTTGCCGGCTTCGCATTCGGCTACGAAGTTCCTGGCGAAGGTGCCGTCCTGGATGTCTGCCAGAACGCGCTTCATCTCGGCCTTGGTGTCGGCGGTGATCAGACGGGGGCCGCTGACGTAGTCGCCGTACTCCGCAGTGTTGGAGATCGAATCGCGCATGGAGGTCAGTCCTCCCTTCACCATCAGATCCACAATCAGCTTCACTTCGTGCAGGCACTCGAAGTATGCCAATTCGGGCTGGTAGCCCGCTTCCACCAGGGTCTCGAAACCAGCCTTCACGAGTTCAGACAGACCGCCACACAGCACAGCCTGCTCACCGAACAAGTCGGTTTCGGTCTCTTCCTTGAAGTTGGTCTCCAGAATGCCGGCACGGGTGCCACCGATTCCCTTGGCATAGGCCATTGCCATGCCGCGGGCGTTGCCGGAGGCGTCCTGTTCGATGGCGAACAAGGCGGGCACGCCCTGGCCGTTCTGGTACTCCCAACGCACGGTGTGGCCAGGGCCCTTCGGGGCGATCATCACCACATCCACATCGGCGGGGGGCTTGATCAGCTCGAAACGGATGTTGAAGCCGTGGGCGAAGCTGAGCACCTTGCCTGCACTCAGGTGGGGTGCGATTTCCTTCTCGTAGACGCCCTTCTGGAATTCGTCGGGCAGCAAGACCATGATCCAGTCGGCCTTGGCTGAGGCATCGGCCACGCTCAGCACTTCAAGGCCGTCCGCCTTGGCTTTTTCGGCGGAGCGGCTGCCGTCATAGAGGCCCACCACCACGTTCACGCCTGAATCTTTCAGGTTCAGAGCGTGGGCATGACCCTGCGAGCCATAACCAATGATGGCCACGGTCTTGCCGTTCAGCAGACCGAGATCGGCGTCGGAGTCGTAAAAGAGCTGGGCCATCCGGGGCGGGCTTACGGAACACTGCAGTGGACGAGCTTACGCAGCGGCCTGCCCCGTTCGGTTCAGGCCTCGTTCGGATGGGAGATGACGCGGTCGATCAGGCCGTATTCCTTGGCTTCTTCGGCGCTGAGGAAGTAGTCCCGGTCGGTGTCCTTCTCGATCTTCTCGAAGCTCTGGCCACTCATGTCGGCCAGGGAGCGGTTGAGCATTTCCTTCATCCGCAGGATTTCCCGTGCTTCGATCTCGATATCACTGGCCTGGCGACGGCTGGTACCGCCGAGGGGCTGGTGAATCATGATCCGGCTGTGGGGCAGGGCGACCCGCTTGCCTTTGGTGCCAGCCGCGAGAAGGAAGGCACCCATGGATGCAGCAAGGCCAACGCAGATGGTCACCACCTCGCTCTTGACGTACTGGATGGTGTCGTAAATCGCCAGTCCAGCCGTGACGGAGCCGCCGGGGGAGTTGATGTAGAGGTAAATCGGCTTGCTGCTGTCTTCCGAGTCCAGATAGAGCATCTGGGCCACCAGGCTGTTGGCGATGCCGTCATTGACCTCAGAGCCAAGGAAGAGGATCCTCTCCACCCCGAGACGGGTGTAGATGTCGACCCAGCGCTCCATCTGGCTGCCGGGCAGGCGGTAGGGAACGCTGGGGGTACCGATCGGCATGGTTCAGTACGTTGATGAAGGAAGGGCAGGAGGGTTGGGTCTGATGCCGTCGGTCAGACGGGGGGATTGCCAGGCAGGTCCTTGCGGCTGCTGAGCACGCGGTCGATCAGTCCGTACTCAACGGCTTGTTGAGGGGTGAGGTAGCTCATCCGGTCGGAGTCCTTGCTCAGCTCCTCCACAGAACGACCTGTGTTGGTGGAGAGGATTTCGAGCATCGCCTGCTTGTTGTGCAGCACTTCTTTGGCACGGATCTGGATGTCCGTCGCCTGGCCGCGGGCGCCGCTGCGGGGCTGGTGCAGAACGATGGAGGAGTGAGGCAGTGCGGCCCGTTGACCTTTGGTCCCTGCCGAAAGAATCACTGCCGCCGTGCCCATGGCCTGGCCGATGCAGATGGTGTGCACCGGAGGCTTCACATAGCGGAGGGTGTCGCAGATGGCGAAGGCTTCGGTCTCGAATCCGATCGCATCACCCGAGTACCAGCTGGTGCCAGTGGAGTTGATATAGAAGTAAATCGGCTTCTCTGGGTTGTCGAACTCCAGATAAAGCAGCTGAGCAATGATCAGCTCAGTCACGTCGATGCCCATCTGACGCTTGGCGTCGTCGTCAGAGAACAGGGGCAAGCCCAGGTAGACGATTCGCTCCTTGAGCAGGAGTGATGGAAGATCAGGAGGTGGTGTGCGCATCACGGCGCTGTCGCCGTAGTACGGGGCCGAAGTTGTCATCTCCACCATCGCGGTGGGGCGAGCCTAGCCGGGGTCAGCGGGCTTGCGGTTGCTGGTTTTGGCCGGTTTTCCCTGACTTTTCGATTTGGATGAGGGCTTGGTGTCGGTTGATGCATCGTTCTCGTCCAACCGTGCAAATACCATGCGGCCGGTTGGGGTTTGCAGGGCACCGGTCACCACCACAGGTTTGCGTTGGCCGATCAGCGATTTCGCCTCGTTGACCACCACCATCGTTCCGTCATCGAGGTAGCCGACACCCTGGCTGTCCTCCTTGCCCTCTCGCACGATCTTGAGTTTGAGCTCGTCGCCGGGTTGCACTTCAGGCCGCAACGCGATCACCAGCTCACTCAGATTCATCACCTTCAGGTCTTTGACCTGGGCCACCTGCGCCAGGTTGAAGTCTGCGGTCACCAGCGTGCCGCCGGTGTCGGATGCCAACTGCAGCAATCGGTCGTCCGTTCCCTTGCCGTCGTAACGGGTGCTGTTGATCACCAACCGCCGCCCGTAGGTTTCCCGCAGATCCTTCAGAAGCTTCAGGCCACGTCGGCCCTTGGCCCGCTTTTCGATGTTGGTGGAATCCGACAGCTGCTGCATCTCATCGATCACCGATTCGGCAACGATCACCTGCCCTTCCAGCAATCCGCAGGCGAGCATGCCGCGGATCCGGCCATCGATGATCACGCTGGTGTCCAGGATCTTGGCCGTGGCGGGGGTCAGCACCCCATCAGCCACCAGCAGCGCCTCCGTGCTCGCCGGATTGAACAGGCGCAGCAGCGTGCGGCCGTGAACTTCCGCCAGGTTGCTTCCGAGAATTCCAAAAAAGACATTGCTCACCACCGCCAGAAGGGGTTTGAGCAGAACGATTCCTCCGGAGAACGGAAGCAGCAGAACGGGCAGCAGCAGCAGGTTGGCCACCAGCAACCCCAGGATCAGGCCGACAGCCCGGCTCACCAGCAGATCGGTGGGCATGGTGCGCACCTGTTGCATCAGGCGCACCCGCAGCTTTTTGAACACCAGGCCTGCGATCAAGCCAATGCCACCGCCAGCTCCGCTGAGCTGGAGACGCAACTGTTCAGCATTGGTGGTTGCACTCACCAGGCCGTCGGGCAGCAAGTGAATCCCCATCCACCCGGCAGCTGCACCGGACACCACAAACAGAAGCAGGATGAGCGGATCCACCATGGGTTCAGGTCGTGGCAGCTCGATCCGGATGCCAGAAGCATGCCTTATCCCATCCCGCCCCGCAGCGCCTACCTCCACATTCCCTTCTGCCACCGGCGCTGTTACTACTGCGATTTCGCCGTGGTTCCCCTGGGGGACCAGGCCCGAGCCGACGATGGGCCTGGCAGTCGCTCGATCCGTGAGTACCTGAGCTTGCTGCATCGGGAAATCGCCTCTGCCCCAGGGGGTCCTCCCTTATCCACCGTGTACATCGGCGGGGGAACGCCATCGCTGTTGTGCCCCGATCAGATCGGAGCACTGATCGATGCCTTGGCCAACAAATTCGGTCTTCAACCGGGTGCGGAAATCACCCTGGAGATGGATCCGGCCACCTTTGACTCCGCGCAGTTGGCCTCCGTTCTGGCCCATGGCGTGAACCGCATCAGCCTGGGGGGGCAGAGCTTTGATGATGCGGTGCTCGAGCAGCTGGGGCGTCGGCATCGCCAGAGCGACCTCCATGCGGCGATCGACTGGCTGGTTCAGGCCTGGCGCGATGGCGCGCTTCGGTCCTGGAGTCTCGATCTCATCCAGAACCTCCCGGGCCAGACCCTGGCTGGGTGGAATGCGCAGTTGGATCAGGCCATTGCCAGTCAGGCTCCCCATCTCTCGATTTACGACCTTTCGGTGGAGCCGGGCACGGTGTTTGATCGCCAACAAACGCTTGGCCTGTTGCAGCTGCCGGAGGACGACCTGGCCGTTGCCTTGATGGAGCGGACCACACAACGGCTGTCGGCTGCTGGACTCAGCCGCTACGAGATTTCCAACCACGCCCGTCCGGGCCATGCCTCCCGTCACAACCGGGTGTACTGGAGCGGTGCCGGCTGGTGGGGTTTTGGGATGGGAGCGACATCAGCACCCTGGGGGGTGCGTTTGGCGAGACCCCGCACCCGCGCCGCCTACGCGGAATGGCTGGATCATCCTCCTGAGGAATCAGTCGCCGAGGCTGAACTCCCCCTGGATGATCAATTGCTGGTGGGTCTGCGGCGCCGGGAAGGGGTGACCCTTCAAGGTCTTGATGCCGATGCCCTGGTGCGCCGCTGGCAACCGTTCGTTGAGCGTGGATGGCTGCAGCAGCGGGCAGGCCGTTGGTGCCTCACCGACCCCGAGGGCATGGCCCTCAGCAATCAGGTGCTGATTGAGGTGATTCTGTGGTGGGAAGAGTGTTGTTCCGGGTCTGCTGGACCCAACCCTTCAACGTGTCGATGAACAGGCGGCGGCCATCCACCAGCGCTGGGCTGAACGGAGGTTGTTTGGCGGTGAGCCCCAGCAGGTCTGCGGTGACGCGCACCTGGCCGTCGCAGCCGTCACCTGCCCCGATGCCGATCACCGGGATGGTCAGGGCCTGCTGCACCCGGCACGCCAGCTCGGCAGGAACATGTTCCAACACCAGGGAGAAGCAGCCCTTCTGCTCGAGGGTGCGCGCCTGATCAACCAGGCGTTCCTGGCTGATGGCGTCCGTGGCCTGGCGCCTGTACCCCAGGCGATGCACGGCCTGGGGGGTGAGGCCCAGATGCCCCATCACGGGAATGCCCATGCGTACCAGACGGTCGATTACGGCGACAACCTCGGGTTCCGCCCCCTCCAATTTCACCGCCGCTGCGCTGGACTCCTTCAACAAACGCCCTGCAGCCGCCACGGCGCGGTCTTCGCCGCACTGGTAGCTGAGAAAGGGCAGGTCACAGACCAGCAGGGGCTGGTCGGCCGGCATGGCCGTCAATCCCCGGGCCACCGCCTGGGTGTGATGAAGCATCTGGTCCAGGCTCACCGGGAGTGTTGTGGCATGGCCCAGCGCCACCATCGCCAGTGAATCACCGATCAGCAGCACGTCTGCACCGGCGGCCTCGGCCAGAGCTGCAGAGAGGCTGTCCCAAGCGGTGAGCACGGCGATGGGTTGGCCCTTCTGCTTGAAGCGGGTCAGATCAGAAGGACGCATGCAGCTTCAGAACCCCTCGGGGGCTCATTGCTAGCATTCGGCCGATTCGGGCCCATGCGGCTCTGACGCCCAAATCTGGTCAGGACCGGAAGGGAGCAGCCACACGGGATGCTCAGGGCAGGCGTGGGTTCCGGGTCACCACATTCAAATGAGCTGTCAGACCGCGGGGTCTGACAGCGATTTCACAAGCTGCCGTTGTCCTGTTGCTGACGGCGACGCAGGAACTCAGGAATGCGGGCGCCGTTCTCTTCGGGCTCCCCACGATTCAGCATTCCGGGCACGGAGCGGCTGCGCTCGCTGCGGTATGGCTGCTTGTTCTCGAAGCCTGTAGCGATCACCGTCACGTGGATCTCCCCTTCGAGGGCTTCATCCACCACAGCGCCCACGATGATGTTGGCTTCGGGATCGACAACGTCGTAAATCACCTCGGAAGCAGTGGTCATGTCCTCCAGGGTCATGTCCTTACCACCGCTGATGTTGATCACACAGCCCTTGGCGCCATCGATGCGCTCGGTTTCCAGCAGCGGGCTTGCAATCGCGGCTTGGGCTGCTTCCACGGCTCTTGAGCGACCGGAACCGATGCCAATGCCCAGCAGTGCTGTGCCTGCTTCGGTCATCACGGAGCGAACGTCAGCAAAGTCAACGTTCACCAGGCCCGGGCAGGTGATGATGTCGCTGATGCCTTTGACGCCCATGCGCAGGACGTCGTCCGCACTCCGGAAGGCTTCCTGAAGGGGAGCTCCGCCGATGGCATCACGCAGGCGGTCGTTGGGGATCACGATCAGGGTGTCAACGTGTTCCGCCAACCGAGCGATGCCTTCGTCGGCCTGACGCATGCGACGACGGCCCTCGAAGCTGAACGGCTTGGTCACGATGCCCACGGTGAGAGCACCGACTTCACGGGCGACTTCGGCCACCACTGGTGCTGCACCAGTCCCCGTTCCACCGCCCATGCCAGCGGCAATGAACACCAGATCTGAGCCCTGCAGTGCATCGTGCAGATCGGTGCGGGATTCTTCAGCTGCCTTCTGGCCGATGGTGGGGTTGCCGCCGGCACCCAGTCCGCGGGTCAGGGTCTGCCCCAACTGCAGCCGTTGCTGGGCCTGCGACTGGATCAGGGCCTGGGCATCGGTGTTGAGAACGCGGTATCCAACCCCCTCAAGGTCGCTGAGGATCATGCGGTTGACGGCATTGCTGCCGCCACCCCCAACGCCGATGACCTCGATGCGGGCGGACTGGCTGGGCTGGATACCAGCTGCCGTGAAAGACCCTGAGCCGCTCACCATCTCCATCGTCGAGGCAGAACCGTGTGGTTGCGTTGCATTATGTCCCTGAAGCCTTGTCTCGGCTTCAACAGATCACAAACCAGGAGCTGAGGTTGTGGTCTCCAGATTTTCCACCCGAAGGTTTCAGGGTTCAGTTTTGGGCTGCTTGGGGGCGGGTGGCGCCGGCAGTTGCAGTTCCGGGCGGTCCGGATTGCTGAGATCAAGGCTGCTGTGATGGGCCCCGCGCAGGTGCTTTGGCAACGTCCGGTTCAGATGGAGGATCGTGTCGATCTGAGTGTTTAAGAGGGCCGGTTCGCCACCGAGATCAATCCGGCCAAGCTCGGTGGTGATCAGACTGATGTTGCCGTCGGGATCAAGCACGATGGCTTTCAGCATCCCGGCGAAACGATTCCGTTGTTGCAGCAGCGCAGCGACCTGACCGCGTTGCGGGCTATTCCAGCCGCGCACCACGATCTCCGTGAGCGGATCTGCTACGGCGTCGCTCAGGGGAATCCATTCACCTGCGGCGTTGAGCAGCCCCCGTTCGCGTCCAGCGGGTCCCCGACGCTCAGCGCGTGCGATGGGAATCTCCGGCTTCAGGCTGATGACGAGGCGAGCGGGGAACATCCGGCGCTGCACGTGAGCGCTGTGAACCGGCAAGACCCCGACCAGCTGTTGTTCCAGCTCCCTCGGACTGACCTCCAGCAGGGGTGAGGGAAAGCGAAGCTTTGCCGCCTCGATCACCTGATTGCTCTCAAGGGCAGCACCTCCGGTCAGGATCACTGCCTCAGGGCTCCGCAGCGTCCAGCCATGGCGCAGCAAGATCCAGCTGAATCCGCCACTGAGCAGCAGCAAGGCCACAAAGCGCCAGAGCTGCAGCAACAGGGTCTGGCGGCGCTGCCGGCGCAAGTCCCGGCGCCGGGCCACCTGCGCGGAAACCGGCCTTTGGGAGGATTTGTTGTTGGTCGAGACCCGGCTCACAGGTCGCATCGGGCCCGTGCCATCAGCTGCTCACCCCAGCTGCGCGCGCGGTCGGCATCAGAGAAGGGCACATCCATCTGCAGATCTTTCCCGATGAGGCGCAGCCGACAACGCCCCTGGGATTCGTCGGTGAGGGGCGCATCACCGGACGCCAGCGACATCAGCTCCACAAGCTCGAGTTTGCAGACGTCAAACGAGCCCTGATCCTGGAAACTTCCCGCCTCGAAGCTGCTCCAGTGCAGTTCACCGTCTTTCAGACGGGCACCACCACAACCATCGAGCTTGGCGAGTTCGGAGCCTTCGGCCCAGGTGCGAAAAAGGTTTTGGCGCCGCCGTTCCAGCCATCCGAGCGAAGCCAGCAGCACAAAGGCCAGCAGCAGAGGAAACCAGAGCAGTCCGTGGCTCATGGGTTAGGCGAAGGACGCTGCGTTCATTCTCCTGCGGTTTGGATCAGTTTGTGCACCAACTGTTCGAGTGTTACGCCGCTGGCCGCCCAGAGCATCGGGAACATGCTCTGGGCCGTGAAACCAGGCAGGGTGTTGATTTCGTTGATCCAGAGCTGATCGTTGGCGTCGTCGTAGAAGAAATCCACCCGACCCATGCCGTTGACGCCCAGGGCAGCGCAGGCCTGCAGGGCCTGGGCGCGGATGCGGTCAGCCACTTCATCGGGTAGTGGAGCGGGAATCAACGTGGTGCTGCGCCCTGCGGTGTATTTCGTCTCGTAGTCGTACCAGTCCGCATCAAAACGAACCTCACCGATCACCGACGCTTCGAGCATGCGTCCCCCCAGGACGGCGCATTCCACTTCTCGGGCGTTGACGCCCTGCTCCACCACCAGCCTTGGATCGAGCGCTGCAGCCTGATTCAGGCCTGCTTCCAGTTCTTGGCGGGAACGCACCTTGCTGATGCCCACCGAGGAGCCGAGATTGGCGGGCTTCACAAAGCAGGGGTAGTTCAGTTCGCGTTCAATCCGATCCATGAGGGCCGATCGGCTGATCGCGTTCTCGAGTTCGGATGCGTGCAGGGCCACATAGGGCACCTGGGACAGCCCGGCGCTGGCGAAAGCAGATTTCATCGCCTGCTTGTCCATGCTGACGGCTGAGCCGAGCACGCCGGCACCAACGAACGGTTTGCCGGTCAGCTGGAACAACCCCTGAATGGTGCCGTCTTCTCCATTGGGACCATGGAGCACCGGGTACCAGAGGTCGACCGCATCACATCCCTCCGGGAACCCCTGGAATCCTGATGGGGGCAGAGGTGGGTTGAGCTCCGGTGCGGTTTCGGAGGCCAGGGTTGCTTCGGACAGATCTGTTCCCCACCAGCGACCATCACGGTCGATGTAGATCGGCTGTACCGTGAATCGCTCTCGGTTCTGCCCGCTGCGCAGGCCTCGGACGACGGTCGCCGCAGATCGGATCGACACGTCGTGCTCTCTAGAGCGGCCTCCAAAGACGAGCCCGACCGTGATGGGACTGGACGGCATGAATGCGGCGACCCCTGAGCGGTGGGAGCGCCAAAGGTATCAGCGTTGTGCTCAGTGGGGCAGGGGGCTGCCGCTGAGTGAAAAGGAGCGCACCGCATCGATGCGCACCGGCACGAGATCGCCCGCTTCGTAGGCACGACCATCCGCTCCGGTGGAGCTGAAGAAGGTCAGGCGATTGGTGCGGGTTCGCCCCATCAGCTGCGATGGGTCCTTGGGGTTGATGCCCTCCGCCAGCACTTCTTCCGTACGCCCCTCGTAGCGGGCATTGGCCTTGCGGGCGCAGCGTTCCACCAGGGCATTGATTTCGCGCAGGCGTTCCACCTTCACCTCCTCCGGCAGCTGGTTGTCCCAATGGGCCGCAGGGGTATTGGGCCGGGGTGAATAGGCCGCTGTGTTCACCTGATCGAAACCGATCTCTTCGATCAGCTCGAGGGTGCGGCGGTACTGCGCATCGGTTTCGCCAGGGAAGGCAACGATCACATCGGCACTGAGGGAGGCATCGGGCATGCGCTCACGGATGCGGTCGATGATCCGCCGGTAGCGCTGAACGGTGTAGCCCCGGGCCATGGCCTGCAACACGTCGTTGTCCCCGCTCTGAAACGGAATGTGGAAGTGTTCGCAGAGCTTGGGCAGGTCGGCACAGGCATCGATAAGCCGCTCGGTGAAGTAGCGCGGATGGCTGGTGGCAAAACGGATCCGTTCAATGCCCTCCACGTCGTGGACGTGATGGAGCAGATCCGTGAGGGTGTGTTGGCGGCGACCCTCCGGCGTGATGCCCGGCAGATCGCGGCCGTACGCATCAATGTTCTGGCCGAGCAGGGTGATTTCCTTGTAGCCCTGGGCGGCAAGACCCTCCATTTCCAGCTTGATCGCCTGGGGCAGCCGTGATTGTTCTTTTCCGCGCACGGAGGGCACCACGCAGTAGGTGCAACGTTCGTTGCAGCCGTAGATCACGTTCACCCAGCCACAGATGCTGCTGTCCCGGCGGGCCGTGGTGATGTCTTCAAGGATGTGGTGGTCTTCGGTGGCGACCACCTGCTGACCGCTGTCCACCTGCAGCAGAAGGGTTTCAAGCCGATTGGCGTGTTGCGGTCCCATCACCAGATCCAGCTCCGGCACCCGCCGGAGCAGGGACTCGCCCTCCTGCTGAGCAACGCAGCCCGCCACCACCAGGGTGAGATTGGGGTTGCTGCGTTTCCTCTGGGCCTGTCTGCCGAGGTAGCTGTAAACCTTCTGCTCGGCGTTGTCCCGGATGGTGCAGGTGTTGTAAAGCACCAGATCGGCATCCAGTTCGGCTGACGCCTCCCGATAGCCCATGGCCTCCAGGATTCCCGCCATCCGTTCGGAGTCCGCCTTGTTCATCTGGCAGCCGAACGTGGTGATCCAGTAGCTGCCGCGCTGGGGGTTGGCGGTGGCGTCAGTGGCGAGGGGGGCGGAGGCGACCAAATCTCTGGCTCAAGCCTTCTCAGTGTGAGTCACAGCGGTGTTGTGTCAGTTTGGAGATTGACAGCCGGATGGCGATGGGCTGGGCCCTCACACGGTTTTCGCTCACCAAGGCCGTGCCCCTCACGATCAGCAGGGGCACCACAGCTGCCGTGGTGCGGTTGGAGCTCAGGTTGGAACGTGATGGGCTGGTGGGCCGCGGCGAGACCGGGGGATTTGAGACCGGCCACCGAGTCTTTGCCCTTGAGGCTGTGGAACAGGAGCTGCTGGGGCTTTTGCCGCAACTGGAAGCTCTGGATCCCCACCGTCCGCAACGGTTTGAGCCCCTGCTTGCATCCCTGAGTCCCCCGGTCCGTTGTGCCATCGACCTGGCCTTGTGGGACTGGCATGGGCAACGGCTCGGCCATCCGCTGTGGCGGCTCTGGGGATTGGACCCAGCCGAGGGTGTGGCCACCAGCGTCACCCTGGGACTGGCTTCAGTGGATGCCGTGTTGGATCGTCTCGAACGCTGGTGGACGCAGCTGCCGGCGACGCGGGTGAAGCTCAAGCTGGGCAGCCCTGACGGCTTGGACCACGACCTCAGCCTGTTGGGGGCGGTGGCTCAGGCCATCACGGATCGATCCCAGCGGCAGGGTGTGGCCATCGAACTGCAGGTGGATGCCAATGGCGGATGGACCGTGAATCAGGCCAAGCAAATGCTGCAGCCCCTGGCCGCACACCAGGTGGTGCTGCTGGAGCAGCCTCTGGCTCCAGACCTGGATCCCACGCAGGACACAGCGGGATTCGCGGCGCTGCACCCGCACTGTCCGATGGCCTTGGTGGCGGATGAAAGTTGCTGGGATCTGGAGGATCTGCTGCGCCTGGCCCCAGTGGTGGATGGCGTGAATCTCAAGCTGCTCAAGACCGGGGGGCTCAGTCAGGCCTTGCTAATGGCCCAAGTGGCGCAGAAGAAGGGGCTGGACCTGATGGTGGGTTGCTACTCCGACAGTTCGTTGTTGAACGGTGCAGCGGCCCAGATCTTGCCTCTGATTCGTTGGCCGGATCTCGACAGCCATCTCAACTTGGTGGATGACCCCTTTGTTGGCCTTGAGTTGCAGGACGATCGTCTGCGGCCTTCGGCGATGGCTGGATTGGGGATCCGCCAGGCAGGAGGCACTGCAGCGTGATGAGCGGGATTCAAGCGCCGTCTGGATTTCGGGAGATGCGGTTGGTGCTGCTCCAACACGGTGGTTTGGCCAGCCTCACCGGCAAGACCGGTCTGGCCATGCTCCGACACCGTGCTGGACCGATCGTCGCGGTGATCGATCCCGACCATGCGGGCCAGTCTCTGCAACGCGTCACCGGCATCGAGCGTGATGTGCCGGTGGTGGCGGACTTGTCTGCTGCTCTGCCCTACGAGCCTGAGGTTGCTGTGGTGGGCCTGGCTCCTTCGGGGGGGCGGCTGCCTGATCCTGTTCGCCACGACGCCTTGGCGGCGTTGCGCGCAGGCCTTTATCTCGCCAGCGGACTCCACACCCGCCTGGCCGATGATCCCGAACTGGCAGACGCCTGCTGGCGCGACCGTTGGATCTGGGATCTGCGCCGGGAGCCGGAAGGCCTCAACGTTGGCCAGGCACGCGCCGCAGAGCTTCCCTGCCGGCGCCTTCTGGCGATTGGCACCGATATGGCTGTCGGCAAGATGAGCGCATGCCTGTCTCTCCTGGAGGCAGCCCAGCGCTCCGGGATCCCCGCGCGCTTTGTGGGCACAGGGCAGGCCGGAATTCTGATCAGCGGAGAAGGGGTCGCTCTGGATGCTGTGCGCGTCGATTACGCCGCCGGTGCGGTCGAGGCGGCGGTGCTTCGCGCGGCGGCGGCTCTGCCGGAGCAGGGTCTTGTGCTGGTGGAGGGTCAGGGATCGCTCTGCCATCCGGCCTCCACGGCCACGTTGCCCCTGTTGCGGGGCACGCAGCCGACGGCTCTGTTGCTCGTGCATCGGGCAGCACAGCAGACCATCGATCGACTGCCTCAGATCCCGCTTCCAAGCCTTGAGGCCTTGGTGGCCACCACAGAATCCCTGGCGAGCTGGGCGCGGCCTGATGGGGCTGCTGAGCCAGCCAAGGTTGCCGCGGTCGCCCTCAACACCGCCCGCCTTGATGAGGCTCAGGCTCGAGACGAGGTGGAGCGCATCCGCCAGACGCTGGGTCTTCCCTGCACAGATCCTATCCGCTGGGGAGCAGAACCGCTTCTCAGGGCTTTGTTGAATTGTTGAGAGGGCGAGCGAGGGGATTCGAACCCCCGAATAGCGGCGCCACAAGCCGCTGCCTTAACCACTTGGCGACGCCCGCCGCGTCCGTGAGAATCTACCAACACGAGCTGCAGCCTGCCTGGTGTCCCCTTCATCGCGTCCGCAAGGTCGGTCTGCTCTGGCGATGTTGGCGGGGGGGATTGCAGCGGTCGGGGTGCTCTCGCTGGTGGTGTCCAACCCGTCTTTGGAGGACTATCAAACCCATGCCGGTGATCAGTTGGTCCGGTTGGGCACCAAGGAACTCTGCGACGAGCCGACCCTGCCGATGGTGCTGCGTCTGTGGATTCGCAATTGCCCTGAGTTGATTGCCTCCCAGCGGGATGCACTGGCGGCGTTGGCGGGTCGGTTCACCACCCGTCGAAACTTGTTTGTGGCCAGTCTGTATTCCACTCGGATGGAAAAGAAGGAGATGCTGCCCGGTCTGCGCCTGCCTGGTTTTGAAGTGCTCAGCCTTGGTGTGGCCGGTCGTTTCGTGGTCCTCAGCACCGATTCCAGCAACGGTGCTGAGCGGTGATGGACGCCCCGTCGCTTGATTCCAAGCCGGGGAGTGGCGTCCTTGAGGCCTGGGCGCCCCTGGGACTGCTGGATTTCGCCCCTTCAACGCCCTTGCCGGAGGTTGAGAAGCAAGGGCTGACGCCCGTGCGCCTGGCCTGGGAGCAGGGGCGTCTGCGGGAGCCCCAGCCCCTGTCTGCCGAACGCGTGCCACCGTCTCGAATGGTGTTGCCGCGCTTGGTCGATTGCCATGTCCATCTGGACAAGGCCTACACCTGGCAGGAGCATCCCAACCTCAGCGGCAGCTACGGGGGTGCCCTGGAGGCCAACCTGCGGGAGCACAGCTCCCGAACCGTCGCCTGCGTGCTTCAACGCGGAGAACGCGCCATGGAGAGAGCATTCGCCCATGGGCTGCGGGCCATGCGCAGCCATGTGGATAGTGGTGGCCCTGGCGCTGAGCCCAGCTGGGATGCCTTGCTCACCCTGCAGCAGCGCTGGCGCCGCCGCATCGACTTGCAGCTGGTGGCGCTGGTGCCCTTGGAATTCTGGTGTTCAGCTGAAGCGGATGCTCTGGCGCGTCGTGTGGCCGCCAGTGGCGGCTGCCTTGGTGGTGTTCTGACACCTCCTTGTGGATCGGCCGTGGTCACGGAGCAGTTGGAGGTGTTGTTGCGCCTGGCTGAGCGCCACAACTGCGGCGTCGATCTCCACATCGATGAGGCGGATCACGGTGCGGCGCAGGGCATGGTTCAGCTGTTGAAGGCCCTGCAGCGCGTGCCGGTGCAGGTTCCCGTCACCTGCAGCCATGCCAGCAGTCTTTCCCTTCTGCCGGCGTCCTCTCTGGCGCGGTTGGCAGAGCGCATGGCAGCAGCGCAGCTCAGTGTGATTGCCCTGCCCCTGACCAATGCCTGGTTGCTCGCACGGGCGGACGATGCCACCCCCCTTCAGCGTCCGCAGGCTCCGATCCGTCAGTTGCAACGTTCCGGTGTTCCTGTGGCGGTGGCGGGTGACAACGTGGCCGATCCCTGGTTCCCGGGAGGTGACTTCGACCCCTTGGCCCTGCTGGCTGCATCGATTCCGTGGACTCAGTTGTTGCCCTGGCAGCGTCTGGGCCTGGCCCCTTTCACCACGGCACCGCCGGCCATTCTTCAACTGGAATGGGATGGGGTGCTGCGGGCCGGCGCTCCTGCCGATCTGATCAGCATGAAGGGCCAGGGATGGTCGGACCTGATCCGTTCTGCTCCGCAGCGTCAGGTTCTCGTGGACGGCCACTGGCAGTCGTCGCCAGGCGCTAGACCCTGACCAGTGTTCCGCCACGCCATGGGTCGCGCCGAAGCCTTGATTGCCCTGCGGCAAGCACTCAGCGTTGATCCGGAACTGGAGTTGTTGGATGAACCGGGGGAGCTGCAGCGCCATTCCCGGGACGCCTTTGAGTACTCCCCCGTGCTGACGCCGCGGCTGGAGGCCTGCCGTGCTGAGTTGGTGGTGCGTCCGCGCACGGTGGATGCCGTTGAACGGCTGGCTTCGGCCTGCGCCGAGCACCAGGTTCCCTTAACCCTGCGCGGCTCTGGGACAGGGAACTACGGCCAGTGTGTGCCTCTGCAGGGCGGCGTGGTGATGCTCACCACGGCCCTGCGGCAGATCCGCTCGATTGATCCGATCACCGGGGTGGTGACCGTGGAACCGGGCTGTGTGATGCGCGATCTGGATCAGGAGTTGCGCCGCCATGGACGCCAGCTGCGCTTGATGCCCAGCACCTGGCGCAGCGCCACCATTGGCGGCTTTGTGGCAGGGGGCTCTGGGGGCATCGGTTCCCTGCGCTGGGGCTTCCTGCGGGATCCAGGTCATCTGCTCGGGTTGGAGATCGTGCCGCTACGCCCCGATGCCCGGCGCCATCAACTTGGCGAGATGGATGCGGAGGCTTTGAATCACGCCTACGGCACCAACGGCATCATCACGGCCCTCAGCCTGGCCACAGCTCCAGCGGTCAACTGGCACCAGGTGAGCGTGGACTGCGAGCACTGGGAGCAGGCGATTGAGCTGATGCAACGGATCGCTGCCTCGGCCTTGGATCTCCATTTGGCGAGCCTGCTGGAACAGCCGCTGTTGCCCCGGATGCCCAGCTGGGGTGGTCCTGCCGTCTCGGCGCACCGGCTGCTGTTGCTCGTTGCCCCCGATGGGCTCAACAGCCTGCAACGGATGGCGCAGTCAGCTGGCGCCATCCTGCGGGATCTCGGCCCTGAGGATCTCTCCGGGGGCAATGGCTTGCGCGAGCTGAGCTGGAACCACACCACCCTGCATGTGCGGGCTTCAGAGCCGGGATGGACCTACCTGCAGATGCTGTTGCCGCAACCGGAGGCCCCAGCGATGGCGGCCTTGAAGCAGCGCTGGGGTGATGCCCTGCTCTGGCATCTCGAGCTTGTGCGTCAGCAGGGCTGTCCTCGGCTGGCGGCTCTGCCGCTCGTGCGTTGGCAGGGGGCAGATCAGCTGAACCGGTTGATGGACGACTGCAGGGCCGCGGGTGCCATGTTGTTCAACCCCCACGTGATCACGGTGGAAGACGGCGGCCTTGGCGTCATCGATGCCGATCAGGTGGCGGCCAAGCAGCGCTTTGATCCCGAGGGCCTGCTCAATCCCGGCAAGCTTCGAGGTTGGGAGGAGCGCTCCTGAGGATCAGCAGCCCAAGCTGTCGAAGGTGGAAACTCCGGTGCTGGGGTTGATGCCATCGGCCTCGCTGCACAGCCGGCGTTGATCATCACGATCGAGCAGGGCATCCGTGAAATCGGCCCCCTCGATCTGAGCGTTGCTGAAGCTGCTGCCCGACGCAATGATCCCCGTCAGCACGGCATTGCGTAGATCGGTGGCGACGAAGTCGGCGCGATCCATCAGGGCGTCGGAGAGGTCAGCTCCCTGGAAATCAGCTTCGGCAAAGGCCCCTTGGGTGAGGATCGCGCCATGCAGGTTGGCGCCCCGGAAGTTCGCTCCGCGGCCCACGGCTCCGGCGAAGGATGTGTTGGCCAGGTTCTGCCCCTCGAAGTCGCCGTTGCTCTGGTTGGTGAGCGTGTAGTCCACCTTTTCCTGGAACAGGGCACGATCCTGCAGTCCCACTCCAGCTGAGGTGTCCAGGGCCAGGGCCGGCGTTGCCATGAGCAGGAGTGGCAGGAGAAGGCCCAGCAACCGGGAGATTCGCAGCACAGTTCACGCCTAAGCTGTGCTCACTCTGCCGTTACAACGCCGCGAGCGAACAGGTCACCGATCAGATACAGCGATCCGGCAACAATCGGCATCGGTGTCGGCCATCCATTGCTGCTGAGCTGGTGGAGCACACTTTCGAGGCCGTCGGCCTCCTGCAGCTGGTGCTCGAGCTGGGGTAGTGCCTGGAGGAGGGCCGAACGACTCCAGCTCCTGTGGCTCGGCACCGGAATGATCCAGGCCTGGTCCTGGAGCTGCAGCAGCGTCTGGAGCATGGCGACAGCGTCCTTATGGGCCTGAATCGCCAGGATCCAAACAACACCGTTGCAGGCACCACTCCACTGGCTGCGTTCTTCGGCCAGCTGCACTGCGGCCGGTGGATTGTGGGCTCCATCGAGGCGAAGCGTGTGGACGCCCCAATGCACGGTTTGCAGGCGACCGGGCCAGTGGGCTTTGGCGAAGCCCTCCTGAATCACCGCTTCAGGTAACGAACAGCCCAGGCCCGAGAGGGCTTGCAAGGCACCGAGGGCTACAGCGGCGTTGCTGCGCTGAATGGCGCCGGGCAAGCCCAGTTGCCAGCTGGAATTCAGCGGCTTCACCCAGTGGAGCGTGGCCTGCTGAGTGCGGCAGGTTGTTTCCAGGACCTCCTGCACTTCAGGGGCTTGGGCGCCACTGATCACGGTCGCCTGAGGCGGGATCGCTGCCGCTTTTTCGGTCGCGATGGCGGTGAGGCTGTGGCCCAGGTGCTCGCAGTGGTCCATCCCAATGCTGGCGACGGCCACCACAGGACGGCAGGGATGGGCCGTGGTGGCATCAAGCCGTCCCCCCAGCCCCACTTCCAGCACCAGCAGCTCGCAGGCGTGCCGGTGGAACTCCAACAGGGCGGCGGTCACCAGCAGTTCAAACGGGGTGAGCCGATGCCGTTCGCTCAGCGGCTGGAGCGCCTGCAACCGGCTGCGCAGGGTTTCAACCGCAATGGGGGTCCCCTTGATCCGGATGCGTTCGCACCAGCTCACCAGGTGAGGGGAGGTGGTGACCCCGCAGCGGAGGCCGGCGGCACAGAGGGCTGATTCCAGAAAGCTGACGATGGATCCCTTCCCGTTGGTGCCCAGCACCTGAATCGCGGGAATCGTCCGACAGGGATGGTCGAGCTCGCGGAGGGCCGCATCCATGCGATCCAACTGCAGATCCATGCCACGCAGGTCGAAGCGTGGGATCAGATCAGACAGATCGTCCACTCAGCTGAGGCTGGAGAGGGTCGCCGCAAGACGGCGCAGCAGCTCGCGCACCTCGCGCTTGTTGATGGTCAGTGGGGGCACCATGCGCAGCACTGAGGGTCCGGCCGCTACCAGCAGTAGACCGTGGTCGATGGCGGCTTTCGCCAGCGCGGGGGCCGTCCAACTGCTGCCCTCCCGGATCACGATGCCCTGCAGCAGGCCCCAGCCCCGCACGCCTTGCAGGTGCTCGGGGAAACAGTTCACAAGCTCCTGGAGCCCGTCGCGCAGTTGTTCGCCTCGGGCTGTGACGTTGGTCAGCAGATTTCGTCGTTCGATTTCGGTGGCCACCGTCAACCCCGCCCGGCAGGCAAAGGGATTCCCACCGAAGGTGCTGGCATGGTCGCCGGGTTCAAACACATCAGCTGACGCGTTCACCAGCAGGGCACCAATGGCATGACCACCGCCCAGGCCCTTGGCCAGGGTGAAGGCGTCAGGGGTGATGCCCAGTTGCTCATAACCCCAGAGGCGGCCACTCCGCCCCATGCCGACCTGCACCTCATCAAGGATCAGCAGGATATTTCGCTCCGTGCAGATCTCGCGCAGGCGTGAAAAGAAAGTGCGATCTCCAGGGTTGACGCCACCCTCTCCTTGCAGGGGTTCAACCAGAACGGCCGCGATCGAGGGACCGGACTGTTCGTAGCGGTTGATCAGGGCTTCGAGGACCTCCAGATCGTTGTAGGGGAAATAATCAAACCCGGTCACCATGGGCTCAAAACCCTTGTGGTACTTGGGTTGACCGGTGGCGGTGACCGCCGCGAGCGTGCGGCCATGGAAGCTGGCTGCTGCCGTGAGGATCACCGGCTGTTCGATGCCGCGCCGTTGATGGCCGTGCTTGCGCGCCAGCTTGATCGCGGCCTCATTGGCTTCGGCGCCGGAATTGCAGAAGAAGACGCTGTCGGCACAGCTGTTGCGCACCAGCCAGCTGGCCAGCTCTTCCTGTTCCGGAATCCGATAGAGGTTGGACACATGCTGGAGCCGTCCCAGCTGCTTGCGCAGAGCCCGCTGCATGACCCTGTCGCTGTGGCCCAGGGTGCAGGTGGCAATGCCAGCAACAGCATCCAAGTAGCGCCGCCCTTGGGTGTCTTTGACCCAGCAGCCCTTTCCCTTGGCCAGAGCCAAAGGGAAACGGCCGTAGGTGTTCATGACGGCGGAGGGATGGGAGCCGGGGGACTTGAACCCCCAAGACCAGTGGCCGGCTGATTTTGAGTCAGCTGCGTCTACCAATTCCGCCAGGCTCCCGCACAGGGATTGTATTGATTGAAGGGCCCCTCTTCAGAGGATGTTGCGCTTCACCTCAGCGCCGGCAGCGCTGAGCTTGGCTGCGAGGTCGTCGTAGCCCCGATCAAGGTGCTTCAGACCAGCCACTTCGGTGATTCCTTTAGCGGAGAGGCCAGCCAGCACCATGGCAGCGGCTGCACGGAGGTCGGTGCCGGTGACGGGCGCCGCGCTCAGCTGAGCCACGCCTTCAACGATGGCTGTGCTGCCCTTGAGCCGAATCGATGCCCCCATGCGCTGCAGCTCGGCCACATGTTGCAGCCGGTTTTCATAGATCTTCTCGCTGATCACGCTGGTGCCCTTCGCGGTGCACATCAGGGCCATGAACGGTGCCTGAAGATCGGTTGGAAACCCGGGAAACGGTTGGGTGGTGATGTCCACGGCCGTGATCTCGCCGGGGGTGATCGTCACGGCTCTCCCCTTGATCTCGATGGAGCAGCCGCAATCGCGAAGCTTTTGGATCACAGCGCTGAGATGCTCGGGAATCACGGGCTCCACCACCAGTGGTGAGCGGGTGATGGCGGCTGCCATCAGGAACGTTCCGGCTTCGATGCGATCCGGGATCACCGGATAGTTGGTGCAACCACGGAGCCGCTCCACCCCTTGAACGGTGATCACCGGGCCGCCAGCGCCGCTCACCTGGGCGCCCATGCTGTTGAGCAGGTTGGCCAGGTCCTGCACTTCAGGTTCCTGAGCAGCGTTTTCGATGGTGGAGACCCCATCGGCCAGCACCGCTGCCATCAGAATGGTTTCGGTGGCGCCAACGCTGGGGCAGTCGAGCACGATCTGAGCGCCTGTCAGGCGTTTTTTGCTGCCGGGCACTGAGGCCGTGACAATTCCGTGCTCCACGTTGACGACGGCGCCGAGGGCTTTCAGGCCGCGGATGTGTTCGACAACGGGACGAGCCCCGATGCGGCATCCCCCTGGAAGGGGGACCTGCGCGTGTCCTAGGCGTCCGAGCAGGGGGCCAATACTGAAAAAACTGGCGCGAAGGCTGTTGACCAGCTCGTAGGGAGGTGCCGAGCCATTGAGCTCGGCGGCGGTGAGGCGAATGCAGTCCGACTGCCTGTCGACCTGAACCCCCAAAGCTTCAAGGATGGCGCTCATGCCATCGATGTCTGTGAGAGAGGGAATGTTGGTCAGCTCAATGGTCTCCTCACTCAGGAGGCTGGCTGTCATCAGCACCAGGGCGGAGTTCTTCGCACCGCTGACACGAAGCGTTCCCTTCAATAAATGTCCGCCGCTGACATTGAGGCGTTGCTTGAGACTCTCCTGAGACGCTTCTGCAACGGCCATCATCGATGAGCTGATCCCCAATGTCCGGATTTTGGCAACAGTCTTTGAGACCGTCTAGACGGCCGGCGTCCAAACTGGACAGTTTGTTACGGGGCCGGGGCAGTCACGGATCGGCGATGCCCTATGTTCATCCGGTCGAACACGACACGCCAGCGGATGTGGCGGAATTGGTAGACGCGCTAGTTTCAGGTACTAGTGGTGGCAACATCGTGGGAGTTCAAGTCTCCCCATCCGCACTAACTTTGTCGGGTAGCAGTTCTCGACAACCATGATCGTTCTCAAGATCTCCAACGCTTCGGAAGTTGTTGCTTCCAAGGTTGGCAAGTTCCTTGAGCTGCTTACTCCTGATTCCATCGATCACACCACCGTTGAGGATCAAGTGATCAAAAAGATGATCGAAAACCTTGCGGCGGAGGGAATCAAGGGGGAGATCGCAGCCATCAACGGCCTTGAGTTGGATGGCGAAAATCTGAGCGTTCACAAAGGCCTGAACGTGCGCAAACACGCAGCGTTCTGAGTCGTTCTCTGGATTCCTCCTCTCCCCTGATCAGCAGCCGACGCAATCCCCTGGTCAAACGGCTGCGAACCCTGGCCACCCGTGCGGGGCGAGAGGCCGAGGGGCTGTTGCTTCTTGAGGGCACCCACCTGTTGCAGGAAGTTCTCAGGCAGGGCAACGCGCCCGAGGAAATCATCGCGACCGAAGCCTGGTTGCAAGGTCATTCGGCCCTGGCTGCACGTTGTTCCCAGACGCGGTGGCGGATCGTCACCGATGAGGTGTTGCGGGCTTCGCTCACAACGGTCACACCCGATGGTGTTGCCTGCCTGAGCCCCCTGGATCGACTGCCCACTGTCCCTCCAGAGCTGGATTTTCTCCTTGTCCTGGATCGGATTCAGGATCCTGGAAATCTGGGCACATTGCTGCGCACAGCCCTGGCGGCTGACGTCAACGCGGTCTGGATGGGAGCTGGTGTTGATCCCCTCGGCACGAAGGTGTTGCGGGCCTCTGCCGGTGCTCTGCTTCAGCTGCCGCATCAACGCTTTGGCCCGAGCGAAGCGATGGCGATTTCACAGCTTCAGCAGGAACTGAAGCAGCTGGTGGCCTTGGGTGTGCAGGTGGTGGCCACCCTTGTGCCCGATGCGACCAAGGCTGACCCACCTGTTCCCTACTGGGATCTCGACTGGACGCTGCCGACGGCACTGGTGCTGGGAACCGAGGGTGCAGGTCTGCATCCGGACCTGCAGGCCTGCTGCACCCATGCCGTCACGCTCCCCCACAGCGCACGGGTGGAATCCCTGAATGTGGCGTCTGCCGCTGTTCCTCTCCTTCTGGAGCGGCGAAGAGCGACAATGACCGCCACATCGCAGCAGTTCGGGTGAGCGACGCCAGCTTCGACTTCGACGTCATTGTTATTGGAGCCGGCTACGGCGGCTTCGACGCTGCCAAACATGCCGCCGAACACGGCCTGAAGACGGCGATCGTTGAATCCCGAGATATGGGTGGCACCTGTGTGAACAGGGGCTGTGTTCCCTCCAAGGCGCTGCTGGCAGCCAGTGGAAAAGTGCGGGAACTGGCGGACGACAAGCACCTCGCGAGCTTTGGAATTCATGCTGCTCCTGTGCGGTTCGAGCGGCAGAAGATCGCTGATCACGCCAATCAGCTGGTTCAGACCATTCGCACCAACCTCACCAAAACCCTTGAGCGGGCAGGGGTGACGATCCTCCGAGGCCACGGCCGTCTGGAGGGCAGCCAGAAGGTGGGGCTGCGGGAGCCCAGCGGGGTGGACAGGGTGCTGACCGCCAAGGACGTGATCATCGCCACGGGGTCTGATCCCTTCGTGCCGCCAGGCATCGAAACCGATGGCCGCACGGTGTTCACCAGCGACGAAGCCATCAACCTGGAATGGCTGCCCCGTTGGATCGCCATCATCGGCAGCGGTTACATCGGCCTTGAATTCGCTGATGTGTATACCGCCCTCGGTTGCGAGGTGACGATGATCGAGGCCATGGACAAGGTGATGCCCACCTTTGATCCCGACATCGCCAAGATCGCTGGGCGTCATCTGATTGATGGTCGCGATATCGATGCGCGTTCCGGTCTGCTGGCCCGCAAGGTCACCCCGGGCTGTCCCGTGCAGATCGAACTGGCTGATTTCAACAGCCGTGAACTGGTGGAGACCCTGGAGGTGGATGCCGTTCTGGTGGCCACCGGGCGTGTTCCCAGCAGCAAGGGCCTCAACCTCGAGTCACTCAATGTGGAGACGAACCGTGGCTTCGTTCCGATCGACGACGCCATGCGCGTTCTGGTGAATGGCCAACCTGTTCCCCATCTCTGGGCCGTCGGCGACGTGACCGGCAAGCTGATGCTGGCCCACACGGCTGCTGCCCAAGGCACCGTTGCGGTGGACAACATCCTTGGCCATGGGCGCGAGATCGATTACCGCAGCATTCCGGCAGCCACCTTCACCCATCCCGAGATCAGCTCTGTTGGCCTGACCGAGGCGGATGCCAAAGCTTTGGCGGAGAAGGATGGCTTCCAGCTTGGTTCCGTTCGCAGCTACTTCAAGGCCAATTCCAAAGCTCTGGCTGAGCTGGATAGCGATGGCCTGATGAAGTTGCTGTTCAACAAAACCAGTGGTGAAGTGCTTGGCGCCCACATCTATGGACTTCACGCCGCCGACCTGATCCAGGAGGTGGCCAATGCCGTTGCCCGGCGCCAGAGCGTGCTTCAGCTCGCCACCGAAGTGCACACCCACCCAACCCTCAGCGAGGTGGTGGAGGTCGCTTACAAGCAAGCAGCCGCCCAGCTGGCCGCCTGATCCCGTCCCGCTTTTTCGTTCCAGTCATTTCCCTCTTCCATGGAGATCCGCCGTCGTCCCCCCAACCCCAAGGTGCGGGTGGCCCATCTCGAATATGCGGTGCCCCACGACGACGAGGAACCGCGTCACATCCTCGAGAAGATTGTCTGGGAAAAAGATCGTGAGATCGATGCCGCCCGCGACAAGGTTCCCCTCGATAACCTGAAGCAGCAGATTGCCAAGCTTCCCCCCACCAAGGATTTCCTGGGGGCGCTTCAGGCGGCCGCCACGAAACCAGCGGTGATCGCTGAGGTGAAAAAAGCGAGCCCTAGCAAAGGGGTGATCCGTGAGGATTTCGACCCGGTGGCGATCGCCAAGGCCTATGCCGCTGGCGGTGCAAGTTGCCTCTCGGTGCTCACCGACAAAACCTTCTTCCAGGGCGGCTTTGATGTCCTGGTGCAGGTGCGTCAGGCCGTAGACCTGCCTCTGCTCTGCAAGGAGTTTGTGCTGAGCCCCTATCAGCTGTTCCAGGCCAAGGCGGCCGGGGCTGACGCGGTGCTGCTGATTGCTGCCATCCTTTCGGATCAGGATCTTCGTTATCTCAACAAGGCTGCGGCGGCTCTGGGCCTCACCGTGTTGGTGGAGGTTCACGACGCCACCGAAATGGACCGTGTGCTGAGCATTGGTGGCTTCCCTCTCATCGGAATCAACAACCGTGATCTCACCAGCTTCGAGACGGATCTGGCCACGACCGAGCGGCTGCTGGTCGATTTCAACGACCGGTTGAACCAACAGGGGGTGCTGCTGGTGAGTGAATCGGGTCTGTTCAGCCGGGCCGATCTCGACCGTGTGCAGGCCGCCGGTGCCGGGGCTGTGCTGGTGGGGGAAGCCCTGATGCGCCAGCCGGATGTTGAAGCTGGTTTGGTGCAGTTGATCCAGCCCGGTTAAGGCCGTTCCTCTTTCACTGCTGATGCAGAATTGCGACATTCAGGCGGTTCTTTGTGCTGATTAGCGTTTTGACCGGTGTCGCAGCCGGGGCCGTTCATGTGGTCGGTGGTGCTGATCACCTGGTGGCAATGGCGCCCTTCTCCCTGAGCAAGCCATGGGCCGCCTTTCGACATGCCCTCGCTTGGGGCGTTGGTCATTCCACCGGAGTTGTGGTTCTGGCGTTGATCGCCATTGGTCTGAAAGACCTGGCCCACGTGGAGGCCATGTCGTCTTGGGCGGAATTTTTGGTGGGTGTGGCCCTGCTGGTGGTGGGTGCCCTTGCCGTGCGCACAGCGTTCGGGCTGGAACTGCACACCCATGAGCACCGCCACGACGGTGCCGCAGAGCATCGTCATCTTCATCTGCATGTGCGCGGCGACAGCAACCACCGTCGCCACGTCCATGCCTCCTCGGGCCTGGGCTTGCTGCATGGACTGGCGGGGGCCAGTCACCTGCTTGCTGTGATCCCTGCTTTGGCCCTGCCTCCCCATGCCGCTGTGGGCTACCTCGTGGCCTACTTGCTTGGATCCATCGGCGCCATGGTGGCCGTTGTGTCGGTTGTCTCGTTTCTCACCCTCCGCAGCGGTGCCCGGCTGATGCCCTTCCTCGTGGGCGGTACGGGTGCTCTCTCAATCATCACCGGAGCCATCTGGCTGCAGAAGACCTCACCGGCTCTGTTCTGATTCCCCGAGCGGGAGCCGGCCCACCACCTCACCAATCAACAGCTTGGCTGGCACCGCTCCGAGTTGGCGGCTATCGGTGCTTTCAGCGGGGTTGTCTCCCAGCAACCAAAGTCCTGTGCTGTCCACTCGGCTGAGGCGCTTGATCAGGCGCAGCTCGCTTCGCTGGGGATGCCAGGTCACGACCACGGATCCAAGGCTGGGTGCGGCCTTCTGTCCAAGCCGTCTTACCAAAACCCGGTCTCCCGGTTCAAGGGTGGGTTGCATCGAGCGTCCATCGATGCGCAGCATCAGACGTCGCCCACAAAAAAAAAGCAACAGGTCGCGAAGACCTGCTGCTGCGATGGGGGGATGGGTTCTGTTTGAACTCAGGATGCGGTGACCCAGGCGTCGGAACGGCCCTTGGACTGCCAGAACATGCCGTGGATTTTTTCAACGGCGGCCATCAGTTCCTCGGCCTTGGCCTGATCGATGTTCACCTTGCAGGCGCTGCAGAGCTTGGCTGCTTTCCAGAAGGTGTCGTGCAGGTCGGGGAAGGTGGCCAGGTGATCGGGCTTGAAGTAGTCGGTCCAGAGGATCAACAGTTCTTTCTTGGTCTTTTGTGCTTCCTCTTCCTTGATGGCCACATAGCGGCCGAAGGTGTTGTTGTAAGCAGCCAGGGCAGCGGCGTCACCAGCGGCGGGAGCTTCCATCGCCTTTAGCTTTTTGGTCATCGAAAGCACGGCTTCGGCTGCCACGCGAGCGGAAGCCGTGTCGTACACGCCACAAGGACCGTCGCAGTGGGCTTCTGCCACAGGGGCAGGGAGGGCACATGCAAGGGCGGAAAGGGCCGAGCGCAGCATCGGTTCAGAGCGGAATTGGCTTGAGATGAGCCTAGCTTCCGCTTACTTCTTCACGTCGAGCAGTTCCACCTCGAAGATCAAGGTTGCGTTGGGGGGAATCACACCACCGGCGCCACGGCTTCCGTAGGCGAGGTCGGAAGGGATCACCAGCTTGCGCTTGCCGCCCACTTTCATGCCGGCGACGCCTTCATCCCAGCCCTTGATCACCCGGCCAGCCCCGAGGGGGAAGCTGAAAGGGGTGCCCCGGTCGTAGCTGGCATCGAACTGCAGTCCATCTTCCAGGGTGCCGCGGTAGTGCACCACCACCGTTTGGCCGGGGGTGGCCTCGTCGCCGCTGCCCACCTCCAGCTCGATGATTTTCAGACCACTGGCGGTGATGGTGGTGTCGGGGGCATCGAGGGGGCCGCCGAGGGCTGAGGCGTCGGCGGGAGCGGAATCGTTGGCCATGGCGAAAAGAGTCGGGTTGGGGTCGTCAGGGTCGAGTTCGAAGCTCAACGCCTTCTGGGGTTTCGAAGCCTCGCTGCGAACGGCAGCAGGCTGCGCCGGTGCTGCGGAAACGGTGGAGGGGGCCACGATCTGGCTGACCAGGGCCAGGAGCAGGCAGGCCACACAGACCGTTGTGCTGATGATGATGTCGCGCACGGAAAGGCTTCTGTTGCGCTGATTCTGACCCCCGGTCAGCGGCGTCGGCGTTCATTCAGGCCGGTTCATCTGCCGCAGCTGTTGCTCGAGGCGATCAATGCGGCCGCGCAGCTCATCCACTTCCTTCTGGCTTGGAACGCCGAAGTCCTGGAGCAGGTTGTCGCGGTTGCGTTCCAGGTTGCGCCCCATCTGCTGTTCCAGTTCGGGGGTTTCCCCGCGCAGGGCCTTGAGCACGTCGTCCACCAATGCGGACGCTTCGTTCGGATCCAGCCGGCCACTGCTCACCCAGTTCTGGGTGACGCCGCGCAGACGCTCAGCAACGAGGGTGGTGGTGCCCAGGCCGCGGAGCAGCAGTTGCTGAAGAGGATTCGCGGCATCCATGGCGACAGGTGGGCGTGTTCGATCCAGGATGCCTTTGGCCGGGACTGCTGACCATGGGCAATCACCAACTGCAGGCCGGATCGCGGGCCCTGTTGGGCGGCGTTCTGGCAGGTGTGGCTCCCTCCCTCGGCGGCCCCCTGCTGATGGTCCCTGCCCTGGCGCTGCTCTGGTCCGTGGTTGAGCGTCCCCGCTGGTCGGCGGCCTGGGGACTGCTGGCCGTTTTGTTCAGCCACCGCTGGTTGCTGGCCCTGCATCCACTCACCTGGATGGGCGTTCCGGCCTGGCTCAGCCTGCCTGTGGCGCTGGCCCTCTGGTTGGCCTGCGGGAGCCTTGCCGCTCTGCTCCTGGCCGGATGGTCTGTTCTGTCGCGGCGTCTGCCTCGCCGTTGGCCGCGTCCAGTGCGGCTGATGCTGCTGGCCGGGCTCTGGGCCATGGCTGAACTGGTGCTGTCGGGGTCGCCGTTGTTCTGGATCGGCGTCGGCGGCACCACCCTTCCCTGGGACCGCCCCCTGGCGGGATTGGCCCGCTGGTTCGGTTCCGGAGGGCTGACCTGGCTGCAGTTGTGCTGGGGCTGCTGCCTGCTGGCGCTGTTCGAGCAACCCGCAGCCTGGCGTCGCTGGGGCCTGCTCGGATTGGCCAGTGTGCTTCTGGCCCATGGCTTGGGCAGCTGGCTGTTGTTGGCGCCGCCGCCGCCGGTCGGTTCCGTTGCTCTGGGGGTCTGGCAACCCGCTGTTCCCACGCGAGAAAAGTTCGATCTGGAGCGTCAACAGGCGCTTCCCCAAGATCTGGTGGAGGCGATGCGTCAGCTCGAGCCCACCAGTCCGGCTGCTGTGGTGGCTCCGGAAGGAGCGCTGCCGGCGCGTTTTCAGCTGCCGGTTGAGGCTCCAGCGATTCCTCTGATCAGTGGCGGATTTCGTTGGGTGCGGGGTCAGCAACGCAGTTCTCTGTTGCTGTACGAGCCGCCCGACTGGTTTCCCGTGCCTCTGGCTGACAAGCACCGTCTGGTGCCGATCGGGGAATGGGTCCCGCCCCTGCCCGCCGGGCTGACGGCAGGACTGTCTGCGGTGGGTGGATTGACCCCCGGTCCGGCCCCGAGAACGATGGAGGTGGTTGAACCCCCTGCGGCCGTTGCGATCTGCTACGAGATCGCGGATGGTGTGGCTTTGGCACGGGCCGCTGCCGATGGCGCCACCTGGCTCCTGGCCATCGCCAATCTCGACCCCTACCCGCTGCAGCTGCAGAAGCAGTTCCTGGCCCTGGCGCAGTTACGGGCGATCGAGACAGGACGGGATCTGCTCAGCGTTGGCAACACGGGCCCAACGGCGCTGATTTCGGCCAACGGGTCGGTGCAGTGGTTGCTTGCGCCTGAGGCTCCAGGCGTCGCTGAGGCCCTCGTTCAGGTGCGCCAGCGCGTCACGCCCTATTCCCGTTGGATCAGCCCCCCACCCAGAACGGTGTCGCCGTCGTAGAAAACCGCCGCCTGGCCTGGCGTGATCGAGAACTGCTCCTCCTCAAAGCTGAGGCGGCAGCGGTGGGGCCGCTGCCGCTGCTGATCGGCCTCAGTGGCAGGGAGGGGTGAAAGCTCCGCACGCACCGGCGTACTGCGGTAGCGCACTTGCACCTCAACGGTTCGCGGCGCCTCGATCGGGTCAATCGACACCCAGTTCACCGCACCCACCACGCAGCTGTCTCGGCCGGCTTCGGCCCGGGGTGCGACGACCACTCGATTCATCGCAGCGTCAAGTCGGATGACGTGAAGCGGTTCGCGCCAGGCCACACCGAGCCCTTTGCGTTGGCCGATGGTGAAGTGTTCGATGCCGTCGTGCTCGCCCACAACAGTTCCGTCCGAAAGCACGATTTCCCCCTGCCGCGGGGGCAGATAGGCATCCAGGAACGCCCGCATCGATCCGTGGTGGTCGGCCAGGCAAAGATCCTGGCTTTCCGGTTTTTCTGCGGTGCGCAGGCCGTGGCGGGCGGCTTCGAGCCTTGTATCGGGTTTGGTCAGTTCCCCCAAGGGAAAAACGATGCGCCCCAGAACCTCCTGAGGCAGGTCGTAGAGGAAATAGCTCTGGTCCTTGCGGGTGTCGAGGCCCCGCAACAGCTGATGGCGCCCTTGATCGCCGCCATGGCGGATCCGGGCGTAGTGGCCGGTGGCGATGCGGGGCAGCTTGCGCTCCTGCAGGGCCCAATCAAGCATCGGTCCGAATTTCACCGATCGATTGCACTGGGAGCAGGGCAATGGCGTGATCCCATCGCGATAACCATCCACCAGCCGTTGCACGATCTCCTGCTGGAACGTCTCCCGTGTGTCCACCACGTGATGGGGAATGCCGAGCTGCTCACAGATGCCGGCTGCATCCACCAGCCCCTCGGCGCAACAGGCCCCTTTCCCGCTCATCAGCCAGAGGGTCAGGGCTTCCACCTGCCAGCCCGCCTCCACCAGCAGTGCCGCCGTCAGGGAACTGTCGACGCCTCCAGAAAGACCAACGGCCACGCGGTGCTCCCCTGGCCATTGCCGGAGGCGCTCAAGAGCAGCCTCTCCAGCGCGGGTTTTGGTGGATCCAACGGCCATGGGCGGCGCAGGGAGTTCTCTCCATAGTGAGGTCCCGGCAACCGCAACTGGTGTGGCCTCCCGCTGATTCCGATCATCTGCTCGTGGATGCCGCGTCCATGGCCGCTGTTGAACAGAGGTTGTTCGACAGCGGCATGCCTGTTGCGGCCTTGATGGAGAAGGTGGGGCTGGCCATGGCGGCTTGGCTGCTGGCGCGCCGGGATCTGCTGCGCCATGGCGTGGTTGTCCTGGTGGGGCCCGGTCACAACGGTGGCGATGGTCTCGTGGTGGCCCGGGAGTTGCATCTTGCTGGCGTTGAGGTGTCGTTGTGGTGTCCCCTGCCGATTCGCAAGCCCCTCACCGCTGAACATCTGCGCAATGGCGAGTGGTTTGGTCTGCAGCGCCTGGCTGACGAGCCCGACGCCGGCGGAGCCGCACTGTGGCTGGATGCGGTGTTCGGGCTCGGCCAGAGTCGGCCGCTGCCTGAGTTCTTGGCGGATTTGTTCCGGCGTCGGCAGCAGCTGCAGCCTGGGTCGTTGATCAGCCTGGATCTGCCGTCAGGCCTTTGTTCCGACCAAGGAACCGTGTTGGGCGAGCAGGCAGCTTGTGCCTCGGTCACCCTCAGCGTTGGCTGGATCAAGCGCGGGTTGTGTCTGGACCCGGCCCGTCCCTGGGTGGGTGCGCTGGTGCGGATCGATCTGGGCTTGTCGCCTTCGGTGATGGGCAACGTCGCTGCGGTCCTGCCCCGCCGCCTGCCGGTGAGAGAGGCCTGCTCGGCCCCGTTACCGCCGCTGCCGCCCACGGCGATGAAATACGAACGGGGCCGCTGCCTGGTGGTGGCGGGCAGTGATAATTATCCCGGCGCAGCACATCTGGCGCTGCGGGGGGCCATGGCCAGTGGCTGCGGCTGTGTTCAGGCCGTTGTTCCGCCCCGTCTGCAATCCGGCTTGTGGCAGGTGTTGCCGGAGGTGATGCAACTGGAGGACGCGGTGATTCCAGAGCGGCTGGATGCGGTTTTGGTCGGTCCTGGTCTGGGGGAGTCCAGCCAATGGTGGAACCAGTGGTCGGAGCAGATGCTCAGCGTTGCTGGTTTGCTGGTGCTCGATGCCGATGGCATCAACGGTCTGGCGACCAGTCCGGAGGGGTGGCGTTGGTTGTTGAAGCGGCGGGGGCCCACCTGGCTCACGCCCCATGCGGCCGAGTTTGCGCGGTTGTTTCCAGACTGTGGAGCAGGTGACGCGCTGGAAAGGGCGATGTCCGCAGCCCGCTGCAGCGGTTGCTGCATTTTGCTGAAGGGGGCGCATTCGGTGCTGGCGGATCCATCGGGTGCAGCCGTGGTGCTGACCGGCACGATCCCCCGGGTGGCCCGCACCGGCCTGGGTGACGTGCTGGCCGGTTTTGCCACCGGTTGGGGCGCCCAGGCGGTGGCCGCACAGCAGCAGCCTGGGCTGGAAAGCTTCACTGCCGCTGCGGCTTTGCATGGTTTTGCGGCCGTTCGTGCTCGCTCCAGTGATGCTTCTGCGATTGCGGATTGTTTGAAAATCAATACAGCGCGGTGTCAGAAAAAGCAAACAACGATGTTCAACGAAGTCTGAACAAATGATTCGTTTTGATTGCCTCGGCTGGCAGGTCCCAAAAGAGCTTTTCTTGGCTTTTAAATCTTTCGTAAATCTGAAATGTTGCGGTTTGCTGTTCTGAATCTGAAGGGTTGCTGAAAACACTTCGACATTCTTTCTGTTCGTAGGAAAGTCAATTCACTTCCGCAGCACCCAAGGTGTCCACAGCTTCCAAGCCGCTGGAGACGCAACGCCGGCGCAGTAGCGACCCCGTCAGTTGGTATCTCGCCACCATCGGCAGAATTCCACTCCTCACCCCAGCTGAAGAAATCGAGTTGGGCAATCAGGTGCAGGCCATGATGGCCCTCACCGAAGACGGTTCCCGTGAGTTCGAGGATGGAGAACTCACCACGGCACAGCGCCGTCTCCTGAGGATCGGTCGCCGCGCCAAAGAGCGGATGATGAAGGCCAACCTTCGTCTTGTGGTCAGCGTTGCCAAGAAATATCAAGGCAAAGGTTTGGAATTGCTCGACCTGATTCAGGAGGGCTCCCTCGGCCTGGAGCGTGCTGTCGAGAAGTTCGATCCCACCCGGGGGTACAAGTTCTCCACCTATGCCTTCTGGTGGATCCGCCAGAGCATGACCCGCGCCATTGCCTGCCAGTCGCGCACCATCCGGCTTCCCGTTCATCTCAGTGAGCGGCTCACCACGATCCGCAAGGTGAGTCTTGATCTGGCCCACAAGCTCGGCGCCATGCCCAGCCGTGTGGAGATTGCCGAAGCCATGGACATCCCCTTGGATGAGCTGGATTCGCTGCTGCGCCAGGCGCTCACCACCAGCAGCCTGGATGCGCCCGTCAACGGTGAGGAGGGGCGCAGCTTCCTTGGGGATCTGATCGCCGACTCATCCCTCGATGAACCGCTCGAGATCGTGGAACAGCGGATTCATCACGAGCAGCTGGGCCGCTGGTTGAGTCACCTCAGCGAACAGGAGCAGCACGTGCTGCGCATGCGCTTCGGGCTTGAGGGCAACGAGCGTCACACCCTGGCTGAAATCGGACGCCTGATGGAGGTGTCCCGCGAGCGGGTGCGTCAGGTTGAGCTAAAGGCGCTGCGCAAGCTGCGCAACCTCACCCGCCGTCTCCCGAGCGGCATCTGAGCCGCCTCGGGAGACGTTGGTTTCAACGGATCCCGTTCGGTTGAATCAGTCTTCCGCCCAGATGTAACGCGTGAGTTCTGCGGGATCTGGCTCGGGTGCCGAGAGGGCGAAGTCAACGCAGTCCTGAACGATGCCGTCGATGTCCTTTTCGATGGCGCGCAACTCTTCGCTGTTCACCAGACTCGCTTCGGTCAGGTCCCGCTCGAGGGCTTTGAGGGGATCACGTTTGGCCCAGAACTGCTTCTCCTCTTCTGCCCGCAGTTCGTCCGGGTCGGCCAGGGAGTGGCCCCGGAAGCGATAGGTGAGGCACTCCAGCAAGGTCGGACCTTCACCCGCCCTGGCCCGTTCCACGGCGCGTTGGGCCGCTGCCCGCACCGCCAGAACGTCCATGCCATCCACTTCTTCTCCGGCCATGCCGAAGGAGCTGGCCTTGCGCCAGATCTCCGGGTCACTGGTGGCCCGGTCGTGGGCCATGCCAATGGCCCACTTGTTGTTCTCGACAACGAAAATGATCGGCAGCTTCCACAGCTGCGCCATGTTCATGCACTCGAAGAACTGACCGTTGTTGCAGGTTCCATCGCCGAAGAACGCTGCTGTCACGGCGTTACTGGAGGCATCACCGAGGGCGTCGCGCTTGTAGCGGCTGGTGAAGGCAGATCCGAGTGCCACGGGAATGCCCTCAGCGATGAAGGCAAAGCCGCCAAGAAGGTGATGCTCCTTGGAGAACAGGTGCATTGAGCCGCCACGACCCTTGCTGCAACCGGTCTCCTTGCCGAAGAGTTCGCTCATCACTTCGCGGGCCGGCACGCCGGCACTCAAGGCATGCACGTGGTCGCGGTAGGTGCTGCAGAACCAGTCGTGCTGACGCTTCATCGCACCGATCACACCGGTGCTCACCGCTTCCTGACCGTTGTAGAGGTGCACGAAGCCGAACATCTTGCCCCGGTAGTACATCTCGGCGCATTTGTCCTCGAAGCGCCGGCCCAGGGTCATGTCCCGGTACAGCTCCAGACCGGTCTCCCGGTCCACGCTGGCCCGTTGTGCCGTCACCAATTTGGAGAGCCGTTCGGCATGGGGACCAGCAGTCGCAGTGCCAATCGGAGCGGAATCGACAGCGAGGTCCTGACCCATGTCCACCTAAGGGATTGCGATCGACTTTAAGGGCCAACCGACGAGTGATGGGCAAAACCCCTGACACTGACTAAGATCCGCGTCTCCTCGCAGCGGCGCTGTTGGATCTGCCCATCGATCATTTCCGACTTCTGGGCGTCAGTCCATCGGCAGCGCCAGAGGCGATTCTGCGCCGCTTGGAAACCCGCTGTGACAGCCCTCCGGATCAGGGCTTCACCCACGAGGTTCTGCTCCTAAGGGCCGATTTGCTGCGCCGCTCCGCTGATCTGCTGACCGATCCCGCCGACAGGGCCGAGTACGAAGCAGCCCTGTTGCGCCTCAGTGAATCCCATCCCAACGGCACGGTGGGCCTGGACCTCCCCACCAGCAGTGAGGTGGCGGGCCTGATGCTGCTCTGGGAGTCCAATGGCGCTCTCGAGGCCTTTCAGTTGGCAAGGCAGGGTCTCCAACCGCCTCAGGCCCCGGCCCTCGGCAGTGGCCGTGAAGCGGACCTGACGCTCCTGGCTGCCCTGGCCTGCCGCGATGCTGCCGTGGAGGAACAGGACCAACGGCGCTATGAGTCGGCGGCCCAACTTTTGATCGACGGCATTGAGCTGCAACAACGGATGGGCAAGCTGCCCGATCAGCAGCGCCAGCTGGAAGACGCCTTGCAAGGGCTGACTCCCTTCAGAATTCTGGATCTGCTCAGCCGTGATCTCGGCGATCAGGACTCCCATCAACGGGGTTTAACGCTGTTGGATGAGCTGGTCGTGGCCCGAGGTGGTCTGGAGGCCGCCGATGCTGATGGTGATCAGCCCGGCAGCCTCAGTCAGGAGGATTTCGAATCGTTCTTCCATCAGATCCGCCGCTTCCTCACCGTTCAGGAGCAGATCGATCTGTTCAGCCGCTGGTTTGAGGGGGGTGCAGCCGATGCCGGTTTCCTCACTGTTCTTGCTCTCACCGCAGCAGGGTTCTCGCGGCGCAAGCCTGAGTTTCTCGAGCAGGCCCGCGACCGGCTGCAGACGCTTGCCAATGCCGACCTCGATCCCATGCCGCTGCTTGGCTGCCTGGATCTGCTGTTGGGCAACGTCAAGGATGCGGATCGGCATTTCGCCGTCCTGAGAGATCCCGATCTGCAGGCCTGGTTTTTGAACCACCCTGGTGATCGGTTGGCCGCGCAATGCGAATACTGCCGGGCCTGGCTTGAACGGGATGTCCTACCGGGATACCGCGACGTCGATGCCTCCGGTGCTGATCTGGATGCCTGGTTCGCTGATCGTGATGTGCAGGGTTTTGTCGATCGTCTCGATCGCAAGGCGTCGCGCCAGATCGGTGCTGAAGAGATCAGCCTGGCCTGGGCAATGGCAGGCGATGCATCCCTTGCGGCCTCGAGCGGCGCAGCTGAATCAGACCAGGACGTTGACGCCGAAGACGCGGATGCCACGCCGTTCTGGCAACAACTTTTCTGGCAACAACGTTTCTGGCAGCAACGTTGGTTCCGACCCGTTGCTGCCGCTGTTGCCCTGGTCGGGATCACCGTCGCGGGTTTCGGCCTGGTTCGACGCACCTGGGATCCTGCGCCGCTGTTGGCGGAAACCGCTTCACTCTCCGCTGAGCAGCAGGCAGGCGACGAGGTTGACGAGATGCAGGAGCTCGATGCTGCTTCGTCTCCGGTGAATGACGAGCTGGTGGATGACGCGCCCATCGCGAGCCTGAAGCCCGACCTTGAGCCTTCAGCGCCCACAGAACCACTGCTCAGTGAGGCCCCCACCCAAGCCGAGCTTCAGGCGTTGCTCCAAGGATGGCTTGATGCCAAGGCGTTGATGCTCTCCGGTGAGCCGGCAGATCTTTCCGTCGTGGCGAGGGAGCCCCTGGTGAAGCGCGTGGAGCAGGAGCGGGACGCTGATCAGGCTGCAGGGCGATCCAAGTCGATTGATGCCTCCATCACCAGCATCGAGGTGGTCGACCGCAAGCCTCAGAGGATTGAACTGCTGGCCCAGGTGGCCTACAGCGATCGCCTTCAGGCTGCTGATGGAACCGTCATTGATGAGACGGCACCGACTGATTTCAGCGTGACCTACGTGCTCGGCAGAGATGGAACCCAATGGCGTTTGCACGACTACATCCCGGGCTCTTGAGTTGCGTGCCCGGGTTGCTTGACCGTCGCTTTTTACGATCACTCCATTGATCCAGGGGCGTAACGCCGATGTTCGACGAGCTTTCAGCCCGTTTTGAGGATGCGGTCAAGGGGCTGCGTGGCCAAGACAGCATCAGCGAAACCAACGTCGATGGAGCCCTGAAGGACGTCCGTCGGGCCTTGCTTGAAGCCGACGTCAGCCTGCCGGTGGTGAAGGAGTTCGTGGCTGAGGTCCGCGACAAAGCCGTTGGTGCGGAGGTGGTGCGCGGGGTCAGCCCGGATCAGAAGTTCATCCAGGTGGTCCATGAACAGCTCGTGGAGGTCATGGGGGGCGATAACGCTCCTCTGGCCAAGGCAGCTGAAGCACCCACCGTCGTGTTGATGGCCGGCCTTCAGGGTGCCGGTAAAACCACCGCAACGGCCAAGTTGGGCCTCCACCTCAAGGATCAGGGGCGACGAGCCCTGATGGTGGGCGCCGACGTTTACCGACCAGCCGCCATCGAGCAGTTGAAAACGCTCGGTGCTCAGATCGATGTGGAGGTGTTCAGCCTCGGTGCTGAGGCCAAACCGGAAGACATTGCAGCCGCTGGTCTGGCCAAGGCGAAAGAGGAAGGCTTCGACACGCTCCTGGTCGACACCGCCGGTCGCCTCCAGATCGACGCCGAGATGATGGAGGAGATGGTGCGGATCCGCACCGCTGTGCAGCCCGATGAGGTGCTGCTGGTGGTGGATTCGATGATCGGTCAGGAAGCGGCCGAACTCACCCGCGCCTTCCACGACCAGGTGGGCATTACCGGAGCGGTGCTCACCAAGCTTGATGGTGATTCCCGCGGTGGTGCCGCCCTCTCGATCCGCAAGGTGAGCGGTCAGCCGATCAAGTTCATCGGCACCGGCGAGAAGGTGGAGGCCCTGCAGCCGTTCCATCCCGAACGGATGGCCAGCCGCATCCTCGGCATGGGTGATGTGCTGACGCTGGTGGAGAAGGCCCAGAAGGAGGTCGAACTCGCCGACGTCGAAAAGATGCAGAAGAAGCTGCAGGAGGCGACGTTTGATTTCTCGGACTTCGTGAAGCAGATGCGCTTGATCAAGCGCATGGGCTCGCTGGGGGGTCTGATGAAAATGATCCCGGGCATGAACAAGATCGATGACGGCATGCTCAAGCAGGGGGAGCAGCAGCTCAAGCGCATCGAGGCCATGATCGGCTCGATGACCCAGCAGGAGCGGGAAAATCCCGACCTCCTGGCGAGTCAACCCTCAAGGCGTCGCCGGATTGCCAGCGGCAGCGGCCATCAGGCCGCAGATGTGGACAAGGTGCTGGCCGACTTCCAGAAAATGCGCGGCTTCATGCAGCAGATGAGCCAGGGCAACATGCCCGGCATGGGAGGCATGCCCGGGATGGGCGGAATGCCTGGGATGCCCGGAATGGGTGGCATGCCGGGCATGGGCGGAATGCCAGGAATGCCTGGAATGGGTGGCATGCCCGGGGGTGGAGGTCGTCCCGGTCGCGGTGGACCACCGAAGCGGCAGCGACCCGCCAAGAAGAAGAAGGGCTTCGGGGATCTGTGAGGGTGGAACGGTATGGTGGTTGTTTGGCGGGCCTTTGGGCGTCGCCGGACCACCTCTTTTCCTTCATTCCAGGGCCACGATGATCAAGCTCCGCCTGAAGCGGTTTGGCAAGAAGCGGGAAGCGAGCTTCCGCCTCGTGGCCTGCAACAGCACCTCACGTCGGGACGGTCGTCCCTTGCAGGAGCTGGGCTTCTACAACCCGCGGACGAAGGAAACGCGCCTCGACACCGAGGCCATCCGTGAGCGTCTGGGTCAGGGTGCCCAACCCACCGATGTGGTTCGCACGCTGCTCGAGCGCGGCGGTCTTCTGGAAAAGACCGTGCGTCCTGCAGAGACCGTGGGCAAGGCCAAGCAAGCGGCCAAGCGTGAAGCTGATGCCAAGCAAGCCGCCAAGGAGGCTGCTGAGGCCAAGGCTGCAGCTGCTGAGGAGAAGGCTGCAGAAGCTGCAGCTTCTGATTCCGCAGAATCCGACTCCACCGAGGGCTGATCATTCCGGTGTCTGACGACGGCGAACGCGGCCGTTTCGTTCTCGACCTGCCTGATCCCGATGCTGCACTGGCCCTCGCCGGTGAAGCCGAAACAACCCTGCATCGCCTGGAAGCTCTGACAGGAGCCTCCATGGTGTTGCGGGGTCTTCAACTGGTGATCACCGGGCGGCCAACGCAGATTGAGAGGGCTGCTGCAGTTGTGGAATTGGTGCGCCCGATCTGGCAGGACGGCCAGTCGGTGTCACCGGTGGACCTCCAGTCGGCGCTGGGAGCACTCAACACCGGCCGCGGCGATGACCATGCCGCCATGGGCGAGCAGGTGTTGGCGAAAAGCCAGAAGGGCAACCTGCTGCGCCCGCGCACCTTGCGCCAGAAGAAGTACGTGGATGCCATGGAGCGCCACGACCTCACCTTTGCCCTCGGTCCTGCCGGCACCGGCAAAACCTTTCTCGCCACCGTTCTCGCGGTTCGGATGCTCACCGAACGCAAGGTGGAGCGTTTGATTCTCACCCGGCCGGCTGTTGAAGCCGGGGAACGCCTGGGCTTCCTGCCGGGCGACCTGCAGCAGAAGGTGGACCCCTATCTGCGTCCGCTCTACGACGCTTTGCACTTCCTGCTCGGAGCGGAGAAAACCACTGTGCTGTTGGAGAAGGGCGTGATCGAGGTCGCTCCCCTGGCTTACATGCGAGGCCGCACCCTGAGCGATGCCTTTGTGATCCTGGATGAGGCTCAGAACACCACGCCGGCTCAGATGCGCATGGTGCTCACCCGCCTGGGGGAGCGTTCGCGAATGGTCGTGACCGGAGACATCACCCAGGTGGATCTTCCGTCCACCGTGCAGAGCGGTTTGGTGGAGGCGTCCGAGGTGTTGGAGGGTGTGGAAGGGATTGCGGTCTGCCGCCTCACCGCTGCGGATGTGGTGCGCCACCCCCTCGTGCAGCGGGTGGTAGAGGCCTATGCCCGCCGGGACGAACGCAAAACGCCCAAAGTTCAGCGTCGATAGGGAGATCCACACCCCAATCCCTTGTCACTGCTGGCAGGATGTGATGAGTCTTTGGTGACCTGGTCGACATGCCAGCAAGGAGCAATTTCCAGGAGGCGATCCGCGAGGCACAATCGAGCGCCCTCGTCGGCCCCAACGTTGTCAATAAAGCGCTGCCCTACGTAGGCGGCGGCATGGTGCTCACCTCAATCGGGGTGATTGGTGGCCTCTCGATGATGGCCACACCGCTGTTCATGCCCCTGTTCTGGGTGGCTGTGATCGGCAACCTGGTGCTGTTCTTCGTGGCGCAAAACGTCGCCTTGAAGGGCAACAACGCCACAGCCTTGCCGCTGTTGTCGGTTTACAGCCTGATCACCGGTTTCACCCTGAGTGGTCTGGTGGCTTTGGCCGGAGCCGTTGCGGGTGTGGGTGCAGTCGGCACCGCCGCACTGGCCACCGGAATCACCTTCGTGATTGCCTCGATCGTTGGCCGTCGCATGAGCGATTCCGTTGGTCAAGCGCTCTCCGGAGTGGTGGGTCTTGGATTGATCGGCCTGATTCTGGCGATGGTCGTCCAGTTCATTGGCGGCATCTTTGCCCCTGCCATGTTCCATGGCACCAGCTTTGAGCTGATGATCGCCGGCTTCGGCACCGTTCTCTTCGTGGGCGCCGCCTTCGTCGACTTTTACACGATGCCCCGCTCCTATCGGGATGACCAATTCCTGGCAGGTGCCCTGAGCATGTACCTCACCTACATCAACCTGTTCATCTTCATCCTGCGCCTGATCATCGTGCTCAACGGTGGCGGTCGTCGCGACTGACGAAGCCAACGCAATCGAATCAACCTTCGCCCCGGCCTGTCCGGGGCTTTTTTTGTGGCTCAGCCCTCAGCCCTCAGCCACGGCATAGACGCTGTCTCCAATGGCTTGTTTCTGCTCGGCGTCGTACCCCCACTTCTCCAGGAAGGCGACGTCCTCACCGCGGTTGTCGAGGGCTGCGGCCAGCAGTTGCTCCAGGCGCTCCTTCACCTCCGCTGGTTCCAGCAGTCTGAGCAGTTCAATGCAACGGCTGCTGACCCGCTCCGAGCCGGCCTGCTGGGCCTCATCTCCCGCGCGCCGGTGATGCACGGCCATGGCGCTGCTCATGGCCAGATTGCGAACGCTCAGATCCACAACGCCAGCACCGGCGCCCCGCAGTTGCCCCACGACGGCATCGGGCAGACGATCCATCAGCACGCTTTCGCCCGCCAGGCTCACCACGAAAAATCCCCGGGCACCATCGCGGCTGGCCACCATTTCACCGATGCGGTCCGCCAGCACCTCATCGCTGATCTCCTCGTTGTCCCACTGCTGCAGCCAGGCCGCTGTGATCTCCATGGCCTGCTGGAAGGTGGGCTGCTGATCCGCCATGGACCTGTTCAATTCCTGCCCTAAGGCTATGGGTCGATTCAACGGGTCGATCCAACGGGTTGATCCAATGGCGGCGCAGACTTAGAGCATGCATGCAACTCCCCTGCCAGAGGATTACCGCTCTGGCTTCATCGCACTGATCGGTCGCCCGAACGTGGGTAAATCCACGCTGGTGAATCAGCTGGTCGGGGAGAAAGTGGCCATCACATCGCCCGTGGCCCAGACCACCCGCAACCGCCTGCGGGCCATCCTCACCACGGAGGTGGCCCAGATGGTTCTGGTGGATACGCCTGGCATCCACAAACCCCACCACTTGCTGGGGGAACGGCTGGTGAAGAGTGCCCGCAGCGCCATCGGTGAAGTGGACCTGGTGGTTTTGCTGTTGGAGGGCTGCGAGCGCCCGGGGCGCGGTGATGCCTTCATCGTGAATCTGCTGCAGCAGCAGTCCCTGCCCGTGCTGGTGGCCCTGAACAAGTGGGACAAGCTGGCGGAGGAGCACCGCTCTGAAGCGGAAGAGGCCTATGCCGCCCTGCTGCAGGAGACGAATTGGCCGGTGCACCGCTGCAGCGCCCTGTCAGGCGATGGCTGCGCAGAGCTCACAGCAGCGATGGCGGCTCAGTTGCCCTTGGGGCCACAGCTGTATCCGCCTGAGATGGTGAGTGATCAACCGGAGCGGGTGTTGCTGGGGGAACTCATTCGCGAGCAGGTGCTTCTGCACACGCGGGAGGAGGTGCCCCACAGCGTTGCCGTCACCATTGATCGCGTTGAGGAGTTGCCGGCCAAGGGCAAGGGTGCGGGTCGCACGGCCGTCCTGGCCACGGTTCTGGTGGAACGGAAGAGTCAGAAGGGGATCCTGATCGGCAAAGGCGGGGCGATGCTCAAGACGATCGGCCAGGGGGCTCGGCTGCAGATGCAGGTGCTGATTGATGGCCCGGTTTATCTGGAGCTGTTCGTCAAGGTGGTGCCTGATTGGCGCAGCAAACCGGCCCGCTTGGCGGAGCTGGGTTACACAGGGGATCAATAACCGCCTGCTCTCCGGCATCAGCGCGTAATGTCGCGCCCATGCTTTCGCTGCTGACGCGCACCAAGAGCTTTCGGGATCCCTGGGTCGGTCACCCGGATCTGAACCGACGCTGGCAGCTGCATCGACGCAGGGTTCAGCTGGCGGAGACGCTGTGCCTCTGGAGGCGCCTGCTGCGACCAGCTCAGCTGGCCAGTCTGGAGCGGGATGGCTTTGTGGTGCTTGAAAACTTTCTGCCGCAGCCGGAGTTTGATGCCTTGCGCGACGAGGTCGAGGCCGTGGTGGCCCGCGCCTCACGCCTGCATCCAGCACCGGACAACAGCCGGCCTGGCTTTCGCCCAAAACAACCCTTCCCCGGGGGGTTTGACCGTTTCGATGGAGGAACCCTCAACCGCTTTCTCCACATCGACCCCGAGCAGATGCCTCGGGCCGCTGCCTTCTCCCATGACCAGCGGCTCAGTGCGGGATCGCGCCAGGTCATCGGCTTGCCGATGAATCCGCGCAAGCTGGACATCTACCTCACCGTGCATGGCGAGGAGACCCGCACGCCGGATCTCCAGAAGGTGCTGCATCGCGACACGTTCTTCCGTGCTCTGAAGTTCTGGTTCTTTCTGCGGCCGGTGCAGCGTCAGGACGGTCCCTTCGAATACGTGCCGGGCAGCCATCGTCTCGATCCGTCTCGCCTGCGGTGGGAGCAGGCCACAGCCACTGCAGCTGCCGAACACCGGCGGCAGCCGGATGTGTCTGGATCGTTCCGGATCCAGGAAGAGTCCCTGGCTGAACTGGGTCTGCCCAGGCCTGTTGCCCTCACCTGCCCTGCCAACACCCTGGTGCTGGCGGATGTGTTCGGCTTTCACCGGCGCGGAGCCGCCGCCCAGGGGCAGCAGCGGTTGGCGCTCTACGGCTGGAACCGCCCTTATCCCTTCCTCCCCATCAGCGGGTGATCCGGCTGAGAGGATGGGCGCATGAGTGAACAAGCCTTTCCCCCGGAAGACCCTGGCTCCTTTCTGAGCCTCTGCGACGGGGAGTGGATGAGCCTGCGCAGTTGCTTTGAGCTGGCTGCCGGTGGTGATGACGAGTGGCACAGCAGCGAACGGGGTGAACTCACCGTTCGCTGCGTGAGCGAGCAGGGGGCTCTCGGCCAACTGCAGGTGCAGGCCCCTGGTGGCACCAGCAGCACCCTCACCTTCGCCGCTGATGGACAGCTGATCCTCGATGGTGATTCCCCAGGCAACTGGAGGTTCTGGCCTGACGGCAGCATGGAGTTGAACCTCAGCCGGGCTGACGGCGTGCAGGTTCAGGAGCGGATCTGGTTCACGCGGGCCAACCTGCGCCTGCGCAGCACCACGGCGGTGGATGCCCAGGGAACACCGGTGCAGGGCAGTTTCTGCACGGACATCCGCCGGGTGTCCAAACCCGCGGCCTGAGGCGGCATGGCGCCCTATCGCCTTGATGTGGTGAGCCTGGCGCCGCAGGCGTTTGCTCCTCTGCTGGAGCTGGGGGTGATCGGTCGCGCCTTCAACGCGGGCATTGCCGAGTTGCATCTGCATAACCCGAGGGACTTCGCCACGGATCGCCATCGCAAGGTGGACGACGAGCCCTACGGAGGCGGTGCCGGCATGGTGCTCAAGCCCGAGCCGGTGTTCGCCGCGATGGAGGCGATTCCCCGCAGTCCTCGCAGCCGGGTGCTGTTGATGTCACCGCAGGGGCGTCCCCTGCAGCAGGCGGATCTGCAGCGTTGGTCCAGTGACCACGATCAACTGGTTTTCCTCTGCGGTCACTACGAGGGCTTCGACGAGCGGATTCGCGGCCTGGCCGATGAGGAGGTGTCGATGGGTGATTTCGTCCTCACCGGTGGTGAGCTGCCGGCGATGACGGTGATCAATGGTGTGGTGCGCCTGCTGCCCGGCACGGTGGGGACCGCCGATTCCCTGGTGGAGGAAAGCCACAGTGCACTCCTCCTGGAACACCCGCATTACACCCGCCCCGCCGACTTCCGCGGCATGACCGTTCCGGATGTGCTGCGCAGTGGCGACCACGGTGCCATCGCCCGGTGGCGCCAGGAGCAGCGGGAGCAGCGCACCCGCGAGCGGCGGCCCGATCTGTTTGCCCGCTGGCAGACCGCGACAATGGATGCTCCTTCAGATCCCGGCATGGAGCAGCGCATCGGCAACGGATACGACATCCATCGGCTGGTGCCCGGACGGGCCCTCATCCTCGGGGGTGTGACCCTGGACCATCCCGATGGTCTTGGCCTGGATGGCCACAGCGATGCCGATGTGCTGGTGCATGCGGTGATGGATGCGCTGCTCGGGGCCCTCGCCCTCGGTGACATCGGCAAGTATTTCCCCCCCACCCATCCCCAATGGAAAGGGGCCGACAGCTTGAAGCTGCTGGATCAGGTGGTGAAGCTGGTGAAGGAGCGAGGCTGGTCGGTGGTGAACATCGATGCGGTGGTGATCGCTGAGCGCCCCAAGCTCAAGCCGCACATCACCGAGATGAGCAGCCGAATGGCGTCTGCAATCGGCATCGCCCCCGATGCCGTGGGTGTAAAGGCCACCACCAATGAAGGCTTGGGTCCGGAGGGACGGGAAGAGGGCATCAGTTGCCAGGCTGTGGCCCTGCTGCAGCGGAGCTGAACCGTGCATCGCCTCAGGTCTGTTCTGCTTAGGGTCATCGCACCTTGTTTGGCATTGGTTCTGTTGTTGGGCGGGCTTTCGGAGACAGAGGTGCGGGCAGAGTCCGACCCGATACGTGGTGATGTGGTGGGTGTGGTGGAGCACCTGCGGCTGCAGGTCCCCCGGGAGAGCCGTGAGCAGTGGATGGCGGCGGAACGCGGCAGCTGGGAGCCCTGGCTGAAGCAACAGCCGGGTTTTCTGGGCCGTGATCTGTTCTGGGATCCGGCCACCGAAGAGGGAACGCTGCTGATTCGTTGGAGCAGTCGTAAGGCATGGAAATCGATCTCCATGGCCGAGGTGGAGACGGTTCAGGAGCGCTTCGAGACCTTGGCTCGTGAGCAAACAGGACAGCGCCAAGGCAACCCGTTCCCGCTGGTGTTTGAAGGGGAACTGTTGCCGCAGTGACCACGCCGGATGCTCGCCTCGATCTGCGGCGCCGTCAGCGCTTGGGCATGGTCGAGGCCGTGTGGGGGGAACACAAGACAGCCGATCAGATCATCGCCATCCTTGAAAGCTTTGCCGCAGCAGGAGAACTGGGTCTGGTGACCCGGGTGGATCCTGAAAAGGCGGCACGGGTGTGTGAGGCGCTGCCGGCGGTGGAGCTGCATGCCGACGCTCGCTGCCTCACCCTGGGTGCGCTGCCTCCTGTGCCTGCGTCACCGGCTGCGGTGGCGGTGCTCAGTGGAGGCAGCAGTGATCGCACGGTGGTGGCCGAGGTCAGCTTGGCCCTGCGTTGCCATGGCATCGGCGTGGATCCTGTGATGGATGTTGGGGTGGCTGGATTGCACCGCTTGCTGGATCAACTGCCCCGTCTGGCCACGGCGCGGATCCTGATCGCCTGCGCGGGAATGGAGGGTGCGTTGCCGACGGTCCTGGCTGGTCTGGTGCCGCAACCGGTGATCGGCGTCCCGGTTTCGGTTGGCTATGGAATCAGTGCAGGGGGACGAACCGCTTTGGAAGGCATGCTCGCCAGCTGTGCTCCAGGCCTGACGGTGGTGAATATCGACAACGGCTACGGCGCAGCCATGGCTGCACTACGGATGCTCAGGGGCTGTGCCCCGGAAGCTTCAAGCTGAGGGTTCAAGCCGCAGTGGAAGGATCGATCTGGCCGAGACGTTGCAGTTCAGCACTGTTGTGATCGCACTCCACCTGCTGAAGCGCATGCACAAGAGCATCCAGATCAGCGCGCGCCAGCTCACCGTCCTGTTGCCATTGCATGGAGCGGGGGTCGGGAGCCAACGCTGGAGGTGCGCAATCTGATCAGGTCAAATTAGGTCTGATCGCTGGGGAGAAATACTCAGAAAACCTGTAGATGAGCCATAAAGGCTCAGGCGTCTCAGAGATGTTGGAGGCTGGGGTAGGCCGTCACCAGGTCGTTGGCGCTCAGCACATCTCCGCGGCCTTCCGGTTGCCAGATCACTTCCAGGGCCATGAGTTCACTGGAGGCTGTGGAACCAAGAATGCGAAGGGTCTGGCGCAGATCTTCGCCGGTGTCGGCTCCGGCGAGCTTGGCCGATGCCGTGGAGGCCACCAGCAAGGTCACAACGATGAATTCGTTGGTGGCATCCGCGTCTCCAGAGCTGTTGCTCGTGTCCGTGGTCCGCTGACCACCGACGTTGCTGGTGAGCTCAGCGTCCAGCTTGCTGCGCTCGTTCATCGAGAGGCGATTGAACGTCGATTCAGCCGAACTGAAGGGAACACTGCCGCTCTCGGCATTGGCGTAAACCCAGAGGTCCGGTTGGCGCAGCAGGGCCAGGGTTGTCTCCTGCAGCAGCCTTTGCAGACCGGCGGAACTGCTGGTGTCTGAAGAGGCGGCCAAGGAGCGCAGATCCTCTTGCAGGGATTTGGCACTGGCCAGCAGGCCCACCTGCACCTGAATCATGTTCACGTTGCGCGGCATAGCTGGAGCCGCAGCAGCACCACCGATCGAGGGGGCATTGCCAACGCCACGAAGGGCGTTCACCAGCACGCCTGCGACCGCCATCAGGATCAGCAGACCAAACAGCCCGCCCCCACCGAAGCCGAAGATGGGGATGAGGAAGGGGAAGCCCATCCCGCCGCCGCGGTAGCCACCGCCGTAGCCGCCACCCCGGTAACTCCCACCGGATCGAGGCATCGAAGGAGCGCGGAAACTGCCCCCTCCCATGCGCCCACCGCGGGCGGCATCAGCCGGCTGTGCCTGGAACAGGCAGAGCCCCACAATCACCAGCGGCAACAGCAGTGATGCGAGCAGTCGTCGAGATCGTGTCAACAGTCGGGGAGTGGCCACAGCAGCGCCCACAGCATTGATCTCGCGACTCTAGGAACCACCACCAACGATGGTGACGATCTCAAGGGTGTCGTCATCCTTCACCACGATGCTGTCCCAGCGGCTGCGGGGTGCGATCACACCGTTGTGCTCGGCCACCACCAGCCGGGGGTTGTTGGCCAGCAAGGCAACAACCGCCGCCAGGCTGGCGGGATCCGGTGCTGGATCCAGCACGCGGGTTTCACCGTTGACCATCAGGGTGAGAGGCATGGCTCAGAACGTGGCGTGGTCCAGCTGCTGGAGCAGTTGCCGCGAGGCCAGACCGCTGTCATCTGCGTGCATGATCGCGCCGATCACGGCCGCGCGCTGGCCCCCTGCCGTGAGCAGTGCCGGCAGGTTGGCCGAGGTGATTCCACCGATGGCGAAGACGGGGCGTTGGCTGATCGCAGTGGCCTGCGCCAGGAGCTCCACACCAACAGGCTTCCGCTCGGGTTTGACGGCCGTGCAATGGATCGGGCCAAATCCGAGATAGTCGATTGGCTCCTGCTGAGCCTGATGAACCTGATCGATGCTGTGGGTGCTGCGGCCCAGCAGACGATCAACGCCCAACAGATCGCGGGCCACCTCGCTGGGCATGTCGTCCTGGCCCAGGTGCACCCCATCCGCATCCACCGCCAGGGCCAGGTCCACACGATCGTTGATGAACAACAGCGCCCCGAAGCGGTTGCAGAGCTGCCTGAGCTGCTGAGCTTCCCGCAGGCGTTCGCGGTCGTTCCCCGCTTTGCAGCGGTACTGCACCATCCCCACGCCGTTCCGCAGGGCGGCCTCCACCCGATCGCTCAGGTCATCGCAGGGGGTCGTGATCAGGCAGAGGCGAGCGTCCTTGAGTTTGTTGCGTCGCCGTGCTCCCAGGGTGGCGTTGAGGCAGGTCACCTCCAGGTCGTAAAGCCCGTAGCGGATCGCTGCGGCTTCAGCGGCCAGCGCAGGATCGATGGTGCGGCCGTACTCCTCCAGCACCCGCAACGCCTCCTGCACCCGGGCGCAGTTGGCCGCCACCACGTGGTCGGGGCTGTGGCGATCGAGTTGGGCCGGATGCTCCAGTCCGGCGCCAGTGTCGGTGCTGGTGGAGCGGGCCTTCTTGTAGTTGTCGTGATGGAGTCGGCCCAGGCGTTGACGCCAGTCCTTGAGGCGCACCACCAGATCCTGTTGCTCCAGCCCGAAGCGGCACCAGTCCTCAACCACCCTCAGGCCTTCCCGGGCACGGTCGAGGTTGGCGTCGATCAGGCGTGCCACCCGTGGATCCAGGGATGCATCGCTTGGGGTTGGATTCATGGCACCCTGTGGGCAACGGTTTCGGCGTCGGTCATGGAGAACGGTGGTTCTGAGAGCACCATGCACGTTCTGGTCTGGGGAATCGTCCTTCTCGGCGGCATCGGCGTGTTCATCGTCTGGGGGCTGGTGAATGCCTATCCGACCGCGGCCTGAGAACCGGGCTGAAGAATCTCGCGGGCCTGGGCTGCGTCGCGGCCGATCTGGCTGCTGAGCTCCTCGAGGCCGCTGAATTTGTTCTGGCCGCGCAAGCGCTGCACCGGCTCGACGCCCAGCTGCCGGCCTTCCAGTTCCAGGCTCTGATCCAGCAGGTGCACCTCCACGGCTGAAGGGGATGTGGGATCGATCGTGGGTTGGGGCCCGAGGTTCATCACGGCTGGCAGCCGATCGCCATCCCCATCCAGTTGGGCCCAGGCGGCGTAGACGCCAAGTCCTGGCAAGGCCTTACGGCCATCCACCTGGAGATTGGCGGTGGGCCAGCCCAGTTCACGCCCCAGGCCTCGGCCCCGCACCACCCGTCCCTGAAAGCGGTAGGCCCGACCCAGCAAGGCTTTGGCGGTGGTGAGGTCGGCCTGGTCGAGGGCCGCGCGGATGCGGCTGCTGCTCATCCGGCCCTCTTGGTCTTCAACGATCGGCACCACCTTCACCTCAACGCCGCTGCGAGCCGCCAGCCGTTCCAGCATTTCGGCGTCACCGCGCCGCTGATGACCGAAGCGGAAGTTGGTGCCCACGGCAATGCGCCGGGCCTGAAGTGTGTTCAGCAGCACGCTGGTGACGAAGTCCTCCGCACTCAGCTGAGCCAGCTCGCGGGTGAAGGGCACCAGCACGAGCTGCTGGATCCCCAGCGGTTCCAGCAGAGCGAGTTTTTCGCTGGGTAGATCCAGCCTCAGGCGTGCCTCCCCGAATAGCACCTCACGGGGATGCGGCCAGAAGCTCACCACCGAGGCAACGGCATCGTCCGGGCTGTCCTGGATGGCCTCGGCGATCACGCGGCGATGGCCGGCATGCAAGCCATCGAAACTCCCCAGCGCCAGGGCAGTGGGCCGACGGGCTTCCTCTGGAGAGCAGAGCGGAATCAAAGAGGTGCAGAAGGGGCGCTTTGGTGGCAAGTTTGAACGACCGAGCACCAGGGCATGCCAGACCGCCTCGATTTCCAGAAGTTGTCGTTCGGCGTGCGTCGGATGGGATGGATCCGGTTCTGGATCCAGGTGGTCCTCGGCATCGTTGTGGTGGGCGTTCTGCTGTTCAACAACATCGGCGGCAGCCTGGCCCGCAATTCCGAACGTGCCGTGGGTCTGGGGCCTGGCCTTTCGCTCACATCCCTGGCCTTCCTCGTGCTGCTGTTCAGCCTCTGGCAGGGCTGGCTGATCGTTCGGACCGGTCGGGCCATCGACAGCGCGGCCCGTCCCAGTCGGGGCGAGGTGGCGCGGCTGATCAAACGGGGGCTGTTGGCGGATCTTCTGGGTCTCACCTTCTCCACCATCGGCTATCAGGCCCTCGCTGGCAGCCTGTTCGTGCAGGCCTCAATGCAGACTCCCGGCATTGCCATCGGCGGCCGCGGCATGGCCGACAACCTGGCGATTACCTCTCTGGAAATGCTGTCTGTGCTCAGCAACACCCAGGTGCTGTTCGCCCACCTGATCGGGGTGTTGTTCTCCCTTTGGTTGCTGCAGCGGGTTTACCGCACCAGTTGATCCTTGAGCTTGAGCTGCGGCAGTCCGCTGAGGGGGCCCCGCCAGAACAGGTCGGGCTGGATCGGTGTGAGTGAGGGGGAATTGGCGTGGATCTGAGCCACATCACTGGGCCAATCCCTTGGGCCTTCTCCGGCTGATTCCAGATCCTGCACGGCTTCTCCGGCCAGCCAGTAGTAGGCACGGCCACGGGGGTCTTCCCGACGGCTGAATTGCTCGTCGTAGCGCCGGATCGAGAGACGGGTCCAGCGCAGTGCTCCCATCTCCTCCCGGGCACAGGGGGGGATGTTGAGGTTGAGCAGCAGGTTGTCGGGCCACTGGTCGGCGATGGCCTGTTCACTCACCTCAAGGGCAAGGTCTGCGGCCGCCTGGAACTGACGCCACTGGAAACAGGCGCTGCTCACCGCCAGGGAACGAATGCCCTCAAGGGTGCCTTCCATCGCTGCTGCAACGGTGCCGGAGCAGAACACATCTGTTCCCAGGTTGGGGCCGTGATTGATGCCGGAGAGCACCAGGTCTGGCTTCTCCTTCACCAGTTCGAACAGGGCCAGCTTCATGCAGTCGGCGGGGGTGCCACTGCAGGCCCAGGCGGTGACCCCTGGGGCGAACAGTTCATCGGCCCGCTCGGCGCGGATGGGGGTCTGCAGGGTGAGGCCATGGCCTGTGGCCGACCGTTCCTGATCAGGGCAGACCACCGTCACCTCATGGCCGCGGGCTGCCGCTGCGGCGGCCAGGGTTCGGATGCCGTCGGCGAAGACCCCATCGTCATTGCTGATCAGGATCCGCAGCGGGGCCATGGGGTCATACGCACTTAGGTGAACCTAAGCGGCACGGCTGCTTACAGTCGGCAGCTGTCTGTTCCATCCCTGTGAGCGCACCGGTCACCCTGCAGCAGCTCACCGATCAACTCGACGCCCTCGAGCAGCAGGCCGCGGCGGAGATCGCCGAGGCGGCCGATGCCGCTGCGCTGGAGCAACTGCGGGTCGGGCTGCTGGGCAAGAAGGGCCGCATCTCCGGTGTGCTCGGGGCGATGGGCAAGTTGCCTGGTGAGGAGCGTCCCCTGGTGGGTCAGCGCGCCAACGTGCTGAAAACGCAGGTGCAGTCGCTGTTGGGAGAGCGGCTGCAGGCCGTGAAGCAGGCGGCTATGGCGGAGCGCATCGCCAGGGAAAGCCTCGATGTCACCGCCCCGGCTTCCGGGGTGCCGATGGGGCATCGCCATCCCCTGATCACCACCACTGAAGAGATCGTTGATCTGTTCCTGGGCCTCGGCTACAGCGTGGCCGAGGGGCCTGAGGTGGAACGGGACCACTACAACTTCACTGCGCTGAACATCCCCGAGGACCATCCAGCCCGGGACATGCAGGACACCTTTTATCTCGGTGGTGATCTGCTGATGCGGACCCACACCTCCCCGGTGCAGATCCGTCACCTCGAAGAGAACCCGCCGCCGGTGCGGATCGTGGCTCCCGGACGGGTGTATCGCCGCGATGCCGTTGATGCCACCCACTCGCCGGTGTTCCACCAGGTGGAGGTGCTGGCCATTGATGAAGGGCTCGATTTCAGCCACCTGCGCGGCACGGTGATGGCCTTCCTCAAGGCCTTCTTCGGTGACCTGCCAGTGCGTTTCCGGGCCAGTTATTTCCCCTTCACCGAGCCCTCCGCCGAGGTGGATGTGCAGTGGCGCGGCCGCTGGCTGGAGGTGATGGGCTGCGGCATGGTGGATCCCGCCGTACTGGAAGGGCTGGGCCTCGATCCGGAGCGCTACAGCGGTTTTGCCGCGGGCCTTGGGGTGGAGCGCTTCTGCATGGTGCGCCATGGCATTGACGACATCCGCCGGCTGTACACCAGCGATCTGCGCTTCCTCGAGCAGTTCTGATCGGGAACCTTCGTTACTGAGCGGCGTTCTGTTCTCGCGCGTCCCATAGGCTGAGGCTGACCTCTACCCGTCGTGGATCAGTGCCCCGGATCGGACTGATCGTCAATGACGGCAAGCCGCTGGCGGTGCAGACGGCGGACACGATTCAGCAGCGCCTGGAGGCTGCCGGCCATGCCGTGGAGCGGGCCAGCAGTTCCGGGGGCATGGTGGGCTTTGCCAACCCCGATCAGCACCTGCGCTTGCGCGGCTACAGCGCCTGTGTGCCCAAGGGCTTCGATCAATCGATGGTGTTGGCCATCGTGCTGGGGGGTGACGGCACGGTGCTTTCCGCCGCGCGGCAGACCGCCCCAGTGGGGATTCCTATTCTCACGATCAACACCGGCCACCTGGGATTTCTGGCCGAGGCCTATCTCGATGATCTGGATCGCGCCCTCGATGTGGTGCTCACCCAGCAATGGACGATCGAGGAACGCAGCAACCTCGTGGTGAGCGTGATGCGGGGCGATCAGCGCCGCTGGGAGGCGCTGTCTCTCAACGAGATGGCCCTGCACCGTGAGCCGCTCACGAGCATGTGTCACTTCGAGATCGCCATCGGCCGCCACGCCCCCGTGGACATCGCCGCCGATGGTGTGATCCTCTCCACGCCGACGGGATCAACGGCCTACGCCCTCAGCTCCGGTGGGCCGGTGATCACGCCGGATTGTCCGGTGCTGCAACTCACCCCGATCGCGCCCCATTCCCTGGCCTCCCGCGCCCTGGTGTTCAGCGACCGTGAACCCGTCACGATTTTTCCAGCCACGCCGGAGAGGCTGATGATGGTGGTGGACGGCAGTGCCGGTTGCTACGTCTGGCCGGAAGATCGGGTGCTGATCCGTCGCAGCGATCACCCCGTGCGCTTTGTGCGCCTCGCCGACCATGAGTTCTTCCAGGTGCTGCGCAACAAATTGGGTTGGGGCCTGCCCCACATCGCCAAGCCCGAGCGGGAATGAACGCTGATCCCCTGTTGCTGTTGGCAGGCCCTTCGGCGGTGTCGCTGGCGCCCCGTCTGGCTGCATCGGGCTACGCCACCCTCGATTGGCTCAGTGCCGGGCCCTCGGTCCATGCCCCTGAACCGGGTGAATCTCCAGTGGCCGCTGTGCTGGCGGCCGATCAGGCCTCATTGATCCAAGACCTGCGCAGCCGTTTCGGGGCCATGCCGATCCTGTTGGATCTGGAACGCGACAGCGTTGAGGCTCGCGCCGCCTGCCTGGGAAGCGGTGCCGATGATTTCTGGCTCTCGGAGATCGGGCCCAGCGATCTGTTGTTGCGTCTGCGCCTGCACCGCACGATTCAACAGCGCTCGGGGCAGCGACCGGCGCTGCTTGAGCTGGACGATCTCAGTGTCGATCCCGCCAACCGAACGGTGCGGCGGGGAGACCGTGTGGTGGCGTTGACAGCCCGGGAATTCCTGCTGTTGCAGGTGCTCTTGCGGCGGCGCGGCCAGGTGTTGAGCCGCGAGCTGCTGCTTCAGGAGGTGTGGCAGGGGGAGCGTTCCAGCAGCAATGTTGTGGAGGTGTATGTGCGCTATCTCCGCCAGAAGCTGGAGGCCCGTGGAGAACGCCGTTTGCTGCACACCGTGCGCGGCCGGGGCTATTGCCTCGGGCAGGTGTTGCCGGAGGCTTGAGCGGCCATGGATGCTCTGCCCCCTGCGCTACCGCCGCAATGGCTGCCGGTTGAGGCCCGCTGGTGCGTGGCCCAGCAGCGTTGCATTGATCTCGAGGTGGCCCGCAGTCCGGAGCAGCAGCGGCTGGGCTTGATGCAGAGGCCGGCTCTGCCGCCCTTGCGCGGGATGTGGTTTCCCTTTGCCACCCCCCAGCCGCAGCGCTTCTGGATGTTCAACACCCTTGCGCCACTGGACATGATCTTTGTGCGCGATGGGCGGGTGCTCGATCTGGTGCCTGCCGTTCCCACCTGTGCTGCCCTGCCCTGTCGCTCCTACGCCGCCGATGCCGATGGCAATGGACGGGCTGATTTCGTTGATGCGGTGATTGAGATCGGTGCCGGTGAGGCGCAGCGGCTTGGCATTGGCATCGGCGATCCGGTTCGGATCACCCCGCTCAAGTCTTCCCCGTGAAGCCAGCTTGAGCCGGCTTCGTTCCCGTCACGATCAAGGTGGGGTTCATCGGAGCCAGGCGGGTGCCATCCCCCAGAGGTTGTCCCCGCCAGGCCTGCAGTTGCTGCACGCGCACGGCCAACCCAGCGTTCTCGAGCAGCGGCCGAACGCTGGCCAAGGCCTCGATGCTCGCCAGGGGGATCACCACAACACCTCCAGATCGCAGTCGCGTCAGCACCTCCTGCAGCAAGCGCTCCCGTTGGGCGCCCCCGCCCCCGAGCAGAACCCGGTCGGGCTGGCTGAGCTGGCTCGGGAGCCCGCCGTTCAGCACCGTGGTGGCGTCGGCCTCCAGCACCGCCGCAGGGTTGACGCCGAGCAGTTGTGCATTGCGTTGGATCAGTTGCGCGCCACCGGCGCGGCGTTCCACCGCCAGCAGTTGCAGCCCTGGGCGCAGGCGCAGCGCTTCCAGACCAACGCTGCCGGTGCCGGCCCCCAGATCCCAGAGCACGCCCTGCGGCGGCAAGGCGAGTTCGGCCAGAAGTTGGATGCGCACCTCCCGCTTGGTCATCAATCCGGGGTGATCGCTGTGCTGCAGGTAGAGCCCGTCATCGAGCCCGAACAAGGGCAGTTGCTGCGGATCCGGTGCGGCCGGTTCGCGGGCGATCAGCAGTGCAATCAGCAGCGGCTGCAGATCTGTTGGTAGTGCGGTGCCTGGTGCGATCAGCTGCACCCGTTCATCGGGGTGGCCGAGGTTTTCGCAGAGCCACAGATCCGTGCTGGCCTCCAGGCCGCTGCTGCGCAACATCTGCTGCACGGTGCCGGCGCCCCCCTGGTTCGGGTCCGTCAGCACCGCCAGGGCTGCGGGTCGCTTCTGCAGGGTGCTGGCCAGGATGTCGGGGTCCCGTCCGTGCAGGCTCACCCAGTCGGCGTCCTGCCAGGGGCGCCCGATGCGGGAGAAGGCCAGCTGCAGCGATGTGGGGGCGGGATGAAACCGCAGCCGCTCTGCCCCGATGCGGTCGCAAAGGATGCGCCCCAGGCCGAACCACAGCGGATCGCCGCTGGCCAGCACCACCACAGCTTGATCAGCCGCCCTTGATTGCATGCTGTCCACCAGAGCCCGTGGGTCATCGCTGCTGAGCAGCTCGGGCTTGGCGTCCCCCAGCCACTTCTGCAGAGCAGCTTGCAACCGCTGCGGTGCTGCAATCACGGCGGCCGCCCGCAGCAATGTCTGCTGTGGAGCGGGCAACGAGGCGGGCGCCCCGGCGTCGGTGCCGATCACATCGATCATCCCGTCATTCTGGTGTGAGGGTTTGTGGGGCCATGGCAGGGGGTGATCTGCTGGTGGATCGCTTGGTGGCTGGGGGCTTCCTGCGTCCTGCGGTGCTGCTTCGAGGCTTGCAGCTGCGGCGCCCGGCCCTCTCCTGCTGGAGGGTGGGCCTTTTGATGGGACTCAGTGGCCTGCTGGTGGAGCCCCTGGCTTGGCTGCAGTCGTGGCTGTGGGCTCGCCGCTTGCGGAAGGCTGAACTGCCGGACGATGCGATTGTGGTTATTGGCCACTGGCGCAGTAGCACTACGTATCTGCATCAGTTGCTGGCCTGTGACCCCACGCTGGCCACGGCGCGCAATTCGCTCACCACGGCGCCGCAGATGGCCTTGCTGCTCAAACCCTGGATTCGCTGGGCACTCCAAACGTGGATGACGCGGAAGCGGCCGATCGACGCGGTGCCCTGGGGTCCGAATGACCCCCAGGAGGATGAGCTCGGTCTGGCCCGACTCAGCATCGACACCAACATGGCGGGCATGGCCTTCCCCCTGGCCTATCCCTGGTTTTTCCGGCGCAATGTTCTGGGTTCCTCCGCTGCCTTCGAGCGGCAGTGGCTGCACTTCACCAAGCTCCCCTGGCTCCATGACGGCAAAGGAAAGACGGGACTGCTGATCAAGAACAGCGCTCATTCCGCCCGGGTGGAGTTGGTGCTGCGCCACTTCCCCCGGGCGCGCTTTGTGCTCCTGCGGCGTGATCGGCGGGATTCGATCCGCTCGCTGGTTCAGGTGAAGCAGCGGTTGGGTTCACTGGTGGGGTTTCAGCCCCTGCCCGATGCCGTCACCCAGGTGGAGGAAACGGTCGCTGCCCATCGCAAGCTGCTTGAGGCCTTTGAGGCGTCTCGGCACCGGATTCCTGCGGGGCAGTTGGTTGAATTGCCTTATGAGGAGTTGATCCGCCACCCCCTCGCTGCGCTGAAACGGATCTATGACGAACGCGGGCTCAGCAGCTGGCCAGTGGCGCAGGCCCCGCTGTCGGCTCGGATTGCCCAGGCCCGCAGCTACACAGCTGATCAGGTGACCCTGCCCTTGGCGGCGGAACAGCGCCTGAACGACCTGATGGAGGAGGCATGACCCCAGCCCACGATCGTCGCCAACGCTTGCACGAGCTTGTGATTGCCTTGATTGCTCAGCAGGACGATCTGCCCCTGCTCGATCCCGATCAGCCCGACCTGGAGGGGACGGCCCCCGGCCGTTGGCTGGATCAGAACCGCCGCAGCCTGCATCGCTATCAAGCCTTGGTCCGCACGGCGGTCACCTTGGATGCCCTGCTGGATGCCGAAGACAATCCCTCACCACTGTCTGCAGGTTGATGTCTACAGGCTGATCGCAACGGCTGGCTGATCGCGTCAAACCTGGCAATCTGGGGCGACTCTCGGCCCCTGCATGGCTTCGTTCGGTTGGTCCGCTCTGAACTCCCTGCTGGGTCGCGGCAAGCAAGCCAAGGGCTGGCAGCCACCGGAGGCCTCCTGGAGCCGACCCTTTGGCCTGGGCTGGGACACGCCCTACACGGTTCGCTATGCCAGCAACCTCGACGACGGCCCCAACCACGGCATGCCTCTGGGGGGCTTCGGAGCTGGCTGCTTCGGGCGGGCGCCCGACGGCAACATCAACCTCTGGCACCTCGATGGCGGCGAGCACTGGTTTGGGGTGCTGCCCGATTGCCAGTTCGCTCTGTTTGAAGGGAATGGCCGCGGCAAGCGCGCCCACGCCCTGGCGGTTCAGCCGGACCAGGATGCCTCGCGGCCGGAGGCTGGCCAGCCGCTGAAGGCTTGGGAGTGGTACCCGGCCAGTACGTCGGCTCGCAGCACCGGCACCTATTCCGCCCGTTACCCCCTCAGCTGGACCAGCTATGAGGGCGTGTATGACGCCGAGGTGCGTTGTGAGGCCTTCAGCCCGATCCTGCCCGGTGATTACCAGCGCACCAGCTACCCGGTGGCGGTGTTCGTCTGGACGCTGCGCAATCCCACCGATCAGCCTCTTGATTTGTCGTTGCTGCTGAGTTGGCGCAACACCACCGGCTGGTTCACCAACACCGATGCCTCGGCGGAGGTTCACTTCCGCGATGACGGCAGCCCCGAGCACAACTACGCCCCGGCCATCGGCAGCACCACCGGCCAGCGCAACCGTTGCATTGACGATGGCTCCCTCAAGGGAGTGGTGCTGGAGGGCAACGTCTCCAACCCCGTTGCCGAAGGTGAGGGCCAGTGGTGCATTGCCACAGCCGAGCAGCCCGGGGTCACGATCCAGCGCTGCAGTCGTTGGAACCCCAGCGGTGATGGGCGTGAGCTGTGGGACAGCTTCAGTGCCGATGGCTCCATCCCTGAAAGCAACAACGACCGACGCAGTGGATCCGACGATCCCCTCAGTGCTGCGCTGGCGGTGCAGTGTCAGCTGGCCCCCGGGCAGAGCATTGAGATTCCGCTGGTGATCAGCTGGGATCTGCCTGTGACGGCTTTTGCCACCGGCAGCCAGGCGCTGCGCCGTTACACCGATTTCTTCGCTGCGGATGCCAACCAGGCGGTTGCTATTGCTGCTGAAGCGCTGCGTGACTGGCGCAGTTGGCGACAGCAGATCGAGGCCTGGCAGCAGCCGGTGCTGCAACGCCAGGACCTGCCGGAACCGCTGCGGATGGCTCTGTTCAATGAGCTCTACGACCTCTGCAGTGGCGGCAGTCTCTGGAGTGCGGCATCACCGGAGGATCCCTACGGTCGTTTCGGCGTTCTCGAGTGCCTCGACTACGCCTGGTACGAAAGTCTTGACGTTCGTCTCTACGGATCCCTGGCCCTGCTGCAGCTCTGGCCGGAACTCGACAAGGCCGTGCTGCGCAGCTTTGCCCGGGCGATTCCGGCCGCAGATGCCACCCAGCGCCCGATCGGTTGGTACTTCACCCAGGGCAAGGGCCGGGTGGAGGCTGACCGCAAGGTGAAAGGAGCCACCCCCCACGACTTGGGGGCTCCCAACGAGATCCCCTGGGATGCGACCAACTACACCGCCTATCAAGACTGCAACCTCTGGAAGGACCTCGGCAGTGATTTTGTGCTGCAGGTGTGGCGCACGTTCAAGCTCGCCCCCAGTGGTGAAGACATCCGCTTCCTCGCCGATTGCTGGCCGGCGGCCGTGGAGGCGCTGCGCTACCTCAAGACGTTCGACGTGAACAACGACGGCCTGCCCGACAACGGCGGTGCTCCGGATCAGACCTTCGACGACTGGCCCCTCAAAGGGGTGAGTGCCTACTGCGGTGCCCTCTGGATTGCTGCGCTTGAGGCTGCCCTGGCCATTGCCCAGACGCTTCAGCTCAGCACTGGGCTCGATACCTCCGCTGAGCAAAGGGAATTCAGCGGTTGGCTGGAGCAATCCCGAGGCAATTTCGACAAGCTGCTCTGGAACGGCGAGTACTACGACATTGATGCCGAGAGCGGCACGCCGGTGGTGATGGCTGATCAGCTCTGCGGCGATTTCTACGCACGGCTCCTGGGCCTGCCGCCGGTGGTGAGTGACAACAACAGCCGTAGCACCTTGAAGGCCGTGAAGGAGGCCTGCTTCGAGGCTTTCGATGGTGGATCCCTCGGTGTGGCCAACGGCCTGCGCCGCGATGGCACGCCCTTGGATCCCAATGGCACCCACCCGCTCGAGGTGTGGACGGGGATCAACTTCGGGATCGCCAGCTACTACCGCCTGATGGGAGACAAGCAGACGGCGCAAGCGATCTGCTCAGCGGTTGTCGAGCAGGTGTATTCCGGTGGTCTGCAGTTCCGCACCCCTGAGGCGATCACTGCGGTGAACACCTTCCGGGCCTGTCACTACCTCAGGGCCATGGCCATCTGGGGGCTCTGGGCCACGGAGACCGACTGGATGCTCATCCCCGGAGCGGATGCCCGTTGAAGCGTGGCGCTTGGGGATTCACCGAACTGGTTGCGGTAATCCCTGGCGAAGTGATTGCGGCTCTGGAAGCCGTAATGGCAGGCAATTTCATGCACGGTGCTGCCGCCGATGGTCTGCTGCACCTCCGGGGAGCTGTGGGCGTGATGCACCTGGCTGAGCCGGAACTGTTTCAGCAACGCCATAGGGCCGGTGCCGAAGCTCTGGCGGCAGTGGTGAACGATCGAAGACCGCGAGGCGAAGATCGTGGCGCTGAGATCGTTGAGCGTGATCGCTTGGCCGGTGTTCTTGAACCCCCACGCCACCAGATCCTTCATCAGTCCTGCCCCCACCCCGAGTTCACCACTGGCTGTTCCCTGCAGCTGATGGGGTGACAACGCCTCCAGCGCCGCCACTTCCACCAGATCCTCCTGGCCCCCTCCCATCAGCTGGGCCTGGATCAAGGCGCTGAGCTCCTCAAACCGCTGGGGGTGGAGGTTGGCGGAGTTAGACCTGTGGATCACCTCGAGCGTCTGGTGATCGCCGGTGGCGGTGGCGAGCTGTTCAAATCGTGTTTGGGAGACGAGGGCAACCTGGATGTGGGCCCCTGCCGGCAGCTGAACAAAAGCGTCGCTCAGGCCGGCATGAAAACCATGCAGTGAGCAGCGTTGTATTTCCTTCCCGCGAACCACCGGCAGCTGATCGGTGGTGTTCAAGCTGAGGGGCAACACCCCAGGGCTTCGGTTGCCCTGAAGCAGTCAGGTCTTGATTGGTGTGGATGGACAACACCGGCAGCTGCCGTGAACCACCCAGCCGGTAGCTCCCTTTGAGCCGGCCCCGGCTCAATTGGGCCGCATCCATCTCGAAGCCCACCGCCTGCAGGCTCGTGCTGAGGCCCGGAGCCGAGTGAAATGCAACCTCCATGGGTTGATTGTTGGCGTGAATCGCCTTCTTTTCGGGTTTGTTGTGAGAATTCACTCACTCACCTCCTGCCCATGCGCCGTTTGTTCTGCTGTTTGTTGGCTGCTCTGGGGCTGCTGCTGCTCACGCCGGGTACGGCCTGGGCTCAGGTTCACCAGCATGAGAACGAGGATGGCGTCGCCATGGTCCGTTCGCTGGAGAGCCTGCGGGATCTCGATTACGACAGCTGGCAGGCGGTGGCCTACCGCGAAGGCCCTCCCGGCCAGCCGGTGGTGCTGCGCGTGGTGGGCTATCCCGGAAAACTGCGGCTCGATCATCCGGTGAGCCTCCAAGTGTTGGCGGGTCGGCGCGAATGGCAGCTGGACGACATCACCCTGGCCAATCCGGTGCTGGCCACCGACGGCCGCGACGCAGCGGCTGAATTTGCCCTCGATCCTCTGCTTGACGATCTCAGCAACAACCGACCGCTGCGTCTGGCGTTGCCGGGTGTCTTCACCGAGTTGCCGATCCCTCCCTACGTCGTTGGTGAATGGCGTTCCCTGCAGGAGCTGCCCCTTAGCTGATGTGGGAGCTCTGGATGCGGCGGGCCCTGGCCCTGGCCGCCCTTGCTGAAGGTCACACCAGTCCCAATCCTCTCGTGGGGGCCCTGGTTCTTGATCGCGAAGGGCGCCTTGTGGGCGAAGGCTTTCATGCGCGCGCTGGAGATGCCCATGCTGAGGTGGGTGCCTTGCGGCAGGCCGGGGATGCGGCCCGGGGCGGAACCCTCGTGGTCACCCTTGAACCCTGCTGCCACCACGGCCGCACGCCCCCCTGCAGTGAGGCGGTGCTGCGCGCGGGAATTCGCCGCGTTGTGATCGCCCTGGAGGATCCCGATCCCCGGGTGGATGGGGGCGGCATCCGTCAGCTGAGGCAGGCGGGGCTGGATGTGATCAGTGGTGTGCTGCGCGAGGAGGCCCGCCAGCAGAACCGAGCCTTTCTGCACCGCGTTCGCACCGGCCGGCCGTTCGGGGTTCTGAAGTGGGCCATGAGCCTGGATGGCCGCACTGCTTTGCCCAATGGGGCCAGCCAATGGATCAGTGGTCCACTCGCCCGTGATTGGGTGCATCGGCTGCGCAGCGGCGTGGATGCCGTGGTGGTTGGGGGCGGCACGGTGCGCGGCGATGATCCGTTGCTCACCAGCAGGGGCCGGCGTTCACCGGAACCGCTGCGGGTGGTGCTGAGCCGCAGTTTGGATCTGCCGGATCAGGCTCAGCTCTGGGATACAGCGGTGGCGCCGACCCTCGTGGCCCATGGCCCCGATGCCGACCTCCGGCGTTTGCCATCCGGGCCTGAGGCACTTCGGCTTTCGGCCTGTGAACCGCAGCAGCTGATGGAGGCCCTGGCGGAACGGGGGTGCAACCAGGTGCTTTGGGAATGCGGCCCTGAGCTGGCGGCCGCTGCGATTCGCCAGGGCTGCGTGCAGGAGATTGCAGCGGTGGTGGCTCCGAAGTTGATGGGGGGCATGGCGGCCCGCACTCCCCTTGGAGATCTGAACTTCAGCGCCATGGATCAGGTGCTGCAGGGGCAGTGGCATCAGAGCGAGCCCATAGGCAACGACTGGTTGCTGCGTTGGCGCAGCGGCAGCTGAGCTCAGCGCTCCCGGCTTTGCCGATCGAGGCTGCTGGCAAAGCGGCCGATCAGCACCCCCATCACGGCAGCGAGGTAGAGCGGTCCGGCAACGCTGGTGGCCACACTCACCATCCGTGACAGGGGGAGCATCGGGCTGATGTCCCCAAAACCGACGGTGGTGAGGCAAACGAAGGCGTAGTAGTTGATTGCCGAAAAAAGGCGGGCGCTGGCCAGGACGCTCGAATCGCCGACGTTGGCCATCTCCAGGGGTTGAAAGCTGCCCGGCTGGATGGTTTCCAGAGCACTCATCACCAGGCCGGCGGCGAGGCCGATGTGCAGGTATCCCGCAGTGGCACCCATCAGCAGCGCTTCGGTGACGCGTCTGGTGTTGGCGAAGCGGGTCACCAGGCGGATCACACTCCAGCCCACCAGCACGCTCCAACTCAGGGCCAGCGGCATGCCGCTGTAGATCAGCTCCAGGGGCGTGAGCAGCCAGAGCCACATGGTCACCACGGCCATCAGCCCCAGACCCCGATACAGCGCATCACTCCAGTTCGGAGCGTTGCTGCTCCCCACCATCACCTGGGTGAGCAGCAAGGCAATCAGGCTGTAGCCGATGTAGGTCGCCCACACCAGGCGGGGAAAGGCGAAGCCCACGGTGGCAATCACAGTGCTGAGCAACAGCAGCTTCAGCTGTGTGTCATCACGCCGCAGGAGCCGCTGAACCAGTCCCACCAGCACCTTGGCCACTGTCGCTGCCCCCAGGTTCGGCAGTGAGCTGCTGCTGTCAAGCCTTGCTCAATCGAGCAAGGAGAGTTGCCGGTGCTTGTTGGCGGGGGCAGCAGGCTTGCGTGCTCGGCAGTCCCATGGCTCCGCTGGCGCTGGCGTGAGCATCGGCTCGAGGGCGCGTCGGTGGGCTCCATCACCCGGTTCCAGCCAGATGCTCTCCAACCCCTCGGGGATGATCACCGGCATCCGATCGTGCAATGGGGCCACCAGGCTGTTGGGCTGCGTCGTGATCACGCAGCAGGTCTCCACTTCACTGCCATCGGGGCCGATCCAGCGGTCCCAGACACCGGCCAGCCAGAACATCTGCCGGTCTTTGCGCTGGATCAGATGCCCCTTTTCAAAAAAGCCCGTGCTGGGCAGAAGGCAGCGGTGATGACGCCATGGCCCGCGAAAGGAGGCTTTCTCCGCGATTGTTTCGGCGCGGGCATTGATCGGTCGCGGCCCCTGCAGCGGGTCCTTGACCCAGCCCGGCAGAAGGCCCCAGAGCATGTGGGAGAGATGGTCTTCACCGTGCTCACGCCGTACCGCCAGCACCGGCTCATGGGGGCGGATCAGCTCGCGGGGGGCGTAATGCTCCAGCCAGGCGCTGTCCTCCGGCCGCAACCAGTTGCGCAGCAGCTGCTGCAATTCCGCGCGAGGCGTGTCGAGGCAGTAGCGACCACACATGGACAGACGCTAGGCGCCGTTCGGTTCTTACACCCGTTGATTGCCAGAGATCCCTCGTAGCGTGTCGGAACTCTCAGGCCATCCATGCCGATCCGCCAGGACGACAACCAGCCGAACCGTCGCTTCGGGATCATCAACCTGGTGCTGATTGGCTTCGGGGTGTTGCTGCTGGCTAGCAGCTTCCTCCCCAGCAATGGCATGCAGCAGGTGCCGCGGGTGCCTTACTCCCTGTTCATCGACCAGGTGAATGACGGTGCGGTGAAGCGGGCCTTCATCACGCAAGACCAGATTCGCTACGAGCTGAGCGATCCCGAGGAGGGCACGCCTCCGGTGCTGGCCACCACGCCGATCTTCGACATGGATCTGCCCCAACGCCTCGAGACCAAGGGCGTTGAGTTCGCGGCAGCTCCCCCGAAGAAGCCGAACATCTTCACCACCATCCTCAGCTGGGTGGTGCCGCCCCTGATCTTCATCCTGGTGCTGCAGTTCTTCGCCCGCCGCTCGATGGGCGGTGGTGCTCAGGGGGCGTTGAGCTTCACCAAGAGCAAGGCCAAGGTGTACGTGCCCGATGAGGAGTCGCGGATCACCTTCGCCGATGTGGCGGGCGTGGATGAGGCGAAGCAGGAACTCACCGAGATCGTCGACTTCCTCAAGCGCCCTGAGCGCTATGCCGAGATCGGTGCGCGCATTCCCAAGGGTGTGCTGCTGGTCGGCCCTCCCGGCACCGGTAAGACTCTGCTGTCCAAGGCCGTGGCCGGCGAAGCCGAGGTGCCCTTCTTCATCATTTCCGGCTCGGAGTTCGTGGAACTCTTCGTTGGTGCTGGTGCCGCTCGGGTCCGCGACCTGTTTGAAGAAGCAAAGAAAAAAGCGCCCTGCATCATTTTCATCGACGAACTGGACGCCATAGGTAAGAGCCGTTCGGGCTCCATGGGCGTTGTCGGCGGCAACGACGAACGGGAGCAGACCCTCAACCAGCTGCTCACCGAGATGGATGGCTTTACAGCCCAGGACAAGCCGGTGATCGTTCTGGCGGCCACCAACCAGCCCGAGGTGCTCGATGCAGCTCTGCTGCGTCCCGGCCGTTTCGACCGGCAAGTGCTGGTGGACCGTCCGGACCTCTCCGGCCGCAAGACCATCCTCGAGATCTACGCCAAAAAGGTGAAGCTCGCTGCAGGTGTTGACCTTGACAGCGTCGCCCAGGCCACCAGTGGTTTTGCCGGCGCTGATCTGGCCAACCTGGTGAATGAAGCTGCCCTGCTCGCAGCGCGTGCCCAGCGCACCAGCGTTGAGCAGCAGGATCTCGGTGAAGCAATCGAGCGGGTTGTGGCTGGTCTCGAGAAGAAGAGCCGCGTCCTTCAGGACGATGAAAAGAAGGTGGTGGCGTATCACGAGGTGGGCCACGCGATCGTGGGCCATCTCATGCCTGGCGGCAGCAAGGTGGCCAAGATCTCGATCGTGCCCCGTGGCATGAGCGCCTTGGGCTACACCCTGCAGCTGCCCACCGAAGAGCGCTTCCTTAATTCCAAGGAGGAACTCCAGGGCCAGATCGCCACGCTTCTGGGCGGTCGCTCGGCTGAGGAGATTGTCTTCGGCAAGATCACCACGGGTGCTGCCAACGATCTGCAGCGGGCCACCGATCTGGCTGAGCAGATGGTGGGCACCTATGGCATGAGCGACACCCTGGGGCCCTTGGCCTACGACAAGCAGGGCGGTGGCCGTTTCCTTGGTGGAGGCAACAACCCACGCCGCTCGGTGAGTGATGCCACGGCTCAGGCCATTGATAAGGAGGTTCGCGGGCTGGTGGACCAGGCCCACGACGATGCCCTCGCGATCCTGCGGGAGAACATGGCGCTGCTCGAGACGATCGCCCAGAAGATCCTCGAGAAAGAGGTGATCGAGGGGGATGACCTCAAGCAGATGCTCGAGGCGAGTGTGCTGCCTTCCGGTGTGACCGCTTGACGGCAGCGGGCCTCATCCCCGATAACAGTCCTTTGAACCGTCGCGATGGCTACCGCTTCTGCGGGCGTTGCTGCTGTCCTCTCTCCGCTGTGCGGACGTGACTTCCTTTCCTCTGCGGATTGTTCCGCTGGGGAAACAGCAGCGTTGCTGGATCTGGCTGCACAACTGAAGAGCGGCGATCGTCGGATCGATCTCGGCAACCGTGTTCTGGGTCTGATCTTCAGCAAGGCCTCCACCCGAACCCGTGTGAGTTTTCAGGTGGCCATGGCCCGCCTCGGCGGCCAGACGGTGGATCTCAATCCTTCCGTCACCCAGCTCGGCCGCGGCGAGCCACTGGAAGACACGGCCCGGGTTCTGAGCCGTTACTGCGATGTGCTGGCGATTCGCACCTTCGCCCAGCAGGAACTGGTGGACTATGCCCACTGGGCCTCTGTGCCTGTGATCAATGCCCTCACCGATCTGGAGCATCCCTGCCAGGCCCTGGCCGACTTCCTCACCATCCAGGAAGCCCATGGCGCCCTTCCTGGTCAGACCCTGGCCTATGTGGGCGACGGCAACAACGTGGCCCATTCCCTGATGCTCTGCGGCGCGTTGCTGGGGGTGAATGTGCGGATCGGCTGCCCCGAGGGCTTCGAGCCTTTGCCCGGCGTGCTTGAGCAGGCCCAATCCCTGGCACAGCACGGTGCCTCGATTGAGGTGGTGACGGACCCTCGTGAGGCGGTGGGGGGTGCCCAGGCCGTCTACACCGACGTTTGGGCCTCCATGGGTCAGGAAGCCGAACAGGCGCAGCGGGAGCAGGCCTTTGCGGGATTCTGCGTGGATCAAGCCCTGATGGAGCAGGCGGCAGCCGATGCGATCGTTCTGCACTGCCTGCCGGCCCACCGCGGTGAGGAGATCAGCGCCGAGGTGATGGAGGGCACGGCGAGCCGCATCTTTGATCAGGCCGAAAACCGCCTGCATGCGCAACAGGCTCTGTTGGCGGCGTTGATGGGTGGTCTGTGACGGTGATCCACCGCTGGTTGGTGCCGTTGATCGTCACCGCCCATGCGGTGGCAGTGTCAGCGGATCAGGCAACCGATAAACAACAGCAGAGCACCATCGCCCGATGGACGGCCGAGAAAATCTGTGAAATGGGTGTGGATGCTTTTTACGCCTTGCCGGATCCTGAGCTCAAAACCATGTTTGAGCGCGACACCTCGATGCGTTACGAGGATGTTCCTAACGCACCAACCGATCAGGAAAAGTCCCGTATTACCGGGCAGTTGATGGGGTATCTGATGGCGGCCTGTCCGCAACAGCTTGAGTCGTACAAAAACCGCTGAAGAGCATCGCGATGCGTAAGGAACGCTGCTGGGTTTGGTTCAAAGGTGGCCTCTCGGAGGAGGGGCACTGGATGTCGGGCTGGGTGGCAAGCACAACCGAGCAGCCGGGGCTGCTGATTGAGCACCCCGGCTATGTCTCCTGCCGGGTTCCCGAATGGCGTGTGGTGTTCAAGGAGCCGAAAGACCTGAACCTGGCGCCGAGCATTCCCGAGGCTGCGGTGTGGAGGCTGGTTTGAGCGGAGCCTGCGCTTGCGGCACACGGCAAGGAGCGGTACAAATGTATTGCCCGAACCTTTTCTTGCGGTGACCCGTCCCCCCCAGGAGCCCCTCACCACTGCTCAGCAAGAGCTTTACGACTGGCTGGCGGACTACATCGGCACCCATCGCCACAGCCCTTCGATTCGCCAGATGATGCAGGCGATGGGACTGCGCTCTCCTGCGCCGATCCAGAGCCGGTTGCGCCATCTTCAGCAGAAGGGATGGATCACCTGGCAGGAAGGCCAGGCGCGCACGCTGCAGCTCTTGGGCGACATGGTGGGTGCCGCCGGGATTCCCGTGCTGGGCGCCGTTGCAGCCGGTGGCTTGGTGACGGCTTTTGATGATGTTCAGGAGCATCTGGACCTGGCGCCGGTGCTGGAGACCCGTGGCCTGTTTGCCCTGACGGTGAATGGCGACTCGATGGTCGACTCCCATATCGCCGATGGTGATGTGGTGTTGATGGAGCCGGTGCAGGATCCCCAGCGGCTGCGCAACGGCACGGTGGTGAGTGCTCTGGTGGCTGGCAGTGGCACCACGCTCAAGCATTTCCATCGCCAGGGGGCGACGGTGGTGCTGGAAGCTGCCAACCCGGCTTACCAACCGATTGAGCTTCCCGCCGAACAGGTGGAGGTGCAGGGTCGCTTGGTTGCCGTCTGGCGCCAGGTCTGAGGCTCCCGCGGTGTAAGCTGTAACCCGACGGCGGCGGCTCTGAAGCCACCACGTCGACATGGGGCCATAGCTCAGCTGGTAGAGCACCTGCATGGCATGCAGGGGGTCAGGAGTTCGAGTCTCCTTGGCTCCATTGAGATCTCAGACACCGTCTCACGACGGTGAGTCTGATTTTTGAGTCTGACTTCCGCATTGAGTCCAATTGGCTCATTCGGGGGTTGCGCACTATTTGTGGTGGCTCATTGGCTGCATGCAGCTTCTTGCCGCCTCATGTAGTGTTTTTGTATTGACAGGCGTATCGCACTAGGGCCTTCCAATCCCTTGACCGCTACGCACCCACGACCTCATCTAGTCGTGGCTTGGTACTAGGCCAGGAAGCTGGTTACTGGGTGGATCAGGTCAGTAATGAGGGAACTCCTATTGCTGCTTCATGCCCCGCAACCGCAACAAATACCGCCGACAGTCTCTGACTGAGGTTCGTGTGAATGGTCAAGACATTCGCATTAGCCCTTCTTTGGCTCAGTACACCGCCAATGGCAAAGGTGAGGCTGAGCATGTACGTCAGATGACCGAGCTGGTTTGTGTAACTCGGCCGGTGCCTGAAATCGCTGATCAGGTCATTGCTCTTCATCGGGGCAAGCGTGATCCAGCAGCAGCAGCAATCAGAGAAAAGTTGCCCTCAACGAATCCTGATCCTTCGTTGAGTACCAATGCATCAATGGAAACCGACACCAGCAGCAGCTAGCGAGCTGGGCATCAGCAAAGACACGCTGAAGCGAAAGATGGAATCCAGGGGTGGATTCCTAGAAAACAAAGTCCACTACAACCTGGGCCCAAGCAAAAACAGCGCCATCACCTGGAACGTTGCTCTCGTTCGTGATGCGTTCAACGAGCGTGGCCTTCAGGTTCGATATCAGCAAGGGGTGTCTTGAGCGATGAGACATCTCACTAAAGACCTGGTGCCTTGCGCCGAAGCCAAGAAGCGGCATTTAAAGCCTGCTGAACTATGTGCGATTTGGCGGAATGCCCCGTATCGGCTGGCTTTCAATGAGCTGACCCAGGAGGTTGAGCTTGATGGCAGACCTCTGTCGGTTGCGGATATTGAGGAGGCATACATCGGCCTGTCTGAGGTTGGTTATGAGTCCAATCCCAAAACAGCTGCTGACACGGTCCTGAAAGTTGCGCGGGAGGGTCGCTATCACCCGGTGCAGAGGTATTTAGAAGAGCTCGAACAGGACGAATCAATTCGGCCTGTCGACCTATCTACCTTCTCGGCGGATTACTTCGGGACTTCAGACCCGCTGTATGACGCGATGTGGAATGCCGCTTTGCTTGGTGCTGTCTGGCGGGTGTTTCGGCCGGGCTGTCAGTTCGATTTTGTCCTGACGCTTAAAGGGGCTCAGGGCATCCGGAAAAGCTCAAGCTTCCAGGCGCTTGTCCCCAACCCCGATTGGTTTTCTTCCTCTACGCATGATCAGGCCAAGGACATGACGGTTGCAGCGCATCGCGTCTGGATTACGGAGCTTGCAGAGTTGGAACACATCACGGGCAAGCGATCGACAGGAGCTCTCAAAAACCACATCACCACCAGGACAGACCTCTGTCGTGTGCCCTACGGGAGGTCCTATGAGCGCCTGAAGAGGCGTTCAATCATGGTCGCCTCCGTCAATGGTGATGAGTTCCTCAAGGACCAAACGGGCGATCGTCGGTTTTGGGTCGTTGATCTTGGTCGGCACGTCATCGACACCCACAAGCTGAGCCACGATCGAGATCGCATCTGGAAGGCTGCTATTGCCCAATACAGGGCGGGGAAGCGTCCTTGCTTGCACCAGGCTGAGCAAGCCCTTAGCGATCAGCGGAATCAAGGCTTCCGCAGCGAGAACATCTACCTCTCAGCAGTGGAGGAGAGATGCCTCGGGAAGCTCAAGGCACGCTCAAGTGGTTTCGTCACTCGCTACGCCCTTGATGAGTCAGGGGTCTGCGAAGGGCGCCCGGCTGGGCAACGGGAGATGCGACAGATGGCTCAATGCCTCAGGGAGTTGGGCTTTGTTCAGGAGCGAAATGCCACTAAGGATCCTTTGCTTGGCAGGACGCGTAAATGGCACTGGCGTGGCACGGGAGACACAGGCGCCGCCAGGTAAGCCTGTGTCGAGCTTGCCCTTTCAAGGCAAGGGGTTTGAGCCGCCTGGCACTCAGCACAGTTGTTTTGGCAATTGTGCTGAGCTTTCTCTGAATGTGAGTAAGGGGACCTGGATTTCTGGTGTGTTGGTGTGCCGCCCAAAAGATCCATTCGCTGTGATGCAGGACGCGATCGCATACGCGAACGTTGCCTGCTCCGGTGCAGTGCTGCCCGAGGGAATTGTAGAACCCTCGGGCTTTCTTCCATAGCTTGTTTCAAACCAGTAGGTCAGAATTAATCAAGAATCACTAATTGGATGAAGCGCCTTCTCGCATTCGGCACCATCGCCTTGGCATTAGCCGCATGTAGTTCAAATCAAAAAGCTGAAACATCGTCAGCTTCAACAAAGCCTTCAATCCAAGAGGTTTTGACTAGTTCTAAGACTCTGGATGGAACTGCACTTAAGTACCCGGCAGGTAAAGCAGAGTTGCGCCTTTACAGAGTCGAAATACCAGTTGGTGGAAAGATTCCTTTGCACAAGCACCCAGCTCCAATGATGGTTTATGTGCAAGGAGTTAACTCTGGTTCATTGATGAATACTCGAGTGATGTCCGATGGAAGCGAAATCAAAACTATTTTCAAACCCGGTCAAGCCTTTTTAAAAGGAGTTGATTCGCCTCACTACAGTGAGAACGTTGGCAAAAAGCCGACAATTCTTTGGGTGACAGTTGCTTCTGCTGAAGGCATGCCCACAACAGAGTTTATTGACGAGTGATTTTGACGTAAATCCAATTAGGCCAGGGTCCTTCTAAAGCCAACCAATGTGGGTCGTTCGTGCGCGCGTTATTCATCTAGCTACTGCAATTTCTCGACCAATCACCTAGTTCGATAATGACAGTATTAAACCTGAGCAAAGCAAGTGCCCATCTGGGCTTTAAGTCATGCGTCACATTGCGGCGCCTGCACCGTAAGGGACAGCTAAAGGATTATTTGCGTGATGGACCGGACAAAAGGGCGCTTTACCTAGAGACAGAGCCCTATGGGTTGCCTTCATTGCAGAAGCATGTCCAGAACCACACCAGACTCAATGCAGACTCACCGATATGGCATCAGGAGTCTGCGTTGAGCGAGGAGGCGTTAGATGAAGCGATGGCACCAATTAACGAATGGATTGAGAGCCGCGAGGCTGATAGCTGGGAGGCACGGGCTGCGGCATTTATTGATCCAAGTTGTTGGTCAGCCCCGCCATGGACGGCTCAGCAGTGGCGGAACTTGCGAGCGATCATCCAGCTAGCTGAAGACACCTAACGCCTGCGCCTTGCTTTGGCTTTTAAGGCTCGCTTATTGCGCCATACGGCGAGATAACCGCCTATCCCTAAACCAACCAGCAGCAGTAGAGGGCTCATGCGTCGTCTGATGGCTGCTCGGCAACTGGAATCACAGCCGTTGCACGCCCTGTTCTGGCTCGCCATGCGTTGTAGTCAGCGACTATCCCACTGCTGGACTCCAAGACCACACCGAAAGTGAGAAGAAGCACGGCTGCCTGAAGAATCGGGTCTAAGCGCCAACCCTGAAAAAACAAGATTGCTCCTGCTGCTGGTAAGCCGACTAGTCGTCCAATACCAGTGACGAACCGCAGGATCGTGCTGATAAGTACTTGAGGGGTGGTGTCTGCTCGTCTAGTCAGCAGAAACCAAATTTGAAAGGCCGCAGAGGGAACGCTCACTAGCCATAGGACTAAGAGCACAAGTGCGCTTAGTGATGTCCAGTTCAAGGCATAAGCCATAAATGGCACTCGGCATGCCACCCAGTCTGGCTAAGACTTTTGGTATGCCCAACAAGGACCGCAGCTTTCACGAGTCGCCACAGAAGGCTGGTGGTGAAGGGTGGCTGTATTCCGAGCAGCAGCAGAAGCTGTGTCACTTCAAGCCCGACACGGCGACGGTCCACGCGCAGTGGGTCGCCATCAGGACCTACAGCTACGTTCCGCCCCGCCCCCCAGAGCCGATGACTCGTCGGCGGATGCTGCGGCACAACGCTATTGAGGCTTGGGAGACGATGCGGAAGACGGGGTGGAGGCGCTGCCCCCCGCCAGTGAGGTGACTCAGAACTTCCTTGGGTATGGAGGGTTCCCTGCCATCTCAACGTTGATCTCCCTGCAGATGTTCATCCATGCCCCCAATCCGAAGTTCACGCCATTGGGGCCGTCGATGAACTCCTGAAACTCCTCCGCTGTGATTCCTTCGCGGACTTCCCAGATGCAGAAGGCAGGGCCTTCAGGTCCAACAGGACAGAACGCGTGGTTGTAGAAACCCGCTTCTAGGTTTTTGGCTACGGCCTCATCCCAGCCACCACCTGGTGCCATGGCTGCTTGTGCTGTCTCCCACCACTTTTGAGCTTTGCCAGCGCGGAACTCGTGATGAACGTGGAAGAACTTGGATGCCATGGAGATGTCGCCTTTCGGCACATCTTGGGTTGAGGACTCAGCCTTCGTTGTCGCTTGCAGCACCCTGCAACAACTGACTACTGCTGTTGCTGCATCTGCTGCTGACTGAGCGATTTAGGCCGTTTGGACTGTTGCGCTATCGCCTTCATATGGCTTGAAGTCAGGCCCCGCCCCTATTTCCACGCAGGGGGATCTAGTCAGCCGTCGAGCAGATCCCCCGAGCAAAGAACGCCGTTTACCTCGGCATCTCGTCTCACTCACACCACTAGCCACGCAAAGCAATGAGCAGCAACTGGGTCACCTCATATATGAACGGCGGCAACCGTCCGAGCCGCTATCAACCAACGCCTGAACACTGGTTGGAGTTGCAGCGCAGGCTGGGTCGATGGGGAAGACGGGTTGGAGGCGCTGCCCCCCGCCTGTGCGCTGAGGACCAATTATTTTCGTTATGACAGACGGACCCAGCAGTTGCCGCTGACATGGGTCCGCGTCCCGGCCGGAGCCCTCCAGAACGGGACGCGTCTCTAATACGCCAGTGACGCCAGTCGATTCAGAGTGAATCGATACCAACCTCGACTTTTTGTTGCCAAGAGAAAAAAACGGCTGGAGGCGCTGCCCCCCGCCTACCAGGTGAAGTTCAACTGGATGCACTGATTGTTTGTTCGACCTAATAAGAGGGGAGTTGATCGAGGAATCCATGCCAATCGCAAATCAGCAATGCGCGTGTGAGCCCTGCGGCTGCGTTGTTTCCCCTCAAAAAGCCGTCGAGAAAGAAGGAAAAATTTATTGCTCCCAGTCATGTGCTGATGGTCATGCCGGTGATGACCAATGTTGCTCTAGTTGTGATTGCTGCTGATTAGTCGCAGCAGCCGCCTTGTTGCAGGGGGACCACTGTTACCCCGCTAACGACATTTGAATCCATAAGAACCCTTACCTGTACGCCGCCACTCGGGTCTTCAGCTAGTTCTACGGCGAGCCCAACGAGCTCATCTCCGTTGGCTTTCGTGTAGTTCAGAAGCTCAACGCGTTGGAGTTCTTTAGGAGTCGACACAGGCGATAAGGCGGTCTTGAAGGCTTTTTAACGCTGAACTGACTCCCCGACCGGAAAGGAAGGGAGTCAGGTCGCTCCAGCGCCCAATGGTCATGCAGGAACCATTGGATGGAGATGCCCAGCACAGGAACCTCCGAAGAAAAGATCGCCTCTGTCAGGCGTTCAGTGCAGTTCCAATGAGGCGACAGCAGCGACCAAATGAGTCGCTGAAAGGTTTCGGCAACTGAAAACGCTGATCTGACTCCCCCCGTTCAGAAGAGGAGTCAGGCCGTTGCTTGCTGTGTCGGCGTGAAACGAACGCTGACACTCAGCGCCCAATGGTTCCTACAAAACCATGGGATGGAGGTCTTGGGGACTCCGAAGCCACAATCACCCCTGTCAGGGGTTCAGCCCGACACAGATGAGTCGATGGCGGTAGCCAAATGAGTCGTCGAAGCCAGTCAAAACGCTGAACTGACTCCCCCGGTTGAGAAGAGGAGTCAGAACCTGAATCAGCGCCCAATGGTCATCACTCCATTGGATGGAGGTCCCTTGCGACTGAACCTTCCAAAGACACCATCACCCCTGCTGGGGTTGCAGTGCCGTGCAGATGAGGCAAGGGCATTGACTAAATGATCCGGTACCAACGCTGCATTTATTGCTGCTGAGGCCTGCTTAGCTCGCGCCTGCCAAAGACTGAATGGAGGCTTCTACCGCCGACTTTGTAGAAGCATCGTCTGTCCACTGCCCGTAGTGGCGAATGTGAGTTTTTAGATCGTGGCCCATGAGCTTTGCGGTGTCTCGCAGGGGCAGCGGTTGCGGGTAGTACTTGGCGGCTCGCCATGCGTAGCCATGCCGCAGTGAGTAAGGCGTCAGCTCAGGATTGGATGCCTTCAGCGACTGCCAGGTGGCATTGCGGTCGAGATATTGCCGGAAGGTATGGCCGCAAGCCTTGAACGCACCAGCCTCAAGGTTTCTGATGCTCTTCGGCAGCTTCACCAACCCGGAGTGAAAGAGCTGCACCAGCCGCGCCCCTTCACCTTGAAGCTCCTTTAGCGGCAGCTCCTGAACAGTCCTCGGAGGCTTGGGTGTTACTGAGCTGTGAGCGTTGCGTTTCACGTTGCCGATTTTCAGGTTGCCATCGTCAACAGAGAGCACCATCAGCTCTGCGGGCCTCAGTCCGAACAGTGCAATAAGCCCGACGGCAAGCCGGAGGGATGGGTCCGACTCAAGACCGTTCAACAGTGTGATCAGCTCTTCCGGCTTGATCGGAACCGTTGGTTTAGGGGCGGTTTGACGATGACCAATCAGCTCCTTCATGTCGTCACATTCCAGTGGCAGCCATTTCCTGTCTGCTCCGCATTTATTGACGGCAAACCTCAAAAACCGTGCAACATCCAGCAGGTTGCGTTTGCGGCCTGATGAGCCTGGCTCTACCTCCTTTAGGTGCTTGCGGGCATAAAGCCGCATGAGCCCGCCACCATCGTGTGCCGCGCCAGTGCGAGCCGTGATCAGGTCAAAGGCACGGTTGATCCGATATTCCTCGTGCTCGGCGAAATTGCTGGCTTTGACCGTGCCTGAATCAACCCTGCTGGCCTTGTAACGGGAGCGAACTTCCTCCCAGTTGATGGCTGCACCAGTGACTTCAGTGCTGCCTCTAACGAGTTCGTAAGCCTCGGCCAGGCCGACGTTCAATTCTGGATCCTGCATCTTGGCGACCATCTCGCCGATGAGGTTCAGAACCTTGCGGTGACTGCCACGAGCAAACGGCAGGTCAGTGGAGACGAATTGGGTTTTGCCGTGTCTGGCATTGCCAGCCTCAGCTCTGCCGATCTTGAAGCGGTCGTACTGCTCTTTGAGAATCCAGCCCGGCCCATAGTCAGCCTTGACTCCCTGGCGCAGCGTTTTGAGCCATTGCTGAGCCTGAGCCATGAACCCCTTCTTGCTGTGCAGGTGGTCAGAACTTGGCGGATATGAGTCTGATTTTCAAGTCTGATTTCTGCCTTTACTTGCCATAGAAAGCTGTCGCAAGTGAGGGAGTAGTCCGTCAAAAGCATTATTGCTACTGGGGTTAGAGCTAGTCGTCGCAACCGATCTCAGCTTTGCCAGTATTTTCATGGCATGCAGGGGGTCAGGAGTTCGAGTCTCCTTGGCTCCATTCTTCAAAAAAGTCAGTCCAGCACTGGCATCTGAGCGGTCCACACGGGCCGCTTTTTTAGTGCAAAACGGCTAAATATCATTTTTTGTGCGCCAAAGTGTGCGCCAAATGCCCCTAAGCGGTCGGCTTGCGCCAAAAACGCGCTGTGTATCCGTTTGAACGACGCAAGGGTTGACACTCCCCTATAAAAGATCTGTAGCAACCGCTACATAACGTTCACCCCTTTCGGAGGGGCGCAGACACTCCAAGCCACGGAACGGGGACTTGGAATTTTCTGAGGAACTCACCATGACTGCTCTTCTCTACAGAGGTCACTCCTACGAAGCTCAAGCAGCTTCACCCAAAGCTTGTGTCGAGCTGACCTACCGCCGCGAGCACTACAACACCTGCCGCGAAGAAGTCGCTCACAATGCTCATCCGAGCCTGACCTACCGAGGCGCGTCCTACACCAAGTGATCAAGGCTTGATCAGAAGATCCCTAGCCCCTGCCCTCGGTGGGGGTTTCTTTTTGCCTGGAGTTGACATCCTTATCTGATCAGCAGGTGTCAGAAGCAGATACAGCTTCAGCAGTAGCTGCTGTGTGTGGAGGGGCGGCGTCTCATGTCCGCCCCCAAGGCATCGAAGCCCTGAGTCGTGGGCCGTGCCTGAAAAGGTTCTATGCCAGCTCTTTCCCCACAAACCTGAGTTTTTTTGCGCAATTCACCTCAGGCGTTTGGTAGCAAATTTCGCGGAATCGACTGGTATGACTTGAGTACAAAGAAAAAGTCCTAGAGGTGACGCGAAAACTCCTCAGGACGCGGACCCATGCCTGACAGTGTTGGGTCCGTCTGCTCAGCGCACAGGCGGCGGGCAGCGTCTCCAGCCCGTCTTCTGCATCGTGTGCCAAGCCTCAACCGCGTTGTGCCGCAGCATCCGCCGACGAGTCAGAGCAAGTCGCGATAATCCAGAAATCGACTCTGTTCGCTTGGTAGACGACTCCATGAAGGCATCGCGTTCTGTAGCCCGTTGGCAAGCTTCTGCGCGACAGGGCTTAGTTGGAGCTTGCGTAGTCGGATCGCTGCTTTGGGTGATTCAACCTGTTCACGCGCACGGTGATGTGAAAGGGGATGCTGCGATGCCTGATACCAGCAGTGCTGCGGGCCCGCAGATGACGGTTTATCGATCAGCGAGTTGCGGCTGCTGTACTCAATGGGGAGCACACATCGCCTCGGCGGGGTTTCGCATTGATGACCATGTCACCGAGGACATGGATGCCGTGAAGCAGGAGCGTGGTGTTAGCTCTCAACAGGCTTCTTGTCACACCGCTGATGTGGAGGGATATGTGATTGAAGGGCATGTACCTGCATCTGCGATTCAGCGCCTTTTGAGGGAACGGCCCAATATCCGAGGTCTGGCGGTTCCAGGGATGCCAATGGGTTCTCCTGGGATGGAGGTGCCTGGCGTCGAGGCTGAACCTTTTGAGGTACTTGCCATTGCCCATGACGGAACAACCTCTGTCTTCGCTCGCTACTGAGGCTTAGCTGTCCTGAGCCAGCTCAATCACGTTGCGCAGCGTCGCCCACTGCAGCTCTGTCCACGGTGGTGGCCCCATTGCTGCAGATCCAAATATCCATTTGCAACACCGTTCAGATGAAGAGGATGAGCTGGTCTGCTGAGGCTGGCTAATTGCGTGACGGCAGCCCCCTCTATCGGCGGGGCTGACTTCCAACAGCCGTTACCGAAGCAAAGATGCGGGACTACGGAACCGCGAGGAGAAACTTGTTCGCCCCGAGCGATGCGGTCCGCTCCCTAACGCTGCCGACGAGTTCTGCAATCAAGTGCAATGCACCGAATCTTTCCCGTTATTGGAAGACGGGGTAAAGCGCAGAAAGCCAGCCCCATCCACAGTTGCCGTGGGATGGGGGCTGGATTGTCTGCCAGCTAACGGGTCGCTCTCCCGTGCTGCCGCGGTAACTCACTCAGCCGTAAGAGGAAGTACCACAGGTCTCCTTGATAGGTGCTCGCTAGTGGCTCTGCACACCATTTATCGGAGACCTTTGGGATCAAGGATTTCTTCCGTGACGGTCCGATAATCAGGTCGCGATGGCTACAGAAAGTCGTTGTATGTGCTCCTAACGCCTACTGACCCAACGCCACAGGCGAGACATCACACCCTTTGGATTGCGCTGATTTTCCGATCCTGCCAATCCTCGTAAGCAGGCAGATCAATCTCTTCAGGTAGCGGAGCCCAACCACCCATCCAGGTGTTGATCGGCTGCCGCCTGCGGCTGCAGGGCAGCGTCTCCAGCCAGTCGATGTAGTCGCGATTCATGATCCGTGGCTAGGGGTGGAGATGAGACGAGATGCCGAGGTAAACGGCGGTCTTGGCTCGGGGGATCTGCTCGACGGCTGACTAGATCCCCCTGCAAGGCGATGAGCTGCCTTTGGATTCCCGTTGCAGCTTTAAACAGCTGAGGCTTTTCCCTTCTCGATGACAGCAACCACGTCGTTAGTTGCCTGATGGACAACTCTGTAGTTGCAGCCTTTAACCTTCGACATCGTTCTTGCTCGGACAAAAGCTCTTAGCTCTGTCTTGAAGCACAGGTCCTGAATCCAACGATCGGGACCTTCTTCTCGATGGATGCAATACACGGCAAAGTTGGTTTACCTAACTTCGTACTAACACAGCCCGGACATGTCCGACAACATCAGGACACTATTGACCGTTTCGCTGAAAGCCCTGCGGTGGCCGTTATCAACGCCTCTACAGAAAAAGAAAAAGCTGCTCCTACAAGCGATACCTAAGGGGACGCTTCTAAGTAGCCAGACAGGAGTTCAGTCCACGAGTTCAGTGTCTTTGCGGACAAACCAGTCGTTCTCATCCGCGAATCTCTTTTCGATGCGGCGACGAGTCTCAACAACGTGTCGGCGTTGTGCCCACAATTCGCTAACGAACTTTGCGAGCCGTTCGCGGTGATCCCCAGGCTGGATTGGCGCCGATGGATCCTGCTCCGTTGTTTCTGGATATCCAGAGGTCATTTAGATCGGGATGGTTGAACTCAACCCTTAGCCAGATCTTTGGTTGGAGGCCATTTCCAAAAAAGAAACCCCCGCCAAAGGCAGGGGCTCCAAAACTTCTCTCGGGAGTGTGACCTTATTTCCACTTCCACCCCATGAGGTGTTTTCCCTCACAAAACCACCATCCCTACTCAACTGTCACTGTGACAGTCGTGGGTGGAAGGCTTGTCACTTGGTCTTAGCTATCCCGCTTCAGTAGTAGGTGATACGTCCGGCCATTGAGCACCAGGGTTACGACAAAGCTGCTCGCAGTTGATTTGCACCTCTGAGGGCGGCGACGTCACCCATCAGCGGATGAGGGGTGGCTTCGCTTGCCTAAAAAAAGACCTCGGAGCAACGAAACCCGGACGAGGGCCTCCCCCACTAAGAAAACATCCTGGCAAATCACTAAGGGAGCTAGAGGGTTTAACTGGTATCCACAAAAGCAACTGTTTACGAACGCCACCTGAATCATTAGCTGACTGCCCGTAAAAGGTGAAGTGAGAAGACATTGCAGTCGAATGTCTTGACCTTATTCCGGCAGCACCATTGCTTCTTGAGATTGATGTGATGTAAGGGGCGAGGTTGAGTCAGAAGCTGGAGATTGTTCTGAAGGGTTCTCCTCAGTACTTTTCACAGAGGCCATATCCTCGACGCCTGAAGCTGTTTTGTCCGTCGATTGATTGGCTGCGGGCTCAGGTTGAGTTGGTGGGGCTGAGGCCCTCGTGGCGCAGTCGCGTCTGATTTTTTGGACATCCACTGCGAACTGATTTGCTGCTCCTCCTGCCAGTAATGCTTGCTGCATGTCCCCCAGTTCCTCCATCAAGACCGCAAAAGCACGGTATCGAGGAACAAGCAAGTCCATCCCTGCGGTAATCCTGCCGCTGTTTGCGCAGAGGCCATCAAGGTCAAGGTCTGCGACCTCCTCGAGGCTTGCGTCCACCTCTTCGAGAAGCTCGTTGATTTGCGCTTGAAGCTTCTCTGCCACTTGAACGGCTGTCGGCTCCGCGGGCTCACAAGCAGCCAGCAAAAGCAGCGGCAGAAGCAGCAGAAGTCTTTTCATACTTCCGATTGTGCCTCCATCTCGCTTCAGGATCCCAGCCCATTTGCTTCTGTACTAAGCAGTGGGGAAAAAGTGGGATGCCGGATCAGATGGAGTGTGTAATGCCTAACGTCATCGACGTTTGATCACAGCTGGTAGCTGCAGGTTGTTTGCCACTGATCAAGACCGCCATAACCGTCGTTTTCCAAGTAGGTCAAACGAACATCTACACCGTTGATTTCGTTAGCGACATACAGGTGATCTACGAAGACATAGCTCTCTGGATCCCAGAGAGCGGCTTTGATTGCCTGCTCACAGTTTTGAACTAAGCCCTGACGCGTAGCAGCCTTCAACCTATCAACAGGCTCCTCATAAGACTTGAGCTCTTCGCATTTGAAATGCTTGTCTCCTATTTCCGGTTCAGCTTTGTTGAGTTGGGTACGAGTCCAGTCGCACCTCTTGTAGTCAGAGATGATCCCTGCACTCTTGAAATCAAAGTGGGCTTTGTCCTGCTTGTCGTTTACAGCAGGAGATGCAACGTCATTGCCAGCTGACGCTTTTGAGAGGAATGCGTCTGCGTGGCTGTAGTAACCCCGAACTGCTACGCCACCAAGAGTCACAAGCAAAGCGGAGGGGATCCAGTTACGCATTCTCATAGGCCAATTAAGGCTCAGACCAAAGATGTAAGCGGTAGCGATTCAGACTCTCGAAGCGATGTGGGTCACGCGGTCAGCGCCAACCCAGTTGATGTCTCGCTAGCGGCGTTGGCTCAGTAGCCGTTAGGGGCTCATATGTCGATTTTCTGTAGTCATTACGACTTGTTTGAAGGACCTTCACGAAAGAAATCCTTGATCCCAAAGGTCTTCGAAAAATGGTGTGCAGCACCACTGGAGATTCCCTATCAATGGGTCCTGCGACATCTCCTCTTACGGCTGAGTGAGTTACCGCGGCAGCACGGGAGAGCGACCCGTTAGCTGGCAGACAATCCAGCCCCCATCCCACGGCAACTGTGGATGGGGCTGGCTTTCTGCGCTTAACCCCGTCTTCCAATAACGGGAAAGATTCAGTGCATTGCACTTAATTGCACAACGCCTCGTCAGCGTTAAGGAGCGGACCGCATCGCTCGGGGCGAACATGTTTCTCCTCGCGGTTCCGTAGTCCCGCATCTTTGATTCGGTAACGGCTGTTGGAAGTCAGCCCCACCGATGGAAGGGGCTGCAGAGCCGAGTGCTGATTGCTATCTGGTTTGGTTGCGATTTATTGGGTCAGCTGCTTTGTGGTGATGACTCGAGTTCTTCGTGACCCCTGGGCATCGATGGCGATTGCAGGAGCATCACTAGTGGCGTTGGTGTGGCTTGAAGCCTTTTTTTGGTGAGTCGGCGGGGCAGCCTGAAGAAAACAGGGTGCTTAAGCAGACCGCTCAAGCAGTGAGCGCATCTTGAGCCTGCAGCCCGAGGGGGTCTGCACTTGGGAGTCGAGGACCACTTGGCCTCCTCCCTTTTAACCGGGGAATCGAGGACCGTAAGGACTCTTCCCCACACCATTCCAAGCCGTCAGCTCAAAAGCTGGTGGAAATTCACCGCACGTAGCGGGCATAACTGGGTAGTCGTTTCAATCGAATCTGAGTCGAATAACCCGTCGGCGTGATGATGTTCACCACTTCAGGGGCAGGGCTATTCAGCGTGTAGCCACGTTGGGTCAACTTCTCCCAGGATTGTTTGAGTAATTCAGTGTCCATAAGTTTTCGATAACACATCTCATCAAGCTTCCGCCAGTTTTGATCAGTATGTGCCACTTGATGCAATTTTGAACCTCAAGGGTTTTTAGCTTTGTGATGCCCCTGGCTACTGGTTTTGGCATTCGACGAACTCGATAGGACAACCAGGTATATCCGTGATGCAAAGGCTCGCGCGCTGGAAGTGCTGAATGAAGCCTCCCCCAAGCTCACCGCACTTGAGAAGGCCATGTGGATGAAGTTGAAGCGAGGGGAACGCCCCTGCAAAAACAGCAATGGCCAATATCCCCGAAGAAAGCATTGACGCAGAGGCTGCCAGTTGTCTGCAATATGTGGCACTTGATGCATTTAAGGATAAGGAATTAACGGACCATCAGGAAAAGCAGAAGAGAGATGATCCAAGAATTCAGCATGATTTCTCGGCCGCCGCCAATGGTGCATCAGCTTGGCGACAAACGCTTTGTTGTCTGTGTGTCGAGTGGGCTGTGCTTGGAATTTGCTGACCGATGGGATGCCGAGTGCTGCCTGAAGAGCCTTCAGGTTGCCAGTGTTTTGCCTAAGTAGTGAGGCTGCTTAAAGCCATCCGCGTCCTTCCTCAAACAGGAGGAACAGCTCGCCGTCATATCCCAGCTCTCTCATTCGTCGTGCCCATTCGACCTCATGGTGAGGTTCGTAATCGTCGTTCTTTTCGATATTTTCCAGACCCCACATCGGTTGATAGTTACGCCAATTGAAGGCAACAAAGCACTGCGCTTCCTCGGCTAGGTCAAAGCTGGCGCAGGGGCGTACGTGGTCTAGGTGCCATTCCCCATAGTTCTCGGGAGTCATTCCCTCTTTGAGTTGGCTGTCGATCCACTTACGAAATTCTGCCCAAGTAGTGCCCATCAGCTTTTCGCTTTCAGCAGGCTTACTGATCTTGTTGGCACGCATCGCTACTGAAATGCGAGACGACATGTTGGCTCTGTACTTGAAAGTCGGGTCTTTCATTCGTTCCCGACGTAGATCGTTCTCGTATTCGCGTACGTCGTCTCTTTTCCGGTAGGTCTTACGCCAAGCGGAACGTGCTGTCATGCGTTCTGGATCGGCTTGCCTTTCTTTGTCAGCATCCAGCGTGCACGGAATGCAACCTCCATTTGCAAAGCGCAGGTCTAAATGGCCCTTGTCGCAGGTCTTGCCGTCGAAGTACTTGGAGTCATTTGCTTCCTGAGCTGCAGTACGAGAGGCAGGTAGGTCAAACCATTCGTCTGGAACCTGACCACGGTGCTTTTCACGTTCTGCCTTGTTGCGAGTGTCCTCCTCCTTCCGGCGAATACGACCCATGTCCTGCTGAGTTCGCTTCAGACCGAGCACGCTCAAAAGCCTTTTTTCGACGCTTCTGACTGTGCGACCCGAGTGTTCGGCCAACACCGCGTTCGACATCTCCAGATAGTTGGCGCGTAAGAACTCGTCGTCTTGCTCGCTGTAGAGGTTCTTCGGCATCAGTTCCGCTCCTACTGCTGTTGCTGCATCTGCTGCTGACTCAGGGATTTAGGTCGCTTTGACTGGCTTGCTGCTGCCTTCGTGATGGCCTGCACTGATGCCATCAGCCCTTCATCGTCTGTCCACTTGCCGTAGTGCTTCATGTGGGTTTTGACCGTGTGCCCCATCAAGGCAGCTAGGTCCCGAATAGGAATGCTTCGGTCGTAGTACTTCGCTCCGCGCCATGCGTAGCCATGCCGCAAGCTGTAGGGCACCAATCCCTCAATCTCTGCCTTAAGCGAAAGCCAGTAGGGATGGCGATCTAAGTACTGACGGAAGGCATCACCGCAGTCCTTGTAGTCCTTCGCGTTGCGAATGCTCGTAGGCAGTTTGATGAGGCCACTTTCGTACTGCTTCAGAACGCGCGCTCCCTCTTCTGGCAAATCGTTTAGGTCCAGAGGTAATGCAAGACGTTTGCCTTTTGGCTTGGCAGCGGAATGACGGTTTCGCTTGGTTTGTCCGACGTAAAGGTGACCTTCGCGCACTTCAAGCTCCATCAGCTCCGATGGCCGTAAGCCGAACAAGCCGACTAGCGCCACTGCAAGCCGCAATTCAGGGCTTTCGTAAAGGCTGTCTAAAAGAGCAAAAAGCTGTTCTGGCTTGATGGGTGGTGTGTCTTGTTCAGCCACCTCACGGACGCCAACAAGCTCTGATAACTCCTCTCCTTGCAAGGGCAGCCAACGGCTGTCTGCCCCGCATCTCTTGACGGCAAAAGTCAGAAACCGGGCAACGTCCAACAGATTCCGCTTTCGTCCTGAACCGCCTGATGTGACATCCAACAGGTGTGCCGTTGTGTAAGCGCGCAGCAAAGAGGGACCGTCACTCGGTGCGTGTTTCTTTTGTTCCAGCAGGGTTAGGCATCGCTTGATGCGATACCTCTCGTTGGCCTCGTAGTTAGCCCTTTTGGCTTGTCCAGATCCAACTCTGAATTGCTCGTACTGCCTCGCCACCTCATCCCAATCCACAGCACCACCTTTGGAAATGGGCGCTGATTTCACAAGCTTTAGAGCGTCCCTAAGCGCCCTTGGTGGATCAGCGGTGACTAGCTCGATAACCTTCCCGACGGCGTTGAGAATTTCTGTTTGGTTGCTGGCCAACCACTTGATCCCAAGGTCGCCGCTCTTGCGCTTCTGCCCGTCACGCTCCAGCAGTTGTGTGAGCTGAGCCTTGCCTGACTGCTCGCGCAATCTCCACCCAACGCCGTGTTCTCTACGGAGCATGTCCTTGAGGTCGTCTTCCCATGTACGGCGCTTTGCCATGGGAGTTGCACTGTGAGTCAGGTGGTCAGAAACTTAGCGCGATTTTTAGCGCGAATCCACCGTAGCTAGCCATAGCTAGCTACGGTGGCTTGAAGGCTAGTTTCTCGGAGATCTCTTTGATACTGGGCTTTTTACGGTTGCCACAAGCGAACTCAGAACTTCTGACTAGTTGCATGGCATGCAGGGGGTCAGGAGTTCGAGTCTCCTTGGCTCCATTCTTCAAAAAGTCAGTCCAGTACTGGCCTTTGAGCGGTCCACACGGGCCGCTTTTTTGATGCCAAATCGCTAAATATCACTTTGATGCGCAAAATGATGCGCAAAATTCTGGAGTGAGGGCGCTGAGCGGTGCTAGTGCCAAAAATGCGCTGTGTATCCGTTTGAACGACAGAGGGGTTGACGCTGCTCCTATAAATGATCCGTAGCAACCGCTACCAACAACGTTCACCTCGCTTCTGCGAGGCGCAGATCACCAGGCCAAGGAACGGGGACCTGGATTTCTGAGGAACCTCAAATGACCCTGACCTATCGCGGCCAGAAGTACGACCAGCAGAAAGTGGCTGGTGCTTCCGCTAAGCCTGCACTGACATACCGCGGCGTTTCCTACGCCAAGTGATCAAGGCTTAATCAGAAAATCCCGAAACCCCCTGCCCTTGGCGGGGGTTTCTTTTTGGCTATGCGTCAGCCCCGGCGTGGCTGATGTCGATACGGGCGTCATCAATTGGGTCAACGCTGACCTGGTGACTCACATTTGTCCGAGGGTCTGAGCTCGGGGCGCCATTCATGTTCATCGAAAATCCTTGACGCGCCCGTCGAAGTGGTACTTACGGATGAGGATGTAATCAGCCTTTTTCAACTCTTCATAGGTCTTGTAATCACCGTCTTTACGCTCCCAAAGTTCGACGTGTTTCCATTCCGAGAACAGTTCACAGCGGCGCCCGTAGAAATTCTTCTTTGGGTCCCCCGACTTTGGGTACGAAACGCTATAGATGCGTCCCTCATTCCTAGCTGCTTTGCAGGCTGCCCTGGCCTCTTCTCTGGGTTTGGCCCAATCATCCCCACTCATCCTTATGAAAGTGAAGACAGTGAGGGCTCCTATCGCATAGAGGTAGAGGTGAATTATTCGGATGTTCATTGTCAATAGTCAACATCCTCTTCAAGCTGCGACACTAGGTCAACTGCCTTCTGCAGTACAGCGATGGTTTGATCAGAACTTGGTGTTGCCGTGCCGTTGGCCGTAACCCCAGCCAGCACGCCTTGCCTTGTGGGCTTCATTGTCCAAGCGACGGCTCAGCAAGATTTCGTAGAGCAAGCGCAAAGCGCCAACCGATGCACCGTATTGCTGGTGCCCTTCGGCTTTGAGGCTGATGCGTTGAAGGCTGGTGCAGAGATGGGTGACCAGGTGCTGAACATCGTGCGCATCAAGGCCCAGTTGAAGCTCACCGTGAGCCCAATGCACGTCCCGTCTTGCAGTTGAGCGGCTGCACCCCCACTCAGACATCACATAAGCCACGGTGTCGGCGAAGCCATGACCATTGCTGATCTCGGCCAGAGCAGCTTCCCTACGGCGTTTGCGTTCGGCTTTGGTGGTCCTCATAGGTGGCCGGTGTTGCTGCCGGTTATGGGCAATTTTTGACAGAGATCCATTGCAGCGCACCCAGAACTGCTTAAGGCAGCCATAAGCATCCATAACCAAATAAGCGAGCTTTTTTGCGTGCAGATTGTCGAGGTTCGTTCAAAACCCAGTCAGTCACTCAATCTGTTGCTGCTGGAGGAGTAGACACCGACAGCCTCATGAGTAGTGCCTAAATCCCTTTCGCTAAAGGCACCGTGGATGTTCGTGCTCTGCAGTCGATACACATCGCTGTTCGTCGCGCTGAATCATTCGCCGCCATGCAGGACGCGATCGCATAACCGCGACCGTTGCCTGCTTTGGTGCAGTGGTGCCCGAGGGAACTGCAGAACTCTCGGGCTTTTTTGACATCAGTATTTTTTGTCAAAACGATTACAACTAGGCCGGCCAATGAAGCTTCTCCTTTATACTTTGTGCGCTTCGCTTGGGTAAATATTTGTGCTGATAATTTTTGTCTTTCCGTTAATGTTTTACTGCCTGTGTTCGGGATTTGCTTTTTCGCTCGGAGCTCTTTATCTAGGGGGGAGGATGAAGCCAGTTATTGGCAAAAACAACTTAATTTGCCTTTTCGGTATTGGCTTGTGCATCTTTCTTTGGATCGCGTTAATTTTGCCTTTTTTCAGTATCTCAGTTTCAACCAATAATCTAGAAGATTTCCCAAAATTATTGTTGTTCTTGTTTGTTTTGGGGTTCACTCCTGCGGCTGCTTTGCCTTCGCTAATCCTCTACGGTCCCGGCAAACACGCATGGCGTAGGAAGCATTAGTCAAAATTTTCAACAACAAATGCTTAGGACTGGGTCCTCGTTGGTCGACCTCTGTGGGTCATCCGAAGGCTTGATATTTAGCTAGGCACAGCAATTTTTGGGATAGTCACCTAGTCCAGTCATGACTGTTTTAAACCTCAACAACGCCAGTGCTCACCTTGGGTTCAAATCTTGCGTGACATTGCGACGATTGCACCGGAAAGGACAACTAGATGACTATCGGCGGGTCGGGCCGGACAAGAGAGCCATTTATTTGGAGACGGATCCTTATGGGTTGCCGTCGTTGCGTGAGCACGTCCAGAAACACACAGCGTGCAGGTTTGATTCACCGCTGTGGCAAGTACCAACGTGGACTGAGGTTGCGAATGGATATTTGGATCTGACGCAGTGGGGGCCACCACCATGGACCGAGCTGCAGTGGGTGACGCTGCGGAACGTCATTGAGCTGGCTGAGGACAGTTAATGCCCAACGTGGTCGACTTGTAATTCCCGCAGAGGTGGACTCGAAGAATCATTTACGCAAATCCTGCAGTTCTTCAAGTAGAACTCGGTTGAGCCGGTCATCGCATCCAACAACCATTTGGGGATAAATCGTTCCTTGTAGGTATGGGGCATAGGCAACGGCACAGACCTCTCTTGTTGCTCGTCTCCAGTTTTCAAAGATTGCTGGAGGCAGCTGTTGTCTCAGTGATTGGTCGGATTCCTCCAAACTTTTTGACGCACACCACCTCATCTCGATGGTGTTCATCCCAGGGCACTGTATGTCTGGTTCCTGTGCTCTTACAGGCATAAGTGGAAAGAGGAGGAAGACGAGCAGTAGTCGTTTCATCGCATAAGGCTCGGCATGCAACTCAGTCTGGCTACTTCTGGAGGTATGCCCAACAAGGACCGCAGCTTCCACGAGGCGCCACAGAAGGCTGGTGGTGAGGGGTGGCTGTATTCCTTGTTCGGCATATCAAGGGTCGAACCGCGTCTTCAGTGCTGAGGAAGTGGGTGTTATGCCGAGAAGTGGGTGGCCAAAAGAAGGGTCTACTCAACCCCTTAAAAGCCTAGATAAAGAAAATCTAGTCTTGATAAGTAACCTTGCACGAATATTTAAATGTAGCCAGACTATTGAGCTTCAATGGCTTAAAGTAATTTTTAATTTTTCTTCCATTTGCCGAGCAGTCTCTTGAATTATAAAATTTAAACTCCAGAACTTCGTCTCCCATATCCATATAAAGCGGATATCTTTTATTTTCGTCGGAACCGGTATTTTGGTTTGACTCAATGCATATCCACTGCTTTTTAAGGCCGAAAGTTAATTGCAAGTGCCGAGCATTCTTGCCGCAACTAGCATTACTACCGTAACTCTTAGAAACTATTATACCTCTGCCAGGGTAATGCATAATAAAATGATGACGAGGATCGTCAGACTTTATTTTTTGGTCGTTTTCATTCGCAACTGAAAAAGCAGGTAAAACATTCAGTACGCCAAGAGTTGCTAGCAAGAGGAGGTTTCTTTTCATGACCAATAAAAGCCAATCATGAGCATACATAACATACATTAATCAACTCATTTATTGAACACCCCTGACGCGTCAAAGACTCACACCCAGGTACCAGGCCTAGATCGCGTTGTGCCTCAGCATCCGCCTGCGAGTCATCGTCCTGTGCTTTCGATACTCGCTTCGCCCTTGATGAGTCAGGTGTCTGCGAAGGGCGCCCGGCTGGGCAAAGGGAGATGCGACAGATGGCTCAATGCCTCAGGGAGTTGGGCTTTGTTCAGGAGCGAAATGCCACTAAAGATCCTTTGGTTGGCAGGACGCGTAAATGGCACTGGCCTGGCACAGGAGACACAGGCGACGCCAGGTAAGCCTGTGTCGACCTGGCCCTTTCAAGGCAAGGGTTTTGAGCGACTTGGCACTCAGCACATGTGTTTTTGGCAAATGTGCTGAGCTTTCTCTGAATGTGAGTAAGGGGGACCTGGATTTCTGGTGTGTTGGTGTGCTGCCCAAAAGATCTATGACTCTGTCTCCCTGGCCAAGCAAATCGAAACCAACATCGGATGGTTCAGTCTTGAAAGGCAATGAGCGTTAAGGCTGATTGCCTTGTGCGTGCCCGCTGACGAGAGTTAGTCCATCGAGATCGGAGGTGCCAATGACGGCCGACACTCCACCTGAGCAAACCGTAGAAGTCGCCTGACTTTTAGGTCCCTGCTCCAACAGTTTCCACCCAACCGTGGGCTACTCGTCTGTGAAGACACTCCAGTACGTCAGAACAGTCGACTCTCCTCTGCACCGTTCGTAGGTGCCCCGTAGGAGGCCAGCCCAACACCTGGACGTAATGGCCCCAGGAACCTGAAAGCCCGACACTTCGCCCGACGCCAGCAATGGCATACGGCATGGCCCCTGTTCTGCCACTACAGGGGTGTCGGAAGCGAGTCATAAGAGAGGTCACCCCATTCCTGTCGTAGGTGGGCTGGCCTCTCAACCCCTGATCACATCACGGGTTTAAAGATGCACAAGCGAGCGAGCTAGGCCGTCTCTTCCACCTGGGAGGGGCGGCCTCCCTCTTTGTGCCAACACAGAATTTGACTTTCCCCACACCCTCACCTACTGATCGGTAACAACAGCGCCAATCGTTAATGACTAGCTAGAAGCGCGTTACTGGTTAGTTACCCATGAATATTTCTCAGATGCTGATCGCATTTCTTGCGTTAGGTGCTTCTGTGAGTTCCATCGTCGCTTGGCGTTTTGCAGCGTTAAAGCTATGGAGAGATGAGCCATGATTCCTGTCTCCACCTCAGTGCTGATGGTGCTTCTCAAGCCATTGCAGGTCTTTTCCGCCGTGCAGCGTGTTTTTGGCTTCGGACCATGTAAAGGCAAAAGTAATGAGTCTGCAAAGCCTAAGCTTTAACGATTTCTGAGTTCACTTCTCTTGCAGTAACTTTTCTGCGCTTTTATGACGCTTGATTGGCTTCTTGCTTACCGCTTTTGATTTTTGTCAGCTGTTCGGCTGGGGTTCGGTTATCTCACTCACGTACTGCTTCTAAAGCTTGCGAACGTAGTTGAGTCATTTCAATCAATCCAATGACCACCGAAATTCGTAACTGGGCTGTTGTTGCTGCCTCGATGGAAGCTCAAGGTGCAACTAATAGTCAAATGTATATCCGTGCCAAAGCACTTGCAGAAGGTAAGTCCGACCCTATGCCCACTAGTTTTCCGGCGGCTCCTTTCAGTATTTCGGCTGTTTGAAACCAAAGCGACTCTTGGCCTGACTAACCATCAGGCCTTTCCCTCCCATACTTTTCATGACAAATCACCATCTATCGGTTGAGCAGAGATTCCATCTCGAAGCTGCATTTCGCGAGATCGACGCTTGCCAAGACTTGGAGAAGCTTCGCGAGGTAACTAAACAGATCATCACCGCACAGGAAAATGAGAAGGCCTTTGCTCGCGAGGCGATGTCTCAGCTACGGAAAGAAATGGAGTTCGCGGCCTCAAAAAAATTTGGTTTTAACTGGGGTTCAAGCTGAATTATTTTCAGATTGGTTGGATCGCATAAGCCTTTTGAGAGGTCTTCAGTGGTGGACTCTTTAGCGGGTCCTTCTGGGCTAACCCAACGTGGGTCATTCGAAGGCGCGTTGATCCTCTAGACAGTGGTTGTCAAAACATTGGACACTTAGAGACATCGGGAGACAGAGCAATGCAACTCATGAGTGTGAGTGCCGCTGCCAGGCACCTCGGATATAAAAGCCGTTCGCAGCTGTACAAGCTGATGAATGACGGCTGGCTAGATGCTCACGTGCATGTTCAGATGCCTAGTGGGCAGCGTTTACTTGACGCTGATGAATTACAGAAGACTCTGCAGGGCTTATGTCAGTGGCGCGTCGATAGTGTCTTTCTTAGGAATAGCTAGCCCGTACAAGATCAGTATCACACTTAAAAACAATAGTGTTTACGCCGCATTGCGTTGTTCCATGGGTGTGAAGTCCCATCCGATTGGTGATTGACTCTGATTCAGTCTGTGGTGCTCCTCAAACAGACTTTCAATCTCTTTGCAGGCCGAACTGTATGCAGTCCATCCCATCATTCTGCGAGGATTCGCGCGTCCACGCTTGTCAATAGCCTGATCAACTGTGACTCCTTCTGTTTCTGCCTGTTCAAAGGCGCTAAGCAGTGGGATTTGAGCTGTAAGAACTTTGATATCAAATTCCTGGAGTAATTCTGTGGCTTGCTTTGCTGCAGCTTCTTTGCGTGAATCTACTTTCACCAAAAGTGCTGCATAGGGGATTTTGTATTGTCTCAGTATTTGCGACATCTCGACCGTCAATTCGATTGATCTGCTTTGCGTAGTCGTAGGCAGCAGTATGAAATCAGCCCCCTCCACTAAGTTTTTCATTTCTTCTTCGTTGCTGCTTGCCTGCCCATCTGTGACTACGATATCTGCTAATCGAGTGGCTTTGGCTGCCGCCTCAATTGGTACCACAGGACAAGGTAAGAGTCCTCTGGCACCATAAGCAGTTGCTGAGCGGTTGCGGTCGGCATCAACAAGCACTACTCGTTTTTTCTGGTTGCTCCAGCACGCTGCTATGTGCACACTGCTACATGTTTTGGCGACACCACCCTTCTGACCAAAAACAGTGATGAACATTTGGTAGCGACTCAAGGCTTCCCTTTAGGATCGCGTTCTTTCTCGGTAAGGCAATACGTGTTTTGTTACTTTTTTAGCTATGAAAGGTCGGTGGGCTACGGCTCTCCAGCTTATTTGTAGACGGGGTGATTCGCTGTTTGTAAAAGTAGTTTGCGCTAGCCAAGTCCACCAACTCCTATTGGGGATCACGCTCTGCTGCGCTCATAATCCTCCTGCCCTCTTCGAGCCCCGATAAGAGTGTGGCTCTGATCGTCGTAATTGCTGATCAGGCAAATGGCGCCCTCAGCATTACTCATGCGATGAGGGGCCTGCCGTGACGAACGATCGAGGTCACTTCATTAGTGGTCGCGTCAACCACCATGTAAGTGCACATCAGCGCCTTCGACTTTGTGCGGGCACACAGGTAAGCCCTGAATTCCGTTTGGAAGTAAAGCTCCTTGACCCAACGGTCGGGAGCTTCTTGCTTGACGACGTTGTACACGGCTATTGCCTGGACCCTTGCTCTAGCAATGCCTTTGATGCGTCAGCCCAATGCACGTAATTTCCGCTGTTTAGGCACCAGCACTTATCCAACGAGTCGGTCATCTTCAGCCAGGATCGCTTTCCCTTTTGAAATCCTCAGCACCTCACCTGAGTTGCCGGGACTTTCGTACATGACTCGATAGAGCCCGAAAGTATTCAGCGATTTGGCTCGGGCGTTGGTGAAAGCCTTGAACTCAGTCTCGAAGCACTGCTCTTGAACCCAAATGTCGGGCCCATCGTTTCGTTGAACGCAGAACATCATCTGTATCCCTTGAGGTTCTCAGCTTGGAGAGGGCAGAGCTGCTCGCTTGCTATCTCCAAATGAGCTTCGGGATCATGTCGTCAGTTGGCGACCAGTGAGCAACGGACTCAGTCAGCCTTACGAGCCGTGCTCGTCAATGGCACATGATGTCCTTTGGCTAAGGATTCCCAGTGATTACCATGTCGAAATCGCTGTTCACCTGGAAGACGGCAGGCATCCTGACAGGCATGAAGCTCGCGACGCTGGCAGTCGTAATTGGGCTAGCTCGCGCAGGACTTCTTCCCCAGTGGTTTCCCCATTGGGGCTAGCCCGCTTCGGAAGCCAGCCCATCTCCTTCTGCCACGTTGGCGCCCAGAGCTTGCACTTCTTCTTCAGGTGCTGACCATGCAGCATTTGGCGATTAATCCGTACGACGAACCTCCATTGGATCCACCTCAAGCAGGACTGATCCGCTCTCGCTGAGCACCCTGGTTCGCCTTCCAATCATCCTGGCGATCCGCTTCGCTTCAGATGAGGCGACCTCCAATGACGCTGCTGACGTGTGGAGATGCCACTCCAGGAAAGGGTTGAGTTCTTCCACTCGGAACTGCCTTTCTGCCATGCCCCTCAGTATCAGCCGAACCCTGAAGGTCTCCCCGCCACCTAAATCCCAATCCAGTAAAAATCGCTGCCGCTATCCATATGGCGGGTGCCTACAACTTCAAAAAGGTGTTGCCCCGCCATGTCTTACAGAGACGCCAACCACCTCAAATCAACCTTCCAGCGGGAACTTTGGAGTGAAGCGGGGACTTGGTTACTGGAGAGGACGCAAACGCTTTGGGATGACGGGATGCCCGATGAAGCATCGGCGCTCTATTCAGAGTTCTCAAGGGGTCCTGATCTAAGCGAATGACTTTGTGCCCATTCGATACAGAAAGCGGTAGTTCCGCTCATGCCTTGGTGCTCTGAATCGCCTTAGAACAGGAATGAGGTCAGAGACCGAACAGGTCGGAAAACCAGGTCTCAACGACCTTCAGGGGGGTGTTTGCTCACCCCCCTTCTTAATGAGCGGTTCTACTGATGCCGGAAGGGTTTGTAACTGAGCAAACATAAAAGAGCATCATCCGTAAGAGATGAATGCGTCGAACAGAGCAGAGGGTGGGACCTCTGCTTTTTCTTGGCTTGCTGACCTCAGTAGTCGTTTGGTCGTAACCGCGACGACCAGTAGGTGAACCCCGCGTAATCCTTCGGTTGCTTCTTCGGTGAAGGGGCAATGCGTCGAACTCAGAGGGGGTGGGACCCCTCTTTTTTTGGCAGTTCGTAAACGGCACCCACGGCACCACTGACTGCCTTAAGAGGGTGGTGCCGCTGGTAACCCCAGTGTTTTCGACGCGTTCGTCCCCTTGTTGCTGGCGGCACTCCCTGCCGCCCTTTCTTATTGCTTGCGGGCGACCGAACCAAGAACGGTCGTCACTACCTCCTCTGACGGTTCTCCCACTCCTCAAGGCAGAGCGCCTGGAGCACTCTGAAGAGGTCACAGGGAAGAGAACACCTGACCTCTGGGGATGAGATCCCAGGGGTCTTTTCTTGTCAGCCGAACCCAGGCAATGCGATCTAGGTGCTCTTGGAGTGATATGACGAGTGTTCGCTCGCAGTAGTAGGCAATACAAAAAGAACGTCGCTCAGTCGTTTTTCAGGGAATTGAGAAATCGCTGCAGGGCTCCCCAACCGCCCCCATATTTGGTGTCCAGACGGTGTTACTTGTCACTGTCTTGGCAGCACGGGAGAGCGACCCGTTGGCTGGCAGTCAAAGCACCCTTGGCACGAGCGATTGTCAGGGGTAGCTTTCTGCGCTTTTCAAAAATCGGAAGAAATTTGTACCTTTTGAGACGAAGGTTTGTATACCGAGGAACGTGTTTAAGCGGATACCGCATCGCTCGGGGAGAACGTCGTTCTCCTCGCGGTTCCGTGGCCTCACATCATTGATTCGGTAAGGCTGTTGGAAGTCAGCCCGACCGATGGAAGGGGCTGCAGAGCCGGGAGCTGATTGCTATCTGGTTTGGTTGCGATTTATTGGGTCAGCTGCTTTGTGGTGATGACTCGAGTTCTTCGTGACCCCTGGGCATCGATGGCGATTGCAGGAGCATCACTAGTGGCGTTGGTGTGGCTTGAAGCCTTTTTTTGGTGAGTCGGCGGGGCAGCCTGAAGAAAACAGGGTGCTTAAGCAGACCGCTCAAGCAGTGAGCGCATCTTGAGCCTGCAGCCCGAGGGGGTCTGCACTTGGGAGTCGAGGACCACTTGGCCTCCTCCCTAATAACTGGGGAATCGAGGACCGTATGGACTCTTCCCCACACCATTTCCAGGCAGGCGAAAGCCCCTTGCATAGGGGCTTCGCCGCACCGCAGCTCATGCGCGATACAACGATGCAGTTCAGTTGTAATCCTCTTGGCTGCGGCTACTTCGCGTCACCTACTACCGAATCGCAGACAGGGCAATCCGCTCACCAGAAGGCGAATCAACCGAGCCAAGCCCACCACCTCTCTTGGGGGCGAGTTTCTGCAGGGGGCATAGCCCCAATTGCCTTCACGGCGCCACAACGCATAAATCGCGACTGCGTCAACTGGCTTGAGACTTTGACTTGCAACCTCCAGCTGCAATAGGTGAGCAGCTGGAGGTGCTGGAGAACGGTGGCCCGGTCCTTGATGTGTAACTAAGGCCACAGTTTGTGTTGTTGAGTCCCGGACATTGCACTACTTGGACCACGGCATTTTCGAAATTCGTGCAGGGTTGACGAGTTCTCCGTTTTTTTGGAGTGTGTTGTGGGCTATTCCTACCGTGATTGTCTGAGCGAGGAGATTGAGATCCTTCAATTAATGCTTTATCGGGAAGAGTTCGTTCAAGATCCCAGTGCTCGCATGCATTGTGAACCTCTTTTGGATAAATTAGAGGTAGATATAAAAGAACTCTCTGACCTTGACGCTCAGTTGTCTGCATAGTTCCTATGAGTGATGGTTGTTTGGCACGGAATTGAAGAAGTAGTGATAAGCGTCCGGAGTGGTTGGTGTGTCGATCGACTGCCAGTATGTAAAGCAGCGTTAACCGTGAGGAACAAACTATCGCCTCGTTGTGGGAAGGTTCTGAACATGAGTGAAACCACGAAAGAGATTCCGATTTGGGTCGGCGGAGAGTCAGGGCAGCGAAAGCGGTACTTGAGATCGTTAGAAAAGGAGCTGGCAGCGGAGCTGGGGCCTGATTGGCGGAACGTTATTCAGCTGGCGAAGGACAGCTAACGCCTTCGTTTTTCTCTGGCTTTGAGGGCTCGCTTATTTCGCCATACGGCGAGACAACCCCCGAGCCCTAAGCCAACCAGCAGGAGAAGAGGGCTCATGCTTCCTCATCAGCGTGTCTTCTCCACAGAGCCCATGGCCGCTGCGTTTGAGGAGTGATCTCCTGTTGACGTGCGATCTGTTGTGTTGTCTCGGCTTTCTGTAGGGCTTGCTGTTCAAGTTCCGCAGACAGAAACAGTCCTGCAATGAAGATCATCAGGATGCTCAGGAGTAATGCGATCAGATACATCGTTGACCGAGCGATGGCTTGTTCCTGCTCCTTGCTCAGGTCGCCCACGGCTTGGCCCAAATCTGGTCAAGGTGTATCAGTAAAAACTCTTTGCTGCGATTACAGAGAGTGTTTTTTTGTGTGTGCACTTCAAGCTCGGTTCCGCCTTCACCGCCTGTGCGCTGAAGAGCAATCATTTTCGTTATGACAGACGGACCCAGCAGTTGCCGCTGATATGGGTCCGCGTCCCGCCCGGAGCCCTCCAAAACGGGACACAACTCAAATATGCGAGTGACACCAGTCGATTCAGCGTGAATCGATACCAACCTCGTCTTTTTGTTGCCAAGAGAAAAAAACGGCTGGAGACGCTGCCCGCCGCCTGAGCCGCGACTCTCTGGGCTACGACCGCATCGCTCTTAAAGCGAACGCTGATGGTGCGCCCATTAATTATTCAGCTTCATCAGCAAATCAAGAGTGCGGTCAGTTTGCCGCTGACTACTGCTGTTGCTGCATCTGCTGTTGACGCTTGGTCAGCGATGCGGTGATCTTGGCATTGGCTGCATCAAAGGCAGCATCAAGGCCAGCCTCATCAGTCCATTGGCCGTAGTGCTTCATGTGGGTGCGTACGTCGTGGCCCATTGATGCTGCGAGCTGTCTGAGAGGTATTCCGGCTAGGGCTCCTCGGTAGGCGTAGCCATGCCGAAGGCTGTACGGGGAGAGCCCAGGGTTGGCCTTGACCAGCGAAGCCCAGTAGGGATGGCGATCGAGGTATTGCCGGAAGGTGTGCCCGCAGCTTTTGAAGTCTTGGGCGTTCAGGATGCCGACAGGCAGCTTGACCAGCCCGCTGCTGAGCTGAGCCAGAGCCTGACCTGCTGCGCCTGCGAGTTCTGGAATTTCCAGTGGGTAGGCAATGCGATCGGGCCTAGGAGCCTTTGCTGTGGCCCGGTTGCGTTTGACGTTGCCGACCTTGAGCTTCCCGTCCTCCACACGCATTGCTTTCAGCTCTGCTGGCCGCAGACCAAACAGACCAACCAGCGTGACTGCGAGGCGCAGCTCCGGCTTTTCGTAAAGGCTGTCGATCAGACCGAATAGCTGTTCTGTTTTGACCGGGACTTTGTCATCTTTCCTCGTCTCCGCCAGGCCGATCAGGTCTTGGAGATCGTCACCCTCAATAGGAAGCCAGCTTTGTTCTGCGCCGCATTTGGTCACCGCAAAGCGCAGGAACCGAGAGACATCGAGAAGCGCACGCTTGCGTCCGACGCCGCCCAGCTTGAGGTCTGCCAGGTGCTGGCTGGTGTAGTTCCGCATGACACCGGGGCCATCATTCGCCGCCCCGCGCCCTTTGGCGTTGATCAGTTCGATGGTGCGTTCGATGCGACGGCGTTCCTCTCTGTCGTAGGTCGCAGATTTCACCTGTCCTGTGCCGACGCGGCTGGCTTCGTATCGCTTGACCACCTCAGGCCAGTTGGTGCCACCGGAGTTCTTATCTTCTGCAGCACCGCTGATCAGCGAGTGGGCCGCATAGAGCCCTAGCCCCAGGTCAGCCATCTTTCGCTTCAGCTCACCAATGAGGACGAGCACCTCAGTGCTGCTGCTGGGTGCAAAACGAATCTTGGTGGTGATGGTGGGGCGCTTGCCCTCCCTGGCGTTGCCTGCCTCACGACGCTGGATTTTGAAGCAGCCAGAGCGTTCCTCCAGCACCCACCCAGGTCCGTAGGTGCGCTTGATGGTGCCCCGCAGGTCCTTGAGCCAAGGAGCCGTTTTGACCATGAGCACCTGCTTGCCCTTCAGGTGCTCAGTATGCCGTGATTTGGTGTGATTCCTCGGTGTGATTTCAGCTCTTATCTGCTCCTGCTTGCTGTTGCAGGTAGGACTGCTAGTCCTTGAAACCATTGTGCTGCAATGGGTTTTGCTTGCCTCTGACTTGACTCTGGATCAAGGCTTGAGACGCATGGAATGCAGGGGGTCAGGAGTTCGAGTCTCCTTGGCTCCATTCAACAGAAGCTCAGTCTCTGGCTGGTTTTTTTTATTGCCAATGCGCGGCGATGATTCCGCTCGATGCCCTGTGTTGGTGCAAAAAGATGAAGCGCTGCAAGCTCTGGGCGCCCACCTGGCCAAAGGAGCTGGGCTGGGCATCTGATGTTGGTTGAGGGCAGGATGGATGTATGGGCAAGAAATCCAAGAAGTCAAAGAAGGCGAAGCAGACCTGCTCTGTCCTGCTGTGGCATAAGACGTCCATCAAGCGGATCAGACAACGCTTTGGTCTGAGCAAATACCAAATGCTGTGGATCACCTTCGGCAAAGGTCTGCTGATCGGCTATGTCGTGGCACTTCTGGTTCATCGCTGAATGGACTCCACCCAGAAGCTCGTGGAGAAACTGGTTGAGAGGCGGATGCGGGTCACTGGAGAGTCGCAGGCGGTAGCCACTGCCAACGTGATGGCAGCTTTCGAGAAGCTGAGGAAAGACAAGGAGTAGCCAGACCCGCTGCAAGCTTTGGGCTCCAGAAGCGAGCTAGATCGGGCTGCACCGTTGCGGCATAAGAAAGCAGGGTGCTGTCTCCAATCGCAACCCGGCTGAGGTATTCACCTTGATTTAGCTGGTCTTAGCCCGTGCCATAGAACCTCAGTTATGGCTCAACTGTTCAGCTCGATACATGAGCTAACTGGCGCATTGACTCAGGGCACCGGCGGCACCGTGGTCTGGCTGATCAAAAACCGCGGCCGTCACGTTCCCGCATTTCCAGGCGGAGTTGCTGGTAGCGAAGCAAGGCCCGCTCCTCATCCAACTGAGGAAACAGCAAACGAGCTTCCTCCAGGCTCGGGGGCTCCAAGAGCCAGTCATCAGATCGATTTGGGGCCACTTGCTGAGGATTGCGTTCCCACAGCTGGCGTCCTGGTGCGACCCAGCCAAACCAGCGACGAAAACGATCGAACAGCTCGAGTGGGTGCATCAGATCACCCTAAGGAGATCACGAATCCAAGCGTTGGGATGCCTCCATGGCGTACGTCTTCGCGCGATCTGAAACAACAGACTCGTTCTGGGGCATCAGGCTCTGCGGTTGCCGCTGCCTTGGATCCTCCCCATTGCGCCAGGGGGTGAACATCAGGAAATTTCCGGCCACCAGCCCTGCCGTCACGATCACTGCGGCAATCTGCTCGAGCTGTTCGATCTCCATCCCTGCATTGTCCCGCGTTCTCCCAGCCCCAGCAGGGGTGTCCCCTGCATCGTCGACGGCTTGGGATTCAGCTCGCTCTGCAGTTCCAGGCAAAGGGCAGCTCCCAGCATCACCGTTACTACGCCGAGTCCCTGACTCAGCTTGAGTCGCCTTCTGGGCTTGCGAAAAATACAGCGGCTCATACCAGGCCCTTGCTACTCAGCCTGGTTTAACGCCTGTTTTCAGTTCAAATTGAAGCGTTGGCCACGACAACGCTGGGAAAACGCTGAGACAACCGGTCTCAATCCTCTTTGGGGTTCTCCAGGTCGCGGCGAATCAGGGCCAGCAGGTAGGAGGGCGATTTGTAGCGGGTGGGCAGGCAGCGGTTGAGCGTTTCCAGATGCCCCCAGCAGACGGTGCGCTCAATGTCTTGAACGGTTTTTCCCTGCTGGAGGAGACGCCGCAGCGCCTTGCAATACATCGGATAGCCCGCCTCTAATTCACCGATGGTGAGTTTTGCCTGAGGCATAGGACCACTGAAGCCAGTTCCAACCTATGCCCCCGCGGGCCAGGCTCAGCTGCCGAGCCAGGCGACGCAGTCGATTTCCACTCTCGCTCCCTTGGGAAGGGCTGCCACCTGAACGCAGGCGCGCGCTGGGCTGACCCCTTCGCCGAACACCTCGGCGTAGATGCCATTCACCGTTGCGAAATCGCCCAGGTCTGCCAGGAACACCGTGGTGCGCACCACCTGAGCCGGGGTGGCGCCTGCTTCTTTCAGCACAGCACAGAGGTTTTTCAGCACCTGATGTGTTTCTGCCGCCACATCTCCGTTCCCCACCATCTCGCCGGTGGCTGGATCCAGTGGAATCTGCCCGGAGCAATAGAGCCACTCGCCGGCCAGCACTGCCTGGTTGTAAGGCCCAACCGGTGCAGGGGCGTCTTGAGTGGTGATGGCCTTGGCGCTCATGGGTTGGTTCTCAACAGCAGTCGCAACGATCATCGCCGTTGGTGATCCCCTGCTTCGCCATCGCTCATGCCGGCCGCCACTGGTCCTTGTGCTGGCGCAGCACGGCCAACTCCGCGGCTGAACCGGCCTGCATGAACAGGTTGGTGCGGTGTTCCATGCCGATGCTGCTGGGCAGGCTGAGCTCTCCTTGGGCACGGAGCCTCCGCACCTCCCGGTAGCGCTCAGCCAGAACGGCGTCGCTGGGGCGTTGCTCCACGGCCCATTGCAGGTTGGCCTCGGTGTACTCGTGGGCGCAACAAACCCTTGTGGCCTCGGGCAGTTCCGCCAGCTTCTGCAGGGCCTGATGCATCTGTTCAGCGCTGCCTTCAAACAGTCGGCCACAGCCCCCGCTGAACAGGGTGTCTCCGCAGAACAACAGGGGCCCGATCTCGCCGCCCTGTGGGTTCGGGATGAAAAAGGCGATGTGGGCCCGGGTGTGAGCCGCCACGTCCAGCACCTCCACCTCATGGCCAAGAACAGTGATCTGGTCCCCATCCCGTACCGGCATCGTCTGAAAAGGAATCCGCTCCCTGTCCTCAGCGGAGGCAATCACCGCAGCCTGGGGCCAGCGTTCCAGCAACTCCGGTGTGCCGCCGATGTGGTCGGCGTGGTGATGGGTCTGCAGCACGGCGGCCAGGCTCAACTGCCGTTCGTCCAGCCACTCGCGCACCGGCGGCGCCACGGCGGGGTCGATCACCACGGCCTCCGCGCCCCTCACCCAGATCCAGATCACGTTGTCCTGGAGCACCGGCAGGGCATGAAGTGAGGAATGCATCGTTAAAGTCCTGCCTGGTTAACCGGTCAGCGCTGGACACATGATCACCGTCGCGTTGGCCAAAGGAGCGCTGCTCAAAGACTCGGTGGCCCGCTTTGCGGCGGCTGGTCTTGATTTCTCCGCTGTTCTGGACAAGAACAACCGCCAGTTGATGGTGCCCACCCCCTGCGGGCGCGCCCGGGCCCTGCTGGTTCGCAACGGCGATGTGCCCACCTATGTGGCCTACGGCCAGGCTCAGCTGGGGGTGGTGGGTTACGACGTGCTCAAGGAGCATCAACTCCCCGTTGCTCAACTGGTGGACCTGGGCTTTGGCGGCTGCCGCATGGCTGTGGCGGTTCATGAGAGCAGTGGTTACACCCGGGCCGCTGATCTGCCCGCCCACTGCCGCGTTGCCAGCAAATTCACCCACTGCGCCCGGGAATATTTCGATGCCCTCGACCTTCCCGTTGAGTTGGTTCACCTCAATGGCTCGGTGGAGCTGGGGCCAATCACCGGTATGTCAGAAGCGATTGTCGACCTGGTGGCCACCGGTCGCACCCTGCGGGAGAACGGCCTGATCGCCATCGAAGACCTGTTCCACTCCACAGCTCGACTGGTGGGGCACCCCCTGTCGGTTCGCCTCGACCACGGCCCCTTGGCCTCCATCGTTGATGCGATCCGCGCAGCAACACCCGTCGGGAGCTCCAGCTGATGGGGGCCGTCGCCGACTGGCGCCGGGTCCGTCGTCTGGGCCGTTATCTCGTGCGGGATCGCCGGCGGCTGCTGGTGGCCCTGCTGCTGCTGCTGCCCTTGGCCTTTGCCGGAGCACTGCAGCCCGTTCTGCTCGGTCAGGCCGTCAGCGTCCTGCGCGGAGAGCCCAGTCTTCCCTTCCTTTCGGGGATGAGCCTCTCGGCTTCGATCCGCGTGATCATTGGGCTCTACTTCGTTTCCGTGCTAATGCGGCTCGGCCTGCAGGGGGTGCAGCAATTCAGCATCCTGGCCGTCGGACAACGGCTCACAGCTCGAATCCGCGACGACCTGTTTGAACATGCGTTGTCGCTGTCCCTGCGGTTTCACGACCGCATGCCGGTGGGCAAGTTGCTCACACGGCTCACCAGCGATGTGGATGCCCTGGCTGAGGTGTTTGGCAGTGGTGCCGTGGGGGTGCTCAATGATCTGGTGAGCCTGCTGGTGCTGGCCTCAACGATGTTGTTCATCGAGTGGAGGCTGGGGCTGCTGCTGTTGTTCACGCAGGTGCCCGTCACCCTGGCCGTGCTTTGGCTGCAGCGCCGTTACCGCAAGGCCAATTACCGCGTGCGTGAAGAGCTTTCCCAGCTCAATGCCGACTTCCAGGAGAACCTCCAGGGCCTCGAGGTGGTTCAGATGTATGGCCGTGAAACGGTCAACAGCGCCCGCTTCCTGCGCACCGGCATGCACTACCGCAGCGCTGTGAACGGAACGATCTTTTTCGACAGCAGCATTTCAGCCTTCCTGGAATGGGTGGCTCTGGCCGCCATTGCCTTAGTTCTGGCCCTTGGCGGCTTGATGGTGACCAATGGCGCCATGGGTCTAGGCACCCTTACCACCTTCATCTTGGCCTCCCAACGCCTCTTCGATCCGCTGCGTCAGCTGGCGGAGCGTTTCACCCAGATCCAGGGTGGGCTGACGGCGGTCGAACGCATCGGCGAGTTGATGGAGGAGCCCCTCGAGATCGCTGAGGCCAAAGGGGTTCTCCCCCACGTGAGTGGCGGTGGCGGCGAGGTGATCTTCGAGAACGTGAGCTTCGCCTATCGGCCGGACGATCCGATCCTCCGCAACCTCTCCTTCCGCATCGCCCCCGGAGAACATGTCGCCCTGGTGGGCCCCACGGGGTCGGGCAAAAGCACGATCATCCGCCTGCTCTGCCGCCTCTATGAACCCCAGCAGGGGCGCATCCTTCTGGATGGACGGGACATCCGCACGATCCCGATGGCCGATCTCCGGCGTGAGCTGGGCGTCGTGCTTCAAGACACGTTCCTGTTCAGCGGCAATGTGGCCGACAACCTCCGGCTCAATGCGTCGGTGAGTGATCCAGAGCTGGCTCAGGTCTGTGCTGAGCTTGGTCTCAACGAGCTGTTGGCCAAGCTTCCCAACGGCCTGGAGACGGAGCTGCGCGAGCGGGGCGGCAACCTCTCTTCAGGAGAGCGCCAACTGCTTGCGGTGGCCCGGGTGGCGATCCGCAAGCCAACGGTGTTGGTGATGGATGAAGCCACCGCCTTCATGGACCCTTCAACGGAAGCGACGCTGCAGGCTGATCTTGATCGGCTTCTGCAAAAGCGCACCGCCATCGTCATTGCCCATCGCCTGGCCACGGTGGAAGCCTCGGACCGCATTCTTGTGCTGCGCCGCGGTGAACTGATCGAGCAGGGAACCCATCGCGAGCTAAGGGCCCGTGGCGGGCTCTACGCCCAGCTGGCTGATCTGCAGGAGCGGGGGTTGGCGCGTCTGTGATCGCTCCTCTGCCCATTCCTGCTGATCCTCTGTTGGAGCAGTACGGCCAGGGGGCGCGCCTCTGCCCCTGCGCCAATGACCAGATCACCTTGGTGTTCAGTCAGGAGTACCCCTTCGATCTGGTGGAACTCGAGCAATTGCTGGAAGCGGTGGGCTGGAGCCGCCGGCCGATTCGCCGGGTGCGCAAAGCCCTCAGCCACAGCCTGCTCAAAGTTGGCCTCTGGCGGCACGACCCACGGGTGCCCCGTCTGGTGGGGTTTGCGCGCTGCACCGGTGACGGTGTGTTTGAAGCCACCGTCTGGGACGTGGCCGTGCATCCCCTGTACCAGGGCAATGGCCTGGGCAAGCAGATGATGGCCTACATCCTCGAGGCCCTTGATCAGATGGGAACTGAGCGGGTCAGCCTGTTTGCCGATCCGGGCGTCGTCAGCTTCTATCAGGGCCAGGGCTGGGATCTCGAGCCCCAGGGCCATCGCTGTGCCTTCTGGTACGCCAACTGATCGGCCCCTTCAGCGCCGGTAGAGCCGCAACAGCTGCTCCGTTGATCGCCCCTGCCGCCACAGCCAGCGCAGCCGGGCATTACGCCAGGCCTGCACCAGCACGCTTCGCTTCTGCCAGCGCTCTGCGCTGGTGAGCAGGGCACAGTTCAATGAACGCAGGGGGGCGACCTGGCTCAGGCGTTCCACCAGGTCCAGGTCTTCCATCAGTGCCAGGGGCCGGTAGCCGCCCACGCGCTCATAAAGCTGGCGCTGAATCAACAGGCCCTGATCGCCGTAAGGGCGTTGCAGCCAACGGCTGCGCAGGTTCACCATCCGCTCCAGCAGCCACAGCATCGGCCGCCCATGCGTCTCCACCTTGAAGTCGAAGCACCAGGCGCTCAGGTGAGCCTCCGGCCTGTTCAGAATCGCTCCCACCTTGTTGTGCCAGGTGTCCGGCAGGCGGCTGTCGGCGTGCAGCACCAGCACCCAGGCATGGGAGCTGTGGCCAACGCCCCAGCGCAGCTGTGGTCCCCGTCCGGCGGTGGGGCTGTCGAGCACGGTGGCGCCGGCCAGCTGAGCCACCGCCCGGGTGTGATCCCTGCTTCCCGCGTCAGAGACGATTACCTCCAACTCCCCCGGCCATCGCTGCAGATCCGCCAGCAGCAGCGGCAGCCTGCTGGCTTCCTCCAGGGTTGGAATCACAACGCTCAGCCCTGCCATGGCCTCAGATCGCTCCAGTGATCCAGATCATTCCGTTGGGCCACGAGGGCCGATGACAGCTGCCGCCTGCGCGCCGCCTCCAGCGTTGCCTCCAGCACCCTGGGGCCGCCCCAGGGAATGCCGATCAGCGGCCAGTGCTGCGGGCTGCGGATCAGGGATGCACCGATCCCCAGCAGCCAGTAGCCCCCATCGGAGGCTGGCCCCAACACCAGGTCATGCTGCTCCAAGTGCTCAACGGCCTGCCTCAAATCATCGGGATTGAGTTCGGGCAGATCCGTGCCGATCACGAGGCAGGGCCTGTTGTGGCGATGGCCGTGCATCAATTGCCGTCTCAATCGGGTGCCGAGTTGCCCCCTCCCCTGCAGCCGCACCTGCCCCAGCCCCAGCTGTTTCCCCCAGCGATCGGCCGCACGGGGGGCGAGTCCGCTCACCGCCAGCACCGGCTCGATCTCCATTGCGCCGGCGAGGCCCCGCACCACCGCAGCGGTGTGCTGCGTGAGCCGCCGTTGGATCCTTGTGGCGCGTTCGCTGCTGTTGGCCAAGCCCAGCTCATGGTTGAGATCGCTGCTCAAGCGGCGTTTGCATCGGCCCGGTGATGGCCAGCGGGCCATCACAACGATCTGCACCATCTCAGTTGTTGCGGGGCAGTTCCCGCGGGCGCACCTGCACGATCAGCTCCCTTCCGTTGCGTTGAAGGGTGAGCTGCATCGGTTCCCCCACCTGGCCGCGGTCCACGGCGAGTTGCACTTCGGTGGGGGTTTGAACGGGGTTGTCTTCCACCTTGAGGATCAGATCGCACTGGCGGATGTCGGCAGCAGCGGCCGGAGTGCCTTTCACCACCTCCTTCACCAACACGCCATTCAGCTCGGGCACCGTGCAGGCGCTGTTGGTGGCGTTGATTTCCCGCGCCAGCTGCGGTGTGAGGTTCATCAGCTGCACGCCGATGAAGGGATGGGACGCCTGGCCGGTGCTGACGATCTGTTGCGCGATCCGCTTGGCCAGGTTGATCGGAACCGCAAAACTCAATCCGCCACCTGGGGCCGTGCGGATCGCTGTGTTGATGCCGATCACCTGACCGGCGGCATTGATCAACGGGCCGCCGCTGTTGCCGGGGTTCACCGCTGCATCGGTCTGGATGTAGGGAACCCGCTGGCCGTCACCGATCGCATTGAGGCGGCCGACGGCGCTGATGATGCCGGCCGTCACGGTGTTGTTCAGGCCGAAGGGATTGCCGATGGCAATGGCCCATTCCCCCGGCTTGAGCTGGTCGGAGTTGCCCAGGGCCGCCACCGGCAGGTTGTCGGCCACCACTTTCACCACCGCCACGTCGGTGAGGGGGTCGGTGCCGAGAACCTTGCCCTTGAAATTGCGTCCGTCCGGCAGGGTTACCGCCACCTGATCGGCACCACGCACCACGTGCTCATTGGTGAAGATCAGGCCGCTGGCCCGGGTGATGAAGCCGGAGCCCTGGCCCTGCTGCCGCTGGCTGGAGGGACCCATCCCAAAAATCCCTCCGAAGGGGTTGGAGATCTCCTTCACCACATCGATGCGCACCACCGCCGGACCGACGCGATCCACCGCCTTCACGATCACGTTGTCCCCCGGTTGCAGAGGCGCGCTGCGGGGCTGATCGTGCACCACCGGTGGCGCCGTCATCGGTGGCTTGAAGGTCAGACCCAGCTGGTCTCTCACAAGGCTGCACCCGGAGAGTGCGCTCCCGGCCAGGGCGATGGCGAGCCAATGCTGGGCGTTGGGCATCACGACGAGATGTGTGCTGATGCATTTAAGACGGCCTGAGCGGATCGGCATGCGTAGATTCAGCGCTCGGGCGATGGGCGGTTTTGGCGCAGACGGGCGAAGAGCTCTGGATCAAGGTGCGGGATGGGTTGCAGGCGAAGCTGAGCAAGCCCACCTTCGAGACCTTCATTCGCCCCACGGGTTGCAGCGGCTTTGCCAATGGAGAGCTGAAGCTTCTGGCCCCGAATCCCTTTGCCAGCGTTCGTCTGCGGGAGCAGCTGCTGCCCACGATCGCCGAAATGGCCAGCAGCATCAGCGGTCAGCCCGTCCAGGTGACGGTGCTGGCGGAAACCGCCTTGCCGCTGCCGGATGCCACCGATGAGGCCTCAGCCGCTGCAGATGCGGCGCCGCCTCCAGCGGCCCAGGAGTCGGCATCGGCTCCAGTGCGGAACGGCTCCCCACGCCGCTACCTGCCCGGGCTCAATCCCCGCTACGTGTTCGGCCGTTTTGTGGTCGGCCCCAACAGCCGAATGGCCCATGCGGCGGCTTTGGCTGTGGCCGAAGCACCGGGCAGGGAGTTCAACCCCCTGTTCATCTGCGGCGGTGTGGGCCTGGGCAAAACCCACCTGATGCAAGCCATTGGTCATTACCGGTTGGAAATCGACCCCGGGGCTCGGGTGGCCTATGTCTCCACCGAAACCTTCACCAACGACCTGATCCAGGCCATCCGCAAGGACGGCATGCAGGCCTTCCGCGATCGCTACCGCGCCGCGGATCTGATCCTGGTGGACGACATTCAATTCATCGAGGGCAAGGAGTACACCCAGGAGGAGTTCTTCCACACCTTCAATGCCCTGCATGAGGCAGGCCGTCAGGTGGTGATCGCCAGTGATCGTCCCCCCAGCCAGATTCCCCGGTTGCAGCAGCGCCTGATCTCCCGGTTCCAGATGGGCCTGATCGCAGACATTCAGTCGCCTGACCTGGAGACACGCATGGCGATTCTTCAGAAGAAAGCGGAGCAGGAGCGCATGTCGCTGCCCCGTGATCTGATCCAGTACATCGCCGGTCGCTTCACCTCGAACATCCGCGAGTTGGAAGGGGCCCTGACCCGGGCTGTGGCCTTCGCCTCCATCACGGGGCTGCCGATGACCGTGGAATCCGTGGCACCGATGCTCGACCCCACAGGGCAGGGGGTGGAGGTCACGCCGCAACAGGTGATCGACAAGGTGTCTGAGGTGTTTGATGTCACGGCCGAGGAGATGTGCAGCAGCACCCGTCGCCGCGCCGTGAGCCAGGCCCGTCAGGTGGGGATGTATCTCATGCGCCAGGGCACCGACCTCAGCCTGCCGAGGATCGGCGACAACTTCGGCGGAAAAGACCACACCACGGTGATGTACGCGATCGAGCAGGTGGAGAAAAAACTGGCCTCCGACCCCCAGCTCGCCGGTCAGGTGCAGAAGGTGAAGGATTTGCTGCAGATCGATTCCCGCAAGAAGCGCTGATCAGCGGCAGGCTTTCTTGTCACCTTTCCAGCCCGGCATGTCCTGTGCAGCGGCTGAGCACACCAGCTGGCGGGCTGCTGCGAGTGCCGGCTCCAGGCGCCTGGAGCTGAAGGGGGGCAGGGGCCGGCTGCGCAGCCAGGCACCCCAACGAAACTCGTGATACGGGATCAGGGGCTGAGGCTTGATCCACCCCTCCTGCTTCAGCTTCCACACGAGGCTCCTGTAGGGATCGTCGTCCAGTCCCAGCAGGCTCGTGGGCAGCTGCTCGGCCGGGCGCGGGCCGTTGCCTCGTCCGTCGTAGAGGTAGAGCCAGCCCTGGTTGTGCAGATAGGCCAGCACAGCGTTCCTGTCGGCTGTTGGCAGCCCCTCCACCACGTAACCCCAGGTGGTGGCACCAGGATCAATGCCGATCAGGCCTCGCAGCCGGTGGTGCCGGTCCAGCATCCACATGGCGCCATCGGCAGATCGGATCAAAGGGACCGGTTTGCCGCGCAGGTAGTCAAGACGCTGCTGACGGGTGTCCTGGGCGAAATCCTTCTCGCGCGACCAGATCTCCGCCAGTCCCACACACCACTGGGTCGGCTGCAGCTGCGCCGCTGACACCTCAATCAGATCGGTCCCCCGATCGGGGGCGGGGATCGGTTGGTAAGTGGGCAGCCGCAGGGGCACGACTCAGCGTTGGCGCCCCCGCACTATGACCCAACTAAGAAGGGTCGGGGATCCTGATCAAAGCGATCCCTCACCGGCAAGGGCTTGGCCTGCTCAGGGCCATCCAGCTGGGCGGTGGCTTCAAGGGCTTGACGCAGCAGTCGAGCAGCCGGGAGCGGCATATCCCTTGGCACCGAAATGCGATCGCGCAGATAGCGCAGCCCGGCGGCACTCCCCGCTGGAGGCGGGCAGGGGGTGTTGCGAACCAACCGGGTGAGGGCACAGCGCAGGGGCTGGTCAAAGGCTGCAGCACCCATGGGGTTCACCTCGCGCAGCCGTTGCTGGTGACGCAGCACCCGGCTCAGGGCGATGACGGCCTGATCGGCTTGATGGTCCGCATCCCAGCAGGCTTCGTCCTCGCCGAGGCCATCACCTCGGTCGATCCGTTCGGCCAGGCGCTTTGCTTCCGCTCCATCGTCGGGCCAGCAGCCGCCCATCTGGGGCGGCAGGTCATGGGCATGAGTGTGGAAGTCGCTTTGAGTGCCGCGGTAGGTCTCCAGTTGCTCCAGGGCACGGAACCAGCGGTCAATAGCTGGATGCTCAGCCCTCAGCCGGTATCCCTTGTAATAAGCCAGCGAGGCATTCATCCGTTCCACGTAGGGAACGAAGATCAGATCCACGGTCTGCGGCTCCGGGCCCCGCAGCCACGGTCCTTCCTCCCGGTTCAGCTCCCGTTCGAAGCGCCGGGCGATGTCTTGAAACTGCTCTCGGGCCAGAACCTGTTGTCTCGGACTCAGCCGTGGTGAACACAGCCAGATGCACCAGGCTTGAAACAGCAGCCGTTCAAGACGGCGCAGCTCCAGAGCTTCCGGCGCTGTCATCGCCATGCCCAGGGGCCCGAACTGCTGTTCGAGAGCCAGCAGGATGTCGTCGCTTTCGGTGATCAGCCGCCCGTTGAGCTCCAGGGCCGGCAACATCCCTGAGGGCACTTTCTCCAGGAACCACGGCTCCTTCGGGCCGTAGCAACGCATGGTGACTTTACGGATCCGGTAGGGAATGCGCTTGAACTCCAGCCACAGCCAGATTTTTTGGCAGTAGGGGCACCAGGCGTGGTGGTCGCGGTACAGCGTGACCATCACGTTGGATTCAGGCTGTCCGAACAGGCGCAGCGTGGCCTGGGCACTGGTCGGCCCTTCAATCCGATTCGGTTCCGGCATCGCCAGCCTGGCCAGGTCCGACCAGCTCAGGGGTTCAGCTGATTCCGATGAAAGGGGCATGCAGGATCGGCGTAAGCGTTGCCCGTCCATAGGACTGCCAGTCGCCCAGTTCGTGCATCAGCGCCAGACAGTCCTGCTGGCGGCCCTGATCAGCCAACTGCTTCAGCCGCAATTTCATGTCGTCGCTGGTGATCATCATCACGATCTCGCGGCGTTGCGATCGTTTGAGAGGCAGCTCAGGTTCAGGCGGCTGCCTGCGGCGCTTGGAAGAACGGTTCATGGTTTAAGGACGCGGTTGAAATACGACCGACTCGTCTTGGGCCTTTATGGCCACCTTCCCCGGACCATAACGCCATCTTTACGATGACGCCCGTCGTCTCGAGCACCCTTCTGTTATGGGCGCTGATCTGGATCTGGTTGTGCTCGGCGCAGGCTCCGGTGGGCTGGCTGCTGCGAAACGCGCGGCCCGTCATGGAGCCCGCGTCGCCATCGTGGAGGGCGATCGCGTTGGCGGCACCTGCGTGATTCGCGGCTGTGTTCCCAAAAAGCTTTTGGTGTACGGCACCCAGGCCCGCCATCAACTGGCGGATGCCTCGGCCTACGGCCTTGAGATCGGTTCGGTGCGTTCGGATGTGCCTGATCTCCTGCGTCGGGTGCGCGCCGAGGTGGATCGGCTCAATGCCCTCCATCTCGGATTTCTGGAGAAGGCCGGCGTTCAGTTGATTTCCGGTTGGGGACGCTTCACGGCAGCAGATCGCATTGGCATTTCCGATCAACGCGGTGGGCCCGTGCGAGAGGAACTCTCGGCCCCGCGCTTTCTGGTGGCGGTTGGTGGCCGGCCGGCCCGGCCGGAGATTCCTGGGGTTGAACACACCTCGGTCAGCGACGACATGTTCCTTCTGGAGGATGTCCCCTCAGCCGTGGTGGTGGTGGGCGCAGGCTTCATTGCCTGCGAGTTCGCCTGCATCCTGCGGGGCCTTGGTGTTGCGGTCACCCAGGTGGTGCGTGGTCCGCGCTTGCTGCGCGGTTTTGATGCCGAGTTGGCCGATGCCGTGCTCGGTGGCATGCGTGAGCAGGGCATTGAGGTGCTGTTGGAGCAAAGGGTGGTGGCCGTGGAGGGAGAGCCCGGGGCGCTGACGGCGCGGCTGGGCAATGGTGAGTCTTTGGCTTGCGGCGGTGTGTTGATGGCCACCGGGCGTCGCCCCTGGCTTGCGGACCTTGGGCTGGATGCTGCTGGCATAGCGATCGAGAACGGCCGCATCAGGGTCGATGCCAACTCCTGCACCTCGGTTCCCCACATCCATGCCGTCGGCGATGTCACCGATCGCGTCAACCTCACGCCTGTGGCCATTGATGAAGGTCGTGCCTTCGCCGACAGCGTCTTCGGGTCGCGTCAGCGACAGGTGAACCACGACCTGGTGGCCAGTGCCGTGTTCAGCGATCCAGAGCTGGCGACCGTCGGCCTCTCGGAAGAACAGGCCATCGAACGCCATGGCGTGGATGGTGTTGTTGTGCATCGCGCCCGCTTCCGGTCCATGGCGCGGGCCCTGCCCGCTTCCGGCCCCCGTTGTCTGCTCAAGTTGGTGGTGGAGAAGGCCACCGATCGGGTGCTGGGCTGCCATATGGTGGGCGAGCATGCCGCGGAGATCATTCAGATGGCGGCGATTGCCGTGGGGATGGGCGCCACCAAGGCCGATTTCGATCGCACCATGGCACTGCACCCCTCTGTGTCAGAGGAGTTCGTCACGATGTAGTCGACGGCGCCCCGTTAGCTCAGGTGATCGGCAAGCCGCAGCGCTAATGCAATCACCGTGAGGCCTGGGCCAACGCTCGGGCAGCTGGGAAAAATGCTGCTGTCGGCGATGTAGAGGTTCTCGAGCTCATGGCATTTACCCCGGGGGTCCACCACGGAACTGGCGGCGTCTTCTCCCATCCGGCACGTGCCGCAGCCAAAGCCCACCACGCTCAGGGGGGCTTCCCCACGGGCATGGGTGGGTGCCTTCAGCACCACCTTGGTGATCGGGTCGTTCTCCACCTCTTTAAGGGTGTCGATCCAGCGGTACACCAGCCGGTCGTGGGCCTCGCGGTTGTTGGCGATGTAGTTGATCCGGATCTGCTCGTTGTTGAGCCACACCTTGTTGTGGGGATCCGGACGCACCTCGGTCATGGCCCACCAGGCGACCGAGCGGGAGGCCAGGCGCTCCAATCCAAAGTCGGGGATGAGCTTGGTCACCAGCGAGAGCACCGGTGGTGACTCGGCAAACAGCGCGTCCTGCAGCACGCCGCCGGCGGCCTGAATGTGGCCCAGGGGAAAACTGACGTTCTTGTCTCCCCAGTAGTAGTCGTTGCTTGCCAGGGAGCGTCCGTAGCGGCCGCTGTTGCGTTCCGTGGCCAGCTGCAGGATCGAGGTGAGCTGCAGATTCATCAGGTTCCGGCCCACCTGATCCGATCCGTTGCTGATGCCCTTGGGGTGGTGGGCATTGTCGGAGCGCATCAAGATCGCAGGGGTGTTGATCGCCCCCGCAGCGAGCACCACCACATCCGCACTGAACAGCCAGGCATCGCCGTTCACGTCTGCTTCCACAGCCCGGATGGCGCGGCCACTGGGATTCACGTGCAAACGCAACACCCGTGCGTTGTCACGCACGCTGATCCGTTTGGGTTCACCCACCTGCAGCCCAAACAACTGGGCGTCACCACTGGGATCGTCGGCGTCCTCCGACCAACTGATCGGGATGTCGTAGGGCTGACAGCCCTGACGCTGCAGGGCACCGCGCAGGGGTTCGAGGAAGGGTTCGATGGGCTTGGGCGGCGCCAGGAAATCTCCCTTGCGCCTGGGTTCGGTGGGATCAACCCCCGCCTTGCCATGCACCCGATACAGCTGTTCGGCCTGTTGGTAGTAGGGCTCCAGATCGGCGTAATCCAGGGGCCATGCCGGTGAGATGCCGTCCTGAAGAGCCACCTCCTCAAAATCCTTTTCACGCATGCGTTCCAGCACCGCGCCCCAGATCTTGGTGTTGCCACCGCGGGCGTAGGTGGTTTGCGGGGCAAAGGGATCGCCGTCAGGGCCGAACCAGCGTTCGCCCTTGGGGTGGTAGCGATCCTTGCGGAACAGATCCACGTCGGCGACGTTCTGGTCTTCGAGGGCCATCGCTCCGCCCCGCTCCAGCACCAGCACGCTCTTGCCCTTGCGGCTCAGAGCACCCGCCAGGGTTCCCCCGCCGGCGCCGCTGCCGATCACGATCACGTCGTAGTGGTTGTCGTCGATGATCATGGAATTACTGCCACACGTAGATCAGAAGGAAAAGAAGGATCCAGATCACATCAACGAAGTGCCAGAACAGGCTCACCGCAGCAACGCCCATCTCGCCTTTGTCGTAGTTCCCGGGAACAAACGAACGCGCCAACATCAGGCCCATCAGCAGGACGCCGGTGATCACGTGAAGGCCGTGAAAGCCAGTGAGCAGATAGAACATCCCGCCGAACACACCGCTGCTGAGGCTGAAGCTGAGTTCCGACCATTCGACGTATTGGCCGTAGATGAAATAGGAGCCCATCGCCATGGTGAGCAGCCACACCGCCCGGAAGCCCCAGAGGTTGCCCTTGTGCAGATAGCGCTCAGCGAAATAGGCCACAAAGCTGGAGCTCACCAGCACCACACTGTTGATCAGCGGCATGCGCACCTCCAGCCCTTCGACGCCATCCGGTAGCCATTGGGGGGCTGTGAGCTTGAGCACGGCGTAGCCGGCAAAGAAGGCCAGAAAAATGACGCTCTCAGAGCAGAGGAAGATCACGAAACCGGTCATGTTGTGACCGTCGTGCTTCACATGGCCCGGGGTGTGATTCAGCTGCAGATCGGGATTGACGCTGGTCATCGGCTCAGGCCTCCTGGGAACGGCGCACGTAGAACTCCTCGTCCTCAACGAGGGGGTGCCCCAGGCCGTAGCCGTAGGGCTCGCTGATCACGGTGGGGATGTCGTCCTCGAAGTTTTCAGCCGGTGGCGGTGAGGGCAGCAGCCACTCCAGGCCGATGGCCCGCCAAGGATTGGGGGGAGCCTGAGGCCCCCGGGCCCAGGAGCTCACCATGTTGAGGATGAAAGGGATCGAGGCGACGCCGAGCATGAAGGCGCCGATGCTGGCGATCACATTCCAGATGGCGAATTCAGGGTCATAGGAGGCGACCCGGCGCGGCATCCCCAGCAACCCAGCCCAATGCAAGGGCAACCAGTTGAGGGTGGCGCCGATGAAGGTGAGTGCGAAGTGCACCTTGCCAAGACCCTCGTAATACATGCGGCCGGTGAATTTGGGGAACCAGTGGTAGATCCCGGCGAACACACCGAAGCCGATCGTGTTGAAGATCACGTAGTGGAAGTGGGCCACCACGAAGTAGGTGTTTCCCACGTGCACGTCGATGGGCACGGTGGCCAGCATCACGCCGGTGATGCCGGCGAAGATGAAGTTGAACAGGCCACCGAGGCAGAACAGCATCGGGGTGCTGAGGCGGAGATTGCCTTTCCACAGGGTTCCCAGCCAGGCGAACACTTTCACGCCGGTGGGAACGGCGATCAGCATCGTGGTGGCCATGAACAGATTGCGCATCCACATCGGTGTGCCCGAATAGAACATGTGGTGCACCCACACGATCAGGCTGAGGAAGGTGATGCCGAAGGAGGCGATCGCCACAAAGCGATAGCCGAACAGGGGTTTGCGGGAATAAACCGGGAACAGCTCGGAGAAGATGCCGAACACCGGCAACACCAGCACGTACACGGCTGGGTGCGAATAGAACCAGAAGAAGTGCTGAAACAGCACGGGATCACCGCCCCCTTCAGGCTTGAAAAAGCTGGTGCCGAAGCTGAGGTCGAACAGCAGCATCACCGCACCACCGGTCAGAGCGGGCAGGCCGACAAGCTGGATGGTCTGAGCGGCCCAGGCGGTCCACACGAAGATCGGCATCTTGAAGAAGCCCATGCCGGGGGCCCGCATCCGGATGATCGTCGTCACGAAATTGACGGCGCCCATGATCGAGGAGATCCCCGAAAGAGCCACCGCAAGAATCCAGAGAAACTGCCCGTTGATGAAGTGGTTCAGGGGGTTCTGCAGGCTCATTGGTGGGTAGGACCACCACCCCGATGACGCCGGCCCCCCGGGGGCGAAGAAACTCCCCATCAACACCACCGCGAACAGCGGCACCAACCAGAAGGCGGCCGCATTCAGTTTGGGAAACGCCATGTCCGGCGCACCGATCATTGTGGGGATCAACAGGTTGTTGAAGCCGTTGAGGATCGGGAACAGGAACAGGAACAGCATCACTGTTCCATGCATGGTGTAGAGGCCGTTGTAAACACTCGGATCCACCAGATCCGCCGGCGGTGTGATCAACTCACCGCGCACGATCATCGCCAGCAATCCCCCCACCAGCAGGAAGAAAAGCGAGGTGGCGATGTACTGAATCCCGATCACCTTGGCATCGGTGTTGAAGCTGAAGAAGCGCTTCCAGTTGTCCGGGGCACCGGGGACAGGGTGCGGCGCCTTGAGGATGCGTGGGTCGTAGTTGGTGGTGGTCATGGCTCAGGCGTCGTGCGGGATGGAGGGATCTCCGGGGTCGTTCACCATCGGGGCGGGAGCCGGTGGCACCGTGGCCCAGCCTTTGTCACCACGGGCGATGCGGCGGTCGTAAAGCGTGCGGCCGGGGTCGAGGCCGGGTTGCAGGGCTTGCTTGGCCGAACGCTTCAGCCAATCGGAGTAGGCCTGCTCCGATTCGACGATCACGTTCGATTGATTCACCGACATGTAGGCGCCACTGAACATGGCGTCGCGCAGGCGGAAGCGTCCCTCTCGGGTGGGCGTGAGGCTGTAGGAGATCAAGCTGCCGGGAACGATGTCCTGCTTCAGCCGGAAGGCCGGCACATAGAAGCTGTGAATCACGTCCTCGGATTGCAGCTGAAGGTTGACCCTTTGATCGATGGGGAGGTGCAGTTCTGAACTGCGAACGCCATTGGGATATCTGAATTCCCAGCTCCATTGCCGTGCAATCACCTGGATGGGTCCCACCTGCGCCATGGGATCGGCCGAGAGCAGTGCGCTGGTGTCGGCACCGATGGCGTACTTCTGCTTCGGCCCCAGGGCGTTCAGGGTGTCATTCACCTTCATGGACGTGAAGGCGATGGCGAACACCAGCAGCAGTGGGATCACGGTCCAGATGATCTCCAATTTGGTGTTGCCCTCAATCGGTGCTCCGTCGCTTTCGTCGTATTTGCCGGCCCGGTTGAACAGCAGCACCCAGCCCATCACGCCGGTGCAGCCGAAGAAGATGAAGGAGCCGATGCCGGTTTCCAGGGCGAACAGATCGTCGACGTACGCCGCTGCGCTGGAGGCCTGCGGCGGGAACCAGCTGTAGGACCACGTCGCTATCGCCTTGGCGATCACCAGGTTGATGGCTACCGCGATGCCAATGATCACGATGGCGCCGAGGTTCGGGCCGCTCTTGGGGGCTGTGCTGGTCATGGCAAGGCCTCCTGCAGATCGGCACCAGCGGCCAGCAACTGGTCTGCGGTGATGTGCACGCCGAAGTCGCTGGCCAGCCAGGCGCCCAGGCTTCCGTGCAGCCCCATCACCAGCAGCATGCCGATGCCGCAGAGCAGATACAGCCAGCTCACTTGACGGCCCAGGTCCTTGCGCCAGACAAAGCGTTGGTAACCACGCCAGATGGTCATGGCCACGATCACCAGCAGAATCGCGACGCCACCGATGGCATGCCAGAGCATCGTGTCGATGGCGGTCTGGCCGAGAATGCTGCGGATGCCTGGCAACGGCACCGCCAGCAGCATTTCGTAGAACCCCGCGGCCACGGTGAAAAAGCTGATGCCGCTGCAGGCGACGAGGTTGTACCAGCCCACGTCGTGGAAGCCGCTGCGGGTGACCGGCAGGGCCAAGTAGCGGAACACCCGTTTCTCCAGCGGGTAGAACGCACCGGCCACGTCGAAGGCGATGGCGATCGCAAACAGTCCGATGGTCAGGTGCACCAGGTTGGGGTGCAGTGGAATCGCGTAGGGAAGGTTGTTGGCGCCGAGGGAGTCGGCGATGTCGTTGATCGGCGATGCGATCGCGGCGAAGTGGGTCACGACACCACCCCCTGACGGATGGCTTCCACCACGGGGACCGTGTGTAGTCCGTAAACCCAGACCAGCTTGTCGCCGAGATACACCTGCGTGATCACAAGCCCCGCCAGCACCACATCAAGGGCCAGAAAGCCCCTGGGCAAGTTCGCCGGATCCTTTTGCCGGGCGACATAGCGCCAGCCCGTGAGCAGGGCCAGCACACCAGCCAGGGACCAACCGATGGTGCTGTGAATGTTGAGAATGTCCCGCGAGGCGCCGTAGGGATTGGCGAGACCGGCCTCCACCTGGCCGAAGATGATCGCCACAAAGATCGCAACGGTGGCGACGATCAGGTTCCAGAAGCTGACTTCAAACAGGTTCTTTTTTCTGCTGACAACACCAATCACGTCGAACACCACCGTGATCAGCGCCATGGCGATCACGAAGTGAACGACGATCGGATGGATGACGTCGAGCCAGGGCAGATTTTTGTCGTTGAGCGGTGGAAGCAGCTCAAGCATCGGCAAGCCGATCGACACCCACCAAGGATGACCAAGGTGGATCTAACGGTCATCACCGGATGTGCAATTACAACTCCATTCGTCTCATCACGGGCTGCAGCCGCGATGCCGCTAGGTCTTGGTGCGCCAGAACACCAATGCCTGGGTCATGATCACGATCATCACCACTGGCAGCACAAAACAGAGCATCAACAGCCGGAATTCGTCTGACCAACTGGCGAGGCTTGTTCTGGGAAGAACGTTGTCAACGATGTAGAGGATGTACAAACCAAGCAGCAATCCACCCTCCAGTCGGCTGATCCGTCCGCGCGTCCAGAAGATCGGCAGGCAAGCCAGGCTGGTGAGCAACATCACGGGCAGGTCGTCTTGAATCAACTCGGGGCTGACGTCCAGGCCGCGGCCAGCGGCAGCCAAGGCGCCCCCGCCCAGTACCAGCAGCAGGTTCAACAGGCAGCTGCCCACCACGTTGCCGATCGCCAGATCGGTGCGCCCGCGCAGGGCGGCCACCAGGGAGGTGATCAATTCCGGCATCGACGTTCCAGCAGAAACGATCGTCAGACCGATCACCGCTTCACTCACCCCTAAATAGGTGGCGGCAGCTGTGGCGCCGCTCACCAGCACCCGTGATCCGATGGTGAGGATGGCGATGCCTGCGATCAGTCGCAGGACGGCCAGAGTCCAACCGCCGCTCGCTGCGTCCTCTTCGATCTCGGGTTCAGCGCTGCCGCTGTCGTCCGGTTCTTCACGGGCGGTGCGGATCTCCCAGACGGTGTTGATCACAAGCCCCAACAGCAAGGCCAGGCCCGCTTGCCAGGTGACCCGTCCTGCGGAGGCCATGCCCCAGACCGCCGCCGAGATGGCAATCATCAGAGGCACATCTCGCCTTACCAGGCGGCTTTCAACCCGCAAGGGCAGCACAAGGGCGCTGCTGCCCAGCACCACCATCACGTTGAAGATGTTGCTGCCCACCACATTGCTCACGGCAAGGGCATCAGCTCCCTGCAGCACCGAACTCAGGCTCACGAACAGTTCCGGGGCGCTGGTGCCCAGCGACACCACCGTGAGGCCGATCACGAGCTGGGGAATCCCGAAGATCACCGCCATGGCGACGGACCCCTGAACGAACAGTTCCCCGCCACCGAACAGCAGTCCGATGCCCAGCAGCACTTGGATCGAGGCCTGCAGAAATTCAGGCATGGGGCGAGCTCAGCTGTACGGGGATTCTGCTTTGAAGCGAATCAACCTAAGGTCACTCACCTGGGTAATAGATAAGAAACCTTGTTGAACCGGATCAGCACCAGCAACCTCCGGGGTGATGCCTTTGGTGGCGTGACCGCCGCGGTGATTGCTCTGCCGATGGCCCTGGCTTTCGGGGTCGCCGCAACGGGTGACCCTGCCCCTGGGCTTTGGGGCGCCGTGATCATCGGCTTGGTGGCGTCTCTCTTCGGCGGAACGCCCACCTTGATCTCCGAACCCACCGGTCCCATGACCGTGGTGTTCACCTCCGTGATCCTGAGCTTCACCGCCACAGCTCCGGACAAGGAAACGGCCATGGCCATGGCCTTCACCGTGGTCATCCTGGCGGGTCTGTTTCAGATCCTTTTTGGTGTGTTCCGTCTGGGTCGATACGTCACCCAGATGCCATACACCGTGATCTCTGGCTTCATGTCGGGGATTGGAGCCATCCTGGTGATTCTCCAGCTGCCCGCTTTCCTGGGGCAGACCGCATCGGGCGGGGTGATGGGAACCCTGTCCAACCTGCCGGGTTTGATTGCCGGAATTCAGCCGATGGAGCTGGCGCTGGCGTTGATCACCGTTGCGATCCTCTGGTTCACCCCAGCCAGCGTGAAGCGTTTCTGCCCACCGCAGCTGCTCGCTCTGGTGCTGGGAACGGTGCTGTCGATGACCCTGTTCCACGACGCCGGTCTCAAGACCATTCCGCCGTTCAATGCTGAGCTCCCCAGCCTGCATGTGCCCACCTTTTCGGGCGGACAGCTGCGTTTGATGTTCGTGGATGCCGCAGTGCTGGGCATGCTCGGCTGCATCGATGCGCTGCTCACCTCCGTTGTGGCTGACAGCCTCACCCGCACGGAGCACAACTCCAACAAGGAATTGGTGGGTCAGGGACTGGCCAACATCGCGTCGGGCGTCTTTGGCGGACTGCCTGGGGCGGGAGCCACGATGGGTACCGTGGTGAACATTCAGGCCGGCGGACGCTCAGCCCTGTCGGGCATTGTCCGCGCGCTGATTCTGATGGTGGTCGTTCTGGCTGCCGCGCCCCTTGCGTCCACGATTCCCCTCGCTGTGCTGGCTGGCATCGCCCTGAAGGTGGGCATCGACATCATTGATTGGGATTTCCTCCAACGGGCCCACCACCTCTCGGTGAAAGCTGCGGTGATCACCTACGGCGTGATTGCGCTCACGGTGCTGGTGGATCTCATCACTGCAGTGGGCATCGGAGTTTTCGTGGCCAACGTGCTCACCATTGATCGGATGAGCGCGTTGCAGTCCAGAAAAGTGAAAACGATCAGCACCGCCGATGACGATGTGGAGCTGACCGATGAAGAGCAGGTTTTGCTGGATCAGGCCTCCGGCAAGGTTCTGTTGTTCCAGCTCGCCGGGCCGATGATCTTCGGCGTGGCCAAGGCCATCTCGCGTGAGCACAACGCCATCGGCAATTGTCAGGCGGTGGTCTTCGACCTCTCCGAGGTGTCCCACCTGGGGGTCACCGCTGCGATCGCCCTCGAGAATGCCGTCAAGGAAGCGATTGAAGAGAGTCGTCAGGTGTTCCTGGTCGGTGCAACGGGCAGCACGGAGAAGCGCCTGCAGAAGCTGAAGTTGTTGGATCGGCTCCCCCAAAGCCACATCACTGGTGATCGCCTGGATGCCTTGCGCCTTGCCGTGAACGGTTTGCAGCTGAATGTCTGATCAGATCTCGATCATCGCCCCAGATGATTGGCACGTGCATCTCCGCGATGGGGAGATGCTGAACCACGTTGTGGCCCATACCGCCCGCCGTTTTCAGCGGGCCATCGTGATGCCCAACCTGCGTCCCCCGGTGACCACGGTGGCTGCTGCACGGGCATACCGCGACCGTATTCAGGCGGCGTGCCCCGCTGATCTGGAGTTCACGCCCCTCATGACGGCGTACCTCACGGATTCGATCGCTCCTACTGAGTTGGAGACTGGATTTCGAGAAGGCGTTTTTGCTGCCGCCAAGCTTTATCCCGCCAACGCCACCACCAATTCCGCCGCAGGGGTGACGGATCTGCTGCAGATCGATCCTGTGCTGGAAACGATGGCCCGGATCGGTATGCCCTTGCTGATCCATGGTGAAGTCACGGACAGCGAGATCGATATCTTCGACCGAGAGGCGGTGTTCATCGAACGCCATCTGGCACCACTGCGGGACCGCCATCCCGAGCTGCGGGTTGTGTTCGAGCACATCACCACCGAGCAAGCGGTGCAGTACGTCAGCTCAGCGGATCGTCATCTCGCCGCCACCATCACCCCCCACCATCTGCACATCAACCGCAACGCGATGTTCGCCGGCGGGTTGCGGAGTGATTTTTATTGCCTCCCCGTGGCCAAGCGGGAATGTCACCGTCAGGCCCTGCGCCGGGCGGCCACCAGCGGTGACCCACGCTTCTTTCTCGGCACCGACACGGCACCGCACGAACGGGCATCCAAGGAAAGTGCCTGCGGATGCGCCGGCATCTTCAATGCGCCCTTCGCCCTGGAGAGTTACGCCCAGGTTTTTGATGAGGAGGGCGCCCTGATGCATCTCGAAGCCTTCACCAGCCTGAATGGGCCGGCCTTTTACAACCGGCCAGCCAACACGCGTCGCATCACGTTGCAACGTCGTGACCAACTTGTGCCGGAACTTGTGGATGGACTGGTTCCTTTCCATGCTGGAGAGATCCTGTCCTGGGCCGTTGCCGATGCACCTGATCAAGTTCAGCTCTGAAGACTGCGGCACCTGTCACCGCATGAGTCACTACGACGGCAAGGTGGCCGAGGAACTCGGCTGCAGCTTCATCTCCGTGATGCTGCAGGACACCGAGATGTATCGGAAATACCGGAAGATCCTGCTCAAGCAGTACCCCAACAAGGAGGGAATGGGCTGGCCCACCTACCTGCTGGTGAACGATCCCGATGGAGATTTTTCGATCGAAGGAGAACTGAAGGGCGGCATGCCCAAGGGAGATTTCCGCACCAAGCTGGCTGAGTTGCTGCCGTCTTGAGCTCAGGTGGTGGGGGCAGGGGGACTTGAACCCCCACAGGCCTTTCGGCCCAAGCGATTTTAAGTCGCGTGCGTCTACCGATTCCGCCATGCCCCCGCCCGGACATCTTAGATTTCCCCCAGCTGTCCTCAGGCTTTGGACCTTTCGTCCCTGCTTTCTCAAGTCCCACAGGACACGTTGTTGGTTCTGTTGGCCTACACCGTTCTGGGCGGCCTGTATCTCGTTGTGGTTCCCCTCGCCCTGTATGCGTGGATGAACCAGCGTTGGCATCGCATGGGCAAGCTGGAGCGTCTGGGGATCTATGGCCTGGTCTTCCTCTTTTTCCCGGGGATGATTCTGTTCGCCCCCTTCCTCAATTTCCGGCTGAGCGGGCAAGGAGACGTCTGACTTGACGCGTGGAAAGGTTCTTCTGATCGGACTTGCAGTCCTCCTGCTGGGCGGGCTTGGGCAAGTCGGCTTTCAGGCTGCAGGCTTTGAGGGGTTTTCGGCAGGAATTGCTGCGGAGGCCCTGCTGGTTGTGATTGTGGTGGTGTGGACGAGCTCTTACCTGTTCCGTGTGGTCACCGGCCAGATGACCTACATGGATCAGCGGCGTCGCTACCGCGAGGTGTACGACAAACAGGAAGCTGAAGCGCTTCAAGCCCGTTTTGATGCTCTCCCCGAGGAGGAGCAACAGGCGCTGTTGCGCAAGATTGGAGCGGATGCCTCGGTTCCGACGGACGGCGATGACCCCGTCGACTCATAGGCTTCCGAAGTTTGTTCCTGGTCGGTTGACCGAGATGCCCAATCAGCAGTCCTCTTCCATCGCCCAGCGCTTTGAGCAGCTGAAGCAGGACGGTCGCCTCGCCTTGATGCCATTCCTCATGGCTGGCGATCCGGATCTCTCTGTCACCGCTGATGTGCTGCTGAGTCTGCAAAGGGCAGGGGCCGACATGGTGGAACTGGGGATGCCCTACAGCGACCCTCTCGCTGATGGGCCGGTCATTCAGGCTGCTGCGTCCCGTGCTCTTGCTGCCGGAACCACGCCAACGGGCGTGCTGGACATGCTGCGCTCGTTGAAAGGCCAGCTGCAGATTCCCGTGATCCTGTTCACGTATTCCAATCCACTGCTCAATGTGGGGATGGAGGTGTTTTGCCAGTCCGCAGCGGAGGCTGGTGCGGCGGGTTTGGTGGTCCCTGATCTACCCCTTGAGGAAGCGGAGCGGCTGTCGACAATCGCAGAGCGTCATGGCTTGGATTTGGTGCTCTTGGTTGCACCCACCACTCCCCAAGATCGGATGGGTCGGATTGCCACATGCAGCCGAGGTTTTACCTACCTGGTGAGTGTCACCGGTGTCACCGGTGAGCGAGCTCAGATGGAAAGCAGGGTTGAAGGTTTGGTGCAGCAACTCAAACAAACCTCACCGGTTCCTGTTGCGGTTGGTTTTGGGATCTCCGGTGCCGAGCAGGTGCGTCAGGTTCGGGGTTGGGGTGCCGATGGAGCAATTGTGGGCAGTGCACTTGTGAAACGGATGGCGGCAGCATCGCCTGGGGACATTGCTCAGGAAGCTGGTCGTTTTTGCGCTGAGTTGCGTGCCGCTGCCGATCAGTCCTAGGGGCTGCCATCCCGCTCAAGCCATCAAAAACCCCGGCATTGCCCGGGGTTGCACTGCTTTTTAATGTTGAATCACTCGTCGTCTTCGTCGGTGGCACCCACCGGTGTCAGACGAATCTGTTTGCGACCAAGTTTGATTTCAAATTCATCTCCAGGTTTCAGGTCGAGCAGCGCTGTATAGGCCTTGCCGATGAGAAGATTGCCGTTGCCTTGCACAGTGGCCACATAGCTGAGTTTGCGGCCGCCTTTACCCACGCCGCCAACTCCACCCACGCCAAGACTGACGCCTTTGGCCTCCAGCAGTGCTTCATAAAAAGTGGTGAAATTCAGACGTTCACCACCATCTTTTTTCGTGGAGACATAGCCACAAGCACGAACAAGGTCAGACTTGCTGATGTCACCCAGGTCTTTGACTTTATTGAGAAGTCCGCTCCCAGTGAGCATCGCTTTCGAGAGATATCAACCTTCACAACATAGCCATGGTTCAAGCGGCTATGCCATCATTTTCTACTGAAAAGTTCGCTGTTATTTCATCCTTCGCTATGGCACGTTTCGTTTTGTGGGGCACTTACTGCGCGGATGCTCTTGAGAAGCGTGCTCCCTATCGGGATGAGCACCTTGCTCGTCTCCAAAGTCTGAAAGAGCAGGGAACGCTGGTCACGCTCGGACCCACCGAGGGAAGCACCCATGTTTTCGGGATCTTCGAGGCCGACAGCATCGACGTCGTCCGCAAGCTGGTTGAGGACGACATCTATTGGAAGCAGGGAATCTGGACGGCGCTCGAGGTTTATCCCTGGATCCAGGCGTTCTGAGCCTGCATGAGCACCCATTCAGCCACGAGCTGATCTCCATCGCTTCCGAGAACGTCGGCGTAACCACTCATCTGGCCTCGCCCTTCCCGGGCGATAGCTGCGATGGCGTCCACCGTTGCGATCTGATCACGCTCGAGGGTCTTCAACTTCAGGTTTTTTCCCCGGCGAATGATGTTGCCGCCGTTGATGTGGCATCCCGCGCAGTGCTGTTCGAACAACAGGGCGCCGGGGCTGGCGTCAGGCCCGGCAGCCAGCGAAGCCCCGGCTGAACCAAAGCTCAGCAGCAGAACAAGAAACGCACCAATGCAGTAGCGCAGGAGGTCGCTCAGCACAGGGATGGTGTGGCTTGGGTCAGTCTGCTTGAGCAGGTGATCCCTCCTTCTGGAACCGCTGGATCAGTTCATCGGGAGAGCGGTAATCCTTCGGAAGCGAGGTGTGCAGTCTGTTGAGGTAGTCCCAGCAGACCGTCCGGCGAATGGCGTTAAGGTCGCGTCCATCAGCCACAAGGCGACGTAGGGCATGGCAGTAGGTCGAGAATCCAGCCTCCAGATCTCCGATCGTGAGTGCCTTGGTTGCAGACGGCATGAAACAGAAGGTCAGCATCTTCTGACTTTTGCGTCGATCCCCTGATTGGTCTGTTGTCAGGATCACTGTTGGAGCTGTGCGGTGGTCCCCATGGCGGAACAGGATCTGATCCGTTTTCTCAACAAGATCTCCCAACTTCAGGCCCTTGCGGAGCGTGTGCAGAACGACCCCAGCAGCCGCGAAAAGCTCGCGGCTTGTGCGGACCACAACCAGGTTGTTCAGCTGGCCCGATCCTGGGGGTTCGACATCGGTCGGCGCTGGGGTGAGCGTGACCATCGGCCGGGGGGAGAGGCCAACCTGCTGGCGACCCCCTGCCCTCCTCCGGGTGCGGAATCAACTCAGGTGTTGGCGTCTGCAGAAACATGGAGACTGCTGTTGATCGCATCGAACGGCTTTAGCTCCCCCCAAGACGAATGGATGGATCAGTGCGATCACGAATGGGTGCTTGTGTTGCGGGGGAGTGCCTGTGTTGCGCTGCAGAACCCCGATCGGATTGTGGATCTCAGTCCAGGCGATCACCTACTGCTTTCGCCCCATCAACGCCACCGAGTGGAGCGCACCGATCCCGCTCCAGGAACCCTGTGGCTGGCCTTGCACTGGGATGCTGCTTAAGCCCGGCGAGGCACGCCACTTCCACGATGGGTCGTGCAGCCCCCAAAAGGCAATGAGCACGACAGCTGATTGCCGTTGGTCGCGTTGCTGACGAGAGTGAGTGCATCGAGATCGGAGGAGCCCATGACGGCCGACACTCCACCTGAGCAAATCCCAGAAGCAGACTGACTTTCTGACCCCTGCTCCAACAGTTTCCACCCATTCGTAAGCGATTCGTCTGGCGCGACAACGAAGAGCGTCAAGCCAGTCGACTCCCCTCTGCATCGTCCGTAGGTGCCCCGCAGGAGAGCCGCTTCACACCTGGACCCGATGGCCCCAGGGTGCCTTGAGCCAGACGCTTCGACCTTCCTGTCTCAGTTCCATTGCTGGAGGAGTTTTTCCAAGGCATCAGACACTGAAGTTGAGGTCGATTGCCATGCGCAAACGAGCCAGTTAGGCCGTCTTTCCATCGGGAAGGGCGGCCTTCCTTTTGTTCGTTAAAGCTCAGTCCTGGAAATCAAGCTTGTTGGCTGATCCTCCGCGGCCCAGTCGGCTGCGGGAGGGAGTGGCGTTCGCACGCTTCACCAACCAGTAAGCCGCTGAAAGTGAGACGACTGCGATCCCGAGGCCCACCAGCAGCTGGGGTTTGTTTTCAGCACCGGAGGGCAGCACGATCACCTTTCGAGCCACAGCCGTCAGCGCGGTGACCAGAACCAGTTCGATCTGCACCACGTGGCGTCTCAGGTAACTGGTGATGTTTTGCAGCACCTCCAGCGCGATCAACACGGTGAGCAGATCGCCAAGGATCTTGATCAGGTCATCGCCCAACCATGTCGCCGCTGACCCAGTCAGCAATTTGGAGCCCAAGGAAACAATCAGCTGGATGATGGCGGCGCTGATCACCACGGCCGTGATCAGGGTGAGCAGTCGGGCGACCTCGCGCTCACCTGCATCAACGAAACCGAGAAAACTTCTCTTGGAACGCGTGGGTTCACTCACGGGCTTCAGTCGTTGAAGGGGTTGTAGTAGGGGCGAGCCTTGGTGTCGCTGGCTGGGTTGACCACCTTGGTGTCGCAGGTGACGGAGCCGTCCTCTGCCTTGATGCAATCGGCTTCAATCTTGCTGTCTTTGCCCGTGGCGCTACCCGGTCCCCGCAGCCATCCCTCGGTTTGCGCATGGGCCGAGGCGGCGCCCAACACCGACATCATCAACAGAACGGAGGCGCTGAGGAGGTGATTTCGCGTCATCGGGGCGATGTCTGAGCCACCACTTTGCCCGTGTCGGCCGTTAATCGGTGCAGTCGTCTCGAATTTCCTGCAAAAGCAGATCAAGTTGCCCGAACGGATCGTCGTCGGCCGTTGCCACACCGGCAGGTTGGCTGGAAGGCTGGCCATGCCATTCGGCTTCAACGCTGCAGAGCCGATCAGCCAGTCCAGCCAGACCACGCATGTTGTGTTCGCGCTCCAGCACTTCAAGCAGGGCAGGCATTCGGGTCGACACAGCGCGCAGGTTTCGACGCAGGTCGGCCTGGGTGCGCCCTTGCTGCTTCAACCAGTCCTTCAGCAGCAGAGTGAGTTCCGCTTCAAATTCAGGGGTCCAGCCAGACATTGATCAGCGATTCAGTTCAGCGATTCAGTGCGCCAGGGGAAACCAGCGATCGAGTTTGCGGCGAGCTCGCATCCGGATGGCCGGAGTCACGTGATTGCTCCACAGACCCACCATGGCCGTAAGCGCCACCAGATCATCACTGAAACCGGCCACCGGCAGCAGGTCTGGAATCAGGTCGGCGGGCATCAGCAGATAACTCAGGGCGGCGAGCATCGTCAGCCGCGCGGCTGAGGGGGTCCCGGGGTCAAGCATCAACTCCAGGGCTTCCAGGGCTGGGGCGGCAAGACCTCTACCGGCCCGTTGCAACAGGCGCCGCAGCAGGTTTTCGTCGATCACCTCCCGTTCAAGCACGTCGGCTTCAACGGTGGTTCGCGCAGCCTGGTCAGTCATGCGGAGGGAACCGGTTTGATCCACTTTCCCCAGTTCCTCTGCAAGACGCCAGCGGGGCGGGCCGATCTTCAGGGTGTGGATTCCACGAGTCCGCTTTGAATGCCCGTCTTGCGCAGTTTGCGCAGGGCCCGCTGCACCACCTGACGGCAATACTCCCGTGAACAGTTCATGTGGCGAGCCACCTCTGCGAGGGTGCGCCATTCGTTGGTGCCATCCAGCCCAAAGCGCAGGGTCACAACGGTGTGTTCTTTCGGGGTGAGATTGGCTTTGGCCAGCAAAGACCACACCGACGCGGTGCGTTCAGCGATCTCGGCCCGTTCCAGGGGAGGGAGCTCCTCGCTTGGCAGCACATCCACCAGCTCGGAGGGATCCGATTTCGATTTCACAACCCCCTGCAGGCTCACGGTGACGCTGCGCAGTTCACAGGCCAGCAGATCTTCCACCTCAGCGATGGGGATCTCCATGAACTCCGCCAGCTGCTCTCCGCTGGGGCTGAGGCCATTGCGCTGCATCAAACGTGCCTTGGCAGCCCGCAATTTGGTGAGCTTTTCGTTCACATTCACGGGAATGCGAATCGTGCGGCTCTGGGTGGAGAGCGCTCGATTCAGCCCCTGCCGAATCCACCAGTAGGCATAGGTGGAGAAACGATGGCCTCGGGTGGGGTCGTATTTCTCGACGGCACGGGTAAGGCCAAGGGTGCCCTCCTGAATCAGATCGAGAAGATCCAGCCCTTGCCCTGATAACGCTTGGCCAGATTGACGACAAGACGAAGGTTGGACGTAATCATCTGATTCTTGGCCCGTTCGCCACGGCGAATCACACCTTTTTCTTCATCGCTGTACTCACAGGCTGGGCCACTCCCGCCAGCCAGATGACAGCGTTCTGTGATGGCGACCATCGCCTGAACCTTCCTCCCCATCATGAGTTCCTGCTCTGGAGTGAGCAGTTGATGGCGACCAATTTCGCCGAGAAAAGCACTCAGAGAACTCGTCATCATGACGATACGGCTGAATTGAACCTAGAACCAAAGTGTTTTTTTCTGGCGGTCATAATAAAGACTCCCGAATTAATACTTTGTGCGCTATTTCACTCTTTCTTCCTGTTACTGAAGTGAATCTTTCATTGTTAATTCAATTGGGTGGCTAAGGTCGCCGCACCTTCCGCCGCCACGACCATGCCCCTGGCCGTCGCTCTCACGTCCGACATCGCCAAAAACGCTGGCGTTGCCTACGTTCACTACCTCAGCTTCATGCTCTGTTTTGGCGCTCTGGTGCTGGAGCGGAAGCTGATCAAAGCGGATCCGAATCGCCAGGAGGCCACGGCGATGGTGATCACCGACATCGTTTATGGCATCGCTGCCCTGGCACTTCTGGTCAGTGGGATCCTGCGGGTGATCCACTTCGGCCAGGGGGCTGAGTTCTACACCCAGAATCCCTTGTTCTGGTGGAAGGTTGGTCTGTACCTCTCCGTGGGAGGCCTGTCGCTGTACCCCACGATCACCTACATCCTCTGGGCGATTCCCCTGCGCAAGGGTGAGCTGCCGAAGGTGAGCGAAGCCCTGGCCAAGCGTCTGGCCTGGATCATCAACATTGAACTGGTCGGCTTCGCCAGCATTCCGTTGATGGCCACCCTGATGGCCCGCGGTGTGGGTCTTCCCGCCGCCTGATGCAGCCCGAGCTCTGTCCTCCGCAACAGCAGGTTCGAATCCTGCAGGTGGCTTTGGAACGCCAGCCTCCAGGCCAAAGGCCGGGCTATGCCTCCTCCATCGCCACCACCTCCCTGGGCCCTCCGGTGTTGAAGCACTGGTGCGTGTGGGTTCAGCCCGCCGCCGCCACGCCGGCCAACCGCTGGGACCAACGTTGGTTTGATCAAGTGTCATCGGCGCTGACCACCTGGGGTGCACTGGTTCCGCTCACGCTGGTGGACAATCCGGACCAGGCCAACGTGTTGATTCATCGGCAGCGTCCGGCCCGCCGGCAGGTTGCTGGGGTGTGGCGCGCCAGCAACGGACGCACACAGCTTCAGGTTGTGGACGTGCAGCGCCAGGGCCGCCGAAGGCTTGAACCCCTGGTGAAGGTGATGGTGTCACCAGGGCTGCGAGCGGAAGCACTGCAGGCCACCGCTCTGCATGAGCTGGGCCACGCCTTTGGCCTTTGGGGCCACAGTCCTGTTCCCACTGATGTTCTGGCGATCAGCCAGGGCGAGCGTCCGGTGTTGGTGCCATCGCAGCGGGATCGCCTCACGCTGGCGTGGGTCATGCAGCAATCCACCCGTTTCGGTTCAACGCTTCGAAAGCCCATCGAACCGGCCGAATCTGAATCACTTGAGTGACGTCACCATTCGGGCGCGGCATGCTGCCGGCAGTCGTGGTTGATCGATGCACCTGATCCGTTCTCTGGCGCTGGCTGGTCTGCTGCTGAGTCTGGTGGGTTGTCGTTCCAACAACAGCCTGCCCCAGCAGGACCCACAGGTTCGAGCACCGATTCGGATTCAGCTGGACGGCAGCAATCCAGCCGCCAGCGAAGGTGTGTTGGATCGTGCTGAGGGGCCGTTGCGTTTCACCGTTGGCCATGGTCGCCATGGCATTGCCTGTGAAGGCACCACCTTTGAAGAGGGCGTCACTCCGCTTGGAACCTTTCAGGTCAACGCCATCCTCAGCAACGACCGCTTCGAGATGGATCCGGCACTGGTGGAGCAATCCGGCAAATCAGAAGAGGAGCTGCGCGAGAGCCTCTTCACCAACATGAACTCCATCGACTTCAAAGGTGATGGGGAAACCGGGGAATACGGCATCGGTTACATCAGCCTGGCTCCTGTGCCTGCCACAGAGCAGCCCTTCCGTTTCAACACCTACGACGGCGTCTTTCGCTGGTACAGCTTCGCCATTCACGGCACCAATGACGAGTCCCGGATCGGCAAGGCGGTGACTGGCGGTTGCATCAATGCCGGAAAGCTCACCATGGGGGTGTTGTTGGACACCGTGGAGCTTGGCGATGAAGTGGTGATCAGCAGCGACAGCCCCTGTCTGCCTTAGTGTCGGCGCGGGGCACCCCGTCGTGCGGCCAGCACTTCCTGCACCTGCCGCCAGCTCACGCCGTGATGGGCCAGGGCCACCTGCATGTGGAAGATGATGTCGGCCGCTTCGCCGGCGATCTCGGCGGCGTTGTCGTCTTTGCAGGCCATCACGAATTCAGCACTCTCCTCGCCGATTTTTTTGAGGATGCTGTTGTCTCCCCCTGCCAGCAGCTTGTTGGTGTAGCTGCCTTCCTCCGGCTGCTCGCGTCGCCCTTCGATCACCCGGAATAGTTCGGTGCAGGCATCCGTTGGTGGCGCTAAAGCCTCGGCTCCACCTTTGGTTCGTGCATCGCTGTTTTCATAGAAACAGCTGCGGGAGCCGGTGTGGCAGGCCACATCCCCAGCCTGCTCCACGATCACCAGCAGCACGTCGGCATCACAGTCGTAGCGGATCTCCCGCATGGTCTGGACGTGACCACTAGTGCCCCCCTTGTGCCAAAGCTCCTGGCGTGAGCGGCTCCAGTAATGCACCTCACCGCTGCGCAGGGTGGCTTCGATGGCCTCCCGGTTCATCCAGGCCACCATCAGCACCGCCCCGTCCAGCCAGTCCTGGGCCACAGCTGGAATCAGCCCCGCTTCGTTAAAACGGAGTTGGTCAATGAAGGCGGGGCTGAGGGGCTGCATCAGGCCTCGGACATTCGGGCAACGCCTGAATCTTCCCGCAGCGTGCTCCATTCCGCGTTTTCGCCCCTTGCTCGTTTCTCCGACCCCCTACAGCTGCAGCAAAGCCTTCAGCGGCTATCCCTGCTGTCACCGTCAGTGGCGCCACCAGGGCCATTGCCGCTTCGTGCATGGGTACAGCCGCAGTTTCAACCTCTGGTTCGCCGCAACGGAGCTGGATGCCTGCGGGTTTGTTGTTGATTTCTCCAGCCTTCGCCCCTTCGAAGAACGCCTGAGGCAGCAGTTCGACCACACCTTTCTGGTCAATGCCGACGATCCACTGCTGGCGGAATGGCAGCGGTTGCATGACCTCCAGGCCATTGATCTCCGCGTGATGGAGAACGTGGGCATGGAGGCAACGGCGGCCTTGATCTGGACTTGGGCCAATGAGCTGCTGCGGGAGCGGGACGGCGGTCGCACCTGTTGCTTTGGCGTGGAGGCGCGGGAGAACAGCCGCAATGCCGCCACCTACAGCGCTGTTCCCGCCTGGTTTTCAGCGCAGGGCTAACGCGTCCGCTTCCAGCTCCACGCTGATCGCCTGCCCTTCGCTGTAACGACCCGCCAGGATCGCTTTGGCAATGGGTGTCTCCAGTTCCCGCTGCACAGCGCGTTTCAGCGGTCGTGCCCCATAGACGGGGTCGTATCCAGCATTGGCAAGCCAGTCGGCGGCCCCATCGCTCAGGCTGAGCTCCAGCTTGCGCTCAGCCAGCCGCTGGCGCAGACGTTCCACCTGAAGGGTGACGATCTGGCGCAGTTCCTCCCGCCTGAGGCTGTGGAAGATGATCTGATCGTCGAGGCGATTGAGGAATTCCGGCCGGAAATGGGCCCGGAGAGCGTCATTCACCCGGCTTTCCATCGCTCCATGCTGCTCGGGATCGCCGGCCAGCTCAAGGATCGACTGGCTGCCGATGTTGCTGGTGAGAATCAGCACGGTGTTGGTGAAGTCCACGGTGCGGCCCTGCCCATCGGTGACACGGCCGTCATCGAGGATCTGCAGCATCACGTTGAACACATCCGGGTGGGCTTTCTCCACCTCGTCGAACAGGATCACGGCGTAGGGCCGACGACGCACCGCTTCGGTGAGCTGGCCACCGGCCTCATAGCCCACGTAGCCGGGAGGTGCCCCGATCAAACGGCTCACGGTGTGCTTCTCCATGTACTCCGACATGTCGATGCGAACCATGGCGTCATCGCTGTCGAACAGCCTGTTGGCGAGGGCTTTGGAGAGTTCCGTCTTGCCCACACCCGTAGGGCCGAGGAAAAGGAAGCTGGCGATGGGGCGGTTCGGATCGCTCAGCCCCGCCCTGGACCGTTGAATCGCATCGGCGACGGCGGTGACGGCCTGGTGCTGGCCGATCACCCGCTGATGCAGGTCATCCTCCAGCTGCAGCAGCTTCTCCATTTCGCTCTGCACCAGCCGCGCCACAGGGATTCCGGTCCACTTGGCGATCACCTCGGCGATGTCGTCTTCACTCACCTCCTCCCGCAGCAAGCCTTTCTCGCCAGGCTCCTCTGAGGCGATCTGGGCTTCCTGTTCGAGCAACTGCTTCTGCAGCGAGGCCAGGGTGCCGTATTCCAGTTCCGCTGCTTTGTTCAGGTCGTAGCTGCGTTTGGCCTGTTCCACCTGCAGCTGCACCCGTTCGATCTCTTCCTTGAGCGACGACAGCTCATCGATCGCTCCTTTCTCCTGCTGCCACTGGGCATTCAGGGAACTTTGCTGTTCGCCCAGTTCCGCCAGTTCCCGTTCAATCCGTTGCAAGCGTTCCTGGCTGGCGCTGTCGGATTCACGGCCGAGGGAGAGCTTCTCCATCTCCAGCTGCAGGATCTTGCGATCGATTTCATCGATCTCCTCCGGTTTGGAGGTGATCTCCATCTTGAGGCGGGCGGCCGACTCATCCACCAGATCGATGGCCTTGTCGGGCAGGAAGCGGTCGGCGATGTAGCGGCTGCTCAACACAGCAGCAGCCACCAGGGCACTGTCGGCAATGCGCACACCGTGATGCACCTCATAGCGCTCCTTCAGGCCCCTCAGGATTGAAATCGTGTCTTCCACGCTGGGTTGATCCACCAGCACCTGCTGGAAGCGACGCTCCAAGGCGGGGTCCTTTTCGATGTGCTGGCGGTGCTCGTCGAGGGTGGTGGCGCCAATGCAGCGCAGTTCCCCCCGAGCCAGCATCGGCTTGAGCAGATTGCTGGCATCCATGGCTCCACCGGTGGCGCCAGCGCCCACCACCGTGTGGATTTCATCGATAAACAGCACGATCTGGCCTTCCGAGGCGGTGACCTCCTTGAGAACAGCTTTGAGCCGTTCCTCGAACTCACCGCGGTATTTCGCACCGGCGATCAGGGCTCCCATGTCGAGGGCGATGAGCTGACGGTTCTGCAAGGCCTGGGGCACATCGCCATTCACGATGCGCTGCGCCAATCCCTCAACAATGGCGGTCTTGCCGACCCCGGGTTCGCCGATCAGCACGGGGTTGTTTTTGGTGCGCCGGCTGAGGATCTGGATGGTGCGCCGGATCTCCTCGTCGCGACCGATCACCGGGTCCAGCTTTCCGTCACGGGCGGCGGCCGTCAGGTCCCGTCCGTACTTCTCAAGCGATTCATAGGTCCCTTCCGGGTTTTGATCGGTCACCGTCTGGTTGCCTCGCACGGCTGTAATGGCTTCTTTGAGTTTGCTGGTGTCAACGCCCGCTTGGCTGAGCAGTTGTCTGCCGCAGCGTTCATCGTCGGCAATGGCCAGCAACAGATGTTCGATGGCGATGTAGCTGTCACTGAAACCATCGCGGGCTGTTTCGGCGCGATCCAGGCAGCTGTTGAGGGAGCGTCCCAGAAACACCGATTCCGATGGAGAGCCAAGACTGGGCTGCTGCCTGAGATGGCTGTCGACGGCCGCCTGGAAATTGCCGACGTCGACCCCTGCTTTGCTGAGAATGCGTCCAGCCAGACCGTTCTGCTGCAACAGCGCAAGCAGCAGATGCTCCGTTTCAAGTTGCTGATGCCTGGCGCTCTGCGCCAGTTGCTGGGCGGCGACGATGGCGGCCCAGGCTTGTTCGGTGAACTGTTCCGCCGTGGGTTGCATCTCGGATGCGTTTCAACTGGGTTCACCGTATGGGGCTTGTTCCGTTTTCAGTGGGGGCAAACCGAAGCCTTTGGATCGGTCCCCACACCAGGGAGCGGCAAACCGGGGTGTCTTTTTAGAGTTTGCCGAACCCTTGGATGCCAATGCCTGATCAGCCGCTGGTGGACTCACTCGTGCAGCAGGGCCTGGCGCTCGCAGCAACGGCTGGCGGTGAGCTGGAACGCAGCTGTTGGATGGTGGTGCATGAGCACCACCATGGTGTGAAACCCACGGAGTACGACATCCGGGAAATCGACGAGGATCTCTATCTCGCGGTACTGCAAGCAGCAAAAGCGTCGTCCTAGGCACTTTGCTGCTGCGATGGCAGTCGTCCGCGTTTTAAAGGTCTTCGAGGATGGATTGCACAAGTTCAAGATTGATTCATCACGTCCCTGGTTTGGGGATCGAGGCATGTTCAAAGATCCCTCAATCGGGGGATGAAAATGAGGGAATTTGCCACGAATCTATTGAGTGATCTGGTTTCAGTTGACGTGATCTGCCAGCACTCAAACTTGAAGAAATTGGTTTTCATGTTGGCTGGACACATTCTGTCGCACCTCAGACATGCCAAGACATGTTTGCAGTGGAAAGCCGTTGTACGATGATTAAATGCATGTGATGTTGGATTAATGAAAAAAGTCTTGCTTGCTTTTCTTGCGGGGAATCTGTTCATCCCCTTGTTGCAACAGCCAGCTCTCGCTCACAAGAGTTATTCACGCGCAAAAACTTGCTACAAGAATGAATATGTTGAGAAATACCACCCTGGTACGCGTGAAAACCCTGGTTACGTGAGCAGTCGTGAGGTCAGGGTTGAACGACCATGTCCCAAGAACATGCATTTTCATGGGAAGAAGAGTCATAAGCATCGGGAGGGATATGTCGCCCATGACCATCATTCTCATTCCACAACTGATGCACGTCCTGTTGTTGTGAAACCTGGCAAGGAAGACAACAACTCTTGTTTGGAAGGAACGTTGGCCGGTGGTGTTCTGGGTGGTGCTTTGGGAGGTGCTCTTGCGAAAAAGGACAATTGGATATGGTCGATTCCTGCTGGCGCAGTTGGTGGTGCCCTGGTTGGTTGCCAAGTTGATGGGGGCTGATCTTCGCTTTTCGGCTCAATTGGGGGCGCTTTAAATGTTGTTCTGGATGGATTTTTCCCATGTGAACAACACGACGATCAAATCATCTTCGGATCGAAGTTGGTGTCTGATCAGCCGTTGAGCAGCTCCCGTAGAAGTGCGCGGTGAGAGTTTTCGGCTTCGATGCTCTCCCGCATCTCTTTGGGGAGGCGGGCCTCAAGGATGTCCTGTTTTTTCATTTCCGTGGCATAGCGGCTGCTGAACGCGCTGAAGCGATCGAGATACGACGTTGCGGCCTCTGGGGTGAAGGCAATCACCTCCAGGGCGTGTTTGAAGTGGAGGTAGGACACGGTCCACTCCACCAACTCGTCAAAACTCTGCAGGCCAAGCGGGTTCTCAGGAAGTGTCATCGCTGCATCGCCCATGGCTTCAACCAAAACCCTTGGCCTTGGCCTGGGTCGTCAGGTCCTTCAACCGGCCGTTGAGCAGAACATCCCGTTCACGGTCTGCTCCCACATGGGGGGCGATCTCCACCCCAGCGCTCCGCATCTCCTGCAGTGCCGCTGCTTCCTCAGCTGAGCCCGTTTCACTGCCGAGGTAGCGCTCCACGGCGGCAGCCCCTGGGGCGTCCGCGGCGAAATACACCGTTCCCGGACCTCGCCGCTTGATGGTTTGCTGTCGCTGCCGGCGGCGCTGCTGCACGCTCGCCCAGAGTCGGCCTTGATTGGCGGTCATGAAGGCGTTCAGATCGGCGGCATCGGTGTCTTCCGCCAGGGCCATGCTGGTGCCGTCGATGAAATCACTGAGCAGGGTGACAACGGCCATCAGGTCTTTGGTGATTGCGGGGGTGTTGATTGGGAGGGTGTTGATTGAAAAGAGCGCTGGATCCGGCTGGTTTCGAACCAGCTGGTGATGGCTGATTCGCGGGCGTCGTCGCAGAGATCCCGCTGAATTACATTGAAGCCGTGGCGGCGTGCCAGGGCCAACAGTTGATCGTCATCACGGCATTGGGCTGCATCACGCCGCAAGCCCTGGTGGTGCTCCACAGCCCGCAGAAAATCCCGAAGAGCTTCCCGACTCATCGCCTGGACCAGCCAAATTCGGCCCGTTGTTCAACGTAGGTAGCCACCGCCATGATCTCTTCTTCACTTAGTTTGTCGGCATAGCTGGGCATGGCATTCAGCCCATCCTCGATCTCATGCTCCAGGGCCTCCAGCGGGGAGCTGGAGTAGGCCTCCACATGGTCGTTCAAGTCGCTGATCTTCAGCGTTCGGTTGGCGCGGATCACATTGCCGCCACCCATGTGACAGGCCGCACAGTTGCTGTTGAAAATCTGCTCACCTCGCTCCAAGGCGGAGCTTTCCATCGTGTCGATCGCTATTGCCGGAGCAGACAGCAGACCTGTTGCGCCAACGATCAACAGCAACGTCAGGATCAGGCCTGATAAGCGTGCCATCGCAACCCCCCTCAATGCCCCAAGCTATCCATCGTTGCTGGCAAAAAAAAGAACCCCGAGCTGTGGTTGATACACAGCTCGAGGCTTTCAGTTCAGTTTGAGATGTTCGGAGATTTCCTCAGAAATCCAGGAATCACTCAACAACCACCTTGCCGACCATGCCAGCACCGCGGTGGGGCTCGCAATAGAAGTCGTAAGTGCCAGCGGTGGCGAAGGTTTCTTCCCAGGATTCGCCGGGGTTGAAGGCGAGATCAGAGTGGCTGTACTCGTCGTGACCTTCGAAAACAGCGTTGTGAGGAGCCAGTTTGTTGTTGACGAACTTGACGGTGTCGCCGGCCTTGATGTTCACGGTGGCGGGCTCGAAAGCCAGCATGCCGCCGTCGGTGCCGAGCTTCACTTCAACAGTGGCGGCTTGAGCGCTGCCGACGTTGAGGCCGATCAGCATCAGGAAGGCGCAGCAGGCAGCTGCAATGGTGCGGATGACGGAGCGCATGAAAGTGCTAGGTCGATGTATTGACCTTACGCGCCGGTCTGGGGGTTCCGCGGTTGGGTAGACCGGAATCGCTAAGAACTGTTGCCAAGTCAGGGGCATGGCTGCTGCCACCGAAACGTTCCGGCTGCGTCACCGGGTCATGAATGAAGTGGCGCTGGCGAATGCTGAACCGGTCCCAGGCATTCACTTCGATTGGCAGAACGCGAATCAAGGTCTCAATTAGCCATGGCCAGAGCGGAATGCCGGGCGTTCGGGCCACACCGCGCCAGCGGCAGAGGGTTCTCACGGTGTCGTTCACCGAGATGGCCGGTTGTCCCATCACCACCCGGCGCAGGGCGCCTTGCCCGGGTTCTCGGTTCGGTTCATGGGGGCGTGTGGCCAACAGGCCACAGATGCGGGCGATGTCTTCCGCATGGATGAAGTGGAAGCTCGCATCCACCCGAAGCCAGCGGGCCAGCCAGAGCCAACGGCTGACTTCAGCCAAACCTTCGGTGAGGTAGCTGGTGGGGAAGGGGCTGGTGCCGTCAACCCGTCCACCGAACACCAAGGTGGGAAACACCGCCACGACTTTGCTGGCTAGCGGGTGCTGCTCCAGATCCCTGAGGCAGCGAGCCTTGGTTTGGATGTATTCCGTGCCGTAGGCCAGAGCTTCCGGCAGGGGGCGCAGGTGCCGATCGAGCACGCTGGCCGTTGAGAAGTAAATGATCTGCTCGAGTTTGCTGGGATCCAGAAGCGCCAGCATCCGTTTCACAGCCACCACATTCACCTGTTCGGCCCGCTCGGGGTCACCCCAGGCTGTGGCGGTGTGAATTACCCGGTTCACCGAGGCCAGCTCTTGGGCAAAACGGTCGGTGTCCCGCAGGTCCCCCAACAAGAGGCGGATGCGGGGATGGTCTGCTGGAACAGCGGTGAGTTTGGCGGGGTCCCTCAGCCAGAGCAGCAGCTCGGCATCGGAGTGGTCCAGAAGCCAGCGGGAAATGTACTGACCGACGCATCCGCTGGCGCCGGTCACCAGGATGCGGGTCAAACGACGGCCCCGAGACGGTCCATCACGCTCTTGCCGGCCCGGAAGAAGGCTTCACCATTCTCTTCCGGTGTACCCGGCAGGATTCCATGGCCGAGGTTGAGGATGTGCTTGCGGCCGCGGGCCTTGCGCACGCAGTCATCGATGCGGGCCTCAATCGCCTCCGGGGTGCCGAACAGCAGGCCGGGATCCACGTTGCCCTGAACACCAACGTGCTCCGGCAAACGGGCCAGTGCTTCGGCCATGTCCACGGTCCAATCCAGCGAAACGATGTCAACACCGGTGTTGGCCATCCGCTCGATCACGCCGGCGCTGCCGGAGATGTAGAGGATGAAGGGGGTGTCGGGGTGCGTTTGCTTGACCAGATCCACCACCTTCTTCTGATAAGGGGCAGCGAAGGTGTCGTAGTCCGCTGGGCTCAGCTGGCCCGCCCAGGAATCAAACATCTGCACCACCTGGGCGCCGGAATCAATCTGATAGCGCAGGTAATTGGCGATCGACTCGGCGAAGTGGTCGAGCAGCTTGTGCAGGATTTCGGGTTCGCGGAAGGCCATGGCCTTGATCACCGCGTAGTTCTTGCTGCTCTTGCCCTCCACCACGTAGGCGGCCAGGGTCCAGGGGGCACCAACGAAGCCGAGAACCGCTGCTTCGTTGCCAACGCTTTGACGCAGACGACCCAGCACTTCACCCACAAACGGCATCGACTCGGCGGGGGTGAGGGGGCGCAGGGCATCCACCTGGGCCATGCTCCGGATTGGATCGCCGATCTGGGGGCCTTTGCTCTCGATGATGTCGAAATCGATTCCCATCCCCGGTAGGGGCGTGAGGATGTCGGAGAACAGGATGACGCCATCGGGCTTGAAGGCGTGAAACGGCTGCATCGAGATCTCATAGGAGAGATCAGGGTTTTCGGAACGCTCACGGAAGCTGGGGTACTTGTCCCGCAGGTCCCGGTAGATCTTCATGTAGCGACCGGCCTGGCGCATCATCCACACCGGAGGACGCTCCACCGATTCACCGCGCGCAGCACGCAGGAGCAGGGGTAAAGAGTCGCTCATCAAGCCCGGTCAGGTCAGCCGGAAACCTACCCGAATCGAGGCCTTGGCTAGAGCTTTATCCCCTCTTTGTCATCACGTTCGTCACACGATGTTGTCCGGCTCGCTGCTGCTCAGGCTGCGTTTCGGGTCGTGCTTGAACACCATCAGGCTCAGCGGCGGCAGGCAGAGATCCAAGGAGTTCTCGTAGCCGTGGATGCCCCATTCGTCTGTTGGTTTGCCGCCCATGTTGCCGAGGTTGCTGCCGCCGTACTTGGCTGCATCAGAGTTGAAGATCTCCTCGTAGAACCCAGAGAGAGGAACGCCCACGCGGTAGTGGGAGTGACTTTGGGGCGTGAAGTTCGCCACCACCACCAGCCAGGTGCCGCTGGCACTCTCCCGACGCATGAAGCTGATCACGGAGTGGCGGTTGTCGTTGCAATCGATCCACTGGAAGCCGAACTGGTCGAAGTCGTCCCGCCAGAGGGCCGGTTCTGCCTTGTAGAGAACGTTGAGGTCATCCACCAAACGCTGGATGCCCTTGTGGGGGTCGTAGTTGAGCAGATCCCACTGGAGATCGCCCCATACATTCCATTCAGCCCGCTGGCCGAACTCCATCCCCATGAAGATCGTCTTCTTGCCGGGGTGCGTCCACATGTAGGAGAGCAACGCCCGGGTGTTGGCGTACTTCTGCCAGTCATCTCCCGGCATCTTGTGCAGGAGATGACTCTTCCCGTGCACCACTTCATCGTGGCTCAGGGCCAGCATGAAGTTCTCGGTGTAGGTGTACCAGATCGAGAACGTGATGTTGTTCTGGTGGAACTGGCGGAACCACGGGTCCAGCTCGAAGTAATCGAGCATGTCGTGCATCCAACCCATGTTCCATTTGAGGTTGAATCCGAGGCCGCCGCTGTCCGTGGGCTGCGTCACCATCGGCCAGGTGGTTGATTCCTCCGCGATCGAGAGGGCCCCTGGGAAGTGCTGGAACAGCACGTGGTTGGCCTGCTGCAGGAAGCGAACGGCTTCGGTGTTCTCCCGACCACCGTTCTCATTGGGCAGCCATTCCCCGTCGGGACGCAGGTAGTCGCGATAGAGCATCGAGGCCACGGCATCCACGCGAATGCCATCGATGTGGAACTGCTCGAACCAGAACACCAGGTTTGCGACGAGGAAATTACGAACCTCGTTGCGGCTGTAGTTGAAGATCAGCGTTCCCCATTCCTTGTGTTCTCCGATCCGGGGATCACTGTGCTCATAGAGATGGGTGCCATCAAAGAAGGCCAGGCCGTGGGCATCCTTCGGGAAGTGGCCCGGAACCCAGTCGATGATCACGCCGATGCCTTCGGCGTGACAGCGATCCACGAAGGTCCGGAATTCATCGGGCGTTCCGTAACGGCTGGTGGGGGCATACCAACCCGTCACCTGATAGCCCCAGGAGCCGTCGAAGGGATGCTCGGTGATCGGCATCACCTCGATGTGGGTGAAGCCTCTCTCCTTGACGTAGGGAATCAGGCGATCGGCGAGTTCGGCGTAGGTGAGCAGGCGAGCGCCTGGTTTCATCTCCGCTGCGGGAACGGGCGTTCGAGGGGTGCCGTCGGGTTGAATCCAGGGCTCGTCCGCTGAGGCGTGGATCCAGCTGCCCAGGTGCATTTCATACACCGAGATCGGTTGATCAAGCGCGTTGCTGCTGTCGCGCTTCTGCATCCAGCCCTGATCGGACCATTGGTATCCGCCCAGGCGAGCCACAACGGAGCTGTTGTCTGGGCGGACCTCGTGCTGGAAGCCGTAAGGATCAGCCTTTTGGTAGCAGTGGCCCTCTTGGGTACGGATTTCGTACTTGTAGAGATGCCCCTCCTCGAGGCCGGGGATGAACAGTTCCCAGATCCCTCCGACGCGTTGCTGCATGGGGTGGTGACGTCCGTCCCATGAATTCAGATCTCCAATCACGGAGACAGTGAGAGCGCTGGGCGCCCACAGGCAAAACATCACACCCTTGACCCCGTCACGCTCGGTGAGGTGGGCACCCATCTTTTGCCAGATGTGGTGATGGTTGCCTTCAGCAAACAGGTGGCGATCCACTTCGCCCATCCATTCGCCGCGGAAGGCCCAGGGGTCGTGTTGTTCGTGCACGATCCCGCCCCGCTCAACCCTGACCCGGTACGTGCAGCCGGGGTCTCTGTTGAGCTGGGCCTCGAACACCCAGGGGTGGTTCGGCGTTGTCATGGCGATCTCGTCGCCAGCCTGCAACAGGGTGACTTTTTGGGCTTCCGGCATCCACATCCGCACGGTCCAACCCTGATCCGAGGCTTGAGGACCAAGCACCGCAAACGGGTGGTCATGGCGACAATTCGCCAACCGTTCGCCGTCCTGCACCATCCAGTCGAGGACTGCGGCGACACCCATGGGAGATCTGTGAATTGGGCGAGATGTTAAGCCCGATTTACGAAACAGATCCGCTGTTGATCAGACGAAGTCTCTGGAAATGTCGACGTTGATGATCCGACCGTTTGCGTCAAAGATCACGAACAGGTTGGTTGTGGCCTGGCCGAAGGCGACAGCCACCAGCACGAGCTGCTGATCGCCGCCTTGATGGGCGATCACAGCGTCCTTGACCTTGCGGAACCCACCCGACACCTGGCTGAGCTTGGTCCATTTGCGTTCCAGGTCTCCCGGGGCCAGATCCTCCTGGAGTTGGAGGGACATCTTGGATCGCGCGGCAATCCAGCGTCCTGCTGCCAGGTCGCGGGTGAAGTCGAGGGCCGTTGTTTCGATCGGCAGGATCCGGTCGCTCCACTTCCAGGCGAGCAGTTTGCCGTCCTCATCCAGCACCATCAGCATCCCTTCGTCACCGGATGCAGTGGTCACCACCGCATCGATGGTTGTTGTGTTGTAGCCAGGGGTCACGCTGACAACGCGGGTTGCATCAATGGCTGCGCGTTGGTCCAGGCGCGCTTGGACGGTGTTCACATCGATACTGGCTTGCACGGGGGCGGCTAGGGCGTCGTGCATGACGTCTCCCTGGCGCTCTTTAAGGGCCTCCAGCAGCAATTCAGCCGCCGCTGTTGCTTGGCCTGGGGTGAGTTCGGTTTTGGTGAGTTGCTCTGCTGCTGCGGGACTGATCAACCCCATGGGAGCCGACAGAGCGATGGCCAGCAGGGCAGCGGAGAGCTTCAAAGCACAAAGGTCAGTCGAGCTTCAGTCTGCCGGAATCAAAGGGGTTCAGCTGCAGGGTGGAGTCAGCAAGTTTCAGTGTCAGCGTCACCACACGATGCTCTGGGCTTGGTGCTCCGCAGGGCACGGCATCGTGGCCAGGGTTGACGCCAATGGCGGGCCACGCTGCTGCGGCAACGGAGATCCTCAGTCGATCGCCACAAGCCAGGCTCGCGTGCAGCGGCTGGAGGGTCACGCTGCGCCTGGCTGGCTGCAACGCCTCCTCTCCGCGAATCCGGACGACTCCCGTGCTCAGTTGATCAACGCTGTTGGTTTCCGCGGGAAGGCGCGAGAGGCTGATGCAAAGATCAAACCCGGGCTGGTCCGCTTCGGCGTCCAACACGAGGTGCGGTTGACCTGACAGCAGCAGCTCATCGACCAGGGGTGCGGTGGTGAATGTCGCGACGTCGCTGCGTTGATCCACGGCCGTGCGCTCAGCGGGGCCAGGGTTTGTTCCGAGGTGTCCCCCGATGGCCGGAACCGCTCGCCACGGGTCATGAACGATGACCACGCTTCCTTCTCCTTCTCCATCCGCCACAAGGGCGCCTTCACTTGGGTCGATGCAGGCCAGTCCATGGCTGCGCAGTCCCCATGACGCTGACCTGCCCGTGGCGGGTGCGGGGATCGCGTTCCACTGATGCTGGGTGATGTTCCAGAGCTGGTGACTGGGCTGCGGTTCCTGCGGGGGGCGATCCTGCAGATGTTGTTGGAAGAACTGAAGCATCAGCTGCTGGGTTTCCGGCCACCACTGCAGATGGGAGGCAGCCCCGATGTGCAGGGATGGCTGCCCGCCTGCCGCTTGGCTGCGATGCCAGAGGTCCAGCAGACCCACCAGATGCGGATCCCACCATCCACCGATCAACAGCATCGGCCGCTGGAGCCAGCTCTCCGGGGCGTGATGAACCGTCCAATGCTGATCGTTGCTGGGGTCGTTGTTCAACCAGCTCCAGGCCATGCCTTCGGGGTCATGGCGCTCCAGCAGGGTTGGTCCGTCCCGCAGATAGCGGTTGTCTTCAAGGCTGCGGCGGATCTCCAGCCAGGCCGTTGCATCTCCGCGTCGCTGGGCCTGGAGGGCCGCCAGCTGCAGCCCCCAGCCCAGGCCAAGGTGCCACCAGTGGGCACCGCCTTCACAACTCCAATGGCGTCGTTCGTCCAGGCCGGTCATCGCCGGAGCGGTGCACTCCGGCGGTGGGGCCGATTCAGCTGCGGTGAGCTGGGTCAGGCCCTGATACGAAAACCCGTAGACCCCCAGGCGTCCATTGCATTCCGGCAGCTGCCGCACCCAGGCATGGGTGGCGCTGGTGTCGGCTGTTTCCTGACCAAACCCCCGGAAACGTCCCTCCGACTCGCCTTGTCCTCGGACGTCCTGAACGACCACCAGGAAGCCATGGGACGCCCACCAACTGGGGTGGGCGTAGGTCACGGTTGAGGCGATGCGGCTGCCGTAGGGCTGCCGCATCAGCAGGGCAGGCCAGGGGCCTTCGCCGCTTGGATGCCACAACCGTGAACGCAGCACCACGCCATCGGCCGTCTTCAGCGCTGCAGATCGGCAGACAATTCCGCTGGTCTCAGCGGACATCGGCGCAATGCATCCCCACGATGTAGGTCATGAGGATTTCCGCATCCTGAAAACTCAGCTTCTCGCTGGCGGCGACCTTGTTGATATGGGGCTTGGAGAATGGCGATCGGCCGTTGGCGTTCATTTGCCGGAACGAACGGCACATGGCTTTTGCTTTTTCTGGATTGCGTTTGACGCTGTTGAGCAAGTCCGAGTCAGCGGCAACCACGAGCAATGGTGAGCCCAGGAGCGCCAGAGCGATCAAAGCTGTGCGTAGGAGTTTCAAGCCCATAACAGGTTCATACGCAGTTTTGGATGCCAAGGCAGGGTGGCTGGGGTCAGTTCGTCAGTTGCCTGGCGCGGCGGATCCAATCGCCGGCAACCCGCAGATCCACCACGGCAGGCCGTTTGGTTCCAAGGCTGCGCTCCAGCCTTCCGGTCTGGCGCACGAGACGTTCGGGGGTGCATGCCGCCAGTGCGGCGGGCGTGGCGATGCCCGCATGCATCAGCAGCGCGGCGTCCTGGGGAGGCAATTCCAAGCGGCAGACCAAATCGGCCATGCCCCGCAGCCGCTTGAGGTTTCGGGCCGAAGCCTGGCCACTGCGGGCGAGTTGGCTCAGTTGCAGATCCGTTAGATCACGAATGCTGGACCAGCGCTTGATACCGGCTCGATCAAGTTCCTGTTGTTCCCTGCGAAACGACTGGGGGAGCTCCTCGATCGCGTCGTTGAAGTTCGGCATCAACGCAAGGTCTTGCTCACCTCGCCCAGGATGACGGGGCGTCCCAGCCCATCGCCCTCCGGCTGGATGCCCCGCAACCGCACCAGCACGGTGCTGCTGGAGCGACCTGAGCCGCGCAGGTTGCCCTCCAATTGCTCCAGGGTGGCTTGAACTGTTGTTGGGGCCAAGTCGGCAGGAACCTGGGCGACCACCAGGTCGTTGCCGTTATCGAACACGATCGGTGCCCGCACGGCACCCTCCACCACCACTGGCGGTGTGTAGCTCACGCCGAATGCCCAGCAACTCACGGCCAGCAGCAGGGTGAAGCTGCTCACGCCGACCAGTCGAAACCGAATGCCCCACTTGGCGAGAAAGGCAACTGCCGTTAGCGCTCCAAGCCCAAGCCCAGACCAACCCAGCCAGGGAGCGGCAGTAAGCAGCAGCTGATCGAAGGCCATGGGGTCTGGTGGACTGAAAACAGTCTCCTTATATTGCGCGATATTCCGGGGAGATCGCCGCGTCTGATGGGGAAAACGCGGCGCAGGACCTGGTTGGTTGCGGGAAGTTTTGTTCTGGTCGGGGCTGGAGCAGCAGGCTTGATCGCCCTTGACCACGCTGCCGAAGGCATCCTGAGCCGTGCGCGCCCCAGCTTGGAGCGCACGTTGTCGGGTCCTCTGGGCCACGACGTGGATCTTGGCCCTTACGAAGGACTTCGCCCCTTGGGCCTGGGGATCGCCATCGGGCCGAGTCGAATCCTGCCGTCTGCGGCGGATCGTTCTGAACTGAGCCTGGCGGGGCTTGAGGTGGGCCTTGCTCCCTTGGCGAGTCTTCGGCGTCTGCAGCCGGTTCTGCAGATCACGGTGCACAGGCTGCGTGGTCAGTTGCAGGCCAATGAGGCTGGTCGGTACTGGACCTTTGGGCCCCTGAGCGGCGACGGCACTCTGCCACGACTTGGCGTGCAGTACCGGTTGGCCGATCCTGCATTGCTCCGTTTCGGTCCTCAGCAGCAGACCCTTGAACTCCGCAGTCAGGGCGCAGTGCGGCTCGGGGAGGCTTTATTCAGTACCGTATCGGAACTTCGCTGGCGCGACGCAGAAGGGGTGCTGCGGCTCGATGCACAAGGGCATTGGGATCGCCCTCGCTTCAGGCTTCGAACGCGGCTGGATCGGCTCAACCTGAAACCGTTGGGGGCCGTCATCGCCCCCGCTCAGGATCTGGATGCCTCTGGAACCTTGGAGGGAGATGTTCAGATCGGCTGGGCCGATGGGTCGTTGAACTGTCGAGGTGGGCTCAGTCTCAAGCGTCTCGAAATTGCTGCGCTGAACAGCAATCGCCTCAGGGTCGCTTGCAAGGGCGATCAACTCATTTTGCAGCCCGCAACACTGCGTTTTGGAGCCTTTGAGGCTCGGGCCTCAGGGTCCGTTGCCTTGAACAAGAGCTTTGATCTCCAGGCTGACGTTCGCCGTACAGACCTCAGCTCTGCAAGCCAGGACCGGTTGAAGCTCAGGATCCAGGGCCCCTGGGGGGAGCCCCGGTGGAGTGCTGATGGTGAGATCCAGCTGCCTGAGGTCATAGGGCTCAACACAGCCCTGACGCTGGACGCTCAGTGGCGCACCCCCTGGTTGAAAGACCAGCAACCGTCTGTTGCCGTGGACAGACTCCGCCTCAGTGCCCCGGGACTGCGCTTCGGGCTGGCCGGGACGATTGGATCCCGATTGGATCTGCGCAGCACGGAGCTTCAGATCGATCCCCGCTTCTGGTCTGCGCTGCCGACCCTGCAGGCCGGACTGGGCCAAACCGCTCCGCTCCTTGGAAGCGTCGACGTCAGTGGTGGGTTGGCGTCACCGGAGCTGAGCCTGAAGCTTGGCCAGGCGTCCAACCCTTTGCTGGACGAATGGTCGTTTCAGACCCGATGGTCCTCGCAGGACTCCGCCCTGGTGCTGGATCACTTCACCAGTCCGCTGTTGCTGGCGGAAGCGCGCCTTCCTGTGAAACTGGCGCAGGGGCGGTTGCAAACCGGTGAGCTTCAGAGCGGCTTTGAACTCCAACCTTTCAACCTGAGCCGTTTCACCCCCTTGATCGGTACGCCGCTGGGCGGGCAGGTGGCGGCGCGGGGGCGCGTGAAGGGTCCTCTGTCGGGGCTTCAGCCCGACATCAGCCTGACGCTGAATCAACCCCGCGTTGGTGCCTTGCAGGTTCCCGAACGCTGGCAAGGCAGCCTCAACGGTGAACTGGGCCGTGGTGCTCGTCTGGCGATGGCGGCCCAGCAGCCTGCCGTGCCCGGCTCGCTCGTGGCTGAACTCGATGCCGATGCTTGGCCCAAGACCGTGCTCTTGCGCCGTGGTGAGGGGGAGTTGCGCTTGCACGGGCTGGCTCCGGCTGGAGAGCAACGCCGCTATCACTGGCGTGCAGCGGACCTCAACATCGATGGACTTCGTTTCATCGTGCCTCCGGTCAACCAGCCCAAAGCGGTGGCAGGTCAGCTCTCGGGTTCAGGGAGCCTTGCCACGGGCCCCCTCGCGATCCGTGGGTCTGCCGTCATTGCGGACGGCTCGATGGCGGGGGTTGCCGTGCAGAGCCTCGAGCTGGAGGGTTCCCTCGGGGATGGGCGTTTTCAGGCCGATGCAGCACTGGCGCTCTTGCAGGGCAGCATTCGGCTGAAGGCCCGTGGCGACCTGGGTGGCTGGATGCACAGCGGCATCGAGGCAGAAGGCCTGGATGTGACCTGGCTGACGCTTCTGGCCCGTCAGTTGAGAGGGAGCGATCCCGAACCGGGCCTGGCCCCCGGCCGTGCAGAGGATCTCGGAACCCTGTTCATCAACACCTTTGGTGGGTCGCTTGATGGTCAGCTGCAAGCTCTGGCGGCATCGCGCCGGGCGCTTGAGGCCTATGCCCTGGCTCACCCCCGCAAGGGCCCTGAGCTGGAGCGTCTGGAGGGGCGGGTCAATCTGTCGGGAACGATCGACGGTCCTGATCCAAAGCGCCTGAAGGCCGATCTGATCGCCAAGGCCCACCTTTGGATTGAAGGGGATGACCAGGCCAAGGCACTACAGCTTGAACCGATGGTTGCCACGCTTCGCGGCCCGTTGCTCGGTGGATCCGGTGACCTCTCCCTGCTGCAGGTCCCGCTCTCTCTGCTGGCGTTGTTGGTTCCTGTGCCGCCGCAGCTCCGCGGCAGTGTTGGCATCCGCGGCCGCTACGACCTCAGCGGAACGGCCCCCCTGCTGGTTTCCGATCTGTTGCTCGACTCCGCCAGCCTGGCGGGCCAGCCCCTGCAGTTGGAGCAGCGATCGGTTGTCGTTGAGCGTGAGTTGATCCGCTTGAACCTGGCCCTGAAGGGAGGCGAGAGCAAGGAAGCCGTCACCGTGGCCGGCACGGTGCGCTTCAGCCCCGATTCGGATTTGAACCTGAGGCTGGAAAGCCATGGGGATGCCCTTGGCGTGTTGACGCTTCTGGCTGGGGATTCCCTGGCCGTGAAGCGGGGCAGCACCAATCTGCGGCTGTTGCTGCGCGGGCCGTTGAACCAACCGCAAGCCAATGGCTTTGTCGTAGTCAGCAATGGAGATCTCAGCATCGGTGAACAGGAGCTGAGTCGGATCAACGCCTCGATCCTGTTCGATTTCGATCGCGTCTTGGTGCAACGCCTGGAGGCTGAAGTGGGCCGCGGCGGCTTGTTGCGCGGTTCAGGAAGCCTTGGCTTGTTCACCCCCCAGAGCGGGTCTTCACCGCTCACCCTGCAACTCAGCCAAGCTCAGATTCGACAGCCGATCGTGCAGTTCCAGGCCGATGGCGAACTGCAGGTGTCTGGAGCTTTGGTGCAACCCGTCCTCTCCGGAGATCTGGACCTGTCGCGGGGCACGCTTCGGCCCCAGTCCGGCTTCTTCGGACGGTTGCGTCGGGGCGGTCTTCAAGCTCTGGTACCCACCGGGGTGGAGGGCTCCTCAGCGGCGGTGCAGCTCGGTACTCAGGCGTTGAACACACTTCTGGAGGAGGAGTGGGACTTCCAGGAACCTCTGGTCCTGATGGGTCCCAACCGATCCATCCAAGCTCCGGATCAGCTGCAACGGTTCATGCCGAAACTGCCGGCTATCCGCTTTGAGAACCTTCGGCTGGCCCTCGGCCCTGATATCGAGGTGCTGATGCCCCCCTGGATCAGCTTCAAAGGGGGAGGTGCCGTCACGTTGAACGGCCCCTTGGATCCCTCGCTTAAGGCACGAGGTTTGATCCAGCTCAATTCCGGCAGGATCTGGGTTCCTCCTCTGGCTCCATTGCGTTTGGACCCACAGGCGGCCAATGCAGCGGTGTTCACGCCTTCGCTGGGGCTTGTCCCCTACGTGGATATCGCCATGCAAGCCAGGGTCGCCGACACCGTGAGTGCGGGCACCAACGATCAGATCACCAGCGCAAACCTCTTTGCTTCGAATGGAACGGGCAGTGCCTATGTCGGCGGTGGTCAACTGCGGCTGGTGAAGGTCATGGTCCAGGTCAGCGGCCCGGCCAACCGTCTGGGTGAAAGCAACAACCTGGTCCTGCGCAGCTCGCCACCGATGAGCGAGCAACAGCTGTTGGGTTTGATCGGTGGCAACACCCTGGCTTCCCTGGGTGGAACCGGTGGCGCCGCGTTGGCCACGATGCTGAGTCAGTCGCTGCTCTCACCGGTGCTGGGCACGTTGACCGATGCCATGGGGCAACGGCTTCAGGTGGCGATTTTCCCCACCTACGTCAACCCCGAGGTGAAATCAGAGAAGGAGCGCACCTCCGGCCGTGTTTCACCAACACTCACAGTGGTGACGGAGTTTGGTGTGGCGTTGACCGACCGGTTCAACCTTTCCGTTCTGATGGCACCGAACACAACCGACGTTCCTCCACAAGGAACGGTCTCCTATCGGCTGACACCGACCACGTCAGTCTCCGCGGCCATGGATGCCAATGGCACCTGGCAGAGCCAGTTGCAGGTGTTCTTCCGGTTCTGAGCCATGCCTACCGCGCAGGTGATTGGAGTGGATCTCGGGGGCACGGCGATCAAGCTGGCCCGGATTCGTGATGATGGAACGGTGCTGGCGGAAGCGCAATGCCCCACACCGCAGCCCGCCGTACCTGGCGCCGTGACGATGGCCCTGTGTGACGCCATTGAACAGATTGATCCTGAGCATGCTGCTGAGGCGGTCGGCATAGGCCTCCCCGGTCCCATGGATGCGGCGGCTCGGGTGGCCCGGGTTTGCATCAACCTGCCCGGCTGGGAGGACGTGCCGCTGGCGGATTGGCTGGAGTCCAGGCTCAACCGCCGGGTCACCCTTGCCAATGACGGCAACTGTGCGGTGGTCGGTGAGGCCTGGCTCGGCGCCGCCCGTGGTGTTGATGATGTGGTGCTGCTGACCCTCGGAACCGGTGTGGGAGGGGGGGTGCTTCTAAGGGGTGAGTTGTTCACGGGCCACAACGGTGCTGCAGCGGAACCCGGTCTGATCGGGGTTCAGCCCGATGGTCCGGCCTGCAACAGCGGTAACCGTGGCTCCCTGGAGCAGTTCGCCAGCATCACTGGCCTGCGGCGCTTGTGTGATCGCGATCCCCGCGAGCTCAGTGCAGAGGCCGATGCTGGTGATCCGGAGGCCCTGGAGGTTTGGAGCCGTTACGGCGAGCGCCTTGGCTGTGGCGTTGCTTCGCTGGTGTACGTGTTCACGCCGCAGTTGGTGTTGCTGGGTGGCGGCCTGGCCGGTGCTGCCCGCCACTTTCTGCCGGCGGTGCGCCGCGAGGTGGAGTCGCGGGTTCAGGTCGTCTCAAGGGAGGGGTTGCGGATCGAAGCCGCCTGTCTGGGGAACGGCGCTGGACGCCTGGGGGCTGCGCGGCTCGCTCTGCAGCGGCTGAACGGGATGATGGCTCCAGATTGATTGCCTTGATGTCCAGCGTTCCAGAGCCTTCTGCTGCGTTGCTGCAGCGTGCCGCGGCTGTCCGCCGTGCTGCTGTTGATCTGGGGCAGACCGATGACGGCCAGAGAGCTCAGGCGCTTCAGGCGATGGCGGACGCGCTGACCGACCGTGCGGAAAGCATCCTCGCGGCCAACCGTGAAGACCTCCAACGCTCTGCAGCCGAGGGGTTGGCGCCGGCTTTGATGGCGCGGCTGAAGCTGGATGACTCCAAGTTGGCGGCGGCCATTGATGGCGTCCGCAAGGTGGCCAGCCTCAGTGACCCGCTGGGTTGTCGTCAGTTGCATCGGGAGCTGGATCAGGGCCTGGTGCTGGAACGGGTCTCCGTTCCGCTCGGGGTGGTGGGTGTGATCTTTGAAGCCAGGCCGGATGCGGTGATGCAGATCGCCTCGCTGGCGATCCGTTCGGGCAACGGTGCTCTGTTGAAAGGCGGCAGTGAGGCTCGCTGCACCAATGAGGCTGTGATGGAGGCTCTGCAGGCAGGCCTGGCGGCCAGTCCGGTGTCTGCCGATGCCCTGGCTCTGCTCACCACCCGTCAAGAAAGCCTGGCCTTGTTGCGTCTCGATGGCCTCGTGGACCTGATCATTCCCAGGGGAAGCAACGAACTGGTGCGCTTCATCCAGGACAACACCCGCATTCCGGTGCTGGGCCATGCCGATGGGGTGTGCCACCTCTACGTGGATGCGGCGGCCGACGTCGACAAAGCCGTTCGGGTGGCGGTGGACAGCAAGAGCCAGTACCCCGCCGCCTGCAACGCCATTGAGACCTTGCTGGTGCACCGCTCGATTGCGCAGCCTTTTCTCGCCGCTGCGCTGCCGGCCTTCGCTGCTGCCGGGGTTCAGCTGCGGGGCGATGCCGAGAGCGTGGCCCTTGGTGTGGCGGAAGCGGCCACGGAGGAGGACTGGAGCACGGAGTATCTGGATCTGATCCTGGCGGTGAAGCTGGTGGACGATCTCGAGGCAGCCACCGATCACATCCGCTCCTATGGCTCGCGTCACACCGAAGTGATCCTGACGGAGGATGCCCAGGCGGCTGATCGTTTCCTTGCAGCGGTGGATAGCGCAGGGGTCTATCACAACTGCTCCAGCCGCTTCGCCGATGGGTTCCGTTACGGATTCGGCGCTGAGGTGGGCATCAGCACCCAGACCCTGCCGCCCCGCGGACCCGTTGGTCTGGAAGGGTTGGTGACCTACCGCTATCGGTTGCGCGGCGAGGGCCACATCGCTGCCGACTACGCCAACGGCAGCCGCGTCTTCACCCACATCGATCGGCCGCTCTGATGGATTGCATCGGTGTGAGGGACCTGCGGTTGTGGGCCCACGTCGGGGTATTGGAACACGAACGTCGGGATGGCCAATGGTTCAGCCTTGATTTCAGTGTTCAGCTCGATCTGAAGGCTGCTGCAGTGGCCGACGACCTGAGCCGGAGCCTGGACTACGGCGTGGCCATTCAGGCCCTGCAAGGCTTGTCCCGGCAGGTTCGTTGCCTCACGATCGAGCACTTCAGCGAGCAGATGCTGGATCGGCTGGAAACGTTGTACGGGCCCATCCCGGTCTGGCTGCGATTGACCAAATGTGCTGCACCGGTTCCAGGATTTAACGGCCGCGTGTTCGTGGAACGCTCCCGCCATGGCGGTAGATCAGCCCTGTGAGCATCCCGTTGGTGCTGGTCCATGGTCTCTGGGACACGCCCCGCCTGTTTCATCGATTGATTCAGGGGTTGGACCAGCCCGATCGCCCGCTGCTGGCGCCGCATCTGCCCCATGGTCTGGGTTGGATTCCCCTGCGGCAGCTGGCCTCTCGCCTGGATCAGCACATCCAGCAGCGCTTTGGTGCTGACACCAGGGTCGATCTTCTGGGGTTTTCGATGGGGGGCGTGATCGGCAGGATCTGGCTGCAGGAACTGGGGGGGGTGCAGCGCACCCGGCGCTTCCTCAGTGTGGGCAGCCCGCAGCAGGGCACCCTGGCTGCTCAGATGATTCCCCGCCCGCTCCTCGCCGGTGCGGCAGACATGAAAGTGGGAAGTCGCCTGCTGCGCGAGCTGAATCGCCAACCCGATGCCCTGGCTGGGGTCGAGTGCTCCAGTTTCTTTTGCCGCTGGGATCTGATGGTGTGTCCCGGCTGGAGGGCCGTTCTGCCCATGGGCCGGTGTGAGGAAATACCGGTCTGGACCCATCAGCAACTGATCAGCCACCCCGCCGCGATTCGACGGCTCTGCAGCAGCTTGCGCGCCTGAGATCAGGCCGCGGCCACCAGGCCGGAATGGCGAATCAGGGCTTCGGTGCTGGCAGGACGGCCTCGGAAGGCTTCAAACACCTCTGCTGGAGATCGGCTGCCACCGAGGCTGAGTATGGTGTCGCGGAAGCGGGCTCCCGTTGCACGCACCTGATCCTCCTGATCCAGACCCACCTCCTCAAAAGCGGAGAAAGCATCTGCGCTGAGCACCTCAGCCCACTTGTAGGAGTAGTACCCGGCGGAGTAGCCCCCCGCGAAGATGTGGCCGAAGGCACAGAGGAACTGATCCTCCGGGATGGGATCCATCACCGTGGTGGTGGCCGCGATCTCACGGCGCAGTCCGTCTGGGCTGACGCCAAGTTCCGGGGTCCACTGGCTGTGGAGACGAAGGTCACTCAAGGCAAAGTGAACCTGCCGCAGGGTGGCGAGGCCTGCATTGAAGGTGCGGCTGCTGCGCAGCTTGTTGAATTCCGATTCAGGCAGGGGTTCACCGGTTTGCCAGTGGCGCGCCATGCCCATCAAGGTGGCGTGATCAAGGCACCAGTTCTCCATGAACTGGCTGGGGAGTTCCACGGCATCCCATTCCACGTTGCTGATGCCGGCGGCTTCCGGTTCCTCAACGGTGGTGAGCATGTGCTGGAGCCCATGGCCGAATTCATGGAAGAGGGTCTCCACTTCCTCAAAGCTCATCAGGCTGGGTGTGTCGCCCACAGGTGGGGTCTGGTTGCAGACCAGGTAGGCCACCGGCAGCACCACAGAACCATCGGGTTTCTTGCTCAGGCCCAGGCATTCATCCATCCAGGCTCCGCCGCGTTTGCTGGCGGGCCTGCTGTAAGGGTCGAGGTAGAAGCCTGCAATCGGTGTGCCATCGGATCGCTTCACCCGGAAGAAGCGCACATCGTCGTTCCAAGTCGGTGCCTCGCCGTCGGCGGCAACGATCTCGACGTCGAACAGACGTGTACAAAGGCTGAACAGTCCTTCGAGCACCTGCGGCAGCGGGAACCAGGGGCGCAGCGCCTCTTGGTCCAGATCGAACCGGGATTGGCGCAGCTTCTCCGACCAGTAGGCGATGTCCCAAGGGGCCAGCTCATAGGCTTCGGGGGCCTTGTGCTCCCTGGCGATGGCTTGGAGATCCTGCAGTTCTTGCTCAGCTGCTGGGTATGCCGCAGCGCGCAGTTCTTCCAGCAGTGCTTCCACCGCCGGAACATCGTCAGCCATCTTGGCGCTGAGGCTGAGGTCAGCCCAATGGGCATAGCCCAGGCGGGACGCTTGCTCGCGCCTCAGGGTCAGGATCTCCTCGATCAGTGCCCGGTTGTCGAGTTCGCCTTCACTGGCCCGCCCCACATGGGCGCGATAGGCCTTCTCCCGCAGGGATCGGTTGTTGGCGTGGGTGAGAAAGGGCAGATAGCGGGGCATGTCCAGTCCCAGCAGCCACGGGCCGGACTCCGCAGACGCATCAGCATCCCCTGCTTCACGCGCTGCGGCGGCCAGTGCCTCCAAGGCCCGTTGCGGCAGGCCTTCCACCTCATGGGGCTGGCTGAGTTTCAGGGTCCACTGCTGCGTTGCATCGAGCACGTGGTTGCCGAACTGGGTGGAGAGAGCAGCCAGGCGTTCACTGGTGCTGTTGAAGGCTGCTTTCTCATCGCCACTGAGGCCAACACCGCGCTGCTGCATCGAGAGCAGCTCGGATTTCAGGATCCGCTCCTGGGTTGGGTTGAGCGGTTCGGAGGGATCGCTTTGGAGGGCCATCAAGGCCCGATGAAGAATCTGGCTTTGGCCAAGCCGGTTGCTGAGGCGCACAACATCAGGTTGCTGGGCGGCATGGGCATCGCGCAGCTCAGGGGAATTGCAGACGCCATTGAGGTGTGACACCACACCCCAGCTCCAACGCAGCCGTTCGCCGATGGCCTGCAGCGGTTGCATCACCCGTTCCCAGGACAGCTTCGAGGGTCCGGCGAGAGCTGTCTCAAGAGCCTGCTCGAGCGCAGTGAAGTCCCGATCCAGCTGTGCGAGCAAAACCGGGATGTCTGTGCTGACGAGCTCAGGGGAAATGGCCCGGAACTCGGGAAGCCCTTGGCCGTGCAGGAGGGGGGAAACAGTCGACATCTCAGCTGGCAATGAACTGCAGGGCCAGAGCGTTGGTGGAAGCTTCGTAGAGGTCCATGGCAATGCGGGGCCAGATGCCGATCACCAGGGTTGGCACCAGCAGGCTCAGGCCAATCACCAGCTCCCTGGGGCGCATGTCAGCGACGCTGGCCAGGGCCGGAATCCTGGGGCCGAAGAACACCCGTCGGCACATGGAGAGCAGATAAATCGGTGTGAGCACCAGTCCGATGGCGGCCAGCAGAACGGTGATCGATCGGAACACTGACGTGAAGGCTTCCTGGCTGGTGATGCCAAGGAACACGGTGATTTCACTGATGAAGCCACTCATGCCCGGCAGCGCCAGCGACGCCAGGGAGCTGGCCAGGAAGAAGGCAAACGTGATGGGCAGTGCCTTGGCCAGTCCGCCCATGTTGGGGATCGAGAGGGTCTTGGTGCGCTCATAGAACACGCCCGTCACGAAGAACATCGCGGCTGCGATCAGGCCATGGCTCACCATCTGGAGCATGGCTCCGCTGATTCCCAGGGCATCAACGGCACCGATCCCCACCAGCACAAAGCCCATATGACTCACGGAACTGCAGGCAATCCTGCGTTTGACGTTGTCCTGGGCGAAGGCGTTGAGGGCGCCGTAAACGATGTTCACGATCCCAAGGATCACCAGGGCTGGCGCCAAGGTGGCGTGCGCTTCTGGAAGCATCTGCACGTTGAAGCGCAGCAGGGCGTAGCCGCCCATCTTCAGGAGCACCCCGGCCAAAAGCATCGACACCGGAGCGTTGGCCTCACCGTGGGCATCGGGCAGCCAGGTGTGGAGCGGGAACATCGGCAGTTTCACGCCGAAGCCAATCAAGAAACCCACGTAACACAACAGGCCGAAGCTGCCGCCCGGAGAACGAGCCGCTAGTTCCGTGATGTTGAAGGTGAACGTGTTACCGGAGAGGGCCAGTGCCAGTCCGCTGATCAGGATCAGCAGAGAGGCCAGGGCTGTATAGAGGATGAATTTGGTCGCGGCGTACTGGCGGTTTTGTCCGCCCCAGATGGCAATCAGCAGGTAGACGGGAACAAGTTCCAGCTCCCAGGCCAGGAAGAAGAGCAGGAAGTCTTGCGACAGAAAGACCAGGCCCTGGGCCGAGGCCTGCACAAGCATCAGGGCGAAGTACAGCCGTGATTTGCGCTGAACCGACCAGCTGGCCGCCACAGAAAGGAATGTGACCAGGCCGCTCAGCACCACGAGAGGTGCTGAAAGACCATCCACACCAAGGGACCATTCCAGTCCGAGTGCTGGGAGCCAGCTCACCCGCTCCACCAGCTGCAGCCCTTCAGTGCTGGGGTCGAAGCGGGTGGCAAACACCCCCATCATCAAAAGAAGATCGACCAGCAGGACGCCCAGGGTGATGATCTTGGGCGCGGGGGATGGCTTCTCTTCGCTGCTCGGAACCAGCGGCAGCACCAGAGCTGCTGCCGCTGGCAACAGCACAATCAGCGATAACCAAGGGAAAGGACTGCCCGAGACAGCAAGCTCTGCTAACCCAGCGTCCATTCCGTGTCCGCAATCTTTAACAAAGCTAACAGGGCTGAATGCCCTGTTTAGGTGGATCTACTCATCGTCGGCCGGTTGCCAGTGGCTGCCTGAGGTCTGCAAATTCAGCACCGGCGCGCGGCTGGCTACCCCCGCCGCCTCCCAGGCTTTGACCATGGCTCGGCTGACGGCCGGGCCTTTGTCTTCCTCGCACAGAGCCAGGATGCTTGGTCCGGCTCCGCTGATGGCGCAGCCCCAGGCTCCCGCGTCCATGGCGGCCTGTTTGACCTGGTCGCCGCCTTTGATCAGGCGCCAGCGGTAAGGCTCGTGCAACCGATCGTGCATGCCGTCGGAGATCAGATCACCATTGCCGGTGCGCAGCCCTTGCAGCAGCAGCGTCAGGGCACCCAGGTTGACCACAGCGTCGCCAACGGGGATGGCCTTTGGCATGGCCCGGCGGGCTTCACTGGTGCTCAGGCGAATCGATGGAATCGCCACGACCGCCTTCACGCTCGGCGTCCATTCGCAACGCACCACGCGCCAGCGCTTCGATGCGGCCTTGGCGGTCATGCAGAGGCCCCCAAGAAGCGAGGGCACAACGTTGTCGGGGTGACCTTCGATATCGATGGCTAGCTCCAGCAGCTTCTCCTTGGAGAGGGGCTCACCGACGAGGGCATTGGCTCCCATCAATCCCGCCACGATCGCTGTGGCACTGCTGCCCAGTCCCCGTGCCGGCGGCACGGCAAGACGCACCCGTGCCTCAATGGCGACGGGTTCCAGCCCAGCAGCTTTCCACACCCGTTGGGCCGCTCGGTAAACGAGGTTCTCAGGCCCACCCCGGAGGTGACTGCCCTCTGTTCCCTCAATGATCAGCTCAAATCGTTCACCGCCCCCTTCGATCCGCCGCATCGCGAAGCGGTTGTTCAGATCAAGGGCTGCACCGAGGCAGTCAAATCCGGGGCCCAGATTGGCGGTGGTTGCCGGGACGTCCACGACCACTTTCTGACCGATGCGCGGCTGCGCCATCGCTGATCCTCTGCTCAGGCCAGTGTCCCACCTGACTCCGCCAGCATCCGGGCGCGACAGGCTGCACTGAAGAGTCCAGCATCGGGATCGATCACCGCTGTGACCTGCATCCCTTCGATCAGTTCGCGGAAGCGTCCCTTATCGCGCATCGCATTGAGAAAGCTGGCGGATTGCAGTCCCTTCAATTGTTTTGATGCGGTGCCCCCGCCAACCCATAGGCCTCCTGTGCAGAGTTCTTGAAGGGCAAGATCGCCTGCCGCTGAGCCATAGGCCTCCAGCCAAAGCTGTAACGCGCGTTGCATCAAGGGATCACCCCCTTCAGCGGCAACGCTCACCTGAGCGGGAAGATCGTTGGAACTGTTGCGCCGCCAAGCCTCAGCCACGCCGCGCAGGGGGTGCATGACGGCATCGGGTTTCTGAAGCAGCCAGTGGGCCACATGCCCCAGGCCGGTGCCACTCACGATTCGTTCGATCGACAGGCGGCTCACGCCGAGGTCTTGTTTGAGCCAGGAGGCCAGCTCCCATTCCGCTTCATTGCGCGGAGCAAATTCGCGGTGCCCTCCTTCGCTCGCCAAGGCCAACAGTCCCTGTTCGCTCTGGAGGCCTCGCGCCATGCCGAGACCGGTGCCGGCCCCAAGAATGGCCAGAGGGCCCTCGTCTTGGTGGCCCTTCTGAAGGATCACCTGCTGATGGCTGTCGAAATGGGGCAGCCCGTAAATCAGCACGCCGAAATCATTCACCAGCTCGAGCTGTTCCATGCCCGCAGCCCGCGCCAGGTCGGCCTCCCGCAACCTCCAGGGCAGGTTGGTGATCCTGGCCTCCCTGTGTCGCACCGGACCGGCAACAGCGATGCAGGCATGCGCTGGAGCTGGGAGATCAGCGGGGCGATTGCTGAGGAAGGCCTCGAGCATCGGCTCAAGGGATGGCCATTCTCCCGAGCGGAACCGTTCCTGATGCAGCAGGCGCAGCTGGCCCGCTTCACTCCCGTAGAGAGCAAGCAGAGTCTTGGTGCCTCCCATGTCCCCCGCCAGGAGTGTGGTGGTGGCCATCCAGGGCTGCGGCAACTCCTACTAGCGTGGTTGGCTCAGGAGAAGAAGTCCAGTGGAAGCGGTCCCCATGTGGTGCTTGGCGTGGTGTCGCCGTCACCGTGGCCACTGATCAGAATTCCTTCGCCAAGGCCGTGTTCGATCCGAATGCGGATCGTGCCCCCCTTCTGATTGGCTTTCAAGAAAACAGGGCCCTGCTCCTCTGGGCTGTCGACGAGCTCAAGCGACTCCCACTGTTGGCATTGCTCGAGGCTGCGCAGCGCTGTGAGGGCCTGCTCCCTGGACGGGGCCATGACGCCGATGGTGAACCAGCTGGCCTTGGCCATCGCCTGATCGAGTTCTCCTCGCAGCTCGTTTCTGATCTGGGCAGGCAGCTCCGGCGCTCCCCGCAGACGCGCGAGATCGGCCAGGTGCTGCACAGGGGAATCCGTCATCGGTTCAGCTCCAGGCCCGCGGCGCGCTCGCTGTTGGCCATCTGGGCAGCACTGAGAAGGTCGGCCACCGCTGTGACCCCGAGGTCACCGTCCCGTCGGCTGCGAAGGCTCACGGCGTTCTGTTCCGCTTCCTTGGCACCGATGACCGCCAGCACGGGGATCTTCATCTGTTCACCGGTGCGGATCAACTTGCCGAGCCGGTCACCGCTCCGGTCAATGGTGGCGCGAACGCCAGCTTTGGTGAGTTGGTCCAACACTTGCTCGGCGTAGGGCTGCACCTCGTCGGTGACCGGCAGCAGACGCACCTGCTCGGGGGCCAGCCAGAAGGGGTAATCGCCGGCGTAGTTCTCGGTCATGATCCCGAAAAAACGCTCCAGCGAACCGAAGATGGCGCGGTGGATCATGATCGGCCGCTGCTTGCTGCCGTCGGCGGCGATGTAGTCGAGCTCGAACCGTTCCGGCAAGTTGAAATCCAGTTGGATCGTGGAGCACTGCCACATCCGGCCGATGGCGTCTTCGATCTTGAGGTCGATTTTCGGTCCGTAGAAGGCACCGCCGCCTTCATCGATTTTGTAGGCCCAACCCTTGCGCTCCAGGGCTTCAATCAGTCCCTTGGTGGCCAGGTCCCAGACGGCGTCATCGCCGATGGACTTCTCGGGGCGGGTGGAGAGGTTGATCTCGTAATTGCTGAAATCGAAGGCGGAGAGGATCCGTTCGGTGAGATCGAGGATCTTCAGGATCTCGTCGCTGATCTGCTCCGGCAGGCAGAACACGTGGGCATCGTCCTGGGTGAAGCCCCGCACCCGCATCAGACCGTGCATCACGCCGGGCCGCTCGTAGCGATACACCGTTCCAAGCTCCGCCCAGCGGATCGGCAGTTCCCGGTAGCTGCGCAGTTTGCTGGCGTAGGTGAGCACGTGGAACGGGCAGTTCATCGGCTTGAGCTGGTACTCCCGTTCGTCCACCTCCATCGGGCCGAACATGCTCTCGGCGTAGAAGTCGAGGTGGCCTGAGGTCTTCCAGAGGCTGATGTCCGCCACGTGGGGGGTGTAAAGGAGCTCGTATCCGCCCTCGAAGTGGGCCTGGCGCCAGAACTCCTCGATCAACAGGCGCATGCGGGCACCGCGGGGGTGCCAGAACACCAGACCAGCCCCGGCCTCATCCTCGATGGAGAAGAGGTCGAGGTCTTTGCCGATGCGGCGATGGTCGCGGCGAAGCGCTTCTTCCTTGCGACGTTTGTGCTCCGCCAGCTGTTCCGGGGTTTCCCAGGCCGTGCCGTAGATGCGTTGCAGCTGCGCTTTGGTTTCATCGCCTCGCCAGTATGCGCCTGCCACGCTTTCCAGCTCGAAGGCCTTGGCATTGAGTTGGCCGGTGTGATCAACGTGGGGGCCAGCACAGAGGTCCCACCAGTCCTCACCAAGGGTGTAGAGGGTGATCGGCTCCTGCAGGCCTTCAAGAATCTCGAGCTTGTAGGGCTCGTTTTGGGCTTTGATTTTTTCCTCGGCCTCGTTCCGGCTCACCTCGACCCGTTCGAGAGGCAGCTTCTTGTTGATGATCTTGATCATCCCCTTCTTGATGGCCTTCAGGTCGGCCTCGGTGAAGGGATCGGGATTGTCGAAGTCGTAATAGAAACCTGTTTCGGTCCAGGGGCCGATGGTGACGCGTGCCTTGGGAAACAACTGCTGCACAGCCATGGCCATCACATGGCTCATGGAGTGCCGAATCTTCAGCAGTTGATCGCTTTCGCTGGTCTTGGGCAGAACCACCGGTGCTGAAGGGGCTGGGGTGGTTGCTGCAGCGCTGCTCACCGGTTTAGTTTCAGGGCCCGCCATCCTATGGGCGAGACCCGAGGGCTACAGGTGGGTGAGTCAACCAACCAGGACGCTGGTGCACTGTTGGATGAGTTGCTGGCATCCCTGCTCGATGACTTCGAGCATTGGTTTCAGCGCGGTGAGGAGCTTCTGCAGGCCTGTCCGGAGGAGGTGATGCCGTTGCAGGAGCGCCGACTTATGGAGGAGCGGCTGCAGGACGGCAAGAAAGCCATTGCTGCAACGCGCTCCCTTGTGGCTGCATCAACGCAGCCCATGGCCGTTTCGATGGAGGTGATGAACCCGTGGCATGGCTTGGTCACGGAGGTGTGGGCCCTAGCCGCAAGGTTGGGGTCGAACCGTTCGCCTCAGGCCCCGAGCTGATTGCGCAGCTGGCGCAGGTTGCTGCTGTAGAAGCTCGCCAGTTCCTGAGGGCTCTTCACCGGTTGACCGTAGGCGGAGCGGCCAGTCCAGGTGGGGAAGGATGCCCATTCGGGAGCCAGCTTCGCCATGGCGTTCCTGGTCAGCCCTTTCCGGTCAATTTCCTTGAGAGCACCGCGACGCTCAACAAGGTGCAGAGCGGCTTGGTCCTGATGCCTGGGCTCGAAGCTGGACAGCTTGAGCTCCTTCGCCACGCCCTTCCAGGTCTTGGGCAGGAATTGATAGGCCCCCGCTGCGGCGCTGGTGTAGCGCTTCACGATCACCCGCTCGGGATGACGTGAGAGGTCCTGAAACTGCCCGCCCCCATACATGATCCGGTAGCCCTTGTCTTCGCCGTCTTTCCAGGTCCCCTCGGCGTAGCGAATGGTGTTGAGCAGGGCGCGTCGCTCAGGTGTCAGCTCGTAACGACCACCCTCCGTGCCGGAGGACAGGGTGGCGCGGCGGCTGGTGTTGCGGCTGCTGATAGCGCTTTGCTCAGACTGTTCTGCGGGCGCTACTGCGTTCTGGAGCGGCTGTTTGGCTCCTGCGGACAACACCAATCCTGCGGTCAGAGCTGCACCGACGACAGGCCGGCTCCAACGGGTGGCTGGGCTGAACACAGAAAAAAGGCGACGCACACAGAGCAATCAGGTGGACGATCACAGTGCTGGCCCACGAGGTCTGGACGCGAGATCGGCGCCTGAGGGGTTGACGCGTTGTCTGTGCTGTGTATATGCAGCTGAGAGAAGGCTGAGAGTCTTGCGAGACTCGCCTCTGCGGCTGGCGTTGTCTCACTCAAGCCTCAGGGGTCATGGCTCGAGCCCATGGCCGTCGCATTGATCAGAGCAGCTAATGCTTCTCTTTGTTGCTGATCAGGCTGGTCGGGCGAAGCCCAAGGCATCCCGAACCCGTTCAAGCGTGGCATTGGCCACGGTTTCGGCCTTCTCACGGCCTGTTCTCAGCACCTGATCGAGCTCTGTGGGGTCCTGCATCAGCTCCCGGTAGCGGGCCTGGATGGGCTCCAGCGCGCTCACGGTGGCTTCGGCCAGCAGCGGCTTGAACTGTCCCCAACCCATCTCGGCGCATTCAGTGGCGGCCTGCTCCCGCCCCTTGCCGCTCAGGATTGCGTAGAGCCCAAGCAGGTTGTCGGTTTCCGGTCGATCGGGGTTGCCGAATTCGAGGCCACGCTCTGGATCGGTCTTGGCGCGTTTGATCTTTTTGGTGATCAGCTCTGGAGGGTCCAGAAGCGTGATGCGACTCCCCTCGTTGGGATCGCTCTTGCTCATCTTGCTGCGGCCATCCGTCAGGCTCATCACCCGTGCCCCCTCCTTGAGGATCAGCGGTTTGGGCACTTTGAGCACCGGCGTGTCTTTGCCGCCGAAGCGGGCATTGATGCGCTGCTGGGCGATGTCCCGCGCCAGCTCCAGATGCTGCTTCTGGTCCTCGCCGACGGGCACGAGGTCAGCGTCGTAGAGAAGGATGTCTGCGGCCATCAAGACCGGATAGTCCAGCAGGCCCACGGAGACGTTGTCCCCCTGCTTCACCGCTTTCTCCTTGAACTGAATCATCCGCTCCAGCCAGTTGAGCGGCGTGACGCAATTCAGCAACCAGCACAGTTCGCTGTGGGCTGCCACCTGGCTCTGCACAAACACCGAACAGCGTTTGGGGTCCATGCCACAGGCCAGGTAAAGCGCTGCTGTGGAACGGGTGTCCTCAGCCAGGCGGCTGGGGTCATGGGGAACGGTGATGGCATGGAGATCCACAACACATACAAAGGTGTCGTGGGTCTCCTGCAGATCAACCCAATTGCGGATGGCACCCAGCCAATTGCCGAGGTGCAGTGCTCCGGTCGGTTGCACCCCGGAAAGAACCCTTGGCCGGCTCATCAATCAGGCCTCGGTTGCTGCAGTATTGGTGTCGTCGCTGGCGGCTGCTTCTGACTCCACCACCGGCTCCACTACTGGTTCGGCCTCCGGCTCGGCAACCGGTTCAGCTGCAGCCTCCGGCTGGGGTTTGGCTGGTCGGGCAAAGGGATTCGGACGGGACCCACGGCCACCACGCTCATCGTCAAAGCGGCGGCCACGACCACCACCATCACGCCGGCCACCTCGGGCAGGCTGATTTTTCTGCTGTTCGATCAGAGCGTCGAGTTGGCCGTCCTCCAGCATTTGGCCAAGGCTGCGGACCGCGAAACCCAGCACAGCCACGGTCGAGCGGAGATTGAAGGCCTCCTGCAGGGCCCGGGCTGAGCGCATTTCGTTGTCACTCAGACGAATCCGGAAGCCTCCGCCCTCACGGCCGCCACCACGGTTGCCACGACTGCGCTGACCATCTCGGCCGCCGTCTCCCTGTCCCGCCTGTTGTTGGGGATCGCTGTAGGAATCACTCATGGCCCATGGCCTGGAATCAGGCGCAAGTGTGACGCATCACCGGGGTGTTTTCGGTGATCCAGAGCAGCTGGTGGCATTCAACGCTGTTCTTCCGAGCCAGCACCAGCATCGGAACCACCGTGATCCCCCGTTCAATCCGTTCGCGATAGCTGCTCACCAGCTGTCGGTACCGCTCCGCTGTCCAACCGTGGATGGCTGTGTCACGACTGTTCCAGTAGTCCTGCAGCGCCCTTTGGCAGTCCTCGATGCCGAACTCCCGCCAGCAGCTCTGTTGGGCCAACAGTGGATCCATCCCCTGCTGCAGCAACCGCCGGTAGTGCATCAATTCCGGAGCTTCATCGCGCCCATCCGGAGGGAGCCAACGATGCAGCTCGGTCAGGGGAGTTCGAGACAGCCGCAGCCAGCAGCGCTCCCGCAGCAACACCGGCAGTTGCCACGACCAGCCCTCGGCACGACGGACTTCATCGAGCACCTCAATCAGCCCCCGCTGCTGACGCTCGGTCAGTCCAGCGAGCGCATGGGTTGTGGTGTCGACCTCAGCCATGGGCGCCGGTGTAGGTGATCCCGTCCTCCACGTAGTCCTTGGGTTCCAGATGGATGGTGCACCGCACCGGCCCGAAACTTTCGTCCAAGCGCTCTTCCACCTGTTCGGTGATCCGGTGCGCCTTGGTGAGGTCGTCTGCGTCGACAACCATATGCATTTCGATGAACACCTGCTGGCCCAGAACGCCCCGGCTGGCGATGTCGTGGCAGTTCAAGACGCCGGCGGTGGCCATCGCTTCGGCATAGATGGCTTCAGGTGCAACCGCCATGTGGTCCACCAGCCAGGGCAAGGTTCCGCGCAGCACCTGCCAGCACACACGGATCAGCAGGAGTGCCATGGGGATGGCTAGCGCAACGTCGAGCCAGCTCACCTGCAGCCACACCGCCCCGGCCATGCCCACCAGCACCACCACGGTGGTCCAAACGTCGCTCGCCGCATGTTGAGCATCCGCTTTGAGCAGGTTGCTGTTCAGTCGCCGACCTTCCCGCAGCTCATATCCCGCCAGCAGGAGGTTGAACCCCAGCACCAGCGTGAGCAGCACCAGCTCCTGGCTGGTCACCCGGATCGGTGGCAGGCCCTCGAGCAGCCTTTCCCCCGAACGCAGCAGGATCTCAAGGGCTGTGAACAGGATGAAACCAGCGATGCCCAGGGCTCCCACCGCCTCGTATTTGCGGTGGCCGTAGGGGTGATCCCTGTCGGGGCGCGGATCGGACAGTTTGTTGGTGACCAGTCCCGTGAGGCTGGACAACGCATCGGTGGCGCTGTGCATGCCATCGGCGATCACCGCCAGGGAACCACTCATGGCCCCCACCAGAAGCTTCAGCAGCGACATGCTGATGTTCAGGCCCAGGGCCACCATCAGAACCCTGCGCACCCCCCGGCGGTTGTCGACCATCGCATTGGGATGACTGAGTGTCACGGCTGACTCCGGCCTGTTCCCAACCTATGGAGAACTCGTGTTTCTGGCCTGAAGTTCTGGTGTCAGGTGGTGGGTTGAGCTAAGAAGGGCCACTGCTACAGCAGCCGTTCTGTTGAAACTCCCGGCTTCATGGCCAGACCTGGTGATGCCACCGTCGTCGCTGCTGCGGCCGTTGGCTCTGGCTGGAGCTGGTCTGCTTGCTGGACAGTGGCTGATCAGTGATGTGATGCATGTTCCCGGCGGGGGGCTGGGTCTGCTGGCCGCCGGTGGCGTTGTGATCTGGCTTGGCCGCAAGCCACGTCAGCCGCGGTTTGCGGCGCCGGTCTCTCTGGATGGATGGATGGCTCGGTGCCAGGAGGTGCTGGATCAATTCGCACGTTTTGAGCAGCAACCCTCTGCCGATCTGGTCCGTCGCGCTGAACTGAAACGGGTGCTGGACCGCTGCGGTCCGGTGCGCATGGCGATGGTCGCCTTGGGGGGCTCTCAGGGACCGAATGAGGCAGACCTCAGCAGCTCTCTTGCTGGCCCGACGCCGGTGACGCTGTCGCTCTGCCATCCCCTGACCACCGACGACGGCAGCCGTTCCTGGCCCGGCGGCCTGCTGGATCAGGATCTGATCCTGTTCAGCCTGCAGGCGCCACTCCTGGCCTCGGATCTGCTCTGGCTGCAGCAGGTGCCGGATGATCAGCCGGCCTGGCTGCTTGTGTCGACCGACGCGAAGGACGCATCCACCGATGCTGTCGCTGCTGTTCGGGACGATCTTCCCGAGCGCTGGCGTGAGCGGATCCTGGTTCAGGAGTCTTCGATGCAGCTGCGCACTGCCCTGGCACCGTTGCGCCGTTCGCTGAAACAGGCTGCGGTGGAGACGCGTCCGCGACTCCTGGCGGACTTGCATCGCCGTTGGCAGCGTGACCTCGAATCGCTTCGGCGCGAACGCTTTCTGCAGATCCAGCAGCGCACCCAGTGGCTGGTGGCCGGGTCGGTGATGGCCTCCCCCATCGCCAGCCTTGATCTTCTGGCCGTGGCGGTGGCGAACGGTTTGATGATCAAGGAGATGGGAGAGATCTGGGGAACATCGCTGCAACCGGATGTGCTGAGGGAAGCGGCGGCGAAGCTGGCTCGGGTGGCCCTTGCCCAGGGCGTGGTGGAGTGGACCGGACAGACCTTGCTGGGCCTGGCAAAGCTGGATGGGGGGAGCTGGCTGATCGCCGGTTCGATGCAGGCCCTCAGTGCGGCTTACCTCACCCGTGTGGTGGGACGCTCCATGGCGGATTGGCTGGCGATCAATGCCGGTGTGGACGAGCTTGATCTTGTGGCGTTGAAGCAGCAGGCACCGTTGTTGGTGGCTAGGGCTGCAGAGGAGGAACGGGTGAACTGGAATGGCTTCGTTCAGCAATCCCGCGAGTGGCTGCTTCATGCAACTTCATGAACGCTTCATAAAGCGCTTAATGAAGTTTTTTTGAGACCTGATTCTGATTGTTGAGTTGTCATGTAACGGAACGTTCTGTCCATAAACTTGATCCACCTGTCCCTTTTTTGGGGAGAGGTTCATCCGTCTTCTTTTCTTCCATGTCCACCGCAATTCGCAGCGGACGCCAGAGCAATTGGGAAGCCTTTTGTCAGTGGGTGACCGACACCAACAACCGCATCTATGTGGGTTGGTTCGGCGTGCTGATGATTCCCTGCCTCCTGGCTGCCACCATCTGCTTCACCATTGCCTTTATCGCCGCTCCCCCGGTTGATATCGATGGCATCCGCGAGCCCGTCGCTGGCTCCTTGATCTACGGCAACAACATCATCTCTGGTGCTGTTATTCCGTCTTCAAACGCCATTGGCCTGCACTTCTACCCCATCTGGGAAGCTGCTTCCCTCGATGAGTGGCTGTACAACGGCGGCCCTTATCAGCTGGTCTGCTTCCACTTCCTGATCGGCATTTCCGCCTACATGGGTCGTCAGTGGGAACTCTCCTACCGCCTGGGCATGCGCCCCTGGATCTGCGTCGCTTACAGCGCTCCGCTGTCTGCAGCGATGGCTGTTTTCCTGGTGTACCCCTTCGGTCAGGGTTCCTTCTCTGATGGCATGCCCCTTGGCATCTCTGGCACCTTCAACTTCATGTTGGTGTTCCAGGCTGAGCACAACATCCTGATGCACCCCTTCCACATGCTGGGCGTCGCAGGTGTTTTCGGCGGCAGCCTGTTCTCCGCCATGCACGGCTCCCTGGTGACCTCCTCCTTGGTGCGTGAAACCACCGAGAGCGAGTCCCAGAACTACGGCTACAAGTTCGGCCAAGAGGAAGAGACCTACAACATCGTGGCTGCCCACGGTTACTTCGGTCGCTTGATCTTCCAATACGCCTCCTTCAACAACAGCCGTAGCCTTCACTTCTTCCTGGGCGCCTGGCCTGTTGTCGGCATCTGGTTCACGTCCATGGGCATCAGCACCATGGCCTTCAACCTGAACGGCTTCAACTTCAACCAGTCCATCCTGGATAGTCAGGGCCGCGTCCTGAACACCTGGGCTGATGTGCTGAACCGTGCAAACCTCGGCATGGAAGTGCAGCACGAGCGCAACGCTCACAACTTCCCCCTCGACCTGGCTGCTGCTGAGTCCACTCCTGTGGCTCTGCAGGCTCCTGCCATCGGTTGATCTGGAATCAACCTGTTCCCTTTGGAACCGCCAAAACGATTCAGATCAACTGAATCGGAAAGCCCCCTCCGAGGAGGGGGCTTTTTGTTGCTGTGTTGGCTGTGAAGGTTGGGCGGCGCATCAGGCCCCTTCAGGGCACCAGCCGATCTGCTTCTCCAGCCGTTGCATCCATTGATGGCAGCGGTGTGTGAGGTGTGCTCCTTGGGGGATGCGCTGTTGGTGGTGTGCGCAGGCTGGCTGGGTGACCCCCGCCTCAGCAAGGATGTGTTGAAAGTGCTGGCAGGTGAGGCACACCATGAGGGATCGGCTCGGTCGGAGTTGCCCTGATCCCATCGGTGGCCAGGCGCTTGGCGGCGGAGCGTTGACGATGCCCATATGCGTCTTATTGGTAATTATGTACTACTCGCAGTCCTTTTGGTTGTCAACGTGGTGTTGGGGAGAATGGAGCCATGAGTGAGCCTCGCCCCACCCTCCAGTTCGATCTGGACCTTGAAGCTGTTCGCCTGCTCCACCGCTCGGTGAGCTTTCACCTTGAGAAATGGCCCGGGGGGCCAGATCCCAGAGAGCAGGAGGCCCTGCAGTCGATGAAGACCTTGCTCACGGCAGCGTTGCTCGAGTTCAGCCTTGACCAGGACGGTCAGCGCTGAAACCTGCTCCCTTCACGGCTGAGCAAGGAAGCAGCGACAGCGCTGCGTTGGCCGCTGTACAACGCATTGAGTCGGTTCAGGCCTGGCTGGACTGCATCGTCACCTGTTGGATTAACGATGGAAGAGAACTGGGCTCCAGCAGCTTTGGTTCCTGCGTTGTTCTCTTAAGCCGTTGTCCCCGTGGGTTGGTTGATCGCCCTTGCCATCGTCGTGGTGCTGTCCTGGCTGGGATGGCGTTGGAATCAGCTCGAATGTGCTGAAAGCCGCTCCGTCAGCGGCCGTTTGGTGAAGCGGATGCGTCGTCATTCGCGGCGACGCAAGCACCATCACTAGGCCTTCAATCAGGCCATGGGCATGCGACACCCCAGTTGAATCGTGCCTTCGTCGATCAACCGGCCAAGCCGTTGGGCGACAGCCTCCTCGGTTCGCGTGAATTGATCCTGGCGGGCGGTCACCCACGCCATTTCACCGTTGGTGATCACGCCGGTGGACATGGCTTCGAGAAAGAGTTCGCCGAGTGTCATGACACTTGTGCCGTTGGGATCACGTTGATGGGACTCCCAAGGGGGTGCATGACCTGCTCACCTTTCTTCATGGCGAGGGATCAAGGATGGTCTGGAGGGCCCGGTTGATCTGATCGCTGAGCTGTGAGCCGGCGGGATTGAGGTGGATCAAGCTTGTAAATCCTTCGCTGAGGTCGGGCCTGTGGGGTGGGCTGTTCAGCCTCACGTGCATCGCACGAATTACGGCCTCAGGAACGGACCGTTGGCGGCAGCGGTTCCAGACCAGGCACTGATCCAACGGTGTCTGCAACCACCAGCCGGTCCATTGCAAGTGATGGCCCCCCATGCTTCGCTGCATCAACCCTTGGCGCCAGTTGAGTTGCGCATGGGTTGCATCCACAAGCACGTTGTCGCCATCGGCGATGGTGCGTTCGATGGCGCCATGCAGACGGGGTTCCAATTCAGACCAAGGGCCCTGCACATTCGCGTCTCCCCACAGCTGTTCCCTCAGAGCGTCATTGGCGATGACCCGTGCAGGGAGCAGCGGAGTGAGGATCGTGGCGAGGGTGGTCTTGCCGCTGCCCGGGGGACCGATCAACAGATGGCCCTGGGGCCGTGGTTTAGGCAACGAAGCGTTTGTAGAGCCACCGCACCAGTCCACCAATTACGGGCACTGGAGCAAACGTGGGGCCGACGAAATCGAAATAATCGCGGTGATCCCCGATCTTTCCATCTGGATTGAAGCGGAGCCGGGTCGCCCCGGGGTAGATGAACTCAATCCCTTTGATCTTGAGGCCCATGCGCCATTCAACAAAGGCTGTTTCACCGTTCACCACCACCGATTCCGTTTCCAGGAACACGTCATCACAGCGCTGCATCAGACCGTCCTGGGCAAGGATGTAGGCGTCAATGCCCTGCCGTTCCTGGGTTGGATCGGTGAAATGCACGTCACTGGCATAAACGGCTTTCCACTGCGCAGCTGTGGGGCCAGGCGCGCCGTAGGGCTTGGTGAACAGGGCACGGATCTGTTCTGCGTCCAGCGGAGGATGAAGCATGGGTGTTGTCATCAGAAGTCGGCGCCCACCTGAGCGGTGATGGTGTTGTTCAACTCGGGTGTGTTCATGCTTTGGTAGATCGATTGCACCCGCAACGTTGTGAACAACTTGCTGTTTTCTGCGGGGTAGTAGCGCACCTCAGCGGTGAGGGTGTTGGCCGGTTGAATCTCATTCGCCCAGACCGTTGTGAACTGGCTCTGCAGTCCGAACTGCAGTGTGGGCCAAGGTTTCCAGCTGAGATCGGCCGTCAGCGTTGCGCCGCCATAGCTGTTGCCGCAAAACGAGTCGCCGGCGCAGCTGATGCCACCGCCGCTCCACTGGAGCGACGGACCGATGGAGATGGTGAGCTCAGTGGTTTCTGACTTCAACAGCGGGAATGCCACACCGATGTTCCCCAGAACGGTGTTCACCCCGGAATCATTGGTGCCGTTGTATTGGTAACTGCTCAGAGCAAACAGATCGAGGTTGGAACCGATCGGTTTGTCGTAGCGGAGTTCCGCGGATCCTTTCTCCGTATCGATCGAGAGTGGCTCGCCTGAATCCTTCGACTTGCTTGCGTTGAAGCTGCCGCTCAATGACAGCTTCTGCTGGTCGTCCTTGTAGCGGGTTTTGCCGGTGAAGCTGACCGACAGGGAGTTGTCGCCATCCTTCTCATTGCCGATCACACCGGCCGAGACCGAGCTGGTCCATGGGGGCTTGGTCGTGGCTGGTTTGAGTTGGTCTGCGGTGAGTTCCAGCCGTCCCAGCTGGGGGTGGTTCAGCACCGTGGTCCCGTTCTCTGGATTCCGCTCAATCAACTCCCCTTGCAGGCTGTCGCCGTTGCGCAGGGTCAAGTTGATGGTCTCGGCCCAGCTCACGCTGGGAACCAGGCCGAGGCTGAGAAGTCCAGCCGTGGCGAGGAATCGATGCATGGCGTCAGTTGAAAAACCCCTTGGACTGAAGCCAGAGGCCAATGGCGACCAGGGGGCCGAAGCCGGCGATCAACACAGTGATCTTGAGGCGCAGCGGTGACACCTGGGGTTTGGTCTCTCGAAGAGCCATGGCGAGGCACGAAGGCAAGTGAACCTAAACGCTGTGCTGCGTTCGTGCCTGTTCAGAGCTCGTACTCCTCTTCAAACTGCTCAATCAAGCCCTTGTAGAGCGCCAGAAGGCCCTCGGTCTCTTCGCAGAATCCGTCCGTTGTGTACTTCGCGATCAGATTCACCACGGCACTGCGGATTTGCGTGAAGGCGCCGAGGTACTCACCCTGGATGTCTTCATCGCGGATGTCGTTGATCAGCGCGCCCACCAGCTCAATCTTGCGCTTGGCAGCGGCCATCTCCGCTTCCATCTCTTTATTGAGCTTGCGGCGTTTCTTCGGCATCCCCTCAACCGGTTCAACCAGCGACATTACGGGAGCCGCAGGTCTTCCTCGTTCGGGCGACTTCCCCTAGCGTCGGGTTCGCTCGATCCTTGGCCTTGTGAATCGGACCTTCCGCGGTGTTGCTTACGTGTCCGTCTGGGTGGTGATCTGGGGAACGGTGGCGTCCTTGATGGACTGGATGCTGCTGACGGGTGAGGTTTACGAAACGGCCAGCTCTGGTCAGGCGGTGACGTTCATCGCCTACGGGGCCGCAACAGTGGTGTTGGCCACGCGGTTCTCGGGGCGTTTCCTTGCAGACGCCGATTCAGAGGCTGCGGATCAGGAGTGATCCGCCCATCAGCAGCGCCAAGATCTCGAACGCTTTTTTGACCAGGCGGCTTCCTTTCACCAGGGAATAGTGGGCCCCCAGGAAGCCTCCGATCAGTGAACCCAGCACCAGCGGTGGAAGCCAGTCCCAACGGATTTCGCCGCTCAAACCCAGCACCAGCGCCCCGGTGCCATTCCACCCCAGGCCCACCAGCACCAGGGTGTGAGCAACGGCTCTGGCGTAGCTCAGCCCAAACCAGCGCACCAGCCACAGGGTGACGAACAACCCCGTGCCTGAGGTGAGGGAACCGTTGAGAACGCCAATGATGAACAGCCCGCAACTGCCAAGCCCAACGGTGCGGGCTGTCAGCGGGTAGGGCTGGTCTGTCGTCCCCAGATCCGGTTTCCGAGCCGAATAAACCCCCAGCCCAAGGGTCAGCAGCCCAAGGCTCGCTGTGGCCACTTGATCGGGCAGCGCAAGAACCATGCTGGCTCCCACAAACACACCTGGAAGACCAGCAGCCAACACCAGCGCTGAGCGTTTCAGGTCAAGGCTGCTGGCACGCCAATGACGCCCACTCGCTCCCAGCCCCAGCGCAACACTGGCCACCTTGTGGGTGGCCAATGCCATGGAGAAAGGAAGGCCCAGAAGGATGAGGGCGGGCAGTTGCACCAGTCCCGCTCCCCCTCCCGCCAGAGCCGAGAGGGCATTGGCGCCAATGGCGATGCCCAGCAGGGCGATTTGCATCAGCAGTTCGGACACACTCAATCTCGTGTCAGGAAGGCGATGGGAACTGAAAAGGTGATGATGCGGTGGGGATCCCCCGGAAGAATGGCGACGCAGGCCACTTCACGATCAGCGTGAGCCTCGCGGGACTGCACCACAAAGGCTGTGGCGTCTTCGATGCTCCACATCGGGGCATCACCACAACGGCGTTCATCCCTGTAGGCCTGCCAGACCTCGCAGAACGCCTCCCCATCCTCACCATGTTTCATTTCCGTCAGCGCCTGTTCCAGGCCCACGTCTTCGAACCGTTCGAACAGGCGCACCATCAACGGGTGGGCAATGGTGGATGAGGCCTTCAGGGTTGAGTTGATCGTGCCGATGGCACTCACCATCAGCTTTGGTTTGGAGCGTCGTGCATCGATCACTCCCACAGGCAGATTGAGATCCCAGCTTGGGTGTCCGCTGACGGCACAGGCCAGATCGAACAGTCCCAAGCTGCATTGCTTGATCAGGCTCTGAATGGTCTCTCGATCCATAGCTCAGTTCCGCGTGGCCCGATTCACCGTTTGCGTTCCAGTGTTGCCAGGATGGCCGCCGGTTGATGCCGATGTGGATGTCCCTGGTTCAGATCTACCTTGATGCCGTCACCCACCAGGTGATCACCAGTGAAGAGCTTGCCTATGTGGCCGGCCATCAGGAGCAATTTGATCGAACCGAACAGAAACTCACTGCACGGCTTGAACAGTTGATTGGCGCAGGGAATATCAGTGTTGGAACGCGTTGATTATCCGAACAAAAAGCGTTGAAGCCGTTTCAGGAATTGGCGCAGGGGCTTTTTGTCACGGCTAAAAATCTGCCGCTCATTTGACAGCATCGCGCGACTCACCCGACCTGCGCTTCTGATAGGCGGGAAAGGCTGTCCCGTCAACCTTCACGGCAGGGCAACTACCCCCGACCAACTCTGCAGAACGTCAGGTGCGCCTTGGGTTAGGGCGGCAACAGCACTGGCTGAGCCAATTCCGATTCCCACCACAACGCCTACGGCGAAGACAAGCAGCCCCGTCAGAACGCTGCGTTCGGAAAATTGCATCCACTCAACATCAGCCAACCTGACTTTCCTGCGGCCATCGTCCAATGGCCACTGTGGTGTCACAGGACGTGATAGGGCCCGGAGCAGATCTGTTGTGTGGTTTCGGCCACAAAGGTAGATCTACCGACTGATCGATCGGGGTGGTCTTCGCTAACAACCGAATGTCAGCCAGATGACAGTTTCAGTCATGAAAACGATTGACGAGCACATTCAGAAGGACCAGGAGGAGTTCCTTAAGGCCCTGTCTGAGCACAACGAAGGCAAGGTGCGTCATCTCACGGAGGAGCTGCAGTGGCTGTTGGATCACAAGAAGGAATTTCCTGATGATCCCCATGACCCCTCACCCCTTGAGCTGTTCTGCGAGCAGAACCCCGATGAGCCCGAGTGCTTGGTCTACGACGACTGAGTAGAAGTACCCATTCCTTGCTCCGCCCTGGCGCGAAGCCGCGTTGCTACACGCAACTTATTTAAGTTGTGTGTAGTCGATGTGTTCTGTGGTGATTCGTGCCATTCTGACCCGCCCCATTGCTGGCGATCTCGGTCTGCTCCTGCTTCGGGTGTTCACCGGCGCGCTGCTGATTCACCACGGTTACGAAAAGCTCGCCAATATCGAGAATTTTGCAGATGCATTCGTTCGCCCTCTGCATCTGCCCTTCCCGATCCTTCTCTCCTACGTCGCAGCGTTCTCGGAGGTGATCGGCAGCTGGCTGTTGATTACTGGCTTGCTGACGCGGATGGGAGCCTTGGCAGTCGCAGGGACCATCTCCGTCGCGATTTATCACGCCATCGTCACAGCGGGCTTCAACATCTATCTGTTGGAGCTTCTTGGCCTTTATTTCGCGGCTGCCGTGGCCGTTCTCGCCTGTGGCCCAGGCGTCTTTTCCATTGACGAGCTCATTGCCCGCCGCCTTGAGCCCGACATGCAGTTTTCCGCTGCGGAAGACACGGATTTCGCCGCTGGCGAAGCCGCTGTTCTGGAAGAGGCCGTGGCCAGCCGCTGAACACCAGCGTGATCTGATTCAAAAGCCCCGCCATCGCGGGGCTTTTTTGATGGCTGGCGACGGTATGGGCGAAAGACGCGTCAGAATCATCAAAGTTGGATCAACGCGATGAAAGAGGTCAGCCTGCTCGAGATGATTGGCCGTTCTCTGGCAAAGGTTGCAGCAGGGGCTGGTGTTGCAGCAGTGCTGATTTGGCTCACCTACGTGATGCTTGATGTTGGTCATATGCAGTCGGGCTTCACCCTGCCCCAATCCAGTTACTGAACTCAGATGCAGTGGAATGATCTTGAATCTCCGGTTCTGATCATTGCTTCGCTGTTGATTGTTCTGCAGGTTTGTTGGATTGGAGCTGTGCTTCGGCGCAACCAACGCGGGCGCCTGGGGGAACCCCTCAGTGCCACAGCATTTCAACGCGAACTCCAGCGGATTTTCTCAAGAGCGAACGGACTGTCCTGAGCCATGAAGCAACTTCCAGGTCAACAGAGCAGAACCCTGCCGCGATGGCTGAAGACGGTCATGGCAGGTGCAATCACCGTGATGGCCACCATTTGGCTGGTGTCGTTGCTCCCCTTTCTGCTTCTCGCGGCCTTGGTGCTTTCAATCGCGCTCATCCCAATCACCCGTCGGTTGAGACGGGAGATGGAAGAGGCTGGATTTAGTGTTGATGAACCCAGGTCGAATGTTCAGCGCCCTGATCTCAATATCACCCCCTGGCACCGACAGATTCGCAATCTCTGGAGAGACTTCAGCTCTTGAACAGGTCGTTAGCCATTGAGCGGTAACGACCAAGAGAACTGCCTGCGCGACGAAACTTTGTGGGCACACGTTGTCCCGGCAACAGGTTCAACGGAGCGAAATTCACCAACGTCAGCTCTGGGCGCTGCTGCTGTTCGGCTGCCAGCAATTCGGCAATGGCTTCTGCTGTGGTTTGTGCGGGAGCTGCGCTTTCCGAAACAGCTTCGGTGGTCTCCACCGGCTCAGTCTTGAGAGATGTTTTGGCCTTGGAGGTGCCGAGGGGCCACAGAAAAACCAGACTCAGCAAAAGAGCAACGGCGGCCGTGAGGGTGCCGGTGAGTCCAAAGGCCAAACCCTGAAAATTCCACAGCAACCCGGAACCCGCCATGCCGAAGGTGCCGAGGATTGCCAGCATCAGGCCGAGGAAGGATGCCTGTGGTGCCTTGAATTTGAGCGGCTGGCTGGCTTCAGGGACTTCAACGGGTGAAAGTCGTGGTTCAGGCCGAAGCAGAACAAAGCTTATTCCCAGCAGAACCAATGCCGTAACCGTGCTGCCAAGCCCCAGAGTGCGGCCCTGAAAATTCCAAAGCAAACCACCGCCGGCAAGACCTGAAACTCCGAGGGTTGCCAATGCAAGTCCGCTCAAGAAAGGAAGACGATTTCGCATGGCTCAGTTGCTCCGGTTTTGCATGGCGGCGTAAGCAACGGCTCCGCCAGTGATCACAGTGAGGAGGCCTGTGGTGAGTAAGAAGCTCACCAACATGGCGAATCCAAGAACAGATCCCAGGAGGGACATCTTGATTCGCAGCAATTTCGACTTCATCAACAACACCAACAGCAAGACCACGGTGGTCTTCAAGCCAGCGATTTTTGCCGCGCTGATCGGGCAAAAAGGATTGATCAACACCATTGGCTGGCCTTGGTCTTCTTAAGCATTTATGAAGTCTGGCGAAAACCAGAGCGCACCGTGAAAAGTGAACCGTGAAGAGGGCGACGGATGGGCACAAAAAAACGGGCCCGAGGGCCCGTTTGCAGCTGACGTGTCGTGCGAGCTCAGCGACGACGGTTGCGTGAACGCTGCTTCAGTTTGCGCTTGTATTTCTCAACGGGGGTCTCGTGGTGACGGATCCGACGCAGATCAGAAAAGATGCCGGCTTTGGCGACGGAGCGCTTGAAGCGACGCAACGCGGATTCAATACCTTCGTTTTCGCCGACTGTGACCTGACTCATCCGTTCCCCGAAAGAGAGCAATAAACAACAACTTTACCAGCCGCCCTCTACCCCATCCCCCACCACCTGCCCGGGGTGGGATGGGTCTCTTGCATGACGCTTGTTGAAGAGATCGTGGCGCGTCCCGGCTTCTGCTTTGGGATGGGTCCATCACTCCGGCAGGCCCCTGTCTTGACCCTCACGCACTGCCCCCTGTGCATTGGTCTGGCTGTTCTTTCGGCCGTTCGATTCATGGCCCACTGCGTGATGGCCGTTCAGCTCGAACGCAGCACGGCAGGGGAGTCAACCCATCCCGCCATGCTGCTGGGCACTCTGTTTGAGCTCTAAAGCAGTTCCGCCTCAGGGATCGCTGGGATCAACCAGCTGCAGATAGGCCGTATCGGCGTTCTGCAGGGCGACATCATCGTGATGAGCGTCAACGCTGTAGATGAGGTGAAGCAGGCGGCCGCGATCCATGCCACGGTCGGCCACGTCTTTCCAGAGGCGTGAGCTGAGCTCCGCATCACGCCATTTGAGCTGGGCATCGACCAGTGCCCGCGTCATCGCGATGTAGCTCTGCCGGTCGTTGCGCAGCCGGTCTTCGGAGAAGCTGTGTTGAGTTGCCGGCTTGAGCAGACTGCGAATCGTCTGTGAGGCCGCCTTCGGCACCTTTGGCATCGTCGTTGTCCGACTCAGTTCAGTCTGATTCGGTCGTCTGGGCTGACAACAGAGTGAAATGCCTATGCCTGGATCAGAAATGAGTATTTGAACTCACTCCAGCGGGACGGTAGTGCTGATGACTTTTTGTAAAGTCAAACCTGTTAGGTTCAGACTGCTGTTCTTAAGCCTGTGGAAATACTTGTGATGGCGGCCGTATTTGTGCCCATTTCTGCCCTCGTGATGAATGCATTTTCCGGAGATTCGGAAGACGATTTCGATTTCCTCTGAATGGAAGCCAAGCTCCTGGCGATGATGGCCTTTGGTGCCGCTGTTATGACCCTTTGGGCTTGGTTGATGGCGAATTTGCCGCGGATGGGGTCTGACCGGAGCAAGCCTGACAACCGCCGTTGATGCGGTAGGGCGCGAGGTGTCCACGCAGGCAAGTTGTGCCGCGGAAGAAGAGTTTTTGTCCCAGTTCTCGTGCGTGAGCATCGGTGAGCGGCAGGGAAAGCCAGCGATCAGGCACTTGACCCTTCAGCTGTGATCTGGCTTCCAGTGCTGCTTGGCGGCGTTGTTTTTCCTCCCGATCGTTTTTGCGATAAACCCCTTCAATTTGAAGTTCGCGGGAACAGGTTTCACAGGCATTCACGGTGGGCTTTCGGCGAGCCGTGTTCAGCGACAACTTGTCGCTGGGAACTTCCCGCTCGGCCCCGCAGCTGCAGCGGCACCACCAAAAAGCGTTTCCTGCTTTGGTTCGCCGTTCGGATGCGCGCACCACGGTGAGTTTGCCGTAAACCTCGCCAATGCGGTTGCGTGGACTGGAGGGCATGGCTCAGGCCGATTTCTGATCAGGAGCGTTGTTCAAGTCAGCAAACTTGGCTGCCATCGTTGGATTGCGTCGGGTCAACTTTTTAACGGTCACATCCTGTGCCTTGTCATTGGCAAGCCTCAGGTTTCGATCCGCACCCATCAGGGCATCCTTGGTTTTTTGGAGGTGATCGATCGACTTATCGATTTCATCGATTGCTGTTTGGAAGCGTCTGGAGGCGAGGTCGTAGTTGCGTGAGAAGGCTGTTTTGAAGGTTTCGAGGTCGTTCTCGAAATTGGTGACATCAATGTTCTGCGCCTTCACCAGAGCCAGTTCAGCCTTGTATTCCAGAGACTTCAAGGCTGCATTGCGGAGCAATGTGATGAATGGAATAAAGAATTGTGGGCGAATGATGTAGGTCTTCGGGAAGCGATGAGACACATCAACAATGCCTGAATTATAAAGCTCATTTTCAGGATCTAGCAGGGAGACGAGCACCGCATACTCGCAATTTTTTTCGTTCCTATCTTTATTTAGCTCTTTGAGAAAGTCTTCGTTTTTCTTTTTGGTGGCCGTTGTATCAGCCTCATTTTTCATCTCAAACATGATCGAGATGATTTCATTGTTGTGGTCGTCCTGGTCGCGGAAGATGTAGTCACCCTTGCTACCACTGCGTGCGTCGTTGTCTTTTTCGAAATAGGCCTTGGGGAAAGCCGCTGCACGAATCCTGTTGAATTCGGTTTCGCAGTGTTGCTCGAGGGTTTCACCCACCATTTTGGTGGAAAGCCGCGCCTTCATGTCGCGCAAGCGTTCAATGGCCTGATCCCGATCACTGAGCTGGGCTTCGTAGCGATCTTTCAGTGATTGAGATTCCAGTTGATGCTTCAGTTCCGCTTCTTTCAAGCCGCTTTGAAGTGCATCGCGTTGCTTCTCCACGGAACTGACCGCTTCATTCACGGCCAGCTGGCGCTGCATGGCTCCAGCCTGGAGCTTCGCCTGCAAATCCCTCACTTCACTGTCTTTTTGCAGCGTCATCGCCTGCATTTCTTTGGCGAATTTGGTTTCAGCCAGGCGTAGTTCTGTGGCCTGCTGCTCACGAATCTGCTGGAGCTCAGCGGCAATGCGATCACGCTGCTTCTCCGCTTTGTTCACGGCATCTTTAATCGCCAGTTCCTGATGGATTGCACTTTGCTTGAGTTGGGCCTCAAGCGTTTGCATTTCCCTGTCTTTTTTGGTAACGGCCAACTCGATGGCATTGCGTTTGTCCTGTTCGGCGAGGGCCAGTCGCTTGTTCAGTTGCTGTTCAAATTCACGATCCCTCACCTGTTTGAGGATGTCGGCATACCCGGCCTCATCCACCTTGAAGGCGGTATTGCAGTGAGGGCAAATGATGTCGTGCATGTCTGACGATTTGTGTTGAACGTTCGCGCTACGTGCTGGGATTTTATCCGGCTCTGGCTAATACGAGATCAGCCTACGGTTCATGCCATGCCTGATTGGATCGATCCACGTTCGCTGCTCGACACGGTGATCATCTTGAGCATCGTGGCCTTGGCCGCCATCGGATTCGTGGTTGGCATCAAGGAAATGATCATCGATCTGAGCAAACTGCGTCGCGCCAAGGTTTAAGCGGCCTTCAGCTCTCCAGCCCCGACCGCAGCGCCGCCAATCGTGCGGCGTTAACACCAAGATCCGAGTCGCCGAGACGCGACTCGGACCGTGCCTGGATCCGGTTGTTGTCGCGATCAGCGAACAGCTCCAGGTCATCCACAAAGCCAAAGAAAGCGCTGCTGGCCTCGGCATGCAGGTAGGTCTCGGTTTGATCAATCACAACCGTCCGTGGCGACTCCTGCACCAACCCACTCAGCTTGCTGAAGTCCGCCATCGGGTCGGAGCTCGCCCAGGTTTGGCTGGAACAGTGAGCTGTTGTCGGGCAGTCGCGCAACGCCCCGTTGCCCACGCCGAGATCCGCAGGGACTGGGCCAGAAAGATGGAAGAGCATCAACACGGGGGCCAGTAGGCCGGCAAGGAAGGTCACTGGTCTCTGCGGGAACGACCGCCCCAGTTCAGCATCCAAAGCCAGATGCCGAAAAGGCTTCCAACGGGTAAGCCGATCACCACCAACTGGCTGATCACGAACTGGCGCACCTCAGGATCCACGGTTGCGCTGATGAGGGGACATGCAGGCAAGACTCGCGTCCCGTTCGCCATCATGGAGCGCATTGCTGGGCAACGATGACGAATCCGGGTTGGATTGTGCTCGCATGGTTGGTGGTGGCGTTGGCGTCTGCCCTGAAGTTTTGGTCGATCACGCGCCCCTATCGCGATAAAACAGCTCTCTCCCGTGGGCAAACCGTTGAAGAAGCACGTCAACGTTTGGAAAGACGCTGGCGAAACGACAGCAAAGTGTGAGGCTTATTTCTCGGCGATCACCCAGGCCGTTGCAGCTCTCTGACGCACATAGAGATCTGCGAGTTCCCGTGCCAGAGCTTTCAACTGGTCAAGATCGTCGGTTTCGTTGATGGACCGCTTGATCGCTTCAGCTTCGAACTGCTGAGGCAAGCTCAGGTTCATGACTTCCAACCAGGTCAACCAATCGTAACGAAGCGTTATTTCTTGTGTGGGCTGGCTGCTGCCCGTGAGCGGGCAATCTCCTGCTGCCAAGCCAGAAGCAGATCTTTGCTGATCTCCTGAAGCTGTTTCACGTCAGTCATTGAACTGATATCGCGACTGCGCTGTTCAATATCGAATTGTTGGCCAAGTGTCAGAGCGATGGGCTCCATGGTGACGTCGGCAGGATCAGCTCAAAGTATTGACTTGATCTTGCGTTGTCGTAACAACGGGTACGTTTTATCTCTGCTGTGTGCTGTTCCGTACTTGGTCTGGATGAAAGATTGACCCTCGTTCTTGCCATCGTGATGTGAAGCAAGCGTCGGTCGCTAAATGTTGACATCGAAGGCGATGCCGTTATGCATTGCTTATATTTTGTGGGTGATGCAGGTAGAGCTTTGGACGGTTCCGGACAAAATCTCGAGCGCCGTTATCACCTGGAAGTTTGGAGGGAAACGGTGTACTGGATGCAAGCACGATGCAGCGACCTGCAGGAGCTCGATCGTGAGGGCGATGCTGCTTCGATTTATATGGAATTTCGCCTAAAAGGGATCGGCTGAATCGAAATCAGTTCTGGGATTCAGCGACGGGCAGGGAAACAGCCACCAGCAGGGCAATTCCGATCTCCGTGGCAGCGATCAGCAGTTCGGTAACGATTTCCATGCTCAATTGCGGTTCTCGTCGATGGGTGGCATGTCACTGGGACGCATCAGGGCAAACACCACAGCAGCCGTCAACACGATGCCAATGACCACCATGGCGATGATTGCGGTTGTGTAGTCACCCATGCAGCGTGCTCGGATAGGCCTACGTTACACGAATGTAACGCTCTGTAAAGCACTTCTCAGTTTCGGTTGGGCGTGACTGTGTTCTGGTTCAGCAAATCCTCTCCACGTCGATGGATCTCCCTGGCGTACTCGGTCCATGCCCCTTGCCCCCAGTAGCGAAAACAACTGGTTTCCAGCAGCAGCAGATGCAGTAACGACTCCTGATAAGCCCGGGTACGGGTGGTGGTGGGGTCTGCGGCGACTGATGGGTCGAACCGCGCATGAAACTGAGCGCTGAGTTGGTTCATCGGGGCCAGCACATTGGCGTAACCCTCAACCCAGCTCAGGTTGTTGGTCCACGACGCACCCTCCATGCTGAAGCTGGTGTCGTCAGCCATCAGTTTGCTGATGGTTTTTTCCATCCCTTCGGTTGGGGTGTTGTCGCCAAGTTCACTCCAAAGGCGGTGTTGTTGCACCGCCTGGATGGCGGGGAAGTGGTGAGGATCCACTCCGTTGCGCTCCAGAGCCTCCAGGTATTCACTGCCGTTGATGGCCGCGGTGCCTTTCGGGTTGTCACGGATGTGGCGATTGGCCTGCCGGAACGCCTCTGGAAATTCATTCATCATCACCCCACCGTTTTCTCCATCGGCAATCTGGCTCACCAGTGCTGGCACCTCGACGTCACCAAGACGTTGCCGTTCGCAACCCAATGCCTCGTAATAAGGCTGCATCTGCCCCACAAGTTTGGTGTCAGACCCCTGGGTTTTGATCAGTGCCGTGATGCTGATCTCCTCGCCCCGACTGTTCTTGGCCAGAAGTTGATTGGGAACGAAGCATTGGCTGCGCTGCAGTGGGCTCCCGTCCATGCATTCAACGCTGTGCTCCTGCACCAGGAGCCACTGATATCCCGCTTCTCTAAGGGCTTTGATGAATTCGAAAAGGGTGTCGGGATGGTTGGGTAGCGCCATCTCCGGTGGAGAGAAGCCCTTGACTCGTTCCAGGGCAGCGCTGCCAAAACAGGCCTCGAACTGCTGTTGCCAGGCGCTGATCTGCAGTTTCAGGTCTGGGATGGGTGTGGACGGAGCCACGGCATGGCTCCAAAAGGTTCCAAGCCACTCCACATGTCCCTGCATCAAAGGGTCACAGGCGAGGTAATGGAGTGCATCGCCAATGTCGCCGCGCCCCATCTGCTCGATTCCCCAGAGCAGATTGCCCGAGTAATCGAGCATGATTCTCGGGCTGCAGCCCTCATTGATCAGTTCCGGCAGCAGGTCGGCAAGACGCCGATAGCAGTGGGCGAATGGTTCGGCGTTGTGGTTATCACCCTCATTGGGGTGATCCAGCATGTACTGGAGATGGGAGATCAAGCTCTTGTTCGCTCCCGCCGGCACCGTCGGTTGGTGCATGTGAAGAGCACAGGCAAATCCGGAACGCAGTTGTTCCAGATCGATCGCACTGTTCGACCAGGCCTGCCGTTGTTTTTGCATCACAGCAGCAACGTCGGCTTCTCGTCCGCTGATCGGTGGACAGCCTGTCATTGCACTCCGCTCGTGATCACCAGCCGGCACGCGGTGTTTGGCGCAGCATGCCTTCCCAATGATCGCGCCAGGTGCGCTGATCGCCAATGCCAGCCAAAAGTTCAACCTCAGCAGGGGCCTGATTCAGCCGATGCCTCCAGCGGGTGATGTCTTCGGCTTGATCAAGCCAGGTGCTCATCACGTCGTGACGAATCGCCTCCCCATCCCAGTGGTGCTGGTCGGCCATGTTTTGCGACCAGTGCATCAATTCATCCAGGCTCAGTGGTCTGAATCCCATGATTGTTAGACCTGTGATTTGCTCGAGTTCAAAGCGACGCAGAACGTCTCCAAGGCCAAAGAAGTGAAGAAGGATCATTGAGCTGATCACTTTTGCGTGAAATTTATGAGCCTTTCTTTGTCCGAATTGTTCAGGTTGATGGTCTTTGCTTTTGGAAATATTTCAATTAGATCAACATCCAGGGCTTGGCACTCATGGCTTGAGAGTGCCAAGCTTCTCCCAGCATTCTTGAGCCGATGCCTCTGATCAATGTGCGCACGTCGCTTCCAGCACTGAAAGACGGATCGGCGTTGTTGCAGGAGCTTTCGTCCGAGTTGGCCAATCAGACGGGCAAGCCGGAGGCTTACGTGATGACGCTTCTGGAGACAGGCGTTCCGATGACCTTCGCCGGCAGTCATGAGCCCTGTGCCTATGTCGAGGTGAAATCGATCGGTGCGCTGCGTCCGCCTGCGATGACAGCTGCGTTCTGTGAGCTGATTCAGGCGAGGACGGGAATCCCCGCCAACCGGGTGTACATCGGGTTTGAAGATGTGCAGGCCAGCTGCTGGGGATGGAACGGCAACACCTTTGGCTGATGCTCTCCCATACTGATGCCGAGATCGCGCTTTGGTGGTGACAAGCTCTCCTCCCGGCACTCCGGGCAACCCACGTCAAACCACGTTGATCGCATCGTTGCGTGAGAGGTTTCGCTTGGCGGAACAGAACCGTGATGCCAAGGCGAAGCAGGCTCTCTTCCGCGAAGCGATCTATCTCGGCATTCAGCCGCAGGTGTTTACGGAAATCCATTGAGCAGCCCCGGGTTGCTGCTTTTCAAAACACTGTGGGGCTGGACTGAGTCCCTTGAACAGGCCTGCTCCTCCGCTGAAGGCGAGCGCTTTGATGGTCTTGAGGTGAACCTCGATCATCCTTGTCTTGAGCCTCTTCAGCCTGAAGGGATCCGACGTTGCCTCTCCGATGCAAACCAGCATCTGATTGTTGAAATTGTTACCGGGGGTGATTACACCCCCGATCTCAACTGCTCTCCATCGCAGCATCTTGATCAAGTTCAGCGCGGCTTGGAGCGAGCCATCGCGCTGGCCCCGCTCAAGATCACTCTGATCACCGGCAGCGACAGCTGGGACGAAGTCGAGCAGCATCGTTTTCTCGACAGACTTCTGGACAAAATTGATGCGTGTTCGATTCCGGTGACGCTCGAGACGCATCGCAGTCGTTCTCTCTTCAATCCATGGCGCATGCCCGCCTGGCTGGCCCGCCATCCACGGCTTCGGCTCACAGCGGATCTCAGTCACTGGTGTGCGGTATCGGAACGGTTAATGACACCTGAACTCCCCCCCATTCAGGCGGTGGCCGCTCGGGTTGATCACATTCATGCCCGAATCGGCCATGCTCAGGGGCCCTCCGTCAGCCACCCTTTCGCACCGGAATGGGCTGAGGCCCTCGAGAGCCATCGCCGCTGTTGGCAGTTGTTTCTCGATCAGAGCGCGAGGCCCGAACGGCCGATCACGATGACGCCTGAGTTTGGCCCCGATGGCTACATGCCGCTTCAGCCATTCACAGCTGCACCCCTTGCGGATGTTCAGCTCCTCAATGCAGAGATGGCCTCCTGGCTGCGTTCTTCAATGCTGTTTCCTGCTGATCCCAACCGTTCTCGATAAATACCCTGCCAATGCAGGATCCTTCGTTCCAGCTGATGCGGAGGCCCTGGCTGGAAATCCTCTTGATATCCGTGTTGGACTGACTCAACCAAAGCCTTGTCTTCGTCCAGAAAGGTGAGCATGTCACTCAGCCAGGCGTCGGCTGTAGCTGCATCCATGGCGTCGCTGCCTGCGAACAAGTGCAATTGCATCGTGCAGCGGTCGGGTCGTTCGGGCATGAATTCCAGCCATGCCAACCGCCCGTCTGGCCAGACCAGAAGATGGCTCCATGGCGGCAGCCCGAAGGTAAGGAATCGACCACCGTCCGGGTGGGGTGTCTCCAGAAGGTTGTTGTGTTGGCTGAAGCGATGGCGGTAATCCCTCACCGGCCCTTGTTCGCGGTGCAGCGTTGTCGGATGGGCAATGGCGACGTGGTAGTCGTCAAGTGTGTTGTCGTGGGCAATCTTCCAATTGCAGGCCAGGCTGCTTCGGCTCTGTCGCAGCAGGGTGGATGCAGTGTTCCAGGCTGCTGCGGCTTCGGTATGAACCAGCTGCAGCTGCTCCTCGAGCGTTAGAGCTTGATCGCTCAAAGCGATCCAGATCAGTGGGCCATCGATGCGGCAGGCAAGCTCTTGCAACCCCCATCCCTGCCGGTCAAAGTCCTGCTCAAAATCGGCTTCACGCGCCGCGGCCAGCAGCTCTCCGCGCAGGTTGTAGGTCCAGCCGTGATAAGGACAAACCAGGCGTCGACAGGACTGCCCCGTTCCTCCGCCTTGCCGAAATGCAACACCGCGATGGGGACAGCGGTTGCGAAAAGCACGGGGATGCTCGCCAGTGGGCCAGGTGAGCAGAAGTGGCTGATCCAGCATGGTGATGGCCAGCACCTCTCCCGGTTGGAGATGGCTGATTGGTGCAACCGGATGCCAGTAGTGGTTGGCATAGGTGTGGATGTCCCATTCATGCATCGCGTCGCCGCGGTACAGCGATGCAGGAAGGAACGTCTGATTCAACACGGCTTCACTTAAGACAGTTCAGTCAGGACAGTGCCGGCTCCAGCTCCCGCATGGTGGCGGAGAGGGAACGACGCATGGAGAGGAAGTCGCTGCTTAGGCGCAGCTGATCGAGATCGGTTTTGTCGAGATCGACATTGAGGGATCGAATGATTCGCCCTGGATTTGGGGCAAGCACGTGGACGCGCTGGGCCAGCACCAAAGCCTCTTCCACGTCGTGGGTGATCAGCAGAACGGTCAGGCCTGTTCGTTGCCAGAGCTTGAGCAGGAAGTCCTGCATCGATTCGCGGATCTGTAGATCCAGAGCCCCGAAGGGTTCATCCAGCAACAGGATGCTGGGGTTGGTGGCGAGGGCCCGGGCGATGGCCACCCTCTGCTGCATTCCGCCCGACAGTTCGCGCGGCAATTTTGTGGCGGCGTCACTAAGGCCAACCACTTCGAGGAAATAGGCGGTTCGCTCCTTGATCTCTGCTGCTTTCATCCGCTGTAGTCGCATCCCGAAGGCAACGTTCTCAGCGGCGTTGAGCCATGGATAAAGGCTGTATTTCTGAAACACCATGCCCCGGTCTGGCCCGGGACCGGTGACTGGGATGCCGTCAACAGTGATGCTGCCGCTGCTCGGTTGATCCAGACCAGCAATCAGCCGCAGAATTGTGCTCTTCCCGGACCCAGAGCTGCCCACAAGGGCCATGAAGTCTCCGGATTTCATGGAAAACGACAGGTGATCGAGGATCAATTTCTCCCCGAAACGCTTGCTGAGGTTGTTAACGATCAGTTCCAAGGCTCACACCGCCCATTTGCAGCTGAGACGCAGCAACAGCCTGAATCCCATGTCGATGGCGAAGCCGATCAAGCCGAGAACGATCAACTCGGCGAAGATCTGATCGGTGCGGAAAAAGCGCTGAGCCAGCTGGATGCGTTTGCCAAGGCCCACTTCCGCGGCCACCAGCTCAGCCACCACCACAAGGTTCCAGGAGGTTGCGATGTTGATTCGCAAGGTGTCGATGATGCTGGGCAGGCTGTAGCGGGCTACGACTTGCACAAGCACCTGTCTGCTGCGACCACCCAGGGTGAGTGTAGTTTCGATGAGTTCTTTGGGAACGAACTTCACCGCATCCATCACCATCAGGATGTTGAAGTAGATCGTGCCGAGAAAAATTAGAGCGATCTTGGGTTCCTCCCCGATGCCGAGGTAGATGATCAGCAGAGGGATGAAGGCCGCTGCAGGCATGTAACGCAGCATGGCGATCAGCGGCTCGCAGATCGCGCAGATCGCTGGGTACACCCCCATGCAGATGCCGATCGGCACCGCCAGAAGTGTGGCGAGAAGAAATCCTCCAAACACGCGGCCGGTGCTGGCCACAATGTCTTGGAACAGGATTCCGCTCGCGGCCATGGAGGCCAGGGAGCGGAACACGGCCTGCGGAGAGGGAAGGAATTTTTCATCCACCAGTCCGAGGGAAGCGATGGCGGACCAGAGCAGCAGGGGCACCAGCAGTGATGCCACCTGCAGGCCGCCACGCACTGCCTTGGATGGCATGGCACCAAGGGTGAACAGGGAGAGAAGCCCATTGCTTCTCCCCTTGCGGGCAGCGGCGGCCGAGGCAGCCATCAGGAGGCGGCGACCTTCTTGATGAAGCTGTCGTCAAACAGCTTGGTCATGTCTGGTTTCTCAGGGATGAAGCCCACCGAAACCATGAAGTCGGCCATCGACTCAGCGGCGAACGGCATGAACTTCATGCCCTCACCAGTGCTGAAGGCCTCGAGGTTTTCCTCGATGGAGAAGAAGCGGGTGCCGTCTTTGTACTGCTCGTATTCCTCAGTGGGAATGCCGGCACGCTTGGCCATGATCGCCTCGGATTTTTCGGGGTTCTTCTCCATGAACTCGCGAACGTCCCACCAGGTCTTCACGATCTTCTGCACATCGTCGGGGCGCTCCTTGATCAGATCACCGCTGACGGTGAGCAGATCAGGAATGGCACCGGGATACTCCTTGGAGCTGGCAATCACCTGCGCACCTTCGCGCTGCATGGCGGTGCCTGTATAAGGAGGGAAGGCACCAACGGCATCGACCTGACCGGCCGCGAATGCAGTTGCTGCCTGATCTGTGGGCATGCCTTTGATCACCACGTCGTCGCGGCTCATGCCCGCATCCTTGAGGGCCAGGCTGAGCAGGTAGTCATCCACAACGCCTTCCTCAACAGCAACGGTCTTGCCTTTGAGATCGGCGATGGATGTGATGGAGGCATCGGCAATGATCTGGTCATTGCCAGCAGAGTTGTCGTTCACCAGAACCACCACTTCACCGCCGTTCTCACCCGGTAGGAAGGAAATGGTGTCGTTCAAGGTTTGGGAGTTGCCGTCGATCTTGCCAGCGGCGAAGGTTTCCATCGACTGCACGTAGCCGTCGAACCATTTCATCTCCACATTCACGCCGTTCTTCTCGAACAGCTTTTCCTCCACGGCAATCGCCCAGGGCCACCATCCGGCCCAGTTGCTGTAGCCCAAAACAATTGGTGTGCCGCCCACCGTCGGTGTGGAGGGCTTGGAGCAAGCGACGGCCAGCACGATGGCGAGGCCGGCGAAGAGAAGGTTGCGCAGTTGTTTGGTCATGGCATGGGCGGGAGGAACAAGACGTTGGATTGATCTGCTCAGGCGGTTGCCAGAGCAGGGGTTGTGGTGGTTCGGCTGGCGAGGGCTTGCCGCACCCAGATGTGCCAGGCATCTAGGCCTTCACCCATCAGGGCGGAGATCTCGATCACCTTGGCGTTGGGGTTGATGCTGTGGATGTTGCGGCGGATCGCTGCCACATCCACAGGCAGGTGGGGCAGAAGATCCACCTTGGTGATCAGCACCACATCCGCGTTGCGGAACATCAGGGGGTACTTGAGCGGCTTGTCATCGCCCTCGGTCACGCTGAGCAACGCCACTTTGTGGTGTTCCCCAACATCGAATTCCGCAGGGCAGACAAGGTTGCCCACGTTCTCCACGAGCAGTAAATCCAGCGCGGAAGGATTGAGCCGTTGTTGCAGCAACTTCAGGCCACCACTCACCATGGCCGCATCAAGGTGGCAGGCTCTGCCCGTGGTGATGGGCACCACCGGGATGCCAACGGCCTCCAAGCGGTCGGCATCCAGCTGGGTGGTCATGTCGCCTTCCAGCACGGCCATGCTGAGTTCGCGAGCCAAGGCTGGGAGGGACCGTTCGAGCAGGGCGGTTTTTCCTGCGCCAGGACTGCTCATCAGATTGAGGCAAAGCAGATCCCAGCTCTGGAAATGCTCGTTGTTGTGTTCGGCCTGATGGTTGTTCGCGGCAAGCAGATTGAGGCCGAGGGTGTCTTCAAGAGGCATATGCATGGCAAAAGGGGGGTATTGGTTTCAGCGCTGACGCTGGATTGGAGCGGACTCAAGGGCAGCGGCGGCATCGCTGCGGTAATCGATGCTGCGGATGCGCAATTCCCTACCGCTGACGATCTCCTCAAGCGGGTGATCGCAGCAGGGAGAGCGGTAGGCGTTTTCGGGCACGGGGTCGTAGGTGCCGTTGCAGATCAAGCAGCGCCCCACAAAGGGGATTTCCGTGATCGTGAGCCGGGATCCATCCAGCCAGTTGCCCTGCACCGCAGCGTTGTAGGTGGTCACCAGCTGATCGGGTTCAACGCAGGTGAATCGCCCCACATCGAGATGAACGGTCTCGACCATCGCAGAGGTGTCTTCGCGACGGTCGCGCCATTCATTCAGGGAGATCAGCAGGCACTTGGTCATGTCGACTTCATGCATGGCCTATCTCCATTTCTGATCAACGTTCATGTTGCAGGTGTCGCTGATCCACTCCGGCTTCTCTTTGCGGGGCAACTGACCGCTCACCACAAGGTGGGCCATGGTGTCGCAAATCACCCGGGTGGCCATCAGGGAGGTCATGTCACTGATGTCGTAGGGAGGTGAAACCTCAACGATTTCAAGGCCGCAGACGGGAACGTTGCGCACGATCAGCTCGAGCAGCTTGAGCGCTTCCCGGGGCATCAGGCCACCGGGCTCAGGCCAGCCAGTTCCCGGCACGAAGCCGGCATCGATGCAGTCAATGTCGAAGGAGATGTAGACGCAGTCCGTGCCATCGGTGGCTCGTTCAATGGCGTACTGGGCTGCGGCTTCCAGCCCCATTTCGGTGATGTCCGTCACCGTGAGCACATTGGTGCCCCGCTCCCTGCAGACCTTGACGCCCTCACGCGGCACCTGCCAACCACCAATGCCCAGTTGCACCAGGTTTTCTGCCGGGGCGTTGGCCATGTTTGTGGCATGGAACCAAGGGCAGGTGTGCATCCGCTCATCAAGGTCGATCTCCTGGGTGTCGACGTGGCGATCGAAATGAATGATTCCCACTTTTTTGTCGCCGAGATGGCGACACACGCCACGCACCGTGGGGAAACCGATCGAGTGGTCGCCACCGAGGATGATCGGGAAGGCGCCGCTCGAGAACACGTGGGCGATGCCTTTGGAGATCTGATCGAAGCTCTTTTCGTTGTTGGCCGGGATCGTGAAGATGTCACCCACATCGCAGAGGGTGATCTGTTCACGCAGGTCGACCCCCATTTCGTAGTTGTAAGGGGTGTAAAGCGCTGAAATTCGTCGGATCCCCTGGGGGCCGAAGCGCGTTCCGGGCCGGTAGGTGGTGCCGCAGTCGTGGGGTACACCAACGATGGCAACGTCGTAATTCCCCACTTGGTTCACATCTTCTAAGTAGGGCGCCTTCATGAAGGTGTTGATGCCGGCAAAATGCGGCAGCTCGCCTCTAGAGAAGGTGGAGATGTTGCGGTCAACAATGCTTTCGGCGGCTTCAAGCCCGAAGCGTTTGGCCTGGTCAACTTCTTGCTGCCAGCCAGTGAGTGGAAGCTTGCGTTCCTTCTCGAGTGCCTGCATGCCTTCGCTGGGATGCGAACGCTGGAAGGCCCCTGAAGGGTCCGATGGGGATGACATCAAACAAGGGAGTGTGCGTTGAGGCGGTCTCCCGGGCTTTTGTCCCTCCGTGCAACCGGCAAGGCCGGTGGAAACCTCTTGGACCAGGCATCCCCGTGAAGAGATCGGAACCCTAGGTTTCATCCGCAATTTCACTGTCTGCGGCTTTGATCCTCTGCGGAGTGTGAACCGCTACAAATGATTGGTGTGGCTGATTTTGCAGAAGATGGCTGTTGGGTAACAACAGCTGCTAACAGCAGGTAACAAGCCAATTCGCGTTGTCATTCGTGCTGCTTAGCGTTTGCTCAGCACGAATGATTGCTGTGAGTGAATCCTTCGGTGGTCTGCCCAATAAAGAGTTGAGTTCTGGTGTGTCGCAGTGGTGGCGCGAAAGGGTTCAACACCTGATTGATTGCGGCCGGGCTGAGGATGCCCGCTGCCTTTACCTGGAGTTCGGGGAGGACAGTGCAGGAACGCTGGGTTTCTGAGCAACCCGCATAAAAAAGGAGGGTTCCCTAGGCCCTCCCGGATTCGACGCATTACCCCTCACCGGGGTAAATCAAGTGTTACGTGCTGAACACTCAGCCGCTGTAAGTGTTGATACTTATTCCTTGGCGCAAAGATCAACTTAAGGATTGTTCCTGACGCCGCAGAATCTCATAGGCCTGCCAAAGACATTCAACGTCAGAGCACACTGCATGTCGATTGCAGACGCGGTAGCGGCCCTGGCCGATGGCATCAATGGTTGTGCCCTTGGAGGTGGCACAGATGCGACTGATGCTCTCCATGGGATTGGCTCAGTGGATCAAGGATCTACAGCCGTGAGGGGGCGCCATGCACATTTGATTTGCAGTTCTAAATCTCTTTTGCAGGAGAAAAGATCCATGGCTAACAGCTCAGCGCCATAAAAAAACGGGCCAGGCCCGGTTTTTGTTCAGCTTTTGCTGGCGTTTTGAACGCTCAGGCTTTGGAAGGCTTGGTGGTGAGTGCAGCAGACATGGCGGAGGCCAGGAGCACGCATCCGGCGACGGCGAGGAAACCCATGGATCAGTGGGGAGGAAACGACTTGAGCATCATTCCCACAGCTGGCGTCAGCTTTTGTTGCTGTTGGCACGGAATTCGGAAGAACCTTGCTTTCGGCCTCCCTCGGCTGTTTTGAGAAGCATCTCCTGACGGTCGAGACACGATGAGCACAGCAATTTCCCCTTGTTGCGCCAGTACGCCGCCATCGAGCGCTCGATGCGCATGGAGCAACCTTCACAACGAAATAACGGCATCGACGGCTCCGCGACGCAGCTCTTCTAACGCAACGGCGCGGTTGAACCGGTGTTCTCTGTGACGATGGGTGCGCTTCGCTCGCCCCAGCCTTGTGATGCAGGCCCTGCGTTTGTTGCTGCTCACCTTGATGGCGCACGTCGCCTCTGCCTCCATGTCGTTTCAGCCCTTGGATCGGGTGGAGGGTTGGTTGATCGAGCGACGTTTGGATGCAAACCAGGATCCGATCTGCCGTGCGTCTGTGCCAGGACCTGGCACCTGGTTCTCGGCACGGGTTCATCTGGATGCGAACGACGAGATGGTAGTGCCTGCCGGACTGCATCGGCCGGACGAAACGAGGCTGGAGGCTGTGCGTGATGCGCTCCGGCGTTGTCGCGCCAGTGTTCTTTATCTGTAGCGGATAAAGCTTTGTGGCCGGGGCCGCTGCTGATCTGAAATCGAGCTATGAAATCGGTGTCGGCAGTTGCAAAATCGTCGACTCCTCACACCACCTGAGCCTCCGCCAAGCGCGGGGGCTTTTTTTTGATTGATCCCGAACAGCACCTTTCGATTTTGTGCTCAGCAAATGTTTTGCGGTTTTGATGTTTTTAACCGCTAAATCTCTGATGTATTGCATCGAGAGGCTTGATACAGGAGGGCAGTGGATCCAGGAGATCTGCTTCAAAACGGAGTTCAAAGCCTTTGTGAATGCCCGCACCAAATCGCGCGCCACGTTGAAGACCTATCGCGTGGTGCATGTCACCTGGAACCAGGTGGTCACCGTTGTGCAGGGATCAGCTGAACCCCATTGATCTGGCTTGCTTCGGCGTTTCCCGAGCCGTTGCGATCCCGAAGACTTCAAGGCTCTTTCTTGGATGTGAAATGTCCTGAGCCATAACCGGTGGCCCAGGGGCCTGTGGCCATGATCCTCACGCGGTATCTCAGTAGTGAAGGTTGGGTGGAGGAGTGTTCCCATGCCAACGCTTTTGATGCCTACATCGACGCACGGCGACGCTGCGTGCTGCGGGGCTGTCCTTATCTGCTGGTGGATGCAGAGACCGGCAGCACGGTCTCCGTGCTCACGGTGAAACAGTGTTTACATCAGTACGGCGTCGAAGGGGATTTTCCGGCGTGATCCCTGAGGGGATCGACGCAAGAGCCGGCAGGATGGCGGTTGCTGAAACATCCCGATGGCGACGTTTCTGGTCACCGGCGCAAACCGTGGGATCGGCTTGGAATACTGCAGGCAGCTCAAGGCCCGTGGCGATGATGTGGTGGCCATTTGCCGTCAAACCAGTGATGAACTGGAGTGCCTGGGAGTGCGGGTGGAAGCCGGCCTTGAGTTGAGCGACAGCCAAGCCATTGATGACCTGGTGCAGCGTCTGGATGGTTTGCCCCTCGATGGCGTCATCCTCAATGCCGGGATTTTGCAGTCGATGGGCCTGTTGGATATGGATCCCTCCGGGATTCGCCGCCAGTTTGAGGTGAATGCCCTTGCTCCTTTGCTGCTGGCCAGGGCGTTGGTGGATCAGATGCCCAGCGGAGCCAAGTTGGTGCTGATGACCAGCCGCATGGGCTCCATCGACGACAACAGTTCGGGAGGCTCCTATGGCTATCGGATGTCGAAGGTGGCGCTCAACATGGCCGGAAAGTCGTTGGCGATTGATCTGGAACCGCGGGGCATCGCCGTGGCGATCTTGCATCCCGGATTGGTGCGCACCCGCATGATTCGCTTCAATCCCAGCGGGATCCCCCCCGAGCAGTCGGTGAAGGGGCTGTTGGCCCGGATCGATGGCTTGACCATGGCCACCAGCGGCAGCTTCTGGCATGCCAATGGTGAGTTGTTGCCGTGGTGAGGCGGGAGACACGCTTTGGGCTTTGATCCGCGTCAGTGGTCAGGCGGAGGCCCTGAACAACGGGTCACCAGCAATGTTGAGGCGTTGCTGGCGGAGAACGACGCTTTGCGTCGCGAGGTGTTGCGGCTCAACCGTGAGTTGGAGCGACTGCAACGTCAGCAACGCCAACGCATTCGTACGGAGCCCAGATCCCATCGCCCCTGGAGTGAGCCATCGGCACAAGCTCCACCGCGCATCAGCAGCCAACAGGTGCGGGCCTGGGGGCAGGCCCTCGCTCAGCAGCCGGGATGGACGGCACTGCGTCAGCGCGGATTGGAGTTGTTGATTGACCAGCTCAACCGCAGTGGTTTTCCTGCCCACTTAACCCTTGAACAGCGGTTGGATCGGTTGGTTCGTGGGCTGGGAACAGATCTCATGGCGGCGGTGGGAGCCAAGCCGAACAAGCAAACAACGGCCGTTCTGGCGGCGTTTGCCTTGTTTGGGGTTCGCGCCAGTGAATGGCTGGATGAGGATCCACAGCGTGTGGTGGAGCAGTTGCGTCAGCGGCAGGACCAATCAGGTTCAAGGCGGCAGGGTCGCCGCACCCGAACGGACCAACGTCAAACGGATCGTCAGGACGATGGTCACGCCCGTGATCCACGCCGTGCCGCTTTAAGGGTGTTGGGTTTGGAGGCCAACGCGTCCCTCGCTGAGATCAAGCAGGCGCATCGAAAACTGGTGAAGCAGCACCATCCCGATCTCGGTGGTTCTGCTGAGGCGTTTCGACGCGTCAATGAGGCGTATCAGTCGTTGGTTCAGTGACGCTCTTGTCCGATGATCTGGGGCAGCAACAGGTGGTGTTAATGCCGGTGGAAGTTGGTGTGGTGCTGATTGGTGCTGGCTTTGCCGTGGGTGTGTCCCTCGCCGTCGCCGTTTGGTTTGAACGTTGGAAGGCAAAACATCCCGATCCTGAAGGCAAATGAGCCATAAAAAAGCCCCGCCGAGGCGGGGCTTGTAAGAGGTCGTCATGCTGTTGTCAGCTGGCGACTTTCTGACCGCGATAAACAAGAACCGGACGTTGAACGTTGGATGCAGCAGCGTTGTTCTGGTTGTACTTCTGGCCGCGATAGGTCAGGGTCATGATGGGTTCCTCGAAGCAAGCTCAGGTCCCCGTTCCATGGCCTGAGTCGAACTGCGGTCAACACGAGTGCTGACTGAACGTAGTGGGTAGCGGTTGCTACATATTGGTTATATCCATGGGGTCAATCCCTGTGTCGTTCACGCCGATACAAACCAGGGAGATTGGTTGCTCGTGAATTGATGAACTCAGTCTGGGTCTGGGTTCTTGGCTGTGATGAATTCAACAATGAATCCTGCTGAATGTATCTTTGCGATACCAGTTGACCTCTGAGGCGGCTTTTGGTCCATCTCGTCATCCGATGGTCCTTGGTCGGCTCTTGGGGCGGGTGGTGGTCAATGGTGGATTTTCGGAGGTTCGTTCCCAGGGGGGGATGGAACGCGCATTGGTAATCCCTCCAACATTGATTGAAAGCAATCACCTCGACCCTCTTCTTGAACATATGGGTGCAACTCCCGTTGTTGGCAATTGAAAACTGAGAGCTGTCGAAACAACTTCCCAGACCCAATTTCTTCGTGAAATCCCAATCCCAAATCATTTGCGTCAAGCGTCACTTTGCAATGAAGAAATCGCGTCCCAGTGGTGTCAACAGATCCTTTTCTTTCTCCGCGTTGCGTATTGATGAACGACTGAAATCGATGCAGATTGTTCCTCCATATCCGCTCGGATTGATTCCGCTGGATTTTCTCGATGACGACGATTGACGTGGCCTGCTCTGCATGAGTCCTGAGAGCGTCTGTGTGGGCTGTTGATTGTGTGTTGTGTGGGATTGGTCTTGGTGTCTGTTGAGTGCCGTCTGAATGGCCTTGGCGGATTTGCTGTAGGGCCAATGGTTGTCTACGCAACAGAACCACAGCTCCAATAGAGATATTTTCCAAGGCTCCGCTCTGAATGTCATGAGCTATTGGGAGCAGAATTGGAGGAGGAATCTCAAGCTAATCACTGTGGATGAGGTGCCACCCGCACAGCAGATTCAGGTGTCGAGATGGTTGAAGCAAAGAACAGAGCTTCTGCTCGGGCAAATACAGCCAGTCGATGCTGAATCTCTTGTTCAAGAGTTTGACGACTATGAAGATGCTTGCTGCTAGTAATGGACTGGCTTGATGGCTTGGGTTGGGCAGGAGTGATTTCAGTTGGAATTTCTTTCCTCTGGGATCTGTTCTTGCCTTTGAATCTGTTGGTGATTGGTGTTATCTACGTGACCACATTTATTGGCTGGCTTTTTCTCACAAGAAACAAAACCAGTATCTGAGGTCAAGCCCGTTTTCACCACAGAAAAATGCAAACCCCCATATCGATACGCCAGGGACGAAAACGACCCCATGGGAGTGTCCAGAGTCTGTGGCTTGAGGCCTGCCAGGGGGTGGTCTTTTCTTTTCCCATCGCCTGCCAGGTGTGGATTCGGCAGGCTTGTTGAGAATGGTCCGGCGCTGGCTAACAACAGTGGACACCGAGAAGCATTGGGGCCACTGACTGGTGTCTCTTTTGTGGACTCTTGCTTTTTCGACAGAACCGAGCGTGACTGGCAACAATGGATGGAGACAGGCCTGGATGCACTGACCGGCGCTGTTGTCGCCTTGAGGAAGAAAGGGAAGGAAGAGCCACCTCGCGATCCCAAGGACGCAGCCAGGTTCACCCCTAAATCTTCACCACACGGTGCCGACGACACCTCACCACGGTGCACGAGGCAAACCAGAAGCAATGCCGAAATGGCAGCCAATGACACTTGACCCGCAATGAGGTCTGGTTACACCGAGGAGGTTGGTAGGAGATCTGATGGAGATTCACCTTCACCACGCCCAATCACTCGGCGAACTCATCCTGGATGGACGACACACGCCATTTCGCGCATTGGCTTGCCCGTTGAAACCTTCGGTGGTGAGAAGCGAAAGAGGGGCAAAGCGTCACAAGTAGTTCGGATGTAGGCCTGACCTCGGTATGCCGATCCTGCATATCGGATTGATTTGCCCCATCACCTCTGCCTGAGCTCATCAAGATGAATTTGGTCTCAGGGGGGTGTGCTTTGCAGAGCGGTCACCCCTTTGTTTCCACCTCGTTGGCCAATTCAGGTCCATCCACGTAGCAAACCGCTTGGTTTGGCCACATCGCATGGACGATCCGATAGGTAGCCAAGGTTGAAATTGCCTTGCGTCGAGCATCGATCAAGGCCTTGAACTCAGTCTTAAAGTTCAATTCCCTGATCCATTGATGATCAGGACCTTGGCGTTCGATGAAGTACATGCCGAGAATGGCTCTCAGAGTGAAGCTAGAAGGTAGATGCGTTCAGCAGCTGTGCATCTCTGTTTCCTGGATTCAGGACACCCATCTGCTGATTGGTGTCAGGTGATGCGTTCTGCCCTGTCGAAGCAGGGTTACGACAAAAGTGCTCCGTTGGACGACTGACCTTGGAGCGGCGAGGCCACCTCTACGAGGGCAGTGGCTTCGCTTACCTAAAAAAAGAGCCCCCCAGCTCTGAATAAAGGGGCTCGTGTTTGTTGACTTGCTCAGAGTGGCGACAAATCGACCCGGTGTGAAGTTGGGTCAGAGAGCCCTCATCCAAGCCTCAGAACTGTGGATCACTCAGTGGAACAAACAGTGGACAAAAGAGAATCTCTTGGCCTCCAAAATCCCTGTATTGCCAACGGTTCTCTGATTCTTTGCTTGAGAAACTGTTTCCTCGAAGCAACTCAGGTCACCGTTCCATGGCCTGAGTCGAACTGCACCTAGCCGAAGACGAGGTGAACGTGATTGCGTAGCAGTTGCTACAGATCTTTTATGGGGGTGGTGTCAATCGACGTTTCGTTCGTACTGTTACAGAACAGGAAATCTGTTCGGCTCCGATGGGTTGATTCAGGCCCTTTAAGTGCTTCAAGCGCGTTTGGGTGGTGTGTGCACCGGGCGTGGCTTGAGTTGAGGTGCTTTCTGGGTCATCACGGCTGAAGGTGAATTGAGTCGATTCTGTCGCCGCTTGAATGGTCGGAATGATGGATCGGCTACCGATCACGAGGTTCAGGTCCTTATCGCTCTGGCTTGGACTCAAAGCTTCCATTAATTCGTTGTTCTGCTGAACAGTTCTGCTGCGATTGAGTGATCCTTGATGCTTACTCAGTGTGAAGCTGATTGCGCCGAAAGACGCCATCCGTACGGTGTGGGCAGGTCAGTTTTCGCGGTCATGAACAGCTCTCAGAGCAAGGATGATTGGGTGAAGGCGCAGCAGCACAAGTTCCACAAACCCATTGATGTGGACACATTGATGTGGGTGCGCAATCGCTTAATGCGCTTGGAAGTGGAGGCCCGTTGGGCCGACCGCATTTGCGTGTTTGAAGAGTTCTTTCCCAACGATGCGATCATCCCGCGCATTTAAATCTCAGCCATGTTTTTGACTGTCTTTGGCCAGAAGGGTGGTGTGGCAAAAACCTGCACCAGCATTCATCTGGCCTGTGTCTGGGCCCAGCAGGGCTTCTCGGTGTGTGTTGTTGATGCGGATCGCAACCGTTCAGCAACCGCCTACGCCGCCCGGGGGATGCTTCCGTTGGAAGTGGTGCCTGTGGAGGCTGCAGCAAAGGCCACCCGCAATGCCCAAGTGATCATCACTGACGGGCAGGCCAGCAGCCACGAAGATGAACTCAAGAATCTTTCGGCCGGAGCAGATCTTGTTTTGCTGCCCACTACGCCGCAGTCGAGATCGGTTGAGCTCACTGTTGAACTCTCCTCAATCCTCAGGCAGATGGGCACCATGCATGCCGCGCTGTTGGTGAAAGTGGACAGCCGAAAACAACGGCTCGCCCAGGAAGCACGCCAAATTTTGGAGGGTTTTGATGTGGATGTGATGCAGGCGGAAATCCCCTTGTTGGCGGCGTTTGAAAAAGCAGAAGCGGAGGGTGTTTGTGTGTCGAATGCCGTCGATGACCGTGGCCGTGCCGATCTGCGGCGCATGGGAGGCTGGGCGGCCTATTGCCAGGCTGCTGTTCAGATCCGTGATCGCTTGTCGGCAGTAACGCCGGACGCCATTAGTGCTTGATCAAGAAACAGCTCACTTTTGGCGTCGGTCGCCAATCAGACAGATCTTCTGAGCTTCAGCCGCAATACTTACCTCAGCTGATTGAAGGTTGATGGGTCGCAGTTCTTGGTTGAAGAATCCCACCCGTTGCTCAGCAGCATCCACCTGGCAGCCCCAGGCGCAAGCCGCTTCTTCTGCTCAGGTGACGGTGAAGGCCTCCACCGCGGCGGTTCTGCTCAAGACGCCGAGCATCTCCACCAAAGCCGCATGATCGAAGCCGTTGTAATGCTTGCCATTGGTTTGTCGATGGCAGGCGTGGTTCTTGGCAATCTGAACAACGACGAGCCCGTTTAAGTTCAGAAGCAGTTGCTGCTTTTGATGGCCACCTCATTTGCCTTCATGCTCGGGCAGCTTGAGATCAGCAATCTCACAGCGGTCTTCCTCGCTCTGGTGGCGGTGGTCTTTGTTAGCAGCTTTGCTGTGGTGTCCTTGCAGACCGGTGAGCTAATCAAACCTCCAAAAAATGAATAACACGTTTGAGCTGAATGGCCGGCAGATTGTTTTGAAGGCGTCCAGCGATCGTGTCGTCGCAGAACGGGTGTTGCGCCACATCCAACGGCGGATGCATGAAGACGACTGGCGGCCCTACACCAGCAAGGCCGATGCCGTTCAAGCTTGGTTTCGTCTCGGCGGGATTCGAGCTCAAGTGCTTGAGGCTTTGAATCTGGTCTGATCGCGCCCTGAAGCTCAGAACGATCCCAGCAACTGGGTCATCGCTGCTGCGGCACCGATGCCACCAAAGAACAGCACCAATGGCAGAAAAACAGGCCAGCGGACGGCTGAATCTGAAGCCATAAAACGGTTTCATCTCCAGACGACGCTATTCATTCCCTCTTCTCTGTGGCGATGGCGACCTTTTTCGTGCCATGGCTGCATGATGTGAAGCCTCTCCCAGCATCTCTGTTTGGTCGATGCCTGAGCTTTCCAAGGCCGCTAACGCTGATGCCTCCCATGTGGTGGTGATCGGTGGAGGCTGGGCCGGCTGGGGTGCAGCCAAAACCCTCTGTGAAGCCGGTGTTCGCGTCACCCTGGTCGATGGGATGTCGGATCCCACGGGGAGGACGCCGATGCGCACGGCCAGTGGTAAACCCTTTGAAGCGGGCACCCGGGGCTTTTGGAGGGATTACCCCAACATCAATGCGCTGACCGATGAGCTTGGGCTCACCGACGTGTTCACTGAATTCACCACCAGCGCCTTCTGGTCTCCCGCCGGTCTGGAGGCCACGGCCCCGGTGTTCGGTGACGGGTTGCAATTGCCCAGCCCCCTGGGGCAGGCCATGGCAACGATCAAGAACTTCAAGCGCCTGCCTGTTGCCGATCGCATGAGCATTGCCGGCCTTTTGGTGGCGATGCTTGATCTGAACCGCAACGAGGAGACCTTCCGGCGCTACGACGCCATCGATGCGTTGACCCTGTTCCGCCAACTGGGAATCACGGAGCGGATGATCGACGAATTCTTGCGTCCGATTCTTTTGGTGGGTCTGTTCAAGCCACCCGAGGAATTGTCGGCAGCCGTCACCATGGAGCTGCTCTACTACTACGCCTTGGCGCATCAAGATTCCTTTGATGTGCGCTGGATTCGCACTGGCAGCATCGCCGAGAAGCTGATCGCTCCCCTGGCGGAACGCCTGCTCGCTTCTGGTCTGCTCACTGTTCTGGGAGGCACGTTGGCCACGCGCCTGAATCTTGATCAGCCAGGCGAAGCAATTCGGTCGGTGGAGGTCCGTTGCAAAGCAACAGGCCGCTCCAGCGTTGTTGATGACGTTGATGCGGTTGTGCTGGCGGTGGGTGCCAAGGGCATGCATGCCCTGATGGCGGAGTCGCCGCGTTGCAGTGATGTGCTGCCGGAGCTGGCGGCTGCTGGCGGTTTGGGGGCGATTGATGTGGTGTCGGTGCGGTTGTGGCTGGATCGCACCATCGCAGTCGCCGATCCCGCCAATGTCTTCTCGCGCTTTGACGCCTTACAGGGCTCGGGCGCCACATTTTTCATGCTCGACCAGCTGCAGAACGCGGATCTTGATGCGCTCTGGGGCGGCAGCGAGCCCCAGGGATCCGTGGTGGCCAGCGACTTCTACAACGCCACGGCAATCGCAGCCTTGAGTGATCAGGAGATCGTCGACACCCTGCTGAAGGAGTTGTTGCCCCAGGCGGTGCCGGCCTTCCGGCTTGCCCAGGTGCTGGAGTTTGAGGTGCGGCGTTACCCGGGCTCGGTGTCGTTGTTCTCCCCCGGCAGTTTCAGCCAGCGACCGCCGCTGCAGACGGCACTTCCGTCTGTGGTCTGCGCTGGCGACTGGGTGCGGATGGGCGAACGCGAGCACGGTGCCAAGGGCCTGTGCCAGGAACGGGCCTACGTCTGCGGTCTTGAGGCGGCCAACGCCTTGATGCGCAGTGGGGTGGTGAGAGGGGCGAATGCTGCGACCAGCCCAGAGCATTTGGTGCGGCCGATCCGTCCGGAAGAACCCCAGGTGCTGTTGGGCCGTTCCCTCAACAAACTCGTGATGGACCCCCTGGAGGCGTTCGGCATCCGTTGGCCTTGGTTGGCCTGAGCTCAGAAATTCAGTTGGCCTGACAGCCAGAGTTCCTGCCAAGACCCTGCGGCTGAGGCGTTCAGCGCCATCAGGATGGTCACGCTGATGCCACCCAGGGTGAGCCCCACCCCCATCATGATCAGGGCGGTCAGTCCTTCCGCTTCGGTGAGCGGTTGCTTTTCGAGAAAGCGACGCTTGGCCATGGCTGCTGATCCGATGCACCCGTTCTGCATCGGCCCAAGGCCACTTGGCAACAGGCCGTATCACTCATTCACGCAGAGCTGCTGGGGGATGACTCGGTGTTGCTTAGGTTGCTGGCCTGCGCTTGACGCCGCCCCGATGGGTTTCATCATGCAGCCATGACTGGTTTGATCTGTGGCATGACCGCCCTGTGGCTCCACGCCTGGTGGTGTTGCAGAACAACCAATTCGCCTGCGGTTAAGCGCAGCTGGCCTTACCCGCGCTCGTGGAAAAACAGCGCCGATCTGTATGAAAGGCCCTGTCGCCGTCACCGTCATCTCAGGGCGCGCACGCAACTCAGCGCACGCAGCCGCCGCAGCATCGCCGGTAGAACGCCTGTCTTGGTAGCTCAAGTTACTGAAAACGCTTAAGTTGACGCGTCTGGATTTTTCTGTTGAACGGCAGCCAATCGGTCGAGGCCAGGAGCGAGAAGCGCCGTCAGCAGCTGATGGGAGTGTCGTTTGTGGCTGCAGCGGTTGGGGTTCTGACGTTGTTGACGATCCGTCTTGGCGCCTGTTGCTCCTGGTTCGGTTCGCACTGACCTTTTCGGTTTGGTAGCTGGTGGTCTGTGGTGTTGGCTGCCTCGGCAAGGCTGCGCTAGCCACCAGATGTGGTGTCCTCAGCCTTGATTGTGGGTGCAGGGCCGGTATGTTTCGTTTGTTCCCCATCACCTGGCTTCAGCTCATGCGGCTGAGGCTTTTTTATTGTCTCTTTGCAGGACGTTGTATCAAGGCAAACCAACTTCCGATTGTCTTAAGTGACATTACTTGGTGGCAACGGCCACATCGATATCACGTTCCTTAAGTTAAAAAGAAACGTGTTCCCTTGATGTCTCCTGCTGAATTGTCGAGCATCAAATGGGAGAAAGATGGGGAAATGTCTGCGCATGACACCTGGACTCTGGTGAAAAAGCTCACCAAGGTTGAAGAGCAAGACAAGGCATCCAACCTGTTGCATTTGTCGTCGAAACACAGTCACTCCAAGCCCTCCAATCGCCGCTGAAATCGACCCCTTCCTTTGGCACGCGTTCTGGTTGTTGATGGAAACGTAGGTGAGGTTGTTCGTTCTGACTCCCTCTTTATGCGCGCAGCCGATGTAAGCCAAGGTTTACCGCCATTCCAGAGCGTCATGGAAAGACGGGAACCTCAGCGTTGAACTACAGGCAAAAAGAGACCCCCCGCCAAAAGCAGGGGGAGAAGAGCGCAAATGGCTTTTGCGTTTAGCTGTCGTTTTTGTAGAGCTTGCAAGCCTCGCTACCAGCCAAGGCCGGATCGGTAGAGCACAGACGCCTCATTAAGCCGTTTTGGTCGTGGGGAGACAGGGTTCCGTCTGCGCCCCACTTCATGCAGGTATTCAGGGTGCAATCGACAGGCTTTTTGAAAGCTTCGTACATGTGACCCTCCTTGTTGGGTCAACTGAACTTGGGATCTTTTTTCTGTCGCGGGATCAAAAACACACAAATCTTGTCAGGATCTCAGCACAAGTCTTGGATTTGGCCTGGCCGTCCGAGCAGAACTTGCGCATCGCATTGGTCCCAACGCAAGGCGCGTCGGTTCCACAATCGACTTATTTGCCCCAGAAGGCAATGAGCATGACAGCTGATTGCCTGATGCCCAACCGCTTCCGAGAGTGTGTGCATCGAGATCGGAGGAGCCCATGACGGCCGACACTCCACCTGAGCAAATTGCAGAAGCAGCCTGACTTTTCTGGCCCCTGCTCCAACTTTTCAACTCAACCGTGAGCGTCTCGTCTGTGACGACACTGATGTGCGTCTGATCAGTCGACACTCCTCTGCACCGTTCGTCTAGGTGCCCCGTAGGAGTCCCGCTTCACACCTGGTCCAAATGGCCCCAGGGTTGCCACAAGCCAGACGCTTCGACCTTTCTCTCTCAGTCCCATTGCCAAGGTGATCCCCAAAGGCAACACGTACTGACTAGGTCGACTGCAATGCATAAACGAGCGAGTTAGGCCGTCTCTTCCACCTGGGAGGGGCGGCCTCCTCCTTTGTTGAAGTGCAGGTGAGTAGTTCCCTAGGAAGCCTTGCTGTTTTTGCAGGGGCGTTCACCTCGCTTCAACTTGAGCCACATCGCTTTCTCAAGCGCCGTCAGCTTTGGATCTGTCTCATGCATTGCAGCTTCCGCACGTCGCCTGGCGGCAATGATGAAGCGATCTGTCTTATCAACTCCGTCGAATCCCATGTCCCTAAGAAGGACGACACTCGCAACGTAGACATATGAATCGTGCGTGCATCGAATGCCAGTGAGCCCTCACTTCAAACGATGGCTAGAGCTGACTGGAGCTTCAATCGCTCGACCAAATCTTGGCCGTTGCGAATGATTTCTTTCACGCCGATGCCTGTTCAGCCGTGTCATCGAGGACATCTTGCTGAAGCTGCTGAACGGCGCAGAGGGCTTCATGCGCTGGCCATCCATGGACGTCCATCAACTCCTTAACCAGAGCATCAGGGGCCTGAGTGATCGAGGCGCGAATGGCATTGACGACTTTGTTGTCCCTGGCGAGTGCAGACAGCCGTAGAGCCCTAAGTCGCTTTGTGTTCGGCTGTTTCATAACCGCACTCTGGACTACCACTGGTTTTGCTCCAATTGCCAACGACTTGTAAGCACTTGGTTGCCCCGTTCACTGCCCTACCGAAGTGGACCGGCGCATCTCCTCCAGCCCATTGACTTGAGTGCATTCCATTTCTCCAGTGCCTCTTGTCGCGTCAGCAGTTGACTCCCCTGAGGGATCGGGTCGTCAGGTGGTCGCCAATGGAAGCTGCGCATGACGATCGACTCGCCTTGAGAGCCATCCTTGGCGGCGGTGAATTGGTAGTAAAGCTGCTGTGGCTCATTAGCAAGCCATGCGCCAACAGACTTGTAGGAGAGTTCTTCAGTGATGAGTTCTCTCCATAGGAGAGGAGCTTGATCGATCGATTAGACGGCTTTTTTCGTAGGTGAGCTGGCGGAGCCTTTCGATGTGCTGCTCATGCTCTCCGCTGCTCCAGTGCTGTGGGAAGGCCACTCGGGCTTGAAGTTCCGAGATTTGGTTGTTGAGTTCTCTCGCTGGGTCCTCGGACCAAGGATCCTATCCACAGTGGACCATCACCGGCCCCTTCTGGTGGGTAAGAAGGGAATCTTCCTCATAACTACTGATGGACCTCTCTGGAGAGGCCGTTTTCCCATCATGAGTGTCGGCACATTCCTTTGGTGGCGTTTGTGCTGTTGGTGAGTTGGCGGCAACCAGCATGGCGGGTGGTGCTGTTCTGCGCCGGAGTGGGTGGTTTGACCCTGGCCTGATCCATTCCTCTGCAGAATCACTGCATTGATGGGGAGCGTGGTGGCTGGAGCTGGTGTGAATCCTGCTGATCAGCGCTGGGGTTTCTGGCCGCTTCTGCCGCTCTACCCCTACGGCCGCCGCCGCACGCTGTTCAGTGAGCTGATCCCTGGCCAGCTCTGGAGCCTGGAGCAGCTGCAGGGGGTGTATTACGTGGCCGTGCCGGTGCGGCTCACCGTGGCCAAGGTGCCCGGCGGCTTGATGTTGGTGAACCCTCTGCCGCCCACCGGCGAAGTGCGCCAAGCCATCGCCGGGCTGGAGCAACAACACGGCCCCGTGCGCACGATCGTGCTGCCCACCGCCTCTGGTTTGGAGCACAAGCTTCCCCTCGGTCCCCTGGCCCGCGCCTTCCCGGATGCGGACATCTGGGTGTGTCCGGGCCAGTGGAGCTTCCCTGTGCAGTTGCCTCTGTCCTGGTTGGGTGTGCCGGCCAGTCGCACCAAGGTGTTGTTCGACGATGGCCTTCCCCATGGCGATGTTTGTGAGTGGTTCTCCCTTGGACCGCTCGACCTTGGCGTGGGCCGTTTCCAGGAAGTCTCCTGTTTGTATCGCCCGTCAGGCGCACTATTGGTGACCGATGCCCTTGTGGGCATCAGTGCTGAACCCCCGGCTCTGTTTGACCTCGATCCAACGCCGCTGTTGTTCCATGCCCGCGAACGCGGCGATGAGCCTCTCACTGATTCAGCGCAAGCCCGCCGCCGCGGCTGGGCCCGGCTGGTGCTGTTTGCCTCTTACCTCAGGCCTGAACCGCTGGAGGTGCCCGCGCTGCCGGAGTTGCTGCGGGATGCGTTCAAGCCAGGGCTCCGTTCCCTGAAAGCCCACTTCGGCCTCTACCCCTTCCGCTGGAAGGCCGGTTGGCAGGCGGCTGCCGATGGCTTGATCGGCGAAGACGCGCCCAAGTTGCAGGTGGCCCCGGTGCTTGAGCGGTTGGTGTTGCCCAGAGCCAAAGAGGCTCTGTTGCGATGGCTGCAGGAGTTGAGCGGCCAGGCTGAGCTGCGCTGGCTGGTGCCGGCTCACTACAGCGCGCCGGTCACATTCACGCCCGAAACCGTGCAACACCTGCTCGCGTCATTGCAACAGCGGGACTGGGCTCCAAGTTCTGAGAACTGGGAGTTTCTCGGATCCATTGATCAGCGTTTGCTCGATCTAGGCGTTGTGCCTGATCAGCCCGTGATCAAAGCTTGAGTTCGTCTTCAGGCTCGATCGCCATCTGTTCGTCGGCGAACAGCGTCTCTTCCAGCTCCTTGCGCTGTTCCATCTGGCGCAGGAAATAACCCGTCATCATTGCCGAGGCCAACATGTTGGCGAGGTTGTCGCGGTTGGCCGTCACCTTCACCTCGAAGTGCTCGCCAGGAAGCATTCCCAGCAGACCCTGAACGTTGTGGCGAATGATGTCCTGAATATCGTTGCTTGCTGATTTCGCGACCCGCTGCAAGGTGTCCGGCGACTGCTCCTGCAGGTACTGGATCAGGCTGTTCCCCGCGTGACCGTCACTGCTGTCAGTTGTCAGGAACTCGGGGTTAAACATTCGTGTGTGATCTACATCACGGACTTGACCTTAACGCAAGCCATTGGCATCAACCGCCATCGCTGCTGTCGGTGATCCGTAACGGACCGAACCTCTGCAGCGGCCAATACCGCCACACCGCCGTGCCCAGAACATTGGTTTCCGGCAGTGATCCCCAGAGGTGGGAATCGAGGCTGGCATTGCGGTTGTCCCCCATCACCCACAGTTGATCCGTCGCCACGGTGATCGGGGCCATCTCGTAGTTGATCGCTTCCGCCAACCAGGGTTCCGCAGCCGGTTCACCGTTGCGGAAGAGCCGGCCGTCGTGCACCTCCAACTGATCGCCAGGCAGCCCCACCACCCGTTTGATCAGTGCTGCAGATGCGTCGTAGCCAGCGGCCACGAGCTGCTCCGGCGGGGCGAACACCACCACATCGCCCCGGTGTAGATGGCCGTGGCGGCTGCGGGCCAGGCGGGGCCTCACCTTCTCCACCAGGATGCGGTCCTGCAGCTGCAGGGTGGGCAGCATCGAGCCGGAGGGAATCCAGCGCGGTTCCACCACCCACAAGCGCAGCAGCAGCGCCAGCAGGGCCCAGAGAATCAGATTGCGCCAGAAGCCCTTGCTGTCTTCTCCTGGAGCGGGTGTCGTGGGTTGGGTCATCGTTGACCGAAGATCACACCAGCCTGGCCTGCTGCACTGACCATCGCTCGCGCCAATTTGCAGGCCGCCCTCACGCTGCTGGAGGCTTTTTGTTTCCAGGGGCTGAAGCAGCTGGTGCTCTGCCCTGGCAGCCGTTCCGGTCCCCTGGCAACAGCCGCGGGAATGCTGGCCTCCCAGGCGAAGCTGCAGCTGGTCACGGCCATCGACGAGCGTTCGGCCGCCTTTCTGGCCCTCGGCATGGCGACCGCCCATGGCCGTGCCGTGGCAGTGGTCACCACCTCCGGCACCGCGGTGGCCAACCTGCTTCCCTCTGCGGTGGAGGCGGACCGCTCCTGTCAGCCCTTGCTGCTGCTCACGGCGGATCGCCCCGCCCGGCTCAAAAACTGCGGTGCCAACCAGACGGTTAACCAGGAATCCTTTCTGCTCTCGGCCTGCCGCTGGTTCGGTAGTGGAGCTGCAGACGGTGTCCACACCCAGGCCAACAACGCCCTCAACGCCCTGGCGGTTCAGGCTTGGCAGCAGGCCCAGGGTGCAGGCGCTGGTCCACCGGGAGCGGTTCACCTCAACCTGCCCTTCGAGGAGCCGCTGCACACCACGCTCGAGCAGCAGCAACAGCTGGTTTCGGCTGCGCTCCCGCCCACGGCTTTCCCTGAGCCTTCGCCCGAGATCGCGCCTGCGCCTCGCCTTGATTCAGAGCGCCCGGGGGTTGTGATTGCGGGCCCTTGGCGCGGTCTTTCGCCCGCGGTGGAGGCTTTTCAACAGGCTCTGCATTGCTGGCTGAACCTCAGCGGTTGGCCTCTGCTGGCCGACCCCCTCGCCGCCCTTGCTCCCGAGTGCCCCAACCGGATCGAGCACTGGGAGTTGCAACTGGATCGGCTGAACCTGCCTGACGACGCTCAGGTGTTGCGGCTGGGACCCATGCCCGCCAGCCGGCGGTTGGAGGCTTGGCTTCAGCGCCATCAGGGCCCCCAACTGCTGATCACCGAAGGGGATCCAAGGCCGCTGGATCCGTTGCAGAAATCCAGCCAATGGTCGGGGGGCATGGCCGCCTGGATTGCTCAACAGCCTGGTCTGGAGCCGCTGAGCAAGCCATCGGTTGGCACCGACGACCTCTCGGCCTGGATCGAGGCCCAGCTGCCCTTGCGTGGCGCCGTCAATGAGCCCGCCCTGGCCTATTGGCTTCCCCAGCTCCTGCCGGAGTCGTTCCCGCTGATGTTGGCCGCCAGTTCACCGGTGCGCGATTGGTTGACCTGGGGCGGGCCCGCCTGCGGCCGCCACCGTTGCTTCAGCTTCCGCGGCTCCTCGGGCATCGACGGCACCTTGTCCCTCGCCATGGGGCTGGCGGCGAATCTCGGTCCGTTGGCGCTGGTGACCGGTGATCTGGCCCTGCTGCACGACAGCAACGGCTGGCTGCATGCATCGTCTGCTGCTGCAGCTCCACCACTGCTGGTGCTGCTGATCGACAACGGCGGCGGCGGCATTTTTCAGCAGTTGCCTATTGCCACGCCGGGCTTCGAAGCGCTCTTCGCCATGCCCCAGCAGGTGGATCCCCTGGCCCTGGCGGCAGCCCACGGTGTGCCTGGACGCCAGGTGGCCTGTCTGGAGGATCTGCAGGAGGCCTTGGCCTGGGGCTTGTCGCAGCAACGGCCGGTGTTGTTGCGCTTGTGCAGCGACCGCGGTCGTGATGCTGCCCTGCGTCAGCAGCTGCGCGCCGCTGCTCAGAATGAACGCACCGAGCCCTGAACCCGATGAGTGACATGCGTCAGGTGCTCCCCGGTGCGCCAACCGCGCAATGGACACCGTGGGGCAGCTACCAGGACATCCTTGTGGACCGTTGCGCTGACGGCCTGGCGCGTGTGGCCATCAACCGCCCCGCCAAGCGCAACGCCTTCCGCCCGCAGACGGTGATGGAGCTCTGTGATGCCTTCACGCGCATCCGGGATGACCGTGACATTGGTGTGGTGCTTTTCACCGGCGTGGGTCCAGCCCCCGATGGTGGCTATGCCTTTTGTTCCGGCGGCGACCAAAGCGTTCGCGGTGACGGCGGTTACGTCGGTGAGGACGGCCTGCCGCGCCTGAACGTGCTGGATCTGCAGCGCATCATCCGCAGCCTGCCCAAGGTGGTGATCGGCCTGGTGGCCGGCTATGCCATGGGCGGCGGCCAGGTGTTGCATCTGCTCTGCGACCTCAGCCTTGCCGCCGAGAACGCTGTGTTCGGCCAGACCGGCCCCAAGGTCGGCAGTTTTGATGGCGGCTTTGGTGCGGGCTACCTGGCGCGGGTGGTTGGCCAGCGCAAGGCCCGTGAAATCTGGTTCCTCTGCCGCCGTTATGGCGCCAAGGAGGCGTTGGAGATGGGGCTCGTCAACGCCGTGGTGCCGTTGGAGCAGTTGGAGGCGGAGGGGGTGCGCTGGGCCCGCGAGGTGCTGCAACACAGCCCTACGGCCATCCGTTGCCTCAAGGCCGCATTCAACGCCGAAACCGATGGCCTCGCCGGGTTGCAGGAATTGGCGGGCAATGCCACTCATCTCTTTTATCGAACCGAAGAAGCCGTGGAAGGCCGCAATGCCTTCCTTGAGAAGCGGTCTCCGGATTTTTCCGAGACAGGCTGGTTACCCTGACGGGCATGCTTCCTCTTCCTCCGCCGGAACCGCTGGCCCTGCTGCAGGCGGCGGCTGAGGATTCCGTGACGGCAGGCCTGGCTTCACTGCCTCAGGATCTGCGGGGCAACAGCACTCGCCATGTGGTGATGTTGCGCGGCCGTCGCCGTGTGTTCCTTCTCGACAACGGCAGGCTGCGCAACGCCTTTCCGGTGGCCATCGGCATGCCCGGCTGGGAAACCCCCACCGGACGCTTTGAAGTGCTTCAGAAGATCCCCAATCCGGTGTGGGTGCATCCGGTGAGTGGCGAGCGGGTGGAGGAACAGGGGGTCAACAATCCCCTGGGCAGCCACTGGATCGCTTTCCATCGCGATTGCCGCGGCCGTGATGCCCATGACGGCGATGCCTGGATCACGATCAAGGGATGCACCACCACGGGGTTCCATGGCACCCCCCACCGCTGGACGGTGGGACGGGCCGTATCCCATGGCTGCGTGCGGCTTTACAACGAGGATGTGCGTGGCCTGTATCGCCAGGTGTCGCTTGGAACTCAGGTGACGATTCTTCCCTGACGGAACAGATTCCTAAATTCCCCTTAAAGTCGCTGCGCCAACGCCGATCTGAGACATGCGCATCCTCTTCGCTGCAGCGGAATGCGCCCCGATGATCAAGGTTGGAGGGATGGGCGATGTTGTTGGCTCTCTGCCCCCGGCATTGGCCAAGCTCGGCCATGACGTGCGCCTTATCATGCCGGGCTACGCCAAGCTCTGGAGCCGCCTCAACGTGCCGGCGGAGCCGATCTGGCGAGCCCAGACCATGGGCAACGAGTTCGCCGTCTATGAAACGAAGCATCCCACCAATGGGATGACGATCTACCTGGTGGGTCATCCGGTGTTCGACCCGGAGCGCATCTACGGCGGCGACGACGAGGACTGGCGCTTCACCTTCTTCGCCAGCGCTGCTGCCGAATTCTCCTGGAACGTCTGGAAGCCCCAGGTGCTGCATTGCCACGACTGGCACACCGGGATGATCCCGGTGTGGATGCATCAGGACCCGGAAATCAGCACGGTCTTCACCATCCATAACCTCAAGTACCAGGGTCCCTGGCGCTGGAAGCTCGATCGGATGACCTGGTGCCCCTGGTACATGCAGGGGGATCACACCATGGCGGCTGCGCTGCTCTACGCCGATCGCGTCAATGCGGTGTCGCCCACCTACGCCCAGGAGATCCGCACGGCGGAATACGGCGAAAAGCTGGAGGGTCTGCTCAACTTCGTCTCGGGCAAGCTGCGCGGCATCCTCAACGGCATTGATCTGGATGCCTGGGACCCAGCCACCGATCGCTCCCTGCCGGCAAACTTCAGCGCCGACGATCTTTCCGGCAAGGCGGTCTGCAAGAAGGTGCTCCAGGAGCGCATGGGGCTGGAGGTGCGGGAGGACGCCTTCGTCCTTGGCATGGTCAGCCGCCTTGTCGACCAGAAGGGAGTTGATCTGCTGCTGCAGGTGGCTGATCGGTTGCTGGCCTACACCGACACCCAGATCGTTGTGCTGGGCACCGGCGACCGGGGGCTGGAATCCGGGCTCTGGCAACTCGCATCCCGTCACCCCGGCAAGTGCGCCGTCTTCCTCACCTACGACGATGACCTGTCGCGGTTGATCTACGGCGGCAGCGATGCCTTCCTGATGCCCAGCCGGTTTGAGCCCTGTGGCATCAGCCAGCTCTACGCCATGCGCTACGGCTCAGTGCCCGTGGTTCGCAAGGTTGGTGGTCTCGTTGACACCGTTCCGCCCCATATCCCAGCTGCCGACAGCGGCACAGGCTTCTGCTTCGATCGCTTTGAACCGGTCGACTTCTACACAGCCCTGGTGCGGGCCTGGGAGGCGTTCCGCCACCGGGACAGCTGGGTCGAGCTGCAGAAACGCAGCATGAATCAGGACTACAGCTGGGATCGTTCCGCGGTCGATTACGACCTCATGTACAAGGATGTCTGCGGCATCAAGGAACCCACCCCGGATGCTGCCCTGGTGGAACAGTTCTCTCAGGGGCAGGCTGCTGATCCTTCCCGTTCCGAAGGTCAAACTGAAGAGGCCAGGGTTCCTGCTGAGGTGACCTCCGCCGGCCGGAATCCCCTGAATCGTCTCTTCGGTCGTCGATCCAGTTGAGTTTGAGCGAGCCCGCCCGATCCGACTCCCCACCTGAGGCTCGATCCGAGCTCCAGGGGGTGGAGCCATCGGGCAATCTCCCGGCTCCCTACGTCAGCCCCTGGCAGGAGTTCGGCCGCAACCTGCAGGCGATGGCCGCCGATCTTCGGCTCAGGGGCCAGGAACTCTGGCGCCGCAATCGAGAGGGTGAGCTTTCGGTGCCAGGCTTCTGGCCCAGGGATCTGGCCCCCAGCTTCTGGCCACTGCTGCTGGTGCTGCTCCTGCTGCTGCCGCTGGCTGGGGTCCGCTTCTGGCAGGACCATGCCCGCCCCGCCCCGCGTCTGGAGCCGGTCGTGGAGCAGCGGACGTCTCCCCTTGAGCTTCCCCTGCCGGAGCTGATCCCAGCACCACAGCCCATGGCGGAGGAGACATCACCAGTGCCGGAAGCTGTGGATGCGGAGCCGGCTTTGGAACCATCGGAGCCGGAGCAGCCCCTCCAACCCCAACTCAGTTTCGATCCCCTGTTCGAGCTGTTTCAGGACAAGGCCGTCCCGGAAGGACTGCTCCGTTCAGCCAAGCCCGTTCCGGAGCGGGACCGCTTGCTGTTGGAGTTGTCTGTTGACGCTTGGCAGCAGTTGCCTCTCGATCAGCGCCAGAGCCTGGCCTCCAGTTGGCTTCAGTCGGCGTTGGAGTTGGATTACGCCAGTCTTCAGTTGGTCAATGAACAGGGCGATCTGCTGGGGCGGTCCGCTCGGGTTGGGGGCGGCATGATCCTGTTTGACCTCGGGTTGGTGGGATGACCCTGACGCTGCGTCAGCTGCTGGATGCCTGGGGAACGCCGCAGGGCGGCAGCTTTGAACCCGATGCCCTGGTGGGACGGGTCTGCACCGACAGCCGACAGCTTCAGGCGGGTGATTTTTTTGTCCCCCTGGTGGGCGAGCGCTTCGATGGTCATCACTTTCTCGCCCAACTGCCTGAACACAAGGTTCAGGCTGCTGTTGTGAGCCGCAGCTGGACTGAACCGTTGCCTTCGGGCCTGTTGCATTGGCGGGTGGACGACACACTGCTGGCCTACCAACAGCTGGCCTTGCTGCATCGCCGTGCCCTGGCCAAACCTCTGGTGGCAGTGACGGGCTCAGCCGGCAAAACCACAACCCGGGAGTTGATTCGAGCTGCATTGGCTCCGCTGGGAGCGATTCAGGCCAGCGAAGGCAACAACAACAACGATGTCGGCGTTCCCCTCACCGTTCTGGGCGCCACCGCAGCTGATGCGGCCCTGGTGATTGAGATGGGCATGCGGGGGCCTGGGGAGATCGAGCGTCTCTCCCGCTGCACCGAGCCTGATCTTGCGGTGATCACCAACATCGGCACGGCCCACATCGGTCGTCTCGGCAGCCGTGAAGCGATTGCAGCGGCCAAATGTGAAATCACGGCTGGGTTGCATCCGAAGGGAACCGTGGTGATTCCCGCCGGTGACCCCCTGCTGGAGTCGGCCTTGGCGGCGGTCTGGTCCGGCTGCGTGCTGCGCGTGCGCCTGGCTGACGATCCCGAGGTCGAATCCGATCTGGTTGGAGACGTCAACGGCGACCAGTTGCTGATCGGTGCAGATCGTCTCCCGCTTCAGCTGGAGGGGCGCCACAACGCCCGCAACCTGCTCTTGGCCGTCGCTGTTGCAGACCAGTTGGGCGTGTCCCGCAAGGCGTTGCAAGCCATGCAGGTGACGGTGCCGGGCGGACGCAACCGCCGCCTGCAGCAGGGTGGTTTGACACTCCTCGATGAGACCTACAACGCCTCGCCTGAGGCGGTGTTGGCGGCTCTTGAGCTGCTGGCGGCGCAACCGGGGCGACGTTTTGCCGTGCTTGGCACCATGCTCGAGCTTGGGGAGCGCAGCCTGGAGCTGCATCAGGAGGTTGCCGCCCGCGCCGTGCAGCTGGGCTTGGATGGTCTGGTGCTGGTGGATGGCGGTGCGGAGGGCAAGGCGATGGCTGAAGTGGCGGCCTCCCTGCCCCACCTGCAGCTGGTGTCGCATCCCGAAGACGCCGCAGCGCCCCTGGCTGCCTGGCTGAACTCCGGTGATGTTCTGCTGCTCAAGGCCAGCCGCGGTGTCGCCTTGGAACGGTTGATTCCGCTGTTGCCACGCCTCTGAAAAGGCTGGACTAAACCTTGCGTTCCGCCCAGCCGTCCTTGGTCATCTGGCGGGCGCGACCAATCGCCAGGGCGCCATCCGCCACATCCTTGGTGATCGTTGACCCGGCACCGATGGTGGCGCGTTCACCGACGTTGATGGGGGCCACCAGCACGGAATTGGCACCGGTTTTGCTGTTGCTGCCGATCACGGTGCGGTGCTTGTTCACTCCGTCGTAGTTGGCGGTGATGGTTCCGGCCCCCACGTTGACCTTCTGCCCGAGTTGGGCGTCGCCGATATAGCTGAGGTGGTTCACCTTTGTGCCAGCCCCCAGCTGGCTTTTCTTCACCTCCACAAAGTTGCCGATGCGGCAGCCATCACCGACATCAGCGGCCGGCCGCAGGTGAGCAAAGGGACCGATGGCAACGTCGTTGCCGACGTTGGCCTCTCGCACCACGGAGTGCACCACACTGACGTTGGTCCCAACCGACGCGTCCTCGATCAGGCTGCCGGGCCCGATCCGGGAGTTGTCGCCGACCACGCAACGGCCGCGGAAGTGGGTTTGCGGTTCGATCACCACATCGCGGCCGAAGCTGCAGCCTTCGCTGAGGGTGCAGCTTTCGGGATCAACGAAGGTGACTCCTTCATCCATCCAGTGGTGGCGCAACCGTTGCTGCAGCAAGGCTTCGCACTGGGCCAGTTGCCGCCGGTTGTTGATGCCGTTCACCTCATCGGCATCGGCTACCTCCAGGTGCATGGCCTTCGGCAGCATCGCCACCGTGTCGGTGAGATAGAGCTCCCCCTGATCGTTGTCGGTGCTGAGCTTCGGCAGCACGTTGGCCAGGGCTGTCCAGTTGAAGCAGTAGATCCCGGCGTTGGTGAGGTTGTTGCTGCGTTGCTCGTCCGTGCAATCGCGATGCTCAATGATGCTGCTCACCTGGCCCTCGGCATCGGCGAACACACGCCCGTAACCGGTGGGATCTTCGAGCCGTGCTGTGAGCAGGGTGACATCGGCACCGCTGGCGCGATGCTGCTCGACCAGCGCTTCGACCGTTTCGCTCCTCAGCAGCGGAACATCACCATTGAGCACGAGCAGTTCGCCTTCAAAGCCTTGCAGCGAGGGGATCAGCTGTTGCACCGCATGGCCCGTGCCGTTCTGGGGCTGCTGCAGAACAAATTCCAGGCCTCCGAGCGGAGCCAGCTGCTGCTCCACTCGTTCGGCTTGATGCCCAACGATCAGCAGCCGCCGTTCCGGTTGCAGGTTGCCGGCACTGGCGAGAACCCGTTCCACCAGGGTGTCTCCTGCCAGCGGTTGGAGCACTTTTGGGAGTGCGCTCTTCATGCGGGTGCCTTTTCCAGCGGCCAGTACGGCTACGGCAAGCATGCGGAGCGAGGGGAAGACGGGCGGAATCTACCGGGCTCAGGACGGACTGTCTTTGCGCCAGCGCCTTTGCCAGGCATTGGTGGGTTCATAACCGCAATGCTCCTGTTCAAGGCGGCGGCGCTCAAGGATGTCTTCAGCTGTGGCGTTGCCCTGGGGATCACGAAATGGCACGGCCGCCCGGGTCTGCAGGTGTTCCCATTCCATCGCCGAGAGCTGGCGCCAACCGGGGCCCTTTGGAGGACACCCGGAGTCTGCGGGCGTGGCCATGGTGCCGCTGCTCCACCCCACCCGTTCGCCCGGGGCCGGCAGCAGGGAATGCAGACTCAAGCCCGCCCGCTTCAGGCTGGCCCGCACCGCGGCGGAACGGCTGTAGGTGAGCAACCGTCCCTGCGGAGCCAAGCGCTGCGCCAGCGCTCCCAGGAATTCCTCGCTCCACAGTTCCGGGCAGCGCTGGGGGGAGAAGGCGTCCAGCAGCACCAGATCAAAGCGAACGGGCTCGGGAATCTCCCGGAGCATCGATCGGGCATCGCCCCAGAGCTGGATCCCTTGGCTGTTGGGTTTTTGCCAGTTGTTGGGTTCTTTCCAGCAGCCCTGGTCGCGAATGGCTTCAAGTCTCGCCAGCACAGAGGCTGACCAGAGGGATTGGAAACTGGCCTGCTCCAAGGCTTGTTCCAAGGGCCGGCGGTCCAGCTCAAGCCCCCACCACTGCAGCTTCGGCTCTGCCGTCGGCAAGGCTTCCAGCACAGCGGCCGTGTTGTAGCCGAGCCCCAGGCACACATCCAGGATCCTTAAATCAGAGCCGCTTCTGAAGCGCTGCAGCTCAGCGGGTTGGACGAACTTGGCCCGGGCCTCATTCAGGGCTCCCGCCGAGTTGTGAAAGGCCTCGCCGAAGTGATCGCTGTGCAGGCTGAAGCTGCCATCCGCCGTCGGGTAGACGCGGAGCGCACCGAGCTCAGCAGCGGAGCCGTTCAAGTTCGACCCAGAACGAGGGATACGACACAGCTGCAGCTTCGCTCCTCGCCAGGCTTGAGTTGCCGTCGGCGAGCATGGCCGCCACGCCGAGGCTCATCGCCACCCGGTGATCGGTTTCGCTGTCCAGCATGGCTCCCTTGAGCGGTCGACCGCCGCGGATGGTCATGCCGTCCTCATGCTCATCAATGTCGGCACCCATGGCCTTGAGCTGACGCGCCATCACGGCCAGCCGATCGGTTTCCTTCACCCGCAGTTCAGACGCTCCACTGATCCGGCTTTCGCCCTCGCAGAAACAGGCGGCGACGCTGAGGATCGGCACCTCATCCACGAGGCGGGGCATGATCTGCTCGCCAAAGTTGAAGGGCTTCAATGGCCCGTGGGTCACCCGCAGATCGCCCACCGGTTCGCCCGCCACGTCACGGGGGTTGAGCACCTCGATCCGGGCACCCATCTGCTCCAGCACTTCAAGGATCCCGGTGCGTGTTGGATTCAGCCCCACGTTTTCGATGGTGAGATCGGCACCTGGAATCAGGGCTCCCGCCACAAGCCAGAAGGCCGCCGAGCTGATGTCACCAGGGACCACCACGTTCTGGCCCTGCAGGGTGGCGCCGGGACGCACGCTGATGTGCCGTCCCATTTCGCCGCCAACGGTGAGATCAGCTCCGAAGGCCTTCAGCATCCGCTCGCTGTGATCACGGGACTGGGCCGGTTCGATCACCGTGGTCGGGCTCTCGGCCGTGAGCGCAGCCAGAAGCAGGGCTGATTTCACTTGAGCACTGGCCACGGGCGTGCCGATCACCGTTCCTTTCAGCTGGCGCCCCTGCACCGCCAGCGGCGCCAGGTTGCCGCCATCACGGCCACGCACATCCGCACCCATCGAGGCCAACGGCTGGCCCACCCGACGCATCGGGCGGCGGCGCAGGGAGGCATCGCCATCCAGCACGAAGTGGCGACCGTCGCGGCCCGCCAGCAGGCCCAGCATTAATCGCATCGTGGTGCCGGAGTTGCCGCAGTCGAGCACTTCTGCTGGCTCATGCAATCCGTCGAGGCCAACCCCCTCCACGGTGACGATGCCGCCATCGGTGATCGGGCTGATCTTGACGCCCATGGCCCGCAGGCAGGCGGCGGTGCTCAGGGGGTCTTCGGCCGGGAGCAGACCATCAATGGTTGTGGTGCCCTCTGCGATGGCGCCGAACAGCAGCGATCGGTGCGAGATCGATTTATCGCCTGGCACCTTCACCCGTCCCTGGAGGCTTCCTCCGGCCTTGAGCTCACGGGGATCGTCGGATTGGCCTGTGCCGCTCAAGGTTGTTTTGTCGTTGGGCTGATCCTATTGGCCGGTCTTCAGGCCCTGAATCAGGCGATCGAGGGCATAGCCGAAGAGGCTGGGGTCGGGGTCGTCGGTGCCGAGGTCCTCCAGACCCAGCTCGGCCCAGCGGTCGCTGACCCGCTGTTCCAGATCCGCGGGACGGCTGAGGGGTTCGCCCCATTCGTGATTTTTCTCAGGTCCCACCTTGGTGGTGGCATCAATGGCCAGTCGTCCCCCCAGGCCCAACTGCTCGCTGGCGAAGTCCAGGGTGTCGAAGGGGGTGTTTTCCAGGGTGAACAGGTCGCGCTGGGGATCAACCTGGGCCGCAATGGCCCAGACCACCTGACGCGGGTCGCGCACGTTGATGTGACTGTCCACCACCACAACGAACTTGGTGTATGTGAATTGCGGCAGGGCACTCCAGAAGGCCATGGCAGCACGCTTGGCCTGCCCTGGATAGGCCTTGTCGATCGAGATCACCGCCAGCTTGTAGCTGAGCGCTTCCATCGGCAGGAAGAAGTCGGTGATCTCTGGGATCTGCTGCCGCAGGATCGGCGTGTAGATCCGGTTCAGCGCGATGGCCAGCATCGCTTCTTCCTTGGGAGGACGGCCGCTGAAGGTGGTGAGAAACACCGGATCCCGCCGTTGGGTCATGCAGTGGAAGCGCACCAGAGGTGAGTCCTCCACACCGCCGTAGAACCCCATGTGATCCCCGAAGGGGCCATCCGGCAGCACTTCACCGGGAGTGATCGTTCCCTCCAGAACCACTTCGCTGTGGCTGGGCACCTGCAGGTCGATGGTTTTGCAGGGGGCCAGACGAACCCCTTCTCCGGCATAGATGCCTGCGAACAGCCACTCGCTGAGTTGCACCGGGATCGGTGTGGCTGCGGCCATCACCAGCAGCGGGTGCACGCCGATGGCCACCGCCACCTCCAGCTTCTTGCCCATGGCGGCTGCCTTTCGCAGGTGGCGGGCACCACCGCGCACGCTCAACCAGTGCACGGTCATGGTGTTCACCGACTGCTTCTGAAGCCGGTAAACACCCACGTTGGGGACACCGGTTTCGGGGTCTTTGGTGATCACCAGTCCAAGCGTGATCACGCCCCCGGCATCCCCTGGCCAGGGCCGGATCAGGGGGATGTTGTCGAGATCAACCTCATCGCCACGGAACACCTGCTGACGGCAGGGGGGTGTGAGGTCGCGGTCGGGCTTGGCCTTGACCAGGTCCCAGAAGACCCGGGCGAACTGTTTGGTTTCCTCCAGGCCTTTGGGGGGGCGGGGTTGCTGCAGCAGGGCCAGGCGTGACCCCAGCTCCTCCAGCTGCTCGGCCCGTTCGAGGCCCATGCTCCACACCACCCGTTCCACGGTGCCGAGGGTGTTGACGGCCACCGGCATTGACGAGCCGATCACGTTCTCGAACAGAAGAGCGGGCCCCCCTTGGCTCAGCACCCGGTCGGCAATGGCCGCCAGCTCAAGGTCGGGATCCACCGGTGCTGTGATCCGGCGCAGCTGGCCGCGGTCCTCGAGCAGCTTGAGGAAGCCCCGCAGATCTCGGGTGGCCGGACCGGATTGGAACAGGGCCATGGGATGAGGGTCTCGGCGCAAGCGGTCTCGGTACTGTGTCGCACGCCGGTGTTCAGCGTGGCCATGCAGATCTCCTACTTCCATGTGCCGGCAGAGATGCCGCAGGACCTTCGCCCCGATGCGGCGGTGGTTATTGATGTGCTCCGGGCCACTACCACCATTGCCTGGGCGTTGCACAACGGTGCGGAGGCGGTGCAGGCCTTCGCCAGCCTCGACGATCTGCGTGCTGCTGCTGCGGCGTGGCCTGCCGATGCTCGGTTGCTCCTTGGTGAGCGAGGTGGGCAGATGCTCGAGGGGTTTGACCTGGGCAATTCACCCGTTGCCGTGACGCCGGAGCGCGTGGCTGGCAAGCGTCTGTTCATGAGCACCACCAATGGCACCCGGGCGCTCGATCGTGTCCGCGAGGTCCCCCTGCTGCTAACGGCGGCGTTGCCGAACCGTGAAGCCGTGGCCCAGCGCTTGCTGGCGAAACAACCCAGCCACGTGGCGATTGTCGGCAGCGGTTGGGAGGGGGCCTATTCCCTCGAGGATTCCCTGGCCGCTGGTGCCTTGGGCCATCGCTTGCTGGAGCTGGATTCCACGGGCAGCCGTGCCGCCAACGACGAACTCACGGCAGCCGTCTCCCTCTGGCGTCAGTGGCGATCTGAACCGGAGGCTTGTCTTCGCACGGCGAGCCATGGTCAGCGCTTGATTCGCCTGGGCGATCACGACGCGGATTTCCGCTGCTGTGCTGGCCTCGATCAGCTCAGTGTCGTTCCGACACAGGTCGAGCCCGGAGTGCTTCGGGCGGCCTGACCCTCACTAAAGTTCGCTCATCTGATCAGTGCATGTGAGCGACTTCCTGGCGGCTGCTGTCCAGCTGACGAGCGGTCAGGACCCGGAGCTCAACTTCAATGCAGCTGAAGAGCAGATCGATCTGGCTGCCCGCCGTGGTGCTGAGCTGATCGGTCTCCCGGAGAACTTCGCTTTCATGGGCGAAGACAGCCGGCGCCTGGAGCTGGCTCCCACTCTGGCGGAGCAGAGCAGTCGCTTCCTGGTGACCATGGCGCGTCGCTATCAGGTGGCGCTGCTGGGTGGTGGCTTTCCTGTGCCGGTGGGTGACGGATCGCGAACCCTGAACCGCGCTGAGCTTGTCGACCGTGACGGCATGCTCCTGGGCCGTTACGACAAGATTCACCTCTTCGATGTCGACCTGCCGGACGGCAACACCTACCGCGAGTCGGCAACGGTGAACCCAGGCAGGGATCTGCCTCCGGTTGTTGAGATTCCTGGTCTCTGCAAAGTGGGGCTGTCCATTTGCTACGACGTGCGGTTTCCTGAGCTCTATCGCCATCTCGTCGGTGCCGGCGCAGACCTGTTGATGATTCCTGCGGCATTCACGGCCTTCACCGGAAAAGACCACTGGCAGGTGCTTCTGCAGGCCAGGGCCATTGAAAACACGGCCTATGTCCTCGCTCCGGCTCAGACCGGTGTCCACCACGGTCGCCGTCAGAGCCATGGACACGCCCTGGTGATTGATCCCTGGGGAACGGTCCTCGCGGATGCGGGTGTCTTGGCGGGAGCCGCCATTGCTCCGGTGAACACCAACCACCTCGGTCATGTTCGGGGTCAGATGCCGAGCCTTCGGCACCGCCAACCCACGCTGTTCTGAGCGCCATGGCTCCGGCCTCGTCCCGACGGATGGCCTGGCTTCTGGCCGCAGCCCTGCAGTGCACGGCCTTCACCCAGGCGTTGCCTGCCCGAGCCGCCAGTGCCTTGGCCGCCTGGGCCTTCACCGAGGAGGGGGTTCTCAAGCTGCGCACCAGCCGGAACGCTCGCTTGGAGGCGTTTTTTCAGGCCGCCAGCGATGGCCGCGGCACCAGGGTCTGGATTGACATACCAGGTGAGCTGAGATTCCCGCGGCGCCTGGCGGGACGCGGTGCCGTCCGTGAGATCCGGCTGGGCAAACCCCGCGCGGGTGCCACCCGTCTGGTGGTGGAATTCCGCCCTGATGTGGATCTCAACCCCAACGATCTGCGCCTGCGCGGAACCGCTCCGGACCGTTGGGAACTGGTGTTCACAGGCCTGCCCACCCGCGGCTTGGATGATTTCGGTGAAGGCGACCTCAGCGGTCGTGCCACGGCCTGGCTCCCACCGGGTGGCTTCGGTCCCACCCGCACGCCGGTGGATCCTTCCGGGCTGCCCACTGTGGCCCGCAACCGCTATCGCATCGTGATCGACCCCGGTCATGGGGGGCCTGATCCGGGGGCCATCGGCATCGGCGGTCTGCGCGAGACCGACGTGGTTTTGGATGTTTCGCTTCAGGTGGCCGACCTTCTGCGGGCGAGGGGCGTGGACGTGCGCTTGACCCGCACCCGTGAAGTGGATGTGGACCTGCCGCCGCGGGTGTCCCTGGCGAACCGCAGTGGGGCCACGGCCTTCGTGAGCATCCATGCCAATGCCCTGAGCATGAACCGTCCGGATGTGAACGGGATCGAGACGTTCTTCTTCTCGGACCCCCGTTCTGGACGCCTCGCGTCCTATCTGCAGCAGCAGATGATGGATGTGTCCCCCGGAACACCGAACCGCGGCGTCAGACGTGGTCGCTTCTTCGTGATCCGGCGCAGCACCATGCCTTCGGCTCTGGTGGAGATGGGATTCGTCACCGGGGCGATTGATGCGCCGCGTCTGGCCAAGGCCGACCATCGCCGCCGCCTGGCCTTGGCTCTGGCGGCCGGCATCCTCAACTACCTCAAGCAGGAGGTGCGATGACGAAGCAACTGCTGGGGTTCTTCGACAGCGGCCTCGGTGGTCTGACGGTTCTGCGTCGGGTGCTCGAACGCCATGGACCGGTGCCCTGCGTCTACCTCGGTGACACGGCCCGGGTTCCCTATGGCAACCGTCAATCGGATGACATCCGGCGCATCGCCGCAGAAGTGGTGGGTTGGTTGCGCGACCAACAGGTCTCCACCGTGGTGATGGCCTGCAACACCACCAATGCCCTGGCGAGGGATGTGGCCGAGGGCCAGGCCGGGGTGCCGGTGATCGGTCTGATCGGCGCCGCCGCAGCGATGTTGGGAACGCGCCGTGTTGGCGTGCTGGCCACACCAGCCACCGTGGCCTCCTCGGCCTACCGGGCCAGCATCGAAGCGCTTCATCCCGGCTCGGTGGTGATCGAGCAGGCCTGTCCTGCCTTTGTGCCTTTGATCGAAGCCGGCGAGATGAACAGCGACGACCTGCGTCGTGCGGCCCAGGCCTATCTCGAACCCCTGCTGGCAGCCTCCGTGGACTCGATCGTTCTGGGTTGCACCCATTACCCGTTATTGGTGCCGCTGTTGCGTCAGCTGCTGCCGGAGGCGGTCCAGATCATTGACCCGGCCATCGGCGTGGCCCGTCAACTGGATGCCGTTCTGGGGCCACCGGCGAAGATCTCGCCGGCTCCAAGGCCGTTTTCCCTGGAGAGCTGCCGCTTCTGCGTCACCGCAGACCCCGATGGCTTCGCTGTGCGCGCCACCCCCTGGCTGGGCCAGCGGCCTGCCGTCAGCCTTCAGCTGCTGCAGGACTGAGCGTGGGACCACTAGGATCGCGGCGCCGAGGGGAGTCATGAGCACCGTTACCGAGCTACTCCAACCGGTAGAGACAGATCTTGAAACCCTGCTCGGAGACCTGCGCAGCCTGATCGGGGCAGGTCACCCCATCCTCCAGGCCGCCGCCGAGCATCTGTTCAGTGCCGGCGGCAAGCGGTTGCGCCCCGGCATCGTTCTGCTTCTGTCGCGGGCTCTATCCCCTCAGGGAGAGCTCACGCCCCGCCACCGCCGCCTGGCTGAGATCACTGAAATGATCCACACGGCCTCGCTCGTTCACGACGATGTGGTGGATGAGGCGTCCACCCGGCGCGGGGTGGACACGGTCCACAGCCGGTTCGATGCCCGGGTTGCTGTTCTTGCCGGCGACTTCCTCTTCGCTCAGGCCAGCTGGCACCTTGCCAATCTCGATGACCTCGACGTGGTCAAGCTGCTCAGCCGCGTGATCATGGATCTTGCGGATGGGGAGGTGAAGCAGGGCCTCTACCGCTTCGACACGGCCCAAACCTTTGAGACCTACCTCGAAAAGAGCTACTGCAAGACGGCTTCCCTGATTGCCAACAGCTGCCGTGCTGCAGGCGTGCTCAGCGGCTGCTCACCCTCCCAGCTCGACAGCCTCTATCAATTCGGTCGCCAGTTGGGCCTGGCCTTCCAGGTGGTGGATGACATCCTCGATTTCACCGGGAGCGACCAGCAGCTCGGCAAGCCGGCTGCCAGTGATCTCGCCAGCGGCTATCTCACGGCTCCCACCTTTTATGCCCTTGAGGAGCATCCATCGCTGCAGCCGTTGATCGATCGCCAGTTCTCCGAGCCCGGTGACCTGGACAAGGCTCTGGAGATGGTGCGGGCCTCCAAGGCGATTGAACGCACCCGTGAGCTGGCGGAAACCTTTGCCCGCGAATCCCGGGAATCGATCGCTTGGCTGCCGGAGTCTGCGGCGCAACGCGCCTTGATGGAACTGCCGGACTTTGTCCTCAGCCGCCTGTACTGAGCTGCGACTTCAAGTCAACAGCTTCCACACAACAGCCAGGCTGTTGATGGCACAGGGGTTGGTGTTCAGGTCGGGTTGGTCTGAGCCCTTGGGGCTCACCAGCCAGACCTGACACCCAGCGCCAAGGGCCGATTTGCTGCCGGCCTGGGAATCCTCCAGGGCCCAGCAGTTGCTTGGGTTGAGCCCCAAGCGGTGGGCAGCAAGCCGAAAGGGTGCGGGGTCGGGTTTGCCCGCGTTGAGCTCGGGATCGTCGCCATAGACCCGTTCCTGGATTAGCTCCAGCCAGGGATGGGGTGCTGCCTTGAACGCAACGGCCTCGTTGCTGCTGCTGGTGACCAGTGCCATGGGGATGCCCCGGTTGTGGCAATGCGCTACCAGCTCCTGCGCGGCAGGCATCGGGGCAGCATCCGGAAGCAGGGCACGCACGATCGGCTGCTGCACCGCCAACAGCGCATCCGCGCCCACCGGTTTCGCCAGCCATGCATCCACCTGGGCCGCACAGTCGAGCCGTCGACGGCCCTTCAGCTGCATCAACTGGGCCTCGCTCAGCTGGGTGCCGAAGTGGGCCGCGGCTTCCCACCAGCCCCGGCCATGCAGCGGCTCGGTGTCGAGCAGAAGCCCATCCAGATCGAACAGGCAAGCGGCAGGTGGCAGTTTCATCCCGGGATGGCGATGCCCAGCTCAATCCTTTCGCATCGACTGCATCATCGTCCGACGGATTGATACGGGACCTGGATCAAGCGGGGTCCTGCTCCTTACCCTTCCAGGAGAAGTACTGGGCAGTCTGCTGTGACCGACGCCAACACCACCATCGAAAGCGTGCTGCAGGAGCAGCGGGTGTTCGAGCCGCCAGCAGACACCGCCGCCAAAGCGCGCATCGGCAGCCTCGAGGCCTACCGGGCCATGGCCGATGCCGCCAAAAACGATCCTGATGCCTTCTGGGGTGAGGCCGCCTCTCGAGAACTGCATTGGTTCGAGCCCTTCCACACCGTGCTCGATTGGTCGAATCCTCCGTTCGCGCGCTGGTTTGAGGGCGGCACCACCAATCTCTCCTACAACTGCCTGGACCGTCATCTCGATGGGCCAACGGCGCAGAAGACAGCGTTGATCTGGGAAGGAGAACCGGGGGATGTGCGCCGTTTCACCTACCAGGAACTGCATGCCGAGGTGTGCAAAGCCGCCAATGGCCTCAAGGCCATGGGCATCGGCAAGGGTGACCTTGTGGCGCTCTACATGCCGATGGTGCCTGAGGCGGCGATCGCCATGCTCGCCTGCGCGCGCATCGGTGCACCCCATTCAGTGGTGTTCGGCGGCTTTTCCGCCGAAGCCCTGAGGGATCGGCTCAACGATGGTGAAGTGAAAGCGGTGATCACCGCTGATGGCGGCTTCCGCAAAGACAAGCCGGTGTCACTCAAGCCCGCGGTAGATGCGGCGCTGGCCAATGGCGCCTGCCCCTCGGTGACCGGCGTGCTTGTGGTGCAGCGCACCAAGCAGGACGTGGAGATGGTTTCCGGTCGTGATCAGTGGTGGCATGACCTGGTGGAGGGTCAGAGTGCCGACTGCCCCGCTGAGCCGATGGCCAGCGAGGACCGCCTGTTCGTGCTGTATACCTCCGGCTCCACCGGCAAGCCCAAGGGCGTTGTTCACACCACCGCCGGCTACAACCTCTGGGCGCACCTCACCTTCCAGTGGATCTTCGACATCCGGGATGAGGATGTCTTCTGGTGTACGGCCGATGTGGGTTGGATCACCGGCCACAGCTACATCGTCTACGGCCCCTTGTCGAACGGTGCCACGACGGTGATGTACGAGGGTGCGCCGCGACCGTCCAAGCCCGGTGCCTTCTGGGAGTTGATCCAGAAACACAAGATCTCGATCTTCTACACGGCTCCCACCGCAATCCGGGCGTTCATGAAGAGTGGCCGCTCCGTTCCGGATCAATTCGACATGAGCAGCCTTCGCCTGCTCGGCACCGTCGGCGAACCGATCAATCCGGAGGCCTGGATGTGGTATCGCGACGTGATTGGAGGCAACCGCTGCCCGATCGTCGACACCTGGTGGCAGACCGAAACCGGCGGGGTGATGATCAGCCCCCTGCCGGGGGCAACGCCCACCAAGCCGGGCTCCGCCACCCTGCCCCTGCCCGGCATTCAGGCCGACATCATCGATGCGGAAGGCAACAGCTGCGGTGCCGATGAAGGCGGCTACCTGGCGGTGCGTGCCCCCTGGCCTGGAATGATGCGCACCGTGCATGGCAACCCCCAACGCTTCCGCGAAAGCTATTGGGAGCACATCCGTCCTGCCGATGGGTCCTACCTCTATTTCGCCGGGGATGGTGCCCGGCGGGATGCCGATGGCTACTTCTGGGTGATGGGTCGCGTCGATGACGTGATCAACGTCTCAGGCCACCGTCTCGGCACGATGGAAATTGAATCAGCGCTGGTCAGTCACCCTGCGGTGGCTGAGGCGGCCGTCGTGGGTCGGCCCGACGACCTCAAGGGCGAAGGCATCGTGGCCTTCGTCACCCTGGAGGCGGGACGCGAGGGCGATGACGCCCTGGTGAAGGAGTTGCGCGCCCACGTGGGAACGGAAATCGGTCCGATTGCCCGACCGGACGAGATCCGTTGCAGTGATGCCCTGCCCAAGACCCGCAGCGGCAAGATCATGCGCCGGATCCTGCGGGCCCTGGCGGCGGGTCAGGAGGTGAGTGGCGACACCAGCACCCTGGAAGATCGCTCCGTGCTGGATCGCCTCAGGGCCTGATCGCCTGGCCGATGGTTCGGCTCAGCTGACGGATGACCGCCACCCGCCTGGGGTCATCCGCCCAGTCTCCGAGAAAGCTGCGCCGCAGCCCTGCACTGGCTGGGGTGAGGTGATCGCCGGGCAGCTCCAGGGTTGAGCTGGCGTCGGAAGCACGTTCTCGCAGGGCCTGGATCAGATCGCCGCTTTGATCCAGTTCATCGCGCCCGAAGCGCACCACCAGGTTCCGCTCCTGTTGGTAGTGGCGGCTGATCAAGCGAAGCGTTTCAGCTGGGCTTGGGCTGAACTCGGTTTCCACCCCGAGCCTTGGTGCCAGTTCCCCCAGGAGCGGAATCGAGCGATCGGCGTTGAAGTTGTTGAAGCTCAGGGCCACCAGAGCCCTGCTGCCCCGACCCCCATCGGGGGCCAGCAGGTGAAGCTTGCATCCCAGGCTGTGGCCAAGCCGCAGCGGAGCCCCAAAGGTCCCGCAGCGCTCCTCAAGTTGGCGACGCGCAGAGCGGAAGGCACTCCAGGCATCGCGGGCCTGACGTTGATGATCGAACCCGGGCACATAGGCCCAGGCATGCACCGCAAACCCATCCGCCGCCAGCTCTTCCAGCAGCCTGCGGTAGCTGATCTGGGGGGTGGCCGCCAGATAGCTTCCACCGATGAATTCGATCAATCCCGTGGGTTCGGCCGGCCGCAGTTGCCAGATCGAGCCCAGCTGACGCCAGTTGGCCATGCTCAACCGCGCAGCTGATTCAGCACTTGCTGTGCTTCACGCACGTGGGCCGGGCCATCCAGGAGTTTGCTGAAGGTGTGGCGGATCACTCCCTCGCCATCAACGATGTAGGTGACGCGACCGGGCAGCAGGCCAAGGGCTTTGGGCACACCCATCTCGCGGCGCAGGGCGTTGTTGCGGTCGCACAGCAGCGGAAACGTGAGGTTGTGGCGGCTGGCGAAACGGCGGTGGCTGACGGCGTCATCACCGCTGATGCCCCAGACCTCTGCATCGAGGGCAGCAAAGCTCTCTGCGTTGTCGCGGAAGCTGCAGGCTTCAGCTGTGCAGCCAGGTGTGTCGTCCTTGGGATAGAAGAACAGCACCAGCCAGCGGCCCTGCACCGAAGCGGGAGTGCGAAGGTCGCCGTTCTGATCCTCCAGGCTGAAGGAGGGGAGCCGGTCGCCGATCTCGAGGGCCATTCGATTGAAATGAAGAGGTTGAACCCTAGGTAGCAGGCACCTTGCCCGGGGCGGGAGAATCAGGGGCGGGAGGAGTCACTGCGCCATGCCTGAACAGCTCGATTTGCTTGCGGGATTTTCAAGGCCTCAGGCGGAGCCCCAAACAGCGGCAATACCGATGCCTGCTCCGCCAGCCGCTGAACCCGAGGCCAAGGCTGATCAGCCCGAGGACGCGCCAAATGCCTCACCCACCACCCTGCTGATCATCGACACCGAAACCTCCGGTCTGGATCCGCAGCAGGACCAATGCCTGGAGGTGGGCTGCATTTTGTTTGATGTGCCGAGTCGTTCGGTGCTGGCCCAGCAATCGTTTCTCCTGCCGGTGGACTCCAACGCGGCAGAGGCGATCAACCGGATCCCCGCCGCCGTCACCCGCAGGCCCCAGCCCTGGCGGGAGGCGCTGGTGTGGTTTGAGCATCTGCTTGAAGCTGCCGATCTGCTGGTGGCCCATAACGCGGCCTTCGATCGCCAGTGGTTTGGTCTCGGCGTTGTGCCGGCCACCGCAACACCGTGGCTCTGCACTATGGAAGACATCCGCTGGCCGGCGGAGCGTCAGCTGCGTTCGCGGCCGTCGGTGCGGGACCTGGCCCTGGCCTACGGCGTTCCGGTCTGGGCGGCCCACCGCGCCCTCAGCGATTGCATCTACATCGCGGAAGTCTTCGCCCGCTGCGACGATCTTGAGCAGCTGTTGGAGCGGGGCCTGGAACCCCGCCAGTTGATGCGTGCCCGGGTGTCGTTCGACGAACGCCACCTCGCCAAAGCAGCGGGTTTCCGTTGGAACGATCCGATCAAGGGGGCCTGGACCCGTCGTTTGAGCGATCGTGAGGTGGCGGAGCTGGAGTTTCCGGTCGCTCCCGTTGAGCTCGAAGCCGATCGCCTCAGCGCCTGAGCCTGCGCATTTGCTTCAGCACTCCGAAGCGTCTGGGTGATTTTGCAGAGAGTGCTGCTGAACGCAGCAGGCTGAAGCCATGACGGCTTTTCTGCATCCCCATCAACGCCCCATCCGCTCCCGCCTGCGTCAATGGCAGCAGGTGCGCACCTGGGCGCGTTTGATTCGTGAAGCCGAAGCGCTCTGGCATGTGGATGTGCGTGCCCTGCGACGCATGGGGGCGGATGAACTCAGCCAGTTGATTGAGGAGGTTCCCTCCCCCCACCGCAAGCGGGTGAACCGCTGGCTGCGCTGTTACGCGGTGGCCACGCGGCTCACCGTTGCATCCACCGTTCTGCCCACCACCTGAAGGTGGACCGATTTAGGCAGTTGTTAGAGGGCTCTTAACCCAAGCTCTCCTGCTCCGCGAGAGGATGGGCTAAATCACACAAACGGTTTTGGCACGTCGTTCCCTTGTTGTTTCAAGCCTGAGCGTCCTCGCTGTTGGCCTCGCCGCCTGTGGTGGCAGCTCCAGTGTGTCCAGCCTCAATGCGGCGGGAGCATCCTTCCCCGCCAAGGTGTACCAGAGTTGGTTTGCCGATCTGGCCGGCTCCGGTGGAATCAAGGTGAACTACCAAGCGGTGGGTTCCGGTTCCGGTCGCAAAGCCTTCATTGATGGCACCGTGGATTTCGCCGCTTCGGACGACCCGATCAAAGAGGCCGATCGCAAGCAGGTGAGCCAGGGAGTGGTTCAGATCCCGATGGTGGGCGGAACCATTGCCTTCGGATACAACAAGCCCGGTTGCGAGCTTCAACTCACCCAGCAACAGGCTGTGGAGGTGGCCACGGGCGGCATCAGCGATTGGAAGGAGCTGGGCTGCGAAGCAGGCACGATCACCTGGGTGCATCGCTCCGATGGCTCCGGCACCACCAAGGCCTTCGCCGATTCCATGCAGGCCTTCTCAACCGATTGGACCCTCGGCAGCGGCAAATCGGTGAAGTGGCCAGCGGGCGTAGGGGCCAAGGGCAATTCCGGGGTGGCCGGAGTGATCGAGAACCGTGAGGGTGCGATCGGTTACGTGAATCAGTCGTACATCAAGGGGAATGTGAAGGCTGCTGCGCTGCAGAACAAATCCGGTGAATTCCTCCAGCCCTCCGTGGAGGCCGGTGCCAAAGCTCTCAACGGCATTGAGCTTGATGAGCATCTGGCGGGCAGCAATCCCAACCCCGAGGCAGCTGGGGCCTACCCCATCGCCACACTCACCTGGGTGCTGGCCTATGCCAACGGCAATGGCGCCAAGGCCGAGGCTGTGCGGGACGTCTTCAACTACATGCTGGAAGATTCCACCCAGGAGCGGGCGGCGGCCCTGGGCTTTGTGCCTCTGCGGGGCAGCATCCTCGAAAAATCCCGCAGTGCGGTGGCGAGCATTCAGCCCTGAAAACCTCTTCTTTCGGTGAATGAAAAGCCCCGGTTTGGACAGTCCGAACCGGGGCTTTTTGGAGCTGCTCGCCAAGGACTTTGGCGAACCCTGTGAGGCCGGGTTGCGGCTCAACCTTCGCCTGACCCATCAGGAGATCGCCAGTGCCCTCAGCACCACACGGGTGACCGTGACCCGCGTGTTGGGGCAGTTGCGGGATGAAGGCTGGCTTCAGATTGATGCCTCCAGGCATCTGATGGTGACCGGCGCTGGCCGCCGCTGAAGACAAAAAAAGAACCGGCGAAAACGCCGGCTCAATCCCTGAAGTGTTGATGTTCAGGTGGGGAAACAAGACGGTTGAATCGGAGCGGCGGGATTTGAACCCACGACCCCCACTACCCCAAAGTGGTGCGCTACCAAGCTGCGCCACGCCCCGTCAGATTTAAGTTATCACAGTGCATCCCGGCGTCTGAGTCGCCTGAGCAACCGAGTGGTGAGCTGGTCTCTCGTTGCGGATCCGTAGTGGTACAGCCGCAGTTCTGCGGCGGCCTGGCGAAGCTCAGCCAGGGTCATCGCCGCCAGACGAAGCTCGGGCAGGGTGCGCCAGGCTCTCGAGCGCATTGGGAGTGAGGCAGGGCCTTTCGCTTGGCCCAGATTCAGGGTTCCATCTGCCAGCCATTCGGGGATGAGCACCACCAGAACGGCGATCAAGCCGTAGAGCTCCACCAGCCCCCTCGGCAGGGGATGCAGTTGACGCTGCTCGGATGGATCAGGCCGTTCACTCACTGCAGAACGGAGGCGTCCTTCTTCACCCACGATCGCACCAACAGGAAGCGTGCCCGCGGGCTGGTGGTCAGATTGCCAAAGGTGTTGCTTTGGGTTGGGGGGTCTCCCGCCACAGCATCGGAGCTTGCTGCTCTCGGTTGTGGGAGACACTGCCGAGGATCAGGCCCAGTACCAAAATCAAGGTGAGGGCAATCGCCAGGATCACCTGCCGATCAGACCAGGGCTCGGGCATGACATGGGTCGGGACCGTCCTCATCTTGGCCGAGTCAGCCCAGGGCGATCGGGCTGTTGTCGGATCGAAGCACGCAGTGGCTGATGGACCAGTCGTACTTGTCCCAGACCTGCTTCGGGAGTTTGTAGTTCGATCCCTCGAAGTCACCAAGCAGCGTCTGGGTTGGCATGGCGGAGCAGTAGGGGCGGCTGCCGGGTTTGGCGAGGTACTGCTGGTGGTAGTCCTCAGCGAAATAGAAGGTCTGGTCCGCCAGGATTTCGGTGGTGATGGCCCCGTAGCCCTTGGCCGAGAGGGCGACTTGATAGGCATCCCGGCTGGCCAGGGCCAGTTGCAGATGCTCCGGATTGAACGTGTAGATGGCTGATCGGTATTGGCTGCCGGTGTCGTTGCCTTGCCTGTTGCCCTGGGTGGGGTCGTGGCACTCCCAGAACAGTTTCAGCAGGTCGCTGAAGTCGAGGGCGGGTCGGCTCCACACCACACGCACAACTTCCGTGTGTCCCGTTCTGCCGGAGCAGACCTGGTTGTAAGTGGGTTGCTCGGTCTGGCCGCCCGCATACCCCACAGCAGTGCTCACCACCCCAGGCAATCGCCAGAACCCTTTTTCAGCACCCCAGAAGCACCCACAGGCAAAGATTGCTTCCTCCTGGTCGGCCATCAGGGGTGCCTTCAGCGGCGTTCCCAACACGGCGTGCGTTGCCGGGGCCGAAGATTCGGCGCTGCCGCGGGGAGACAGCCAGGAAGGAAGCATGTTGGTTGCGTTGGTCCGCAGAGCTTAGGCAGCGGATTCAGCACAGTGATGCTGGCGCGTCGAGGGCCATCTGTGAACTTTCAGTGATGGCTCCCCAAGTGAGGGATACATAGGGAACGAATCAAAGCTTGTCTTGAAGAGTGGTTCTTCTTTGAACAATGTTCTGCAGAAAGGTGTTGATTGTTTGTCAGTGGTTTTCAGCCTGAATGGCGCTGTTGCTGATCTGTCCCGAGACGAGTCTGCGGGTCAGGCACGTTTGACTTTGGACACCATTGGGAATGTCATCAGGCGTGGAGGAGATTGTGCCGATGGCTGGGCCATGGCCAGAAAGAAGACGAATTGGATGGATCAATCAATTGCAAGCCATTGATTGATGGCTTGTTGATTACGAAAGCTGTTTCTCAGAAACAAAACCAGATGGTTCACACGGTTGAACCAGAAACCGCATCTGCGCCAGGACTGTCTGCCCTCAATCGCTGTGCAGGATGGAACGAGCTCCAGCTGATGGCCGACCAAGGGAAAGTTGTCTCGTCCTGCGGAACCATCGCGGGATAGCCGTTCCGGACGTGTTGACAGGCCCTCGTTTCTTGTTGCCGTTGATGCTCAGGACGCGTTGGCTTCCCCCTCAACTGGGTTGAGCTGGATGTGATTCAGCAGCGTTGTGACGAAGGCGAAGAGCAGAAACGGCAGGCTGAGCACCAAAATCAGCCCCACTCCCACCAGCGCAAACACCGGTCGCGACGAGCCCATCAGGGCAAGCCCCGCAGCCAGGCTCACAAAAATGACGGCCATCCAGGCCAGCACCTGTCCGTAGATATCGCCAAAGGTGAGCGTGCAGCGCACCGCGAAGGGGGATCCGCTGGTCATAGGCAAGGAGTTGCCTTCACAGCTAAGCCACAAACGTTGGTGTTGTCAGAAACCGCCCGGAGATTCTTCAGGAAGCCAACGCATCCAGTTGTTGCGACGCCTGCTGACGCTCCCAAAGCCGTTTGTACAAACCCGGCTGCTGAATCAAGGCATTGTGGTGGCCCTGTTGAACGATGCGTCCGTTCTCCATCACCAGGATGCGATCACAGGCTGCTGCGGCTGAAAGTTGATGGCTGATCATCACGATCGTCCGGTCGTCCTGAGCTCGGATCGAATCCAGAATCGCCGCGGCCGTGTTGTTGTCAACGCTGGCCAAGGCGTCGTCGAGGACCAACACCGGCGCCGACATCAGCAGAGCCCGGCCCAGAGCTGTGCGTTGACGCTGACCACCACTCAAGGTGATGCCGCGTTCGCCAACGATGGTTCCGAAACCATCGGGGAAGCCCTTCACGTCATCAGCCAGGCGGGCTTGCTCTGCCGCCAGTTCAACCCGCTGATCACTGGCGTCAGGGTCGCCATAGCGCAGGTTGTCCGCCAGGGTGCTGGTGAACAGAAAGCCCTCCTGGGGAACGATCGCCACGTCACGGCGCAACCTCTTCAGGGGCATCTGGGTGACATCCACACCATCCAGGAACAGCTGTCCCGGTTCCAGTGGAACCATCCGACCGAAGGCCCGAGCCAGGGTGGTCTTGCCGCAGCCCACGGCCCCGACAACAGCCACCAACTCTCCAGGCTCGATGCAGAAGCTCAGGCCATTGAGGGTGTTCTGCTCTGCGCCCTGGTACTGAACCGTCAGGCCGCGGGCTTCAAAACGCCCCCGGCGTTCGGTCGTTGGCCGGGGCTGAGCATCAGAGGGATCAGGGTCTTTGATCTTTGGTTCCCGTTTCAGTAGCTCCTCAACCCGCTCGAGGCTCACCTGGCCGGTCTGGAAGGTGTTGAGCGTGAATCCCAGCAGTGCCGTTGGGAAGACGAGCTGCTCCACATAAAGGATCAGAGCCACCAGTCCTCCAATGCTCAGACGACCGGCTTCGAGCTGACCGCTGCCGATGGCCAGCAGCAAAAGAACCGAGAGGGAGGAAATGCCCTGAAGCAGCGGGAACAGAGTGCTTTGTGTTCTCGCCAGCTGAATGGCACTGTCGCGGTAGCGGCGATTGCGCGTGGCAAAGGCCTGCTGTTCTGCTCCCTCCTGGCCGTAGATCTTGATGGCCCCGATTCCCGAGAGATCCTCCTGAATCAGGTTGCTGAGGGCGGAGAGTTCTTCCTGCTGCGCACGCTTCTGACGCATCATGCGCCCACCGAACAGGCGCACGGTGCTGAGCATCACGGGGTAAAGCCCGACGGCGGCCAGGGTCAGCCACGGATCGATGGCCAACATCGCAGGCAGCGTAAGCGCATAGGCCAGCAGCGTGTTGGTCAGACTGAGAATCGCGAATCCGAGCAGGCGCCGGATGTTTTCCACATCGCTGGTGGCGCGACTGATCACTTCACCGCTGCCTTTGCTCTGAATCCAATCAGGTTCCTGGCGGAGCATGTGCTCGAACAGGCGCTGACGCAGATCCACCTCCACTTGCCGGCCCACGCCGAAGATGAGTTGTCGCGAGGCCAGCCGGATCACCCCCATGGTGCTGGCGAGCAGCACAACCCATCCCGCCTGGCGCAGGACTCCGGCGTAACTGAATCCCTCCTGGAGCTCGTCCACAACGCTGCGCACTTCCATCGGGATCGTGACCCGCAGAACGTTGACCACCACTAGAGCGATGGCTCCCAGCAGCACCGTGCGGCGGTGGGGACGCAGATAGCGGCCGATCAGATCGAGACGAAGGGCGGCCATGCGAGCTCGTGGGTCCCGTTGGCAGGCCAACCTAGGCATCCGGCTTCAACGGCTGGTCGTTGACTGGTCGTTATCCGTTGATCTGGGGGATAGTGGGACTGTCCCCATCACCCGGCCCGGCGTGCCTCGCACCCCGGGTTTTTTACTGCCAGCCCCCCTCCATGTCTTCAGACCCGCGTTCCTGGTCCGGTTGCTTGGACCATCTGCTGCAGGGCAACAACCTCAGCTCCGATGAGGCCACTGCCCTCATGCGTGCCTGGCTGGCCGAAGAGCTCGAGCCCGTGCAGACCGGGGCGTTCCTGGCTGGACTGCGCGCCAAGGGGATGGTGGCCGATGAGCTGGCGGCCATGGCGGCTGTCCTGCTCGAGGCCTGCCCCCTTCCCTGCCCCCGGCCCGATCTGGCCATGGTCGACACCTGCGGCACCGGTGGTGATGGTGCCGACACCTTCAACATCTCCACGGCGGTCGCCTTTACCGCCGCCGCCTGCGGGGTCAATGTGGCCAAGCACGGCAACCGCAGCGCCAGCGGCAAAGTGGGTTCAGCCGACGTGCTCGAAGGGCTCGGCCTCAACCTCAAGGCAGCGTTGAACAAGGTGGTCGACGCTTTGCCGGGAACCGGTGTCACCTTCCTGTTCGCTCCCGCCTGGCATCCAGCTCTTGTGAATCTGGCGCCGCTGCGACGCAGCCTGGGGGTCCGCACGGTGTTCAACCTGTTGGGTCCTCTGGTCAATCCGCTGCAGCCCCAGGCCCAGGTTCTTGGTGTTGCGCGTCCGGAACTTCTCGACCCCATGGCGGGCGCTCTGCAGCACTTGGGCTTGAGCCGTGCCGTGGTGGTTCATGGCGCTGGAGGCCTCGATGAGGCCTCCTTGGCGGGGCCCAATGCCTTGCGTCTGATCGAACCCGGGGGCATCACCACAAAGGAGGTTTCCCCTGAAGATCTGGGCCTCACCCGTGCTGGTCTCGATCAGCTGCGCGGTGGTGACTGCGCGGTGAACCAGCAGATCCTTCAGAACGTTCTGCAGGGGCAGGGATCCCTGGCGCAGACGGAGGTTGTGGCCTTCAACACAGCCCTGGTGCTCTGGGCTGCCGGGTTGCAAAGCGATCTGCCGGCTGCTGTTGCTCAGGCTCTGGCTGTTCTCAATGAGGGCAAGGCCTGGGACAAGCTTGTGGCTCTGCGGGATGCCCTGTCCGACGGAGATGGAGAATGAGTGACTGATGACCTGCGGCGGCCCTTCGATGCCCGATTCCCCATCAGACAAGGCTTATCTCGTCCTTGCCGATGGCACGGTTCTCACCGGTGTCGGCTTCGGCCATCGCGGCACCACCATCGGTGAGGTGGTGTTCAACACCGGCATGACCGGTTACCAGGAGGTGCTGACAGACCCCTCCTATGCCGGGCAGCTGGTGAGCTTCACCTATCCCGAACTCGGCAACACCGGGGTGAATGCTGACGATCAAGAAGCTGATCGCCCCCATGCCCGTGGCGTGATTGCCCGCCAGCTGGCCCCAGTTCCAAGCAACTGGCGCTGTGAACAGTCCCTTGAGAGCTGGATGCAGACCCACCAGCTGGTGGGCATCAGCGGTTTGGACACCCGTGCCCTGGTGCGTCACCTGCGTGAGGTGGGGGCCATGAATGGCGTGATCAGCAGTGACGGCCAGACCCCGGCGCAGTTGCTTGAGCTCCTGAAGCAGGCCCCGTCGATGCAGGGGTTGAACCTGGCGGACCGCGTCACAACCCGTGAGCCCTATCAGTGGAATCAGGCCTGCAGTGTTGGCTTCGATCAGCGTTTGCAGCGCCGCAGCGACGCGCCCTTCCGCGTTGTCGCCATCGATTTCGGCATCAAGCGCGCCATCCTCGATCGATTGGTCGCCCATGGTTGTGATGTCACGGTTCTGCCGGCAGACACGGATCTGGAGACGGTTCGTTCCCATCGCCCGGACGGCGTCTTCCTGTCCAACGGGCCTGGCGACCCGGCAGCGGTGACCCGTGGTATCGCCCTGGCCAAGTTGTTGCTGGAGGAATCCGATCTACCCCTGTTCGGCATCTGCCTGGGCCATCAGATCCTTGGTCTGGCCCTGGGCGGAGAGACGTTCAAGCTGCCCTATGGCCACCGCGGCTTGAACCATCCCTGTGGCACCACAGGCCAGGTTGAAATCACCAGTCAGAACCACGGCTTTGCCCTCTCCGCTGATTCTCTGGATTCAGACGTCATCGACGTCACCCATTTCAATCTGAACGACCGCACCGTGGCAGCGATCGCCCACCGTCAGAAGCCGGTGTTCGGGGTGCAGTACCACCCAGAAGCGAGTCCGGGCCCCCATGACGCCGACAATCATTTCGCCCGCTTTGTGACGCTGATGGCCGATCGCCGTTGATGAGGTGGTAGCCAACGCTCACCATCACTACACTTCGTGCCGATGATGCCTGGGGGGATTGATCCCATCAGCGAACTGCAGCGACTGACCGTCTCTCTCCGGGGCGGATTCGAACAGAAAGACGGCTGTTTGGTGTTTCATTTCACCGGTCAGCTGGATGCGTACTCCGAGAAGCAGTTCATGGAGTACGTGGGTGATGTTTTGAAGGCCAACAAGCTTCCTTCTGTTCTCGATCTCAGCAAGATCGATTTCCTCGATTCATCCGGCCTTGGGGCTTTGGTTCAGCTGGCTAAGCAATGCACGGATGCCAAGCGCTCGTTTGTGCTGGTGGGGAACTCAAGGGTGACGCAAACGATCAAGTTGGTGCGTCTTGAGGAGTTCCTTCATCTGGTGGAGGATCTGCCCACAGCCCTCAACCAGTTGGCCGCTTGAGCGATTGGATTCGAAGCCAGTCTCCCCGGGACACCAACGAACAGCTGGGACCATTGCAACTGGCTTGGATTGGTGATGCCGTGTGGGAGCTGCATCAACGGCTACGCCATGGGTCGAGGCCAGGACGTTCTGACGACCTGCATCGCGCTGTCGTGGCTGATGTTCGTGCTGACGCCCAGTCCCGCTTGTTGAGCTGGCTGGAAGAACGCGAGCTCCTCTGTTCAGAAGAACTCGATCTGGTGCGGCGGGGTCGCAACAGTGCCGGGCGGGGGTCACGGCGCGCAGACGCTGCGGTTTATGGAAGGGCCACAGGGTTTGAGACAATGGTGGGCTGGCTGTTTCTGAACAATCCAGCCCGGCTTGCGGAGCTCTTCGATCACTTGGAGCAAGCCGGATCCAACCCATAACGTTGCCTCGCACACCATGAGCCCTCGCTTTGAACGCCGCTCCAGCGGCCCATCCCGCGATGGCCGTTCGGGGCCTGGTGGCAGTGGACGACCGGCAGGGGGGCGCTCGTCGATGGGCCGTTCCGGCAATGGCCGCCCCATGCCTGGCAACCGCCGTTCCGACGGCGGTCGTTCCCCCTATGCCAAACCTGGGCGTGATGGCGGCGGTTATCGCGAACGACGCGCTCCACGGGATGGAGAGTGGGACCAGTCGCGAGGTGGCGATCGACCCGGCAATCGGTTTGGTGAGCGCTCTGGTGATCGACCCGGTTATCGGTTAAAGAAGCGGTCTGAGGAGCGTTTCGGTGATCGCGCCGCTGATCGATCCGGTGATCGAACTGGAGAACGTTTCGGTGATCGCCCGAAAGAGCGTTTCGGCAACCGCTCCCGTTCCTTCGACCGAGATCAGAACGCGCCCCGCTCGGGCTATCAAAACGAACGCTCAGGGCCTGGACGTTTTCGCGATCGCAACGATCGGTTCGGCGACCGCCGTCGCTCCGGGGATGAACGGCGCCAACCGTCCCAGCGCCCCAGATCCCGCTTCGACGAGGCTCGTCCTCAGCGGCCGGATGCAGCCCCGGAGGCTGCAGCGGCCACCCCGCCAGCGGACGATCTGATCTGGGGGCGTCATGCCACCCAGGCTGCGTTGGAGGCCGGACGCCCGATCCATCGCATCTGGTGCACTGCCGAGATGCGCAGTGCCTCCAAATTCCTCCAGCTCCTGCGCGATGCCAAGGCCTCGGGCGTTCTCGTGGAAGAGGTGACCTGGGCCCGGTTGGGACAGATCACAGGTGGGTCCGTTCACCAGGGCATCGCCCTGCAGACGGCGGCAGCGGAAACCCTTGATCTCGACAGCCTCATCGAGGGCTGCTCGGATCTGGGGGAATCCCCCCTGTTGGTGGCCCTGGACGGTGTCACCGACCCCCACAACCTCGGGGCGGTTGTTCGCTCCGCTGAAGCCATGGGAGCCCATGGCGTGGTGATCCCCCAGCGCCGCAGTGCTGGCTTGACCGGTTCCGCCGCCAAGGTGGCCGCCGGAGCCCTGGAACACCTGCCGGTGGCACGCGTGGTCAACCTCAATCGCTCCCTGGAAAAGCTCAAAGACGCCGGCTACAGGGTGGTGGGCCTTGCCGCTGAAGGGGATGTGACCCTCACCGATGTCGACCTCAGTGGGCCGATGGTGCTGGTCACCGGATCCGAGGACCAGGGCCTGTCGCTGATGACCCGGCGCCATTGCGACCAGTTGGTTCGCATCCCGCTGCGGGGCATCACACCGAGCCTGAATGCCTCCGTCGCCACAGCCCTGTGCGTCTATGAAGTGGCACGGCGCAACTGGATGAAGGACATTCACGGCCAGGCACCGTCGCCGCCGATTCGCAGGCCCAAGCTTGCCGATGCTGAATCGCCTGTTGTGGCTGAACAACCTGTTTCGTCTGAACAGCCCGCTTCGCCCGAACAGCTTGCTTCGCCTGAACAGCTTGCTTCGCCTGAACAGCCTGAAGCTCCTGTGGAGAAGGCCCCTGAACAGCGGATTGACCTGGATCTGAACCCATCGCAGCCGGATGCTGCCCTGCCGTTCGATCAGAACATCCAGCTATCTCCCTGAAAACAGCGCGGTTGACCAAGATCTCGGGGCACAATGCCCCGAGGTCTTGTTCCTCCCATGAGTCCCCTGATTCGGCCGCTGCGCAGCCTTGCCAATGGCTTTGGAGTCGCTTGGTGGTCTCGCGTTCAGACGTCAGGCCCTGATGTGACCTACTGGTTCGGACCTTTCATCACCCGCAAGGGGCTGGAGAGCGAGCTCAGTGCCTTCCTGGACGACGTCAAGTCGGAGCAACCCCAGTCGATCAGCCATTCCCTGCTGCGGACCCGGCGCTCCGAGCCCCTCACCATCTCAGCTGAGGGCTGATCCTGCGGCTGATAGCGTCCTTGCTGCAATGGATCGCAGGGACATGACGATCAGCGCGTGGCGTCAGCAACTGCAGAGCGGCGAGGTTTCCTCCCGCGAGCTCGTTGATCAGCACCTCAAGCGGCTCGAAAGTTCTGAGCCTTCGCTGAACGCCTTTGTTGAAGTCACGGCCGATCAGGCCCGTGCTGAGGCGTCCCGCATCGATGAAGCCCGGGCCGCTGGCGAGACGCTCGGCCCCCTGGCGGGATTGCCGCTGGCCATCAAGGACAACCTCTGCACCAAAGGTGTTCGCACCACCTGTTCCAGCCGCATGCTCGAGCAGTTCGTGCCGCCCTATGAATCCACGGTCACCGAGCGGCTCTGGCAGGCCGGTGGTGTGTTGGTGGGCAAGACAAATCTGGATGAGTTCGCCATGGGTGGCTCAACCGAAACGTCCGCATTTGGGGCCACACAGAACCCCTGGAACACCGCCCATGTGCCGGGTGGAAGCTCCGGTGGCAGTGCAGCGGCCGTCGCCGCCGGCAGTTGCGTCGCTTCGCTTGGTTCCGACACCGGTGGCTCCATCCGCCAACCGGCGTCGTTCTGTGGTGTGGTGGGCCTCAAGCCCACCTACGGCCGCGTCAGCCGTTGGGGCCTGGTGGCCTTCGCCAGCTCTCTGGATCAGGTGGGTCCCTTCGCCGGCAGCGTTGTTGATGTGGCCGAACTGCTCCAGGTGATTGCCGGACCCGACCCCCGCGATTCCACTTGCCTTGATGCAGCGGTTCCCGATTTCAGCGCCGGCCTCAACCAGTCCATCAAGGGGCTCAAGGTGGGGGTGATCAAGGAGTGCTTCGATGCCGAAGGCCTCGATCCCGAGGTGAAGGTATCGGTGCAGGCCTCTGCTGCCCAGCTGGAGGCTCTCGGCGCTGAACTGGTGGAGGTGAGCTGCCCCCGGTTCAACGACGGCATCGCCACCTACTACGTGATCGCACCATCTGAGGCGTCGGCCAACCTGGCGCGGTACGACGGTGTCAAATATGGCTTCCGTGCCGAAGACGCCGAGAGCCTTGCCGCGATGACGGCGCGAAGCCGTGCTGAAGGATTTGGCGCTGAGGTGCAACGGCGAATCCTGATCGGCACCTACGCCCTGTCCGCCGGATATGTCGATGCCTACTACAAAAAGGCGCAGCAGGTGCGCACCCTGATCCGGCGGGATTTTGATGCGGCCTTCCAGAGTGTTGATGTGCTGCTGACGCCAACAGCGCCGTCCACGGCCTTCAAGGCTGGCGCCCACGCCGACGACCCGCTGGCGATGTATCTGGCTGACCTGCTGACGATTCCGGTCAACCTTGCTGGACTTCCGGCCATCAGTGTTCCCTGTGGATTCAGCGCGGCGGGTCTGCCGATCGGGATGCAGCTGATCGGCAATGTGTTGGATGAACCGCGTCTGCTTCAGGTGGCGCATCAGTACGAGCAGGCCGCTCAGGTGTTTGCGTCACGCCCGGAAGCTGCACTGGTTCCCTGATCTGCGCCACATATGGGGGGTTGTGTTCCCCCTGAACGCTGGATCTTGCGTCGGGTCCTAGTCTGACCCTATGGCTTTCGTTCCTCTCCACAACCACAGCGACTACAGCCTTCTGGACGGTGCGTCGCAGTTGCCGGCCATGGTGGAGCGGGCGAAGCAGCTGGGCATGCCTGCCATCGCCCTGACGGATCACGGCGTGATGTACGGCGCGATTGAACTGCTGAAGCTCTGTCAGGGTTCAGATCTCAAGCCGATCATCGGCAATGAGATGTATGTGATCAATGGGTCCATTGACGACCCGCAACCCAAGAAGGAGAAGCGATATCACCTGGTGGTGCTGGCGAAAAACGCCACGGGTTACCGCAATCTCGTGAAGCTCACCAGCATCAGCCACCTGCGGGGGATGCGGGGACGCGGGATTTTCTCCCGTGCCTGCATCGACAAGGAACTGCTGAAGCAACACAGCGAAGGCCTGATCATCGCCACGGCCTGCCTCGGCGGTGAGATCGCCCAGGCGATTCTGCGGGGTCGCCCCGATGTGGCTCGCAAGGTGGCGGCTTGGTATCAGGAGGTTTTCGGCGACGACTACTACCTCGAGATCCAGGATCACGGATCCCCGGAAGATCGGATCGTCAACGTTGAGATCGTCAAAATTGCCAAGGAGCTCGGCATTCAGATCGTTGCCACCAACGATGCCCACTACCTGAGCAAGCAGGACGTTGAAGCCCACGATGCCTTGCTTTGCGTGCTCACCGGCAAGCTGATTACCGATGAGAAGCGGCTGCGTTACACCGGCACCGAATACATCAAAACCGAAGAGGAGATGGGCCTTCTCTTCGGGGATCACCTCGAGCCTGAGGTGGTTCAGGAGGCGATCGCCAACACCGTCAAGGTGGCCGAGAAGGTGGAGCCTTACGACATTCTTGGGCGCTATCAAATGCCCCGCTTCCCGATTCCCGAGGGCCATACCCCCGTCAGCTACCTGAGGGAAGTGACCGAGCAGGGATTGCGGGATCGGCTCGAGCTCAGCCCTGATGCTGCCTTGCCCAACGACTATGCCGAGCGCATGGCCCATGAGCTCAAGATCATGGAGCAGATGGGATTTCCCACTTACTTCCTGGTGGTCTGGGATTACATCCGTTTTGCCCGGGAACAGAACATTCCCGTCGGTCCGGGTCGTGGCTCCGCCGCAGGGTCGCTCGTCGCGTACTGCCTGGGGATCACCAACATCGATCCGATCACCAACTGCCTGCTGTTCGAGCGCTTCCTCAATCCGGAACGCAAGTCGATGCCTGATATCGACACCGACTTCTGCATCGAGCGTCGTGGTGAGGTGATCGACTATGTCACCGAACGCTACGGCGAGGACAAGGTGGCGCAGATCATCACCTTCAACCGGATGACGTCCAAGGCGGTTTTGAAGGATGTGGCCCGGGTGCTCGACATTCCCTACGGGGATGCTGACCGTCTGGCGAAGCTGATCCCGGTGGTTCGCGGCAAGCCCGCCAAGCTCAAGGCGATGATCGGCGAGGAATCACCCAACCCCGAGTTCCGCGAGAAGTACGAGGCGGATCCAACGGTGAAGCGTTGGGTGGACATGGCAATGCGGATTGAAGGCACCAACAAAACCTTTGGTGTTCACGCAGCTGGTGTGGTTATCGCTGCTGATCCCCTCGACGAACTGGTGCCGTTGCAGCGCAACAACGATGGTCAGGTGATCACCCAGTACTTCATGGAAGACGTCGAATCCATGGGTCTGTTGAAGATGGATTTCCTGGGGTTGAAGAACCTCACGATGATCGAAAAGACCCTCGAACTGGTGGAGGTGAGCAGTGGCACCCGTGTCGATCCTGACAAACTGCCGCCCCAGGATGAAGAGACCTTTGCCCTTCTGGCGAGAGGTGATCTCGAGGGGATCTTCCAGTTGGAATCCAGCGGAATGCGGCAGATCGTGCGTGATCTCAAGCCGTCATCCCTGGAAGACATCTCCTCGATCCTTGCCCTCTACAGACCGGGGCCTCTCGATGCTGGCCTGATTCCCAAATTCATCAACCGCAAGCACGGCCGGGAGGCGATCGACTTCGCCCACGCGATTCTTGAGCCGATCCTGTCCGAGACGTACGGGATCATGGTGTACCAGGAACAGATCATGCGGATCGCGCAGGATCTGGCCGGTTACTCCCTGGGGCAGGCCGATCTGCTCCGGCGGGCGATGGGCAAGAAAAAAGTGTCCGAGATGCAGAAGCACCGCGGCATCTTCGTTCAGGGTGCTGGAGAGCGCGGCGTTGATGAAAAGGTCGCCGACGAACTGTTCGACCAGATGGTTCTCTTCGCTGAATACTGCTTCAACAAGAGCCATTCCACGGCCTATGGCGCCGTCACATATCAGACGGCCTACCTGAAAGCGCATTACCCGGTCGCTTACATGGCGGCCCTGCTCACGGTGAATGCCGGAGCCGCCGACAAAGTGCAGCGCTACATCTCCAATTGCAATGCGATGGGGATTGAGGTGATGCCCCCGGATGTGAATGCCTCGCTCACCGATTTCACCCCCAACGGCGATCGGATCCTGTTCGGCCTTTCCGCCGTTCGCAACCTTGGTGATGGTGCGATCCGTCAATTGATCGCTGCCCGCGATAGCGATGGGCCTTTCCGTTCCCTGGCGGATCTGTGTGACCGGATCCCGTCCTCGGTGCTCAACCGCCGTGGTCTGGAGTCGTTGATTCACTGCGGTGCCCTGGATGCCATGGATCCGCAGGCCAACCGTGCTCAGTTGATGGCAGATCTTGATCTGCTGCTCGACTGGGCCTCCTCGCGGGCCAAAGACCGAGACAGCGGCCAGGGCAACCTCTTTGATCTGATGGCTCCTGCGGCCGATGCCGATGGGCCGGCGGATCTCAGCCATGCACCCAAGGCGGCGCCGGTGCCGGACTATCCCCCAACCGAAAAGCTTCGTCTTGAAAAAGATCTGGTGGGCTTCTACCTCTCCGATCACCCACTTAAACAGCTAACCCCCTCGTCGAAGTTGCTGGCCCCCATCGGTCTGGGTTCCTTGGAGGAACAGCCCGACAAAGCCAAGGTGAGTGCCATTGCGATGGTGGCTGAAATGCGCCAGGTCACCACCCGTAAGGGCGATCGCATGGCGATCCTGCAGCTTGAGGATCTCACCGGAAGTTGCGAAGCGGTGGTGTTTCCCAAGAGTTACGCGCGCCTCGCAGATCACCTGATGGCTGAAGCCCGCCTCTTGGTGTGGGCTGGGGTTGATCGCCGTGACGAGCGCGTGCAGCTGATCATTGACGACTGCCGCGCCGTCGATGAGCTCAATCTGCTGCTGGTTCAGCTCCCCTCCGATCAGGCCAGCGACATTGCCATTCAGCACAAGCTGCGGGAATGCCTGAACCAACATCGCCCTGAGCGGGATGAGCTGGGAGTGAAGGTGCCTGTGGTCGCCGAGGTGTGCCACGGCGACAGCGTTCGCTATGTGCGACTCGGTTCCCAGTTCTGCGTCAAAGACGTTGATGCAGCGATCGCGTCACTGCGCACCCAGTCCTTTGAAGCCCGGTGCAGCGACCGTCTGGTGCTCACCTGATCAGGAAGGCCTGATCCACAGAATTGGATCAGGACTTCGATTGCTGTTGCTGCTGCTTCTGGGCCCGGATCGACTCCTTCATCCGCTGAATGTTCGGCTTGAAGTTCTCGAAGCCAAGCAGAGAACCCGGTTCGGGATCCCAGCTGGCGGTCAACACGCCAACGCTGAGGCCCACCAGACCCAGGAGGAAAAACAGGCCGGAGCCCGTCAGCGTGAGCCCTGGAGCGATATCGGCGATGCCACGGGTGACGACGAAATAACTGCCAACAAAAACTCCCATCCCGGCGAGGGACGGGAGTCCTGTGAACACAGCAACCCGGCGAGCCATGCGATCGGCCACGTAGCGAGGAATGGCTTCCTGCCGAGGCGTCCCTGAAGCAGGCTTGCTTCCCTTCCCAGACCCTTTGGGCTCAAAGGGGAGGGCGTTGCGTTGCTCAGGCATGGGGGACGTCGATCAGCCGCGGATGCCCAGTTTGGCGATCGTGTCGGCGTAGCGTTGCTCGCTCTTGCTGCGCATGTAGCTCAGCAGGCGCTTGCGGCGGCCAATCATCTTGAGCAGCCCCTGCCGTGAGGAGAAGTCATGGATGTTGTTCTGCAGGTGGCTGCTGAGACGGTTGATCCGCTCACTCAGCATGGCCACCTGGACCTCGGCAGAACCGGTGTCGGTGCCGTGGGTCTGGTGGGTGTTGATCAGCTGCTGCTTCTCGGTGGTATCAAGCGACATGCGCGGGGGGCGGCCCTGTCAGTGCAAACAACCAGCTTACCTTCGCGTGGGGCGGCTCAGGCAGATTCGCGGCTCAGCCATTGCAGGCAGCCCCGCAGCCAGGCGTCCTGGTCGTCTCCAGCAGGCGGTTGGCCATCGGCGCCCTCAGCGATCGCACGGATGGCTCGACGGATTTCCAGATCGTCGTAGCCCAGCATCGAGAGGGTCGCTTCTACGTCGGCACCGCTTGCTGGCATCTGCTCCGAGCTGACGCCTTCCGCCAGCGATGGGGCGGGATCCACGCCTGCGAAGGCCGCAATCGAGGCCCTGAGTTCCACCGCCAAACGCTCAGCGGTGCGTTTGCCGATGCCCTGCGCCTTGCAGAGGCGACGCAGATCACCGCTGCTGATCGCTTCCACCAACTCCTGGGGTTTGCATTCCTGCATCAGCGCCAGACCGGCCTGGGGGCCCACACCGCTGACGCTGATCAGCAGCCGGAACAGATCCCGCTCCTGGCGCAGGGGAAAGCCGTAGAGGCTGCTGCCGTCCTCCCGCTGCACCTGATGAATCCACAGGTTCAGGTCGCCATCCGCCGGAAGGTTCTGCTGATGTCGCTCGGTCAGGTGCACCTCATATCCGACCCCACCGCAGAGCAGCAGAACGCCGCTACGGTTGCCTTGAGTCCAGCACTCCATCGGTCGTCCTTGCAGCCAGCCGATCATGGGGAGAGGTTTCAACCGCGTCATGTTGCCGCAGCTGTCATTGCCTGTCTCTGCTTTCAAGCGCGTTGTGCGCCGTTTGCTTCAGGTGCTGTGCGTTCTATCGATCGTGGTTTCACTGACGGCATGCAACGGATCTCAGCCGCCACGGGCTCTCCTGAATGAAGCGCTGGCCCTGCAGATTCAGCTCACCCAGTCGGCCATTGCCAGCTCCCTCGATCTCACCCCGATGCCCATCGCCCCAAGCGTGAGTCGGGTGCGGGTGGAGGACCAGGAAAGTTTTGCCCTTGGTGACGAGCAGGGCCTCAGGATTTCAGGCCGCTTCGACTGGCAGCTCCCCGGCGACCGTGTGCAGGTGGATAGCCGGTTTGAACTGTTTCTGCAGCGGGGCTCCCGTGGTCAGAGCTGGCGCCTGGCCAGACCCAAAGGCGGATCCGACGACCGCCAGGCCTGGCTGACGTACCCCCTGGGTTTGGACAAAGCCTGAGCTCTAACGTCGCGCCGACAGGCTGATCAGGGTGGCGGCCAGCACCAGCATCCCGCCGCCCACTTGCCAGGCACTGATCGTTTCTGCGAACCACAGCCAGCCCCAGCCTGCGGCAAAGACCACCTGCACGTAGTTGATCGATGTGGCTCGGGCGGCGGGCAGGCAGCGCAGGCCCTCGGTCACCCAGATCTGGCCCAGCTGGGTCATCACCCCGACCCCCAGGAGCCAGAACCATTCGATGCCTTGGGGCCAGACCCCTTGCTGCAGAACCCAGGGCAGGGTCAGGGGAACCGAGATCATCGGGAAATAGAGGATGATCACCAAGGGGTGCTCGGTTTGCGACAGCCGCCGCACACTCACGTAGGCCAGGGCGGTCATCAGAGCGCCACCAATGCCGATCAGGGCAGGGATCAGTTGCGCAGGTTGGGCTGTTCCCGTAAGCCACTGCGGTTGCACCACGAGGGTGACGCCGATCCAGCCCAGCAGAACCGCTGCACTGATGCGTCGGCGCAGGGGCTCGCCCAGCAGCAACAGCGCTGCCACGGCGGTGAAGGTGGGGTAGGTGTACTGGAGCACAGTCGCTGAAGCGAGCGGCAGCTGGTCAATCGCTTCGAAGAAGCAGAGCAGGGCCAAGCTGCCCAGCACCCCCCGGGCCACCAGCAGCCCCCGTCGCTGGCCCCACGGGGAGACCCCGGCCAGGTGCAGGCCTACAGCGGTCAGAACGATGCTGATCAGGGCCCGGCACAGCACGATTTCTGCCACCGGAAGCCGACTGTTCAGTTGCTTGACGCAGACCGTCATCAGGCTGAAGGCCAGGGAGCTCAGAATCAGGGCTCGGCTGCCCCGCACCGAGTCCCGGTTCCACCAGGGCTGTGGGGTCTGCGGTTCGGCCATGGCTGTTCTGATGACGGGGTGCACGGAACCCTGCGACTTCGCAGAATGGACCGATGGTGAACGCCCGCCTGCACCCAAGAACGATTGAGGCCGTCAAGGAACGGGCCGACATCGTTGATGTGGTGGGCGAGCACGTGGTGCTCAAGAAGAAGGGACGGGAATTCGTCGGGATCTGTCCGTTCCATGACGACAGCAAACCGTCGATGACGGTGTCGCCCGCCAAGCAGTTCTACTACTGCTTCTCCTGTGGTGCTGGCGGCAACTCCATCAAGTTCCTGATGGAGTTCCAGCGCCAGAGTTTCAGCGATGTGGTGCTGGATCTGGCGCGGCGTTATCAGCTGCCGATCGAGACGGTGGATGGTCCGCAGCAGGAACGGCTGCGGCAACAGTTGTCCCGCAGGGACAAACTGCAGCGGGCCCTGGCCCTGGCTGCCGGTTGGTTTCGCAGCCAGTTGATGGCGCCTGCTGGCGCAGAGGCCCTCAAGTACCTCAGTGAGGCCAGAGGGTTGAGTCCCGCCACCCAGGAGACCTTTCAACTCGGCTATGCGCCGGATCAGTGGGATGGCCTGCTGAAGCATCTTCAGCAAGTTGAGGGGCTGGCGCCCGAGCTTCTCGAGGCTGCTGGGCTGGTGGTTCCCCGCAAGGGAGGCAACGGGTTCTATGACCGCTTCCGCCATCGGGTCATGGTGCCGATCCATGACCGTCAGGGCCGGGTGATCGGTTTCGGGGGACGCAGCCTTGATGGCAGTGAACCGAAATACCTCAACTCCCCCGAGACCGAAGTGTTCGAGAAGGGGAAGCATCTGTTCGGTCTCGACAAGGCCTCCAATGCCATCCGCAAGGACGACAGGGCGGTGGTGGTGGAGGGCTATTTCGATGTGATTGCCCTGCATGCCGCTGGCATCACCAACGCTGTGGCCTCCCTCGGCACGGCCCTGAGCAGTCAGCAGATCACCCAGTTGTGCCGCGTCAGCGACAGCAAGCGGATCGTTCTGAATTTCGACGCCGACGGCGCCGGTGTCCGTGCAGCCAATCGAGCCATCGGTGAGGTGGAGCAGCTGGCGATGCAGGGCCAGCTGGAGCTGCGGGTTCTGCACCTCCCTTCAGGCAAGGACCCCGATGAGTTCCTCAAACAGAACGGGGCCGGCGATTACCGCGCTCTGCTCGATCAGGCCCCCCTCTGGCTGGATTGGCAGATCGAGCAGGTGCTGGAGCAGCGCGATCTCAGCCGGGCCGACCAGTTCCAACAGGCGGTTACGGCCCTGGTGGGGCTGCTGGGCAAACTGCCCCAGTCCGCCGTGCGCACCCACTACCTCCAACGGGTGGCGGAGCGCCTCAGTGGTGGCCAGGGACGCCTGGCGCTTCAGCTCGAGGACGACCTGCGGCAGCAGGTGAAGGGCCAGCGTTGGCATGGGCGCTCCAGCCGTCACGAGCAGCCCGGTGAATCCGGACAGCGGGAGCGTTGTGAGGCCGATCTGCTGCGGCTGTATCTGCATTGCCCCCGGCATCGGGCCACGATTCGCCAGGAACTGCGCAAACGCGAACTGGAGGATTTCGCCATTCCCCATCACCGCCATCTCTGGGCGGCCATTACGGATCTCGAGGAGACCAACCTGGGTGAGGGGCGCATGGAGTCGATCAGCCGTTGCGACGACGACGGCGAGGGTCTGGATCTCATCGATCTGCCCCGCTTGCTCACCGATCAGCTTCTGCTGGAGAGCAGTGCGCTGTTGTCCCGCTTGACGCCCCTTTTGGAGCCAGGTGAATTGCAGCGTGTTGCCCTGGCGGAGCCCCTGGAGCAGCTGCGGGGCATTGCTGCTCTGCTGGAGCGTCAGAAAAGCTTGAAGCGCTGCCGGCACCTGTTGGAGGCCTGGGGCGGCCAGCGTCTGCAAACCCTGGAATCCTGCATCGCTGTTCTGATTGATCAGGAGGCTTCGTCAGATCAGGCCTCCGTGGACATGGAGGTACGGATTCAGGCCCTCTTCGATGACCTCAACCGTGATGCGCTGCGCTACCAGGAGCTGTATTACACCGAGCGAAAACACATCGGCCATCTGGATCAGCAACGTTGCGCCAGCTACACCGTTCCCCCGGCCGCCTGAGCCATGGGCCGGTGGTCTGGGCAAACTGCATCAGGATCTGTTCCTCGAGTTGAAGATGTCTGAATTCTTCGAAGCGATCTGGCACGGTGAGGGCGTCGGCGACGGCGGTGATCTGGAGGAAGCGCTGCAGGCCTACGTCGTGGTGAAGCCGGAGGAGGGGGATTGGGTCGAGGCTTGCGCCGCCGAGGGGGCCGACCCTGTGATCGAGCGCTTCGCCTCGTTTGACGCCTACCTCGACAATGCTGATCCGCTTGAGCGCATTGCCGTCACCCCGCAGATGATCAGCGAAGCCCTTGCGTTGTTGCCGTCCTGATGACTGATTCGCAGCTGGATTTCGCCGTGCTCGATCCGGTCAACCACCTCTGGCCGGCCTTCGTGGAGCGTCTGGGTTCCGAGAAGGCTCAGCGGGCTGTTCGTCAGGCGCTGGATCTGCAGGGCATGCGAGGGCACCAGGGCACCCTGCCGGTGCTGTTCACTGAAACCGGAGGACTGGCGTTGGCCAGCACCGATCTGGTGCGGGAGCAGACGGGTCTCAACGCCCACGGCGAGCGGATGGTCTTGCTGCTCAGCACCCGTGAGCAGGTCATCCAGCTGCTGCAGGAGGTTTGAGGCCTGGCTCAACGCTGTGGGTCAGGCCTTCACCACCGGTAGATCCTGCAGACGGGTGGTGGCGGCGCGGCTGAGTTGCTCACGCCGCATCAACCAACTGGGCTGCAGTCCGCAACCGGCCCATTGCAGGGTTCCACGCCCGTAACGCCGATTGATCCGGTCGATGGTCTGCATCAGGCACTCCCGTTTCTGCTGCTGCTGCTCACTCATCGGCACCATCAGATGGGTCTGCAGGATGTCGTGGCTCTGCAGGTGCTGCATCAGCACGCCGGCCTTGGCCAGTGGACGGTGGGGGCGAAAGATCCGTGCCACCAAGGGGCGTGCCGCTTCCAGCAGCACGGCTGTGTCATTGCTCGGCAGGTCCAGCTGCGTGCTGGCGGCTTGGCTGTAAAACCCAGGAGCGAACGGGCTGGTGCGGGTGAAGATGGTGAGGGCTGCTGCCCGTTGCCGTTGCCTGCGTAATTTCTCGGCGGCGCGCACCACATAGGTGGTGATGGCCTGGTGCAGCTCCTCCTGGCTGGTGATGGGTCGGCTGAAACTGCGACTCACGCAGGTTTCCTGCTTCGGTGCTGGTGCCAGCTCCAGCGGCAGGCAGGCATGGCCCCGCAGCTCCCGTTGCAGCCGCAGACCCACCACGCCGCATTTGGCGCGCAGTTCACCGCTCGGCATGTCCCGGAGGTGTCGTGCGTTGCTGACGCCCCGCAGGCGACACCAATGGGCCAGTTGTCGACCGATTCCCCAGACATCCTCAATCGCAATGGTTTCCAGCCAGCGATCAGGGTTGTCGCACTGGCCGAGGTCGAACATCCCGGCATGGTCTGGGGTCTGTTTGGCCAGGCGATTGGCCAGCTTGGCCTGAGCCTTGCTGGCCCCTAAGCCGATGGCGATCGGTAGGCCGAGGTTCTGCCGTGCCCGTGCTCGCAGCTGGCGGGCCCAACCCTGCAGGTCGCCATCGCGGGGACGACGAATTCTCCCGAAGGCCTCGTCAATCGAATACACCTCCAGCTCTTCACAGTGGGCCTCCAGCAGGCTCATCATCCGCTGGCTCATGTCGGCATAAAGGGCGTAGTTCGAACTGCGCACCACCACGTTGTGCCGTTCCAGCTCCCGGCGCGCCTTGAAGTACGGCGTCCCCATGCGGATGCCGAGGGCACGGGCTTCGGCACTGCGCGCAACGATGCAGCCGTCGTTGTTGGACAGCACCACCACGGGGTGACCGATCAGAGCCGGATCCAGGCTCTGTTCGCAGGAGGCATAGAAGTTGTTTCCATCGATCAGGGCCGTGGCCTGAGGCATGGCGATGTCGCTTCAGAGCGGATGGATCACGTGGATGGCGACGCCCCAGATCTGCACTTCGCCGCAGCGGTGAAGCTCCAGTGGCGGATAGTCCGGATGGGCGGCTTCCAGGCGCAACCGGCCGCGATGATGCATCAGGCGTTTGAGGGTGAAGGCACCGTCGAGCACAGCTACAACCACCTGGCCCGGGCGCGGGTCGAGGCTGCGATCGACCACCAGAAGATCGCCGTCGTGGATGCCGGCGTCGGTCATCGATTCGCCGCTCACATGCAGGAAAAAGGTGCTGGTGGGATGCCGGATCAGCTGTTCATTGAGGTCGATCCCCACGTCGACGTAGTCATCGGCGGGGGACGGGAAGCCAGCGGCGACCCGTTCCCCGGCCAGGGGCAGCGTGAGCCGACTGCGCTTGGGCTGCAGGGGAAGCGGTCTGTGTTGGAGCTCCACGGCAGCAGCGACAACTGACTAAATAGTACGCATGTACTGCTCGCTGTGGGGAGGATCCGGTGAGGATGGTGGCCTTCGACATCTGGTGTTGGCTGACTCCCCTTACCTCGTGGCCATGGCGCTGATCGATCAGCAGGGCCGGCGCGCCCTGCCCCTGGGGGGACGGTCTCAGAAAGAGGTGACTCCGCAGGGTGAGGCCCCGGAGGCGTTGGGCCATGCACTGGTGCTGGAGCTGTTGCTACGGGTGTGGCAGCGCAGTGATCAGGGTGTGCTGCAACGTGCGGCTGGAGCCGACAGCCTGCTGCTGGTGGAGCTGCCGATGGAACGGCTGCCGGAGGACGTGCCCAGGCTCAAGGCGGACTGGTTGAACACGGGGGATACGGCCGCGTTCAAAGCGGCATTGCAGGCTTTCTCCCCGCGGGCCTGGACGGTTTCGATCGAAAAATTCAAGCCGGTGGCTCTGCAGCCGTTGTGGTGAGGGGCGCTTGCTCCCAGATGTTCACGGCCACGGAATAGCGATCGCCTTCGAACGGGTTGATCCGGTGCAGGATGCCGGGGGAGAACAGCACCAGACGGTTGACCACCGGCGGGATCGAGATCGCCGAGCGGAATGTGGGTAACGGCCCCTGGTATCCGTTTTCGATCGGAGGGCTGTCGGCCACCAGCAGTTCGCCGCCAGCGCAGCTCACGTGGGGGTAGAACACGGTGGACAGCAACGGAAGCAGAAAACGGCCGCTGCGTCGACCTTCCAGCTCGTCCTTGTCGATGTGCCAGTCGAGATCGTTGTTGGTGTTGCACCACCACTCGACTCCGGCCCGCTGGGGGGCGAACGCGGTGGCCAGGGGAAGAAGGGCGTCGTCGAGGTAGCGGTCGACGACGGCTTGCTGCGCAGGGGCATGGATGGTGCGGGGAGCACCGCTCTCGGGTCGCCAGCTGAATTGAGCATCACCGTCGTGTTCCTCCTTGAGTCGCCCGTGGATGTCACAGAGGTCGCGTAGGTCCTGAAGGGCGCTGGCGGGCAGAAGGTTGTCGATGATGTGAAGCACGGTCAGGTCTCCTCGGCGGCTTGGGCCTGCAGGCGCATGAGGTAATGAAACGCGTCGCTGTCGGTGTCGCGGGCAATTTTCTTGAGCCCGAAGCTTTCACCCTGTTTGAGCGCGCGTTTGATGTCGCGAACAGTTATCAATTTTTTTTTGGGTGCTGTAATCAGAGGAGGAAGAAAATCCTGTTCATCTCCTGTAATCATTCTGAGTATTGTAGGAATTGTGACCTCTGTCAGGGGCCATTGAGTCTTGGTGGTTGATTCGAAGTAGTTGTTGTCGAAAGCGGAAAGGTAGGTGTTGCTGAATTTTTCAAAAATGTTCCAAGGGATCAAGCTGCCACAAACGCGACCTCTGCTTAAGTTGTTGAAGTTTCCTTCGAAATACCGATCTGTAAATGTCTTGATTCTAGGGTCGGAGAGTGAATGTTTGATCCATTTCCATTTGGTACGAGTTTTGAATTTTTTTTCGCCACAGTGAACCATTCTAGTGAGAATTGATGTTTTGATCTTGGTTGAGAAGAGCAGGTCGGCGTCGGTGTGAATGAGGACGGCATCATGCTCTGAAGGGTCTATTAGTGCGCTCTTGATGAGTTCTGATAAGGCATCAGCAGTGCAGTAACGCCAAGTGGCTCGTCTGTGTTGGGTGAAGACGATGCTGTGACCCTCCCGTTCGGCGTAGGCGGTGAGGTCGGATTGCAGCTCTGGGTAACTCTCCAGAGATATATGGAAGTAATGTCGCAATTCAAAGGGTGCAAGAAACACCCTGTAGTTCTCCAGTTGGCGGGCGATGTGATCAATCGACTGGCCATGGATCGGTGAGAGCAGAGCCAGACGCATGGTGGAGGGAGAAAGATCGGCGACCATCGCCGAACCCTAGGCACGGTGATATGGGCTGCCTTGAACAATCGCCTGGGCTCGGAACAGTTGTTCCACGAGCATCAGCCGCGCCAGTTCGTGGGGGAAGGTCATCGGTGAAAGGCTCAGGCGCCATTTGGCCTGTGCCTTGAGCTCAGCCGTCAGACCGTCGGCCCCACCGATCACAAAGGCCAGCCGTTGGTTGCCGAATTGCTCGAGACGTCGCGCGAAGGGAACCGACGCCAAGGTGTCGCCCTGTTCCATCAGTGCGATCAGGGTTTCGTCGGGTCGCAGGGCCGCTCTGATGGCATCGGCTTCCTTGTCTGGATTGCTGTCGCGCAGTTCGCTGATGGTCAACCCAGGCAGGCGTTTGAGGTAGAGGTCAATGCCGTCCTGAATCCAGCCACGACGCACTTTGCCCACCGCAAGAATCCGGCAACGGGCCGGGTTCAAACGTCGTCTCCCTCATCCTCGAGCAGCAGCTGCCCGAAAGCCACGTAGAGGCTTTCCTCCTCGCTGCCCGGGTTCACCCTAGGCCGTTTCGGCTGGGTGTTTTTTCCCGGTCCGGGCTGGTTGCGCGCTGGTGCGGCAAGGGCTGGGGTGGTGTCGTTGTTGTTAAACGGCGATGGTTGAGCCGATGGTTTGCGTTGGGCCTCCAACTGTTTGAGGCGCTCCATCAGGTGCTCAGGAACGGTGCCGTCCTGGCTGGCCTTCATCAGTTCCCGGAAGAGCTCCTCGGGGTTCTTCTCCGTTTCAACGCGATGGCGCACCTGGCTGGCTTTGGGAGCTGACGCAGGCTTCTCCGGTTCCGGCAGGCGTGCAGGGAGTTGACGCCCCAACTCACGCAGGCGCTCGAGGCTGCGGGGATCAAAGCTCATGGTTCAGGCGCAACCGAGACTTTCACGGGTGCTGCGGCCCGTGACGGAATTCGTTCCGTCGGCAACGGCGCAGAGGCTTTTGAGTTGGTCCCCGCGCATGGGAACGTCGGTGAAGTCGGCCCCCGTGATCAACACATCGCTGAAGCGGGTGTTGAAGGCAAAAGCCCCCTCCAGCACGGCATCCTCAAGGTTGGTGCCTGTCATCACAGCGGCGTCCAGGGTGGCTTCGCGCAGGTCGGTGCTGCTGAGGTCGGCATCCTGCAGCTTGGCGCCGTAGAGGCTGGCTCCCCGCAGATCAGACCCGGACAGGTTGGCTTCGCGCAGGTTGCTGAGGTTGAAGGTGGCCCCCCGCAGGTCCTTGTTGGAGTAGTCGGCCCCAATCAACACCTGTTTGGCCACATCAATCGCGGCGTGGGCCGGAGCCGCCATCAGCCACTGGCATGTGAACACCACCAGAGAGATCAGTACGGCCGTGAAGCGTCTGCCCATGATCGGAACCATCACCGCCGAACCCTAGAACCGTTCCAGGGGGGAATGGTTTGAACCAAGACGTGAGGGTTCAAGCCGGTGGGGTTTCAATGCAGCGGTGGCTGGGCGGAGCAGCAGGCCTTGCAGCAGCTGGAAGCGCAGGGATGGCGGTTGCTGGACCGCAACTGGCACTGCCGCTGGGGCGAGCTCGATCTGGTGCTGGAGCGGCAGCAGCAGCTGCTGGTGGTGGAGGTGAAGGGCCGTCGCACGGGGCATCGGGACTGCCATGGCCTTGATGCCTTTCATTCCGCCAAACGGCGCCGCATGGCTCGCGCGATCAGTTGCTGGAGAGCTGTGCATCCGGCATCTGCTGAGCAGCTGCTCCGGGTCAAGCTGGCCCTTGTTCCCTTGATGACGTCCCGCCGAACGATTCGCTGGATTGATATGGAGCGGCTGTGCTGATGCACAGTTGACCCATGGGTTTCTCCGGACATCACGCCCGCAAGCGCTTTGGTCAGCACTGGTTGCGGGACGAATCCGTGCTGCAACGAATCATCGAGGCTGCTGACCTGCAGTCCACCGATCGGGTGCTGGAGGTGGGGCCCGGTCGCGGGGCATTAACCGAGCGTCTACTGGCCGCGGGTCTGAAGGCGGTGCATGCGATTGAGCTCGACCGCGATCTGGTGGATGGTCTTCAGGAACGTTTTGAGGCTCAGCCTGGGTTCAGCCTCCATCAGGGCGATGTTCTTGAAGCCCCACTGGAATTGAGTGATGGCCGCATCGCCGACAAGGTGGTGGCCAACATTCCGTACAACATCACTGGCCCACTGCTGGAGCGGTTGGTGGGCCGACTGGACCGGCCGGTGGATCCGCCCTACCAACGGCTTGTGTTGCTGGTGCAGAAGGAAGTCGCGGAGCGGATTCGTGCCCGACCCGGCCACAGCAGTTTCAGCGCCCTGAGTGTGCGCATGCAGCTGCTGGCCCGGTGCCGTTCGGTGTGTCCGGTGCCGCCGCGCTGTTTCCAGCCGCCGCCAAAGGTGCAATCGGAAGTGATCTGCCTGGAGCCCTTGCCGGCCTCGGAGCGGGTGGAGCCGGCTATGGCCGCCCGGGTGGAATCGCTGTTGAAGCAGGCGTTTCTGGCCCGGCGCAAGATGTTGCGCAACACCCTGGCGGGTGTGGCTGAGCCAGACCGCTTGAAGGAGCTGGCGGCCTCCGCGGGTTTCAGCCTGCAGCAACGCCCCCAGGAACTCGCGCCCGCCACCTGGGTCGCCCTGGCCAGGGGTTTGAATCGGGGCGACTGAACAACCACCATGATCACGGTGACGGCCCCGGCCAAAGTCAACCTGCACCTGGAGGTCCTGGGGCTGCGCTCGGACGGTTTCCATGAGCTGGCCATGGTGATGCAGAGCATCGAACTGGCGGATCGCCTGAGCTTTCAGAACACCGCTGATGCACAACTCAGCCTCACCTGCGATGACGCCAGCCTCAGCGTCGGCGACGACAACCTGATCCTCCGGGCGGCCCAGTTGCTGCGGGACCGTTCGGGTTTCAGTGAATTGGGGGCGTCCATTCATCTCGAGAAGCGCATCCCCATCGGTGCTGGCCTGGCTGGTGGCTCCAGCGACGGCGCCGCGGCACTGGTTGGTCTGAATGCTCTGTGGGGCTTGGGCCACAGCCCCGCGGATCTGGAGCGAATGGCCGCTGAGCTCGGTTCAGACATGCCCTTCTGTGTGGCCGGAGGATGTCAGCTCTGCTTCGGGCGAGGCGAACAACTGGAAGCTGTGCCACCAACGCCTCAACCCCTGGCTGTGCTCTTGGTCAAAGACCCCACGGTGACCGTTTCAACGCCCTGGGCCTACAAGCGTTGCCGTGAGCTAAATCAATCCCACTACCTCGCTGACGAGGCGGCTTTTGAACAACGCCGGCAAGCCTTGCGCAGCGTTGATTGGCTCCAGCCATTGCGCAGCGAGCTGCCACCTCCCCTGCGCAATGACCTGCAGGAGGTGGTTGCTCCTGAAACAGCTGCGGTGCGTTCGGCGCTCGATCTGTTGAACAGCGTTCCCGAAAGCCTGGCGGTGGCCATGAGTGGTTCTGGACCCAGTTGTTTCGCGCTGTTCTCCGATCTGGCGTCATGTCGCCAGGCGCAGGATCAGCTCACTCCCCAGCTGGACCGCGCCGGCCTGAAGGCCTGGTCTTGCGCCCTTCGCAGCGATGGCGTGAGGATCGAGGCATGACTGATGTCCCCACACCAGAGAGCCCCGAACCACAGGATCCGCGCAAAGGTCCGCTGAGTTTTCTTTCCGGAGCGCTGACGGCCGGGCTGTTGGCCTGGCTGGCCCTGGGCCTGAGTCGGCGGATGGTGGTGTATTTCGCCGTTCATCCCCCGCACTACAGCTCGCCGATTGCCCAGAACATCGCTGTCACCCTGAAGACCCTTCTGGTGGGTTTGTCCTTCCTGGCCACCTTCAGCACGGGTTTTGTGGCCCTTGGCCTGACCCTGGTGTTTCTTCGCAGTCTCTTTACGGCTCGCGATCAGAACCCTGCCTAGCGTCCGCTCATTGCCAGGGTTTGGATGACGCCCCACGACCTCGGCCAGCTGGCGTTGCTGCTGTCTCCGGCCATGCTGCTTTCCGTTTTGTTGTTGTTCACCTTCGCGGCGGGCGGTTGACCCTGCGCTGACTGAGATAGCTTGGCTTCACCACCCGGATTGGCCGGGATCACTGTGACGCCGTGGCAGGAACACTTCTCTTCAACGCCCTCCGGGAAGCCATCGACGAGGAGATGGGGAGAGACCCCCACGTCTGCGTGATGGGGGAGGACGTCGGTCACTACGGCGGTAGTTACAAGGTCACCAAGGATCTGGCGGAGAAATACGGCGATCTCAGGGTGCTCGACACCCCGATTGCTGAGAACGGCTTCACCGGAATGGCGGTTGGTGCCGCGATGACCGGTCTCCGGCCGATCGTTGAGGGCATGAACATGGGCTTCCTGCTCCTGGCCTTCAACCAGATCTCCAACAACATGGGGATGCTCCGCTACACGAGCGGCGGCAACTTCACCATTCCCACCGTGGTGCGCGGCCCCGGCGGTGTGGGTCGTCAGCTTGGCGCTGAGCACAGCCAACGGCTGGAGGCCTACTTCCATGCCGTCCCCGGCATCAAGATCGTGGCCTGCAGCACGCCCACCAATGCCAAAGGTCTGATGAAGGCCGCGATTCGCGACAACAACCCCGTGCTCTTCTTCGAGCACGTTCTGCTCTACAACCTCAGCGAGGAGCTCCCCGAAGGCGACTACACCTGTGCCCTCGACCAGGCGGATCTGGTGAAGGAAGGCACCGATGTGACGATCCTCACCTACTCCCGGATGCGTCATCACTGCCTCAAGGCTGTGGAGCAACTGGAGGCAGAGGGGGTGAGCGTTGAGCTGATCGATCTGATCAGCCTCAAGCCCTTCGACATGGAGACGATCAGCCGCTCCATCCGCAAGACCAACAAGGTGATCGTGGTGGAGGAATGCATGAAGACCGGCGGCATCGGGGCCGAGTTGATTGCGCTGATCACCGAACAGTGCTTCGACGATCTGGATGCCCGGCCTGTGCGTCTTTCCAGTCAGGACATCCCCACCCCCTACAACGGTTCTCTCGAGAACCTCACGATCATTCAGCCGCATCAGATCGTTGAGGCGGCGCAGGCGTTGGTCAACAAGGGCATCTGACGTTGATGGCGCGTTATCAGGGTTGGTTTGCCCTTGTTCTTGCCCTGGCGATCGCCGCCGGGATGTTTTTGGTTCGGACGCCGCTGGAACTGGGCCTCGATCTGCGGGGCGGCAGTCAGCTCACCGTTGAGGTGAAGCCAGCTGGAGAAATCACCCGCGTTGGTGCCGAAGAGATGGAAGCGGTGAAAGCCGTGCTCGATCGACGGGTCAACGGTCTTGGTGTGGCTGAGTCCACCCTTCAGACGGTGGGTGAGTCGCAGCTCGTTCTGCAGCTCCCAGGTGAGCAGGATCCCACCGCTGCTGCGCGGGTTCTCGGCGACACAGCCCTGTTGGAGTTTCGTGCCCAAAAAGCCGACACCGAAGCAGAGTTCCGAGGTCTGAGGCAGCTCCGTTCCCAGGTGGAAGCGATCCTCAGGTTGCGTGAAGATCAGATCCGCCGTGGTGAGACCCCGGAGCCTTTGGATCTGGCTCAGCTGAAGTCAACCCAGCAGACCCTGGGTCTGGATGGGCAGGCCAGCTCGGAAGAGGAGCAGCTCCGCGAGCTTCTGAAGAAGGTTGATGCCGATCTGCTCACGATGCTTGAGCCAGCAGCCCTGACGGGCAAGCAGCTGGTGACGGCAGGCCGTCAACCGCTCCAGAACAACCCGAACAGCTGGGAGGTGACCCTCAATTTCGATGGTGAGGGTGCTGAGGCCTTCGCTGACCTCACCAAATCGATTGCCGGTACCGACCGGTTGCTGGCCATCACTCTGGATGATCAGCTGATCAGTGCCGCCAGCGTTGGCCCCCAGTTCAAAAGTGCTGGAATCTCTGGTGGTGCAGCCACCATCAGTGGCAATTTCAGTGCGGAAACGGCCCGTGAGCTCGAGGTGAAGCTCCGCGGCGGCTCCCTGCCCCTTCCCGTTGAAGTGATCGAGGTCCGCACTATCGGGCCCACGCTCGGAGCAGAGAACATCCGCCGCAGCCTGGTGGCCGCCCTCTCGGGCCTGGCTCTGGTGGCGGTGTTCATGGTGGTGGCCTATCGCCTGCCAGGGGCGGTGGCTGTGATGGCCCTCAGCCTTTATGCCCTTTTCAACCTGGCGGTGTACGCCTTGATTCCGGTCACCCTCACCCTGCCGGGAATCGCTGGTTTCATCCTCTCGATCGGCATGGCCGTGGATGCCAATGTGCTGATCTTTGAACGGATCAAGGACGAATTGCGGCGGGGCAACACCTTGATCCGCTCGATCGATACAGGCTTCTCCGAGGCCTTTTCATCGATCGTCGATGGTCACCTGACCACGCTGATCAGTTGTGCAGCTCTCTTCTTCCTTGGCACCGGCCTGGTCAAGGGCTTTGCCGCGACCCTGGGCATTGGTGTTCTGCTGAGTTTGTTCACGGCCCTGACCTGCACCCGCACCCTGCTTCGTTTCCTGATGGGCTACGCCGGTCTGCGTCGTGCCAGCAACTTTCTGCCCACCGGGCAACTTCCTTCCCCCACCGCCTGAACCATGACTGAAGCATCGTCATCGGCACAAGCGGCAACGGTCCTCAGATTGCGCTGGTCCCTCAGCAGCATGCGCCGCAAGGTGTGGCTCGTTTCTGGTCTGGTGGTTCTGATCAGCCTGTTGGGCCTGGTGCTCAGCTGGTTGGATCCTGCGATTCGTGCTCCCCTCCGTCCGGGTCTGGATTTCACCGGTGGCACGCAGATTCAACTGGAGCGTCGCTGTGATGACGCCTGCGCCGAGCTCAAGGCGATTCAGGTCTCGGATGTGATCCGCAGCCTGGAGCTGCCCCAGGAGGAGGGTCAACCTCTCCCCAACCTGGGTGCTCCCCGGGTTCAGCTTCTGGATGGCGGTCAGTCGTTGTTGCTGCGCCTGCCAACGTTGTCGGCTGCCCAGGGCCAAGCGGTGATTGAAGCGGTTGAACCCGTTGCAGGGCCATTCCTCTCCGGTGGTCAATCGGTCGACACGATCGGGCCGAGCCTGGGCAAACAATTGCTGCGCAGCAGTCTGATTTCTTTGTTGGTGGCCTTCAGCGGTATTGCGGCCTACATCAGCTTCCGCTACGACCGCCGCTACGCTTTTCTCGCTCTGGTGGCGCTGGCCCATGACGTGGCGATCGTCTGTGGAGTTTTTGCCTGGCTCGGGGTTGTGCTCCAGCTGGAGGTGGACAGCCTCTTTGCGGTTTCATTGCTGACCATTGCTGGTTATTCGGTCAACGACACGGTGGTGGTCTTTGATCGCATCCGTGAACGCAGCAAGGATGCTGCCGACCTGCCGCTTTCAGTGCAGGTGGATCAAGCGGTGTCCGCCACCCTGACCCGAACGCTCTACACCAGCGGAACCACGCTTCTGCCTCTCTTGGCGCTCGTGTGTTTCGGTGGAGCAACCCTGTATTGGTTTGCCATCGCCCTCGCCCTCGGGGTTGTTGTTGGTTCCTGGTCGAGCATCGCCCTGGCGCCCTCGTTGCTCACGCTGTGGGACCGCTCCCGTGACTAAATCCAGGGGTGATTCAGAGCGGAGACGCCGTGCTGTTTCGGCCCGTTGGTTTCCAATTCTGTTGATCCTGCTGGCTCTGGCTGATCTGCGCACCGAAGTTCTGCTGCTCAGTGATCAGTTCACGATCACAGGGCTTGGTTATGCCATTCGGCATCATCAGCTCGCTGTGGTGGTCTTGCTGGGTTCCGGCTCTCTCTGGCGTCGTTTCGGTTAGCGCTTGGGGCCGTTGCCGAATTCCCGCCAGATCGAATCCCAGGTGCGTTGTTTCACCTCGGCGTTCCACTGCCCCTGGCTGTGGGTTGAGGCCCACCACGATTCGAACAGATCGTGGGCTTCCTCTTGCAGCAAATCGGAGTCAAGATTCTCGCGAACCAGCTGCATCACGGCCTGCCTCAGTTCCTCGTAACGGGAGAAATTGAAGATGACGTCCAAGCCCGCTCGTCTCACGACCTCTTGGACACACTATTGGATTGAAGGGCGTGGAGGTGGCTTTTCGGTATCGCTATGAACGTCAGTTCTTGGGAAGCCTGAGCTACGACACATTTGGTTGCTCAGGTTCCATGGAGTTGAATCCTGGTCTCAGCGAGGTGGTCTTCGGCTTGCGTGCTGAGGTGGAAGCTCTGAAGACGCGCTTGAACAAGATTGAGCGTGGTCAAGAGGTGGCGGTCTCTGCGGCCTATTGGCAGGCGGTTGAGCGGGAGCGTGATTCGAGCGAAAAAAAGAAACGTCACCTGCTCTGATGTGGTCGAAAAAAATGGGACCCTCTCCCAAGAGTCCCAAGGCTCGACGCGTCGTTCTCACGACTCCGTAAAAATACTCATACAGTGCGGGTCTCAGATGTGACCCCCGCTACACGATGTTCGCTGGGTTACATCTTTCAGAGTTGTCCTCAGGCCCAGCGGTCCATGATCTGCTGCACCACCACCCGCTGCATCAACACCTGAAGCACCACCACCAACGGAAGGGCCAGCAGCACGCCCGGAAGCCCGAGAAGAGCGCCAAGGCTGAGCTGAGCCGTTAAAGCCACCGTTGGCAGCAGATTCACGGTTTTCCGCAGCAACAGTGGTGTGAGCAGAAATGCCTCCAGGTTCTGCAGCACCAGCCGGAGCACCAGCACCGACAGCATCAATTGCGGCGACTGCAGCAGGGCCAATCCCGTGGGCAGCAGCGTTGCCGCCGTAGGCCCAATGGTCGGCACGAACGTGAGCAGGCCACAAACCAGGGCGCTCAACAGGGCCAGGGGGGACTTCAGCAGCAACAAGCCGCCCCAGGTGAGCAGAAAAACGGTGGTGGCGGAGAGGGTCATGCCACTGAGCCAACCCCCCAACGCTTGCCTGCACTCGTCGAGCAGGTGCTCCATCCGCTCCCGGGCGGGTCGGGGCGTCATGACGACCACCATGCGCCGGTGGGCGCTTGGATCCAAGGCCAGCAGGATCGCGAGCAGCACCATCAAGAACAGTTGAATCAGCGAGTTCGCTGCACCTCCTGCGAACCCCAGCAATGGCTGAAGGCCGTTCAGGTTGAGGCCCTCCCCCAAAGCGTCATTCAGCTGCGCCAGGCGTGGCTCACTGCTCAGCAGGTCGGACACCTTGCTGACCAACTGCGGCAGATCCTCTCCCAGTTGCTGAAACTGGCTGATCAGTTCCGGCACCAGCAGTTGCCCCAGCAGCCCCCCGGCCAAGATCAAAATCCCCAGTACCGCCGCCATGGCCTGGGGGCGCTCCAGTGGGGTTCGCTTCTGAAACTGAACAATCAGCACATCCAGGGCCACGGCCACCACCACGGCGCCAAAGAGCACCAGCAGCACCCAACGCAGGTGCCAGAGCAAAAGCACCAGCACCACCAAGGTGAGTGCAATGAGAAACGTGCCGGCAGTCATCGAACCGGCTCCAGGCGTTTCCAGCGATCCAACACATCGTGGATCACGACTTCACGGATGATCACCTGCAGCACCACCGCCAACGGCAGCGCCATCAGCAGACCGAGGGGGCCAAACAGGAGTGTGAACAGGAACTGAGCCGCCAGAGTCAATCCGGGCAGCAGCTTCACCTGGTGGTGCATCACCGATGGCGTGATCACGTAACTCTCGATGTTCTGGATCACCACGTAGGCACCCAGCACCGCAGCGGCCTTCCAGGGTGCATCCAACAGAGCCACCGCCATTGGGAAGATCGTGCTCATGGTTGGTCCCACATTGGGGATCACGTTCAACAGCCCTGCAAGAAGTGCATTGGCCAGAACGAGCTTCACGCCCAACAGCGTTAACGCAAGGCTGCAAAGCACAAACACGGCCAAGGAGCTGATCAGCACACCCACCATCCAGCTGCTCAAGGCAGCACCGCACTGATCCAGGATGCGACGCCCTCGGCGTCGGTAGAAGGAGGGAATCAACTGCAGGCCAACATTCCGATAGGCCTGGGGCTGAATGCTGATCATCAGAGCCACCGCCACCACGAACAACAGCCGCAGGACGCCGTTGCCGAGGTTGCCCGCCAAACCGAGCAGACCCAGAAACCCACTACCCACACCAGCGGCGAGGGATGAACTGTCGGGAACAAGCTGGAGCGGACCGTTCAGGCCCGGTTGATCCAGGTCGGGGAATGCATCGGCGCCATAGATGGCCTCACTGATGCTGTCGATCCAACCGAGTCCCAGCCGCACCAGGGTCTGACCCGCTTCGGGCAGCTTCTGCAACAGCAGTGAGAATTCCTCGAGAAACGGGGGGACAACAACACCAGCCGCACCGGCGACCAACAACAACAACCCAACGATGCAGAGCAACAGGGCCAGGGGCCTTTGCATCGGCCGCCGCTCGCGAAGAATGCCCACCAAGGTGCACAGCGCCATGGCCAGAACCACTGCCGCAAAGATCAGCAGCAGCAGCTCACGCAGTGACCACAGCAGAACGATGGCTGCAATGAAGGCTGTCAGAAACAGCCACTGGGGCAGTCTCAAGCTTGTTGGTCGTCGGCCCCTACAGTCTGATTGGAATCCTGGCTTTGTGAATAACCCAAGCCATTGGCATCGGCGTAGCGCTGGGCGAAGCGCATGAAACGCTCGAAGTCCTGCTCGGACTTCCATGAGTAAACGGCTTCGAGGGCACTGGCGGTGCCGTTCACGAATTTGCCATTCACTTCGCGGGTGACCATTTCGCCTTCTTCATCCACCATCCACATTCCGGTGATGTCACCCATGGTTTCGGGAGCAATCGCAGCAGGCTGCTCGAAACGGAAGGTGGCTTGACCGGTGCGGCCGTCGCGGCTGCGGGTCAGGCGGATGTCGGGCACTACCGGCTCATTGACCCCGCGAAAAAACTGAATCGCCGCTTTGCTCATGCCGTTCTCGAACCATCGATGGGGGCGATCCTAAGCGGGGATTTCAACTAACCCGCCGTTGATCAAGGTCTCGGCGGCTTGATCAGCGCTGAGCCCTGAGAGATCGATCGTGTCGCGTTTGGGCGATCGCGCCAGTTCATGGTCGTAACAGCGGTCGTAGTAATCGAGCGTGGCGCGGCAGGCGGTGGCCCAGTCCTCCCTGGCAATCGCTTCAAGGGCTTCCTTGGTGCGCTGGGGCCCCAGGCGACGGCTGATCCGTTCGGTTGCTTCAGCCAGGGCGGCTCCCCCCTGGTGGCCGTACACCTGCACCAATTGGTTCACCCGTTCCCCGAGGTCGCGCTGAATCTCCAGCACAGGCGCCTCTTGCATTTGATCGAACAGGGCCTTGGGAATGCGGCAGCGGCCCACCTGGATGCTTTCCGCTTCCAACCAGATGGCTGTGGCTCCACAGCGTTGGTGTTGGTCCAAAGCCTCAGCCAATTGGTTCTCGTAGTGCTCGGTGCTGGGTTGATCCGGCAGACCCAGACCGCCGAAACTGCTGCCGCGGTGGTTGGCCAGCCCTTCCAGATCAACCACGGCTGCACCGCGCGCGGCCATGGCCAACAGCAGATCGGTTTTCCCTGTTCCCGTGCGGCCTCCCATCACGCGAAGGGGCCAGATCTGCTCAAAGCGGCTCTGTGCCCAGCGCCGATAGCTCTTGTAGCCCCCCTGAAGGAGCCTTGGCTTGAGATCGATCTGCTGGGCCAGCCAGGCCACACTGGCCGAGCGCATTCCGCCCCGCCAGCAGTAGATCCGTGGTTCCCCCTGCTGACGCAGGTTGTCCAATTGGCGGGCCAGGCTGCTGAGCTTGGGGCCGGTGAGTTCAAGCCCCAGGTGAATCGCTGGTGTGCGTCCCTGCTGCTTGTAAGCGGTGCCCACTGCGGCACGTTCCTCATCGTTGAACAGCGGCACGTTGATGGCGCCGGGCCAGTGCCCCTTTTCAAATTCGCTGGGGCTGCGAACGTCCACCAGTGGACCTTTCAGCTCACGAAGCTGCTGGATCTCGATTGAACTTGTTTCGCCCATGCCTGACATAGTGGCCAACACCGAGCCAGTTGGGGCCGGTTGCCACTCATGCTCTCCGGTTCCACACCCGCCACCAAACTCAGCATCGATCAGCTGCTGGATCGTTTCGCGAAGGGAACACCTCGCCAGCGTCGTCCGCTGATCAAGCAGATCGAAACCCGCGCCGAGGAGTTGGCTGCGGTGGGCCCAGACCTTCTGTCTGGCTTTGACCCCGCCGGTGATGACTGGGCTGCAGGTTGGATCTTGCAGGTGTTGCAGCGCCACCAGCCCGATGCAATCACCGCTCTCATTCCGTCGTCCGATCGAGGTTGGTTCACCACTGATTCCGGAGTTGGCCTGGATTACGGGCCGCTCCAGCAGGAGCTGCTGGATCAGAACTTTGAAGAGGCGGATCGCGTCACCAGCCAGTGCCTGCGTGAATTGGCCGGTGATGCCGCCGTGAAGCGGGGCTACGTCTACTTCACAGAAGTTGCGCCGATGTCAGGCGTTGATCTAGTCAGTCTTGATCGCCTCTGGACGGTCTATTCCCAAGGTCGCTTCGGCTTCACAGCCCAGTCCCAGTTGCTGTCAGCCCTCGATGGGCGTTACGAACGCCTTTGGCCCCGGATTGGCTGGAAATGTGATGGCGTCTGGACACGTTATCCCGGTGCCTTTACCTGGTCGATCGAGGCTCCAGAGGGGCACATGCCGTTGATCAACCAGCTCCGTGGCGTTCGCCTGATGGATTCCCTCTTGAAGCATCCGGCACTTGTGGCCCGCAGATCCTGACGGGGCTTCCCATTAACGGTAAGTTCGAAACACCGACGTCAACGGGCCCCACTGTGCCGTCCAAGAGGTTTCGCTGGGCTGAGTTCACCTTGCCGTCGACCCTGCAGCTGGCTCCTCTGCTGGAGCTGCTGACAGAGCCCGTCGGTTGTGTTCTCACCAGTCAGCGGATTGAGCTGGGGTTGCATGAAGCCCTGGTCAATGCCGTTCGCCATGGCAATGCCGAGAACCCCGCCAAGAAGCTCCGTGTTCGCCGCATCCTCACGCCCAACTGGATGGTCTGGCAGGTTCAGGATGAGGGTTGCGGCCTCCCACAACAGTCCCGCACAGCCACCCTGCCGCCGGCTCTCGATGCTCCTAGCGGGCGTGGGTTGTTCCTGATCCATCAATGTTTTGATGATGTGCGCTGGAGCCGTCGGGGGAATCGCCTGCAGCTGGCCTGCCGTCGGCCCGTCAATGACGCGGACAGCCCGGATCCTTCAGCTCTCCTTTGAACCACCCCAGTGCCTGTTGGGTCAGGTTCTCCACGTCGGTGCTGTCCCCTTGGCGGAGCAGTTGCACCATCGCTGCTGCTAGTAACTCAGCTCCACGCCGCTGTCGGTTGCTCTTCAGCTGATGCCAGTCGCGATCGCCGATGCGGAGCAACTGGTGCAGTTCTTCCGCCTTGGCTGTAGCGGAGTCGGGCCATGGGGCGTCAGGTGAAGTCATCCCTGAATCAGCAGATCGATCTAGTTTCGGTTGATGTGGGCGCAATGGCGTGGAACAGCGCAAAGGCCAACGACGCGTTCGTGAACTGCGTTGGTTGCACCATGCCTCACGGCTGGTGTTGCAAGGGCAATGTCAGGCCCATGCCCGGTCGGGTGTTGCGGCGCGGCGATGGCTGCAGCGCCGCAAACTTGCTGCGAATCTGATCACGCAACGGCCTGTGGGCTGGGCCCTCTCCCCAGTGTCTGGGGAGCGCTTCTGGAGATCCCTACGCTTCGGTGGAGCAGGCTTTGCCTTGGCCTGGCTGCTGGCGCAGCTTTGAACGCATAAGAAGATCAGGCCACCCGTTGGCAATGGGCCTGGCCAACCACCACCAGCGAATTCGAGGCCGGTGCTGATTCCTTCGTGGGTGTAACCCCCGCGTGCAGTGCCATGTCCTGACCGCGAAGCCAGGCATTGTGCAGGGCTCGCCTGCGACGATCTTCAGACAACACCAAACGATCGGCTGCAGACTGAGGACTTTCCCCAGGCATCACGGCCGTGCGCAGGCAGATACCGAAGCCATGGGCTTCGACCTGCACATGGCCTTCCATCAGCACCACCTGGAATGTCCAGCCCTGAAGCCAACGCAGCCGGAAGGGATTGGTCATGACATTCCCTTCGGGATTCAGCACACCCTATGGCTCGCAGCCGTTCGTGCAAGGGAGGCTGTCAGGGAATCCCCTCAGCTGGCCTCTGGGATGGGTTTGCGTGCCGACCAGACCCGCGTCATGAAGTGGGTTTCCGCGGTGATGCCTTCGAACCCTGCAGCTGAGAGGCGGGCGTCGATGTCGTCGCCGATGTAGTCGCGGTAGTAAGGCTCATGGAAGACGCGCCTGAAGTTCTCCATCACGGAGGCGAACTTGGCTGAATCGGCCATCTGCACAGAGTCGGCGAGCACGAACACACCACCGGGTTCAAGCACCCGCCAGGCCTCGTTGAGCACGTTCTGGCGGGCATCCGCCGGAAGTTCGTGCAGCAGGAACACACTGGTGACTGCCTGAACCGATTCATCAGCCAAGGGCAGTGATTCCCCGTTGGCACGGATCAGCTGAACCAGCGATGCATCGCCGTCATTCAGCCAGCGGTTGGCTTGACGCAGGTACGACTCGGAGAGATCGGTTCCGATCAGTTGCGCGTGGGGAACGGCGGCGCGGATCTGCTGCAGGGTCCGGCCGGTGCCGGTAGCCACATCAAGAATCTTGAGGGAACCCGGAGCACGGTCTGCGAAGTGCTTCAAGCCACGTTTCAGCGGAGCCAAAACCCTGCGTCGCATGGCATCGGCGGTGCCATTGAAGAGGATTTCCACCTGCAGGTCGTAAAGACCAGCCGAATGGTCACTCAGGTAGCCGTCGGTTTGATGGTGAAAATTCTGGAGGTAGTACTCGGGGTAGAGCGCTTTTTCGGTTTCCTTGGGGAGATCCCGCACATTGCGCTCGCGGCGTCGATCCCAGGTGGAGGGAAGATCCATCCAAACCTGCGGGTAGCGGCTGACCCAGTCGAGCCAGGGTGCATCAAACAACAACTGCTCGGGGTAGATCCCCTGTTCGGCGTCCTGCCAGTCCTGTTCCTGGAGTTTCTTCATATCCAGCTGCAGCTCTCCAAGAACTTCGGCGGACACGGGCTCGGTTTTCGGCACCGCATCTGGCGCCAACAGCTCCATCAGCTTGGTGCTCAGCTCCTTGTGGGCCAGGCCCGCGATGCTTTTGCCTTGCTGAAGCGTTTGGTACGCAAGCTTGCTCAGGGGCGTTGACGCCATCGCGGATTCAGACAACGACCCCATTCCAACGAATGAGGCGCACAATCGCGTGGCTAGCAGTCCACAAAAAAAACCCGCCTTCTTGGAGGCGGGTCGTGGGATGCACGGGCGCTGATCAAGCGTCGTAGTACATGGTGAATTCATGGGGGTGAGGCCGCTGGCGCAGCTGCTGCACCTCCTCGTACTTCAGGTCGATCCAGTTGTCGATGAAGTCGTCGCTGAACACACCGCCAGCGGTGAGGAAGCCGCGATCGGCATTCAACGCTTCCAGTGCACCGTTGAGGGATGCGGGGACCGTAGCGATCTTGGACAGCTCCTCAGCTGCCAGTTCGAAAAGGTCGCGATCTTCACCATCGCCGGGATCGATCTGGTTCTTGATGCCGTCCAGACCAGCCATCAGCATGGCGCTGAAGGCCAGATAGGGGTTGGCGAGGGCATCGCCGGAACGGAACTCGAGGCGCTTGGCCTTCGGGCTCGGGCCGGTGAGCGGGATCCGCACGGCGGCAGAGCGGTTGCCCTCGGAGTAGACGAGGTTCACCGGGGCTTCGAAACCGGGCACCAGACGCTTGTAGCTGTTGGTGGTGGGGTTGGTGAAGGCCAGGAAGGCGGGGGCGTGCTTGAGGATGCCGCCGATGTACCAGCGTGCCGTCTGCGAGAGATTGGCGTAGGTGCCTTCGCCGAAGAACAGGGGCTGACCGCCTTTCCAGAGGCTCTGGTGCACGTGCATGCCGGAGCCGTTGTCGTTGAAGACCGGCTTGGGCATGAAGGTGGCCGTCTTGCCGTACTTCTTGGCCACGTTGCGCACGACGTACTTGTACGTCATCACGTTGTCGGCGGCCTGGATCAGCTCAGCAAATTTCATGCCGAGTTCGTGCTGACCAGCGCCTGCCACCTCGTGGTGGTGCTTCTCGGTGGGAATGCCCAGCTGACCCATCAGCAGGAGCATCTCGGAGCGGATGTCCTGGGCGGTGTCGTTGGGAGCGACAGGGAAGTAGCCCTCCTTCTCCTGGATCTTGTAGGCGAGGTTGCCGCCTTCTTCGATCCGTCCGGTGTTCCAGCCCGCTTCGATCGTGTCGACGCTGTAGAAAGAACCCCCTTCAGCCGAGTTGTAGCGGACGTCGTCGAAGAGGAAGAACTCCGGCTCAGGACCAAAGAAGGCCATGTCGGCCAGACCGGTGCTGGCCAGATGATTCAGTGCCCGCTGGGCCAGGGCACGGGGGCAGCGCTCGTAGGGCTGGCCGGTGCGTGGCTCCTGAATCGAGCAAATCATGCTCAGGGTTTTGTGCCGGTAGAAGGGGTCCACCCAGGCCGTGTTGGCGTCCGGCACCATGGCCATGTCGGAGGCCTGGATGCCTTTCCAGCCGCGGATGGATGAGCCGTCAAAAGCCAGGCCCTCCGTGAAGGATTCTTCCTCCAGCAGATCGGTGCACACCGTCAGGTGCTGCCACTTGCCGTGCAGATCGGTGAATTTGAGGTCGATCAGTTCGATGCCTTCGTCCTTGATCTGGCGCAGGACGTCCTGGGGGGATTTCGACATAAGAAGGGACTGCTCGACTGAATTGTGCAGTGATGTGACCGTATACAGCCACAAGTCACCATTTTGTATCAAGAGGTACGTTTCAGCTGCTGGAAGGCGACTGCGTAACCGTTTCTGTCAACTTGGCTGAAATGCAGGCATGCCAAAGGATCTGCCCGCCTCAACGGTGTTAGCTTCCGCTGGGAATCCTCTGGAGATTCAGGGACATGCGCGATGCAATCAGCGGTCTGATCGGTCGTTACGACCAACTGGGTCGCTATTTCGACCGTCCGGCGATCGACAGCATCAATGCGTATCTGGATGAATCCGCGCTGCGGATTCAGGCCGTAGAGCTGATCAATGGATCCTCGGCCGAGATTGTGCGTGAGGCCAGCCAGCGCCTGTTCCGGGATGAGCCCGACCTGTTGCTGCCTGGCGGCAACGCCTACACCACCCGTCGGCTCGCCGCCTGCCTACGGGATATGGACTATTTCCTGCGTTACGCCAGCTACGCCCTGGTGGCAGGTGACTCCACGATCCTCAATGAGCGTGTGCTGAACGGACTCGACGACACCTATAAGAGTCTCGGCGTTCCCACCGGCCCAACGGTCCGCAGCATCGTTCTGCTGGGAGAGGTTGTTTCCGAGATGCTTCTGGCCAACGGTGCTGCATCCAATCAGCTCGCCGCTGTTCTTCAGCCGTTTGATCACCTGGCCAAGGGCCTGGGTGAAACCAATGTGCGCCAGCGCTGATCCAGCACGCTCAACGCAAGATCTGAACAGATTGCAATCAAGCCTCCCTCACCCTTTCAAAGGGGCGTGACTGCGTAGGCTCAACACTCGAACCAATGAACAGGGCTTTGGCGACGACGAACTCACTCCTCTCTGTTGACGATCGTCACCGCAAAGCCTTTGCACCGATCGGCACACCCGACCGCCTCCTGCTTGGACCAGGCCCCTCCAACGCCCATCCAACAGTTCTGAAGGCACTGTCGCGAAACCCGATTGGTCACCTTGATCCTCTCTATGTGGATCTGATGGGCGAAGTGCAGGAACTGCTGCGTTACGCCTGGCAGACCGACAACCGCCTCACGCTTCCCATGAGCGGCACCGGCAGTGCTGCCATGGAGGCAACCATCGCCAACACCGTCGAGCCTGGAGACACCGTTTTGGTGGCGGTGAAGGGATACTTCGGCCTGCGACTGGCTGACATGGCCGGCCGCTATCGCGCTGAGGTGAAAACCATTGAAAAGCCTTGGGGTGAGTGGTTTTCGCTCGATGAGCTGGAAGCTGCACTTATTGAGCACAAGCCCGCCATTCTGGCGATGGTTCATGCCGAAACCTCAACGGGTGTCTGCCAACCCATGGAGGGCATCGGCGACCTCTGCCGGAAGCATGATTGCCTTCTGCTGCTCGACACCGTCACCTCTCTGGGGGGCGTTCCGCTCTACATCGATGAGTGGAAAGTCGATCTTGCCTACAGCTGCAGCCAGAAGGGCCTGAGCTGCCCTCCCGGTCTCGGACCCTTCACCATGGGTCCCCGTGCCGAGGCCAAGATGACAGCCCGTCAGGGCAAGGTGCCCAACTGGTATCTGGACGTCTCCTTGCTGAACCAGTACTGGGGCAGCGACCGCGTCTATCACCACACCGCGCCGGTCAACATGAATTTCGGCATGCGTGAGGCCCTGCGGCTCCTGGCTGAAGAAGGTCTCGACCAGGCCTGGGCACGCCATCGCAGCAATGCGGAGATGCTCTGGAACGGGCTGGAAAGTCTCGGCCTTTCGATGCATGTGCCGGCCGAGCGCCGACTGCCCACCCTCACCACAGTTCGCATCCCTGAAGGTGTAGATGGCAAGGCCTTCAGTCAGCACCTGCTCAACAATCACGGCATTGAAGTTGGTGGTGGACTCGGCAGCCTGGCCGGCAAAATCTGGCGCATCGGCCTGATGGGCTACAACTCCACCCCTGAAAACGTGAATCGTCTGCTCAACCTGTTTGAGTCAGAGCTGCCTCGCTTCAGCGGTTCCGTCGCCGCCGCCGCCTGAACCAGCGTTCCAGCTGCTCCCTCGCCTCGGTTTCGCGCACGCCCTGAATCACGTTCATGTGGTGATGGGCACTGGCATGGGTGGAGAGGTCAAGGCTTCCCCCCAGGCCACCGCGCTTTGGATCTGACGCCGCAAAAATTACGGTTCCCATGCGGGCCTGCACCAAGGCCCCCGCACACATGGGACAGGGTTCGAGGGTCACGATCAGGGTGCAGCTGTTGAATCTCCAGTCGTTCTGAACGATCGCTGCCTGTTGCAAGGCCACCAGTTCGGCATGCCCGAGGGGATCCCTGTCGTTCTGCCGCCGGTTCCGCCCATGGCCGATGGCTCGGCCCTGTCCATCCAGGATCACTGCGGCCACCGGAACTTCTCCTTCCGCTCCAGCCTCCTCCGCGCGCTGGAGCAGAACATCCATCCAGCGAGTGAACTCATCCCGCTGATCCACTGCTGTTCCACGTTGTCCTTTGAGCACCATCCCACGAGACGCGAAGATCGGTGCAGTTCACGGGTCTCCGTTGCAAGCCTGTTCCGAGTCTCAGCACCCACCGGATCGGCTTGCTCCGTTCGCCATCCCCTCGGCCGAAGACCCGGTGCTGAGGAACTTCCTGCATCGCAGTTCGGATCTGCTCTGCCGTTGGATCGGCTCCGCTGATCGATCAAGCCCGGTCCCTGTCATGCGGCCCTTGCCTGACGTGGCACCAGGGCTTGATGGGGCCAGCGTTGAATCGCTGCTCAGTGATCTTCAGCAGGTGATGGATGGGGCCTATCAGCCGTCCCATCCTGGTGCTCTCGCCCATCTCGATCCGCCCCCGCTTACTGCGTCGATTGCAGCGGAATTGGTCTGTGCAGGTCTCAACAACAACCTCCTGGCCGAGGAGCTTTCGCCTGGTCTGACCGGCCTGGAACATGACCTCTGCCGCTGGTTCTGCCACAGGATTGGCTTGCCCGCCGGTTCCGGAGGGGTGCTGGCCAGCGGTGGGACCCTGAGCAATCTCATGGCCCTGGTGGCCGCACGGGCGGCGTTGAAGGCCAGTCATCGGGATCCTGTGCTGCTGTGCAGCCAAGACGCTCACGTCTCCATCAACAAGGCGGCAAAGGTGATGGGGCTGGCGGATGATGCCCTTCAGACGCTTCCCGTGGCCGCGGATGGTGGCCTTTGCCTCGAGGCTTTGGCCAAGCGTTTGAGAGCTCTGCAAGCGGAGGGGCGGCCTTGTCTGGCGGTGGTGGCCACGGCTGGCACCACGGTGCGTGGAGCCATTGATCCTCTGTCGGATCTGGCAACCCTCTGCCGTGATGCTGGGGTCTGGTTGCACGTTGATGCGGCCATCGGCGGTGTGTTCGCCCTCACGGCCCGCCATGCCTCTCTGATGGATGGCATGGAATCTGCCGATTCGATCACGCTGAATCCCCAGAAATTGCTGGGCATCACCAAGGCGTCATCCCTGCTGTTGCTTCGGGATCGAACCCATCTGCGTCAGGCCTTTTCAACAGGATTGCCCTACATGGAGGCGCCCAAGGGGATGGATCACGGCGGGGAGATCGGCTTGCAGGGCACCCGACCTGCGGAGATCCTCAAGCTTTGGCTGGGCCTACGCCAGTTGGGCGAGGCGGGCATCGAAGCAACGCTTAGCGGAGCTTTGCAACGGCGAAACGCCTTCGCAGCCCAATTGGACCCAGAGAAGTTCACGTTGCTGGCGGGTGACCTGCACCTGCTGGCCTTTCATCCCAAACATGGAGATGCTGCTGCAGCCGGCCGTTGGAGTGAAGACACCCGGCAAATGCTGCTGTCTCACGGCTACATGCTGTCGCGACCCTTTTACGGCGACCGTTTCTGCCTCAAGGCGGTTTTTGGAAACCCCCACACCACGGCTCAGCACCTCAGCGACCTGTCGGGACGACTGAATAAATCGCTGGCTCCAGCCTGATCGTTCACAATCGCCATCGTTCGAGACGCTCCGATGCCGGAACAGCAGCAGGGTTCACGCTGGGTTGCCATCGTCACGGGGGCGATCTCAGTGGCGATTGGTGTGCTCTATCTGCTTCTGATCACCGTTCTGGATGCCCGGGGGCCGATGCTTCCCCCTCCTGCTGAGGCCCTGGCCGGGGGGGGAGACGTCCCGCCGCCGACTGCTGAAGCGGTTCAACCACTTGCCGCATGGCACTGGTCAGAAAGCGCTGCAGTGAGAGTTCCCGTCGGTTGAGCTCAAAGGCCTGTTGAACCACGGTCTGCATGCCACCGTCACCCCAGTCCTGGTCCTGTTCGAAGTAGCGAATGAAACTGCTTCCGGCGATTCGGGTGAGCCATGCGGTCACCACCCCCTGGAGCACCTGCCCCAGCACCAGAGTGGGCAAGCTCAGGCTCAGGCTGGTGCCCAGCAAGCTCATGGCACCTTTGACGATGCCCAACTTGCCCAGGGTCTGTCCAAGGGACAGGGCCAGATCCTTGGCGCGATCACGGGACATCTCGACCCCATAGATCTTGGCCATCTCCAGGATCATCTGGGCATTCACCGCTGCGGTGCTCAACAGATCCACCCCTGGCAGCGGATTGGCAGCAACAATCCCCGCTCCCATCCAGCTGTAGCGGTCAATGCAGCGTTTGGCTTCCCGAGACCGCTGGTCGTTCAAGAGGTCACGCCCGCGGCTGTCGAGGGATCGGCACTGCAGAAGGATGTTGTCGGCAATCAATTCCTCCCCCTCGGCGTGCAGCACAACGGCGAGGCGCTGCAGAAGATCGCTGACGTCAGGCAGCGGCTGCAGCGGGCGACGGCCGGGTTGAGGAATCGATTGAGGAGAGGCGCTGCAGGCCACCACATCAGCAGCGTTGAGCTGTCCCTGGCAACGGGAGCGAAGCACCTGCAGGAGCCTTTTCTCCTCGTCAACTCCGCGTAAATCCCGCTTGTTCAGCACCAGGAGCAGCCGCTTGCCGAGCCCGGCGAGCGAGGTCACGACGGCGTATTCCGAGGCTCTGAGGTCCCCGTCCACCACCACGATCAACAGATCGGCACGAACTGCCCGACGACGGGCTATTTCCTCCCGGCTGAGTCCTTCGTCTCCGGCTTCCAGGATTCCTGGGGTGTCCACGAGCTGAAGACCACGCTCCAGGCCTTTCAAACGCAGCCGGTAGGCGCGGCTGGTTTTGGTTACGCCCATGGGCGCTCCCACATCGCCGACCATTTCATTGAGCAGGGCACGGATCAGTGATGTCTTGCCACTGGATCCAGTGCCGAACACCACAACCACCAGATCGCCTCGCTTCAGTTCCTCGGCGACCCGGTCGCGTTCGTTCTGAAGGCTGCGGCGACTGATGTCGTCCTGAATGCGTTCGATCAGACGATCCACATGGCCGAGGCTGGTGGTCGCGGCATCCCGCCGGTTCTGTGGAGCCGGGTTGGCTTGGCGTGGGTGTTGGGTTGGGCGTGATTTCAGGCGTTTCCACATCGGCCAACCCACCTGCACCGCCAGGGTGGCCACCAGCGCGAACCCCAGCAGCAGCACCGGCGTGAGCAACCAAGGAGGTAGGAAGTAACTCAGATCCCACAGCAGGCTGCGGATGGTCTGAACGGCAGCGCCGATCAGCACGAGTGCCACAAAGGCAACGGCGAGACCGATCAGCAACCGGGTTTGGCGTTTCATGCCTGCGTCACACCAGCCTCAGGGCAAGTTTGGGTCAGCCACGGCTGTTGTCACGGAGGCTGCTGTCCCCCCGGCGGGTCCAGAGGTCGATGGCAAAGCAGAGCACGGCGAGATTGATGGCGACATCCGCCCCGTTGAAGATCGGGAAATCGATCGGTTCGAGGGCCAGAAAATCCACCACGTGGCCGAGACGCCAACGGTCGATCCCATTGCCCACCGTTCCGCCTAGAAGCGCTGCTGCGGCGAGGGCCTGCCAGAACGGCAGCACCCGTTCACGCCAGATCCAGAGGATTAGCCCGATGCCCACCCCCAAGCTGAGCAGCCCAAGCAGGGCAGTGGAGCCCTGCAGAACACTGAAGGCCGCGCCGGTGTTGTGCACCAATTGCAGCGAGAGCAGATGTGGCAGCAGGGGTAGGGATTGACCCTCTCGCAAAGCGCTCGAGGCCGCCGCCTTACTCAGCTGATCCACCACCACGATCACCAGGGCAATCAGCAGGGTTGAGCGACGTGGAAGTGGTCTCGTCATGGCTCGATGATCAGCAACCGACGCAGCACAATTGAAAGCAATCCTGCACCGATGCAGAGCAGCATCTGAGCCGGTAGCGGACCGATTGAAAACTGCATCAGCAGCTCGGGGAAACCAAGGCTCCATCGCCCCAGCAGTGCCCCGAGGGCGAGATTCAGCACCCCGCAGATCTGGAGAGCGAGCAGCCCTGCCAGGGCACAGAGCGACTGTCTGGGCAGGTCATCCATGCCGTCCTGCTGCGCGAGTCGACCGGTGAGCCAGGCTGCGGGCACGAAGCCCGCGAGATAGCCGAAACCCGGTTCAAGCACGTAGTTCAGCCCTCCACCGCCATGGAACACCGGCAGACTGAACAATCCCAGGCTCAGATAGCCAACAGCGGCCATCACGCCGGCACGCGGGCCACTGACCATGGCGCAGAGAAGCAGCGCTGGCACCTGCCACGTGACCGGCAGGGGGAGAAGGATCGGCTCGGGAGCAGGCAGGAACATCGCGGCCGGCACAAGACCACCGATGAGGATGGCCAGCAGACCCGCCAGGGCACCACACCAGGAGGCGAGAGCCCTCACATCACTCACTCAACTCGGCCCATCCTGCTCGACAATGCAGATCCTGCCCAGTTCAGATGTCGGTATCGATTGGTGATCAGCTGCGCCTGTCGCAGCAGCTTCCGTACCTCAAGTCGGCGGATCCGATGCCGATGCTGCGACCGCCGGATCTGGTGGCCGCCGGTGAAGTGGGCGAGGTGGTTGCACTTCATCCGATGGAAACGGTTGCTGTGCGTTTTCGCCGGGGCACATTTCTGATCCCCCTCGATCGGCTGGATCCGGTGGATGCCGCTGAGGTGGACTAAGCAGCGTCCCGCCGATCCCAGCGCCGTTCAAGCTGCTTCAGTGCAGCGGAGGTTCCGCACAGGCTGAGTCGTGGGTCCCTTAGCCAACGTTGGGCGGCATGGAGCACATCCGTCGGTGTCAGTTCCGCAAGAGCCCGCACACAGCGCTGGTCATGATCGTCGGGAAGCCCTTGGGCCTTCAGCTGAACCCGTCGTTCTGCCCGTTGGGAGCAGGTCTGCAGGCCCTGAGCGAGCTGACCGATGTACTTGGCCCGTGCGAGCTCGAGTGCGGCCTCACTGAGGGGTTGCTCACTCAGCTCGTCCCAGATGTTCAGCAGCAAGTCCAGCGCGAGCTCTGAGCGCTCCTCCACGCTCGAGGCCATCAGCACAAAGGGCGCCGGTCCTGCCAGGGCAGGGAAGTGCGCGGCCACGTCGTAGGCCACGCCATGGTCTTCCCGCAGGCGCTGGAACAGCAGGCTCGACATGCCCACGCCCAGATGGCACTGCAACAGACGCAATGCCAGTTCATCCGGGTGTCCATGCCCCAGCGTCGCCTGCCCAAGCATCAGAACCACCTGTTCGGTGTCCATCGCTTCGAGCTGGATCGTTTCGGATCCCACTGCTTCGGCGTAGGGACGGCGGCCTGAGCGATCGTTGCCGCTCCCTTCTGGCCAGTCGCGAAAGTCCTCCAGGGTGCCAATCGTGTCGATGATTTGCGGTGGGACGCTGCCCGCCAGGGCGAGAACGCTCGATGCCCTCGGTAGCCGCTCGGCCAGGGGAAGAAGTGCCTCCCGATCCAGGTCATCCAGCTCTTCAGCGATGCCCATCGGGTCGTGGCCATAGCCCCCGTTGCCATAGGTCAGCTGCCGCCATCCGGTCGTGGCGCAATGGAAGGGGTCCTCCCGCTGCCGTTGCAAGGCCTGAATCGTGAGCGAACGTTCAAGGGCCACCTGGCCAGGCTCAAGCCGGGGGGAACGAACCATCTGGGCCAGCAGGGGCAGGAGCTGCTGCGCGTCTTCCACCGTGCAGCGCAGGCTCAGCACGAGCGCATCTTCCTGGGCATCGCAGCGCAGACCTGCTCCGCATCCCTCAACCAGGTCCGCCAGGTCAACGTGGTTGTGTCGTCCACAGCCGCGGCTGAGCAGAGATGCCAGCAGGTCATGGGCACCCCGTGTTCCTGCAGGGTCGTCGGCGCTGCCGAAAGGAAGCAGCAGTTTCGCGGCCAGAATCCCCGGGCTTGAGACCGGTTCGATCAGCAGTTCGGGGTTGTTCATCCGTGTTTCGTCTTGGCCTGGGCGGTCAGCACAAACGCCTGTTCGGGTTGAAGCCTTGGAAACAGGTCTGAGCGAAGCCGCTCGGCTGTCCATGGCGGCAGGAAAGCAAGGGGCTGGAGCAGATCCTGCTGCCGGTCCCAGAGGGTCTGGCTGGCGCTGAGCCCAGACACCTGGCCCGTCGATTCCAAGGCATAGCGCAGTCCGTTGCTCACCAACTGCTGGCCCCGTTTCAGCTCCTGATCGCTGACGAGCTCTTCCGCCATGGCGCGCAGCTGCCGGTTCACCTCGTCTTCCACGGCCTTCAGAAGCTCGTCCGGACAGATCACCTCCAGCGTGATCAGGCTTCCCTGCTCCAGAACCGAGAGGTCCATCGACACGCTTTCAACGATCTGCAGTTCCTCCCTCAAGCGGTTCACGAGACGACTGCGTCGTCCTTCCCCCAGCAGGGTTGTCGCGAGATCAGCGGCCATTACGCCTGTTTGATCCTGGGCCCGTGGAGCTTCCCAGAGCATCAGCAGTCGGGCGGATTCGAGCCGGTCCACAACAACGCTTTCGCGTCCAGGACGCACGCTCAGGGGCGATGACGGCGATGACGGCTCAGGCGCATTCAGGAGGTCCGCCAGAGCCGAGGAACCCAGGGCACTGCGCAGCTCCGCTGACGAAGGCCCGGCCATCGCCAGGCAGCAGTTGGAACCGCGGTACTGCCGCTGATGAAACGCCCGCATGGCCCCGGGCGTCATGGCCTCCAGGCTGCGGGGGGTACCCAGGATGGGGCGGCCGTAGGGGTGCTGGTCACAGCCCTTGCTCAACAGCAGTTGCAGCACCTGCTCATTGGGTTGATCGGCGTATTGAGCGATCTCTTCAAGCACCACCCCCCGTTCCGTGTTGAACCCGTCAGGCTCGAGGCTTGGCTGCAACACCAGTTCCAACAACAGATCCAACGCTTCGCGGGCTCGATCCGGGGGTGTCAGCACGTGGAAGTGAACGTCATCAAAGCCTGTGGCGGCATTGCTGCTGCCCCCCAGAGCTTCGATGGCTTCATCGAATGCCCCTGCGGCCAGTTGCTCACTTCCCTTGAACACCATGTGCTCCAGGAAATGGGCCATGCCCTCTTCCCCTGGCTGCTCACTGGCACTGCCGGCACGGCACCAGAGATCGAGACAGGTCAGGGGTGCATCCGGCATGTCCGCCGTCACGCAGCGCACTCCGTTGGGGAGGGTCCAATGGTCCAGTGGGGGACCGGAGAACGGAAGGTTCAGAACTGCGTGGCAAAGTTCCATTCTGTGCCTGCCCCTTCGATGCAGCCCAAGCCGCTGGCGCCACCGCCAGGACAGCATCCCCTCGTGCAGGCCTTGGCGGCGTCGATCCGTAGTGCCTGGGCGGGATTGCCCGGATTGGAGATCCTCCCCTGCGATGAGGATTTGCGCTTCATCCAGGGGCAACTCGATGGCGAGGGCCTATCGATCGGGAACGAGCTTTTTCGCTGCATCGGCCTTCGCAAACTTCATTTGGAGGTTGCGCGACTCGGCAACGGCCTGCAGATCCTCCACAGCGTCTGGTTCCCCGATCCCCACTACGACTTGCCGATCTTCGGGGCCGACATCGTGGCCGGCCCTGCAGGCATCTCCGCCGCGATCGTCGATCTGTCCCCCACCTCCGATGCCTTGCCGGAGCAGCTGATCCAGCGGCTTGAGGCCAGGCCATGGCCGGCGTTCCGTCAGGTTCGGGAGCTGCCGGCCTGGGGATCAGCCATCTTCTCGAACAAGGTGTGCTTCATCCGCCCCGATGGTGCTGACGAGGAAGCAGCCTTTCAGGAACTGGTGAGCCATTACCTGCAAGTGATGGCCACCAGCGTGATCGAGGCGACTCCCGAACCGTCCACGGCTCTCACTACAGTCCGCCGGTACGAGGGTCAGTTGAACTATTGCCTTCAGCAGAAACGCAACGACAAGACCCGCCGCGTGCTCGAGAAGGCCTTCGATTCAGCCTGGGCCGATCGCTATATCGACATGCTTCTGTTCGACAACCCTCCGGAACTCTGATGACCCCCAAGCGCTGGTCTGTTCTGGCTGGAAGTTTGGTCATTGCGGTCATCGGCGGCTGGTTGCTGCGGCCGACGCCCGAACCCAAGCCGGTTGAACCGACGCCTGCACCCACGGTTCGTCCCGAAGCGGTCGCGGCCCTGGGGCAGCTGGAGCCCGCCGGGGACATCCGCAATCTGGCGGCTCCCAATGCGGGGATGGCGGGGACACCCCGGGTGGCAGCCCTCAATGTGAATGAGGGTGATCTGATCAAGACCGGCCAGGTGTTGGCGTCCTTCGATCACCGGGATGGACTGCTCGCTGATCTGGAGCGCGTCGATGCGCAGCTGCGCAGCCTCGATCAGGAGATACAACTACAGGCCCTTGAGGTGGAGCGCTTCAGCAAAGCCGCCGATTGGGGTGCGGCCGAATTGACTCTGGTGGACAACAAGCGTGAAGAGCTGGTGCGTCTTCAGGGACAGCGGGATCAGGCCCTGGCGGAGCGCAAAGGGCTTCAGGCCGACCTCGTGCTCAGTCAGCTGATCTCGCCCCTTGATGGTGTTGTGCTCAAGCTGCATGCCCGTGCAGGCGAGCGCCCCGGTGCAGATGGGGTGATGGATGTGGGGGCCAATCAGGCGATGCAGGCCAGCATCGAGGTCTACGAATCCGATATTTCCCTGATTCGGCTCGACCAGTCCGTGCGCCTCATCAGCGAGAACGGTGGTTTCCGCGGTGAACTCGTCGGGCGCGTCCTGCGCATCAGCCCGCAGGTCGAACAACGGTCTGTTCTCTCCACCGATCCCACCGGCGATGCCGACGCCCGCGTTGTGATGGTTGATGTGGTGCTGAACCCTGAAGATGCCGCCAAAGTCAGCCGTCTGGCGGGTTTGAAGGTGATCGCCCGCTTCGATCCATGAATCGGTTCTGGCGGGGGCGTCGGATTCCCCTCTCCTGGCTGTTGCTGACGCGCCAGCCCGTTCGCTTGCTGGTGGCGCTTGCTGGCATCAGTTTCGCGGGAATTCTGATGTTCATGCAGCTTGGATTCCGTGATGGCCTCTTTGACGCCAGCGTCACAGCGCACCGGCTGTTCGATGCTGATGTTGTTCTGATCAGTCCCCGCTCTGCCAGCTCCGTAAGCATGGAGGCCTTTCCAAGGCGGCGACTGGTTCAGACCCTGGCTGATCCAGACGTCGATGGGGTGACCCCGGTGCATTGGGGGCTGATGCTGTGGCGGAACCCGGAAACGCGGCGCAACCGGTCGATCCTGGCCTTGGGTTTCAATCCCGACGACCCCTTTTTTGTCGATCCCTCCCTGGCTGAGAAAACTGACGCTCTCAAGCAGAAGGGGCGGATCCTCTTCGATCAGCTGTCACGTCCTGAATTCGGACCCATTGCCGATTGGTATCGCGATGGCCGTGTGGTGGTAACCGAGATCGCTGGCAACCGCGTCCGGGTGGCGGGTCTGGTGAGCCTGGGCACCAGCTTCGGTGCCGACGGCAACCTGCTCACGAGCACGGAGACGTTCCTCGATCTGATGCCTCAGAAGCCGCCTGGGGCGATCGAAGTGGGTCTGGTGCGGTTGAAGCCCGGCACGGATCCTGAGCAGGTGGTGTCCCGATTGAGACAGCGACTGCCCAAGGATGTTTCGGTGCTGACCAAGCAGGGCTTCATCGATTTCGAGCAGAACTATTGGAAGAGCAGCACCTCCATCGGTTTCATCTTCACGCTCGGCGCCGCCATGGGCTTCGTGGTGGGCTGCGTGATCGTTTATCAGGTGCTGTACACCGATGTGAGTGATCACCTGCCGGAGTACGCCACTTTGATGGCCATGGGCTATCGCCTCAGCCATCTGTTGGGAGTGGTGGTTCGTGAGGGCTTCTATCTGGCGGCGATGGGGTACGTCCCCGCCTACATGGCTGGTCAGGGGCTGTACTGGTTCGTTCGTGACGCCACCAAGCTGCCCGTCGGCATGGATCTGTCCCGAGCGTTGACCGTTCTGATGATGATCCTGGTGATGTGCATGTTGTCGTCGTTCCTGGCCATGCGTCGTCTCATCGATGCAGACCCTGCGGAGATCTTCTGATGGCAGCTGTTGTTGTCGACAACCTCTCCCACGCTTTCGGCCAAGGGGAGATGCGCCGCGCGGTTCTTCAGAACATCAGCTTCAGCATCGAGCCGGGCGAAGTGGTGTTGCTGACCGGTCCTTCGGGCTGTGGCAAGACGACACTGCTCACCTTGATCGGCGCCTTGCGGACGGTTCAGCAGGGTGAGGTGTCGGTGCTTGGTGAGTCCCTGCATGGTGCAGGCCGCCGGCGCCGCCAGCAGGTGCGCCGGCGCATTGGAATGATTTTTCAGGGGCACAACCTTCTGCGCTGCCTCACGGCTGAACAGAACGTGCAGATGGGAGCCGATCTTCTGCCTGATCTCAGTTACAGGGCGCGCCGGGATGAGGCTCGTCAGTGGCTCCGTGCCGTTGGCCTGGAGGACCACATGGCCAAAGTCCCACATGACTTGTCCGGTGGACAGAAGCAGCGGGTCGCCATTGCCCGTGCCCTTGCTGCAAACCCCCGCCTTCTCCTGGCTGACGAACCCACCGCTGCCCTGGACAGCCGTACGGGCCGGGAGGTGGTGGAGCTGCTTCACCGACTCGCCCGTGAACAATCCTGCGCGGTGCTGATGGTGACCCATGACCCGCGCATCGTTGATGTGGCCGATCGCCTGCTTCAGATGGAGGACGGGCGATTAAAGAATGCTGTTTAGTACGATGAAAGTTGACATCAGAGCCCGCAGTTCCGCATGGCCAAGCGCAGAAACCTGAAGAAAGAAAAGCAGGAGCGGAACCGCGCCTACGCCCGCAAGTTCAAGAAGCGCAAGATGCGGAACGATGGCCGTGGTGAAGGCGCTGGTAACGGTGTGACCGGAACCGCCAACAACGGTGGTGCCGCCGACTGATCAACGGATCAGACCATGCATCAAAAAGGGGGCCTGCGGGCCCCTTTTTTGTTGTTCGTAGGGTGGGTGGCCATTTGCATCGGCCGTCGCGATGTTCGTCAGCGTCGTTATTCCGACCTACAACCGACGCCCGATCCTCGAGAAATGCCTCTCGGCACTGGAAGATCAGCAGCTTGCTGGAGCTCTTCAGGACTACGAGGTTGTTGTGGTTGACGACGGTTCCACTGATGGAACGCCGTCATGGCTGAGGGAGCAGTCCCAGCGTTTTCCCCATGTGCGCCTGATCGAGCAGGAGCACGGTGGTCCTGCCGAGGGCCGAAACCGCGGTGTGGATCACGCCCGTGGCGATGTGATCGTCTTCATCGACAGCGATCTGGTGGTCACAGAAACCTTTCTGGCCACCCATGCACGGGCGTTGCAGCAGTGCTGGCAACGGCGCGGTAATCGGCTCTGCTTCACCTACGGCGCTGTCATTAACACCGCCAACTTCGAAGCACCCTGCTCGGAGCGCCACAAATTACGAGACTTGTCCTGGGCTTATTTCGCCACTGGAAATGTGGCCATCGATCGGCAGGTGCTGGAGCGCTCAGGCCTGTTTGACACCGGTTTCCGCCTCTACGGCTGGGAGGACCTGGAACTGGGTGAGCGTCTGCGGCGGATGGGGGTTGAGTTGGTGAAGTGCCCGGACGCTGTCGGCTATCACTGGCACCCCGCCCTGAGTCTCGACCAGATCCCCCGACTTGTGGAAGTGGAGGGTGAACGGGCCCGTATGGGGCTTGTTTTTTACCGCAAACATCCCACCAGGCGGGTGCGGTTGATCATCCAGTTCACCTGGTTCCATCGCATCCTTTGGGAAGTGCTCACCCTCGGTGGGCTGATCAATCCCTCAAGCCTTCGCCCGCTGCTCCGTTGGCTGATCCGGCATGGCTATCCCGGAACGGCGATGGAGTTGCTTCGTTTGCCCCTCAATCGCATCGGTGTGCGTGCCCTGTTCCGTGAAGCCAGAGCGGCAGGGCTTCGCTGATCAACGTTTTGATACCTTCTATAGGTCCTTTCACTCCGCACACCTGCCCGTTTCGGGTGCACCGTGAGACCAGCTCCTGCTGGTTGTTCAGGTCCCTGGCAGGTGGAGGCGAACCCGAAACCCTCAAACCATGGCTGTCGTCACCCTCGCCGAGATGATGGAGGCTGGTGCCCACTTTGGGCACCAGACCCGTCGTTGGAACCCCAAGATGTCGCGCTACATCTATTGCGCGCGCAACGGCGTTCACATCATTGACCTCGTGCAGACCGCCGTCTGCATGAACAACGCCTACAAGTGGACCCGTTCTGCGGCACGCAGCGGCAAGCGTTTCCTCTTCGTTGGTACCAAGAAGCAAGCCTCTGAAGTTGTGGCGCTGGAAGCCGCCCGCTGCGGGGCCTCCTACGTGAACCAGCGCTGGTTGGGCGGCATGCTCACCAACTGGACCACCATGAAGGCCCGGATCGACCGTCTCAAGGATCTGGAGCGGATGGAGTCCAGCGGCGCCATCGCCATGCGCCCCAAGAAGGAAGGTGCGGTGCTGCGTCGCGAACTCGAGCGTCTTCAGAAGTATCTGGGTGGCCTCAAGAACATGCGTCGCCTTCCCGATGTTGTGGTCCTGGTGGACCAGCGTCGTGAGTCGAATGCGGTGCTCGAAGCCCGCAAGCTCGACATCCCCCTGGTTTCCATGTTGGACACCAACTGTGATCCGGACCTCTGTGAGGTGCCGATTCCCTGCAACGACGACGCCGTTCGTTCTGTGCAACTGATCCTGGGCCGTCTGGCCGATGCGATCAATGAGGGCCGCCACGGTTCCAACGATCAGCGTGGTGGCGACAGCGAAGGCTGATCTCCTCTCACCGCTAAGTTCACGCCGCTGATTCCAATCAGGGAATCGGCGGCGATTCAATTTCCCTTCTCACTGCTCCGACCGATGGCTGCTGCCGTATCCGCCAAGCTTGTCAAACAACTGCGCGACAAGACCGGCGCGGGGATGATGGATTGCAAAAAGGCCCTGGCCGCCACGGAAGGCGATGCCAACAAGGCCGTTGAGTGGCTTCGCCAGAAAGGCATCGCCAGCGCTGAAAAGAAATCCGGCCGCACCGCCGCCGAGGGTGCCATCGGCAGCTACATCCACACCGGTGCCCGCGTGGGTGTGCTGGTTGAGGTGAACTGCGAAACCGACTTCGTGGCCCGGGGCGACATGTTCCAGTCGCTGCTGCGTGATGTCTCCATGCAGGTGGCGGCATGCCCCAACGTTGAGTACGTCACCACCGACGAGATTCCCGACGAGATCCGTGAGCGGGAAAAGGCGATCGAGATGGGTCGTGACGATCTCGAGGGCAAGCCTGAGCAGATGAAGGAAAAGATCGTTGAGGGCCGCATCGGCAAGCGCCTCAAGGAACTCGCCCTCATGGAGCAGCCCTTCATCAAGGACAGCTCCATCACCGTTGCTGACCTCGTCAAGCAAACCGCTGGCAAGATCGGCGAGAACGTGAAAGTTCGTCGCTTCACCCGTTACACCCTGGGCGAGGGCATCGAGGTGGAAGAGAACGATTTCGCTGCTGAAGTGGCGTCCATGCAGAACGCCGGCTGATTCCCTTGTCCGACCCGGACGTCAGGCCTGCTTACGACCCGTCAGAACAGCTGGCACGCCTTCAACGGTTGTGCCGGCTGCGGGCCATCGCCCTGTACAGGGAGCAGGCTCTATATCTTCAGGTGCTGCGGGAACTGCTGGAAGGAGCCACCCGTCAGGCCCTGTTCAATCTTCTCGGTGAGGTTGATCCCTCCCGTTTTGGTCAGCTGCCGGAGTCGACCCGTCAGAATTTTCATGCAGCGGTCACAGACCTGATCGACCGCTGCAGCGTTCTGCTCACAGTTGAGCAGCTGATGCAGCTGGTGCGGCAGATGCAGCAGGAGCAACGGCGCCAGCAGGCCCATGCCAGCAGAAGCATGCTGCAGAAGCTCAGTCGCCAGTCCCAGGAGAGTGCGCCTGAACCCGAGCCACCCACGTCTGAGCTCCCACGGGACGAACCGAGCGGATCCATTCAGTTGAGCTTGGCTTCACCGCTTGAATCCCCCTCGAGGACGGCTTCCCCGGATCCCGTTAAAGAACCCGTCCCTGAACCCGCAGACAACAAATCTTCGGGTGATTTGGATGTACTCCGCTCACTGTTCGAGTTGGCCGGTGATGCGATGCAGCAGGCCCAACAGCCCCTTGATCCCGGTGCTCTTCTTGATCCTTCGGTGGACGGCAACGACCACTTTCTTCCGAATGAACCGGATGCGCTGTTGCATTGGATCCAGGCCATGGATCAGGCGCTTGAGCGACGCCTTCGCAACCTGTCCCATGCGGTGAATGTGCAGATGCTGCGGTCAGGACTGGCCCAGACCCTTCTTCCCATCAGCCTTCTGGATGCTGTCCTGAAGGGGCAGATCGAAACGCAGCCAACCGCCACGAACGTGCTTCGCCTGCGCCTCCCTCTGGCCGTCGGTGAGCTTGACCAGGGCATGGACGTGCTTTGCGTGCTGTTACGCAGCAACGATCTGGAGTTCGACAGCCCACGTCTGCGTCAGTGCCGCAAACGATTGCGCGCTCATCACCATACTCTGCTCACAATGGTGCGGCAGCAGCGTCATTGGCAGCGTCGCTCTCTGGATCGTGAGGCCCGGACCCATTGGCAGACCCCATCGGATTCAACGCAGCAGCTGAGCGGGGACTGACCAGCGAGCAGCTGTCGCTGCTCCTCACCTGGATGCTTCCCCTTCAGCGCTCGCTGGGGTTGGAGGCCGACCGTGGTTTTCAGAATCTGCAGGGTCGCCAGCAGCGCTTTCACGCGTTTCTGCAGCAGCAACTCGCAGCGCCTCCGGCCGTTCCCTTCCCCCAGGGGGTCAGTGAACGCATGTCCAAGCTCAGCTCTGGCTTTGCCGACTATCCGGAGCTCGCTGATCCTGCCCGCCGTCGCTTGGTCACCGATGCCCGTCAGTGGCTGCATGAGCTGCGCCATCGCCTGGAACCCTCGGCTCCGATGGCACCGCCACGCCTCAAGGTTCAGGCGTCGCCCCAGCAGCGTGCCAGCTCACCACTGCAGCTCGATAGTCCCATCACCCAGATCCGTGGTGTGGGTCCGAAATTCGCGGCACGGCTGGCTTCGATCGGCCTGCTTCTGGTGCGTGACCTGCTCCGCTATTACCCCCGTGATCATGTCGATTACTCCGCGATGCGCCGCATTGAGGCGCTGGTGTCGGGTGAAACAGCCACGATCGTCGCCACGATTCGCCGTTGCAACGGATTCGTCAGCCCACGGAACACCAACCTCGCCATCATTGAGCTCCAGCTGCAGGACCCGACCGGTCGCCTGAAGGTGAGCCGTTTCCTGGCGGGCAAACGCTTCAGTTCTCCGGCTTACCTCAAAGGCCAGCAGCGTCTCTACCCCGTTGGTGCCACCGTGGCCGTCAGTGGTCTGGTGAAAGACGGCCCCTACGGCATCACCTTTCAGGATCCGTTGATTGAGGTGCTGGACAGCCCCTCCTCTCCGGTGAAATCCCCCAGCATCGGCCGGCTTCTCCCGGTGTATCCCCTCACCGAAGGAGTTGGCGCGGATCGGTTCCGCAGCCTGATCGATCAGGTCCTGCCCCTCGCGGCATCGTGGCCTGATCCTCTCCCCGCCGCGATGCAGCGGCAATTCCAGCTGCCGGCACTGTCGGAGGCCCTGCAGGACCTGCATGCGCCTAAGGACCGCGAGAGCCTCGATCGGGGACGGCGCCGGCTGGTGTTCGATGAGTTTCTGCTCCTGCAGCTCGGTCTGTTGCGCCGACGCCAGGCGCTGCGCTCTCGGACGGGCCCGGACCTGGATCTCCAATCCAGTGCTAATGGGCTTGTGGGGGAGTTCATGGATCTTCTGCCCTTCCGCTTCACCGCAGCCCAACAACGGGTGTTTCAGGAGATCGAAGCCGATCTGGCGCGCAGCGAACCCATGGCCCGTCTGGTGCAGGGGGACGTGGGCTCGGGCAAAACGGTGGTTGCCATTGCAGCGTTGCTCAGCACCATTGCCTCGGGCTGGCAGGGGGCCCTGATGGCCCCAACGGAGGTGTTGGCCGAGCAGCATTACCGCAACCTCTGTCAGTGGCTGCCGCAGCTCCATGTGAGCGTCGCCTTGCTGACGGGATCCACGCCGCGGCCCCGCCGTCGGGAACTGCTGGATGACCTGGCCAATGGTTCGCTGAAGGTGCTTGTGGGCACCCATGCCTTGCTCGAGGATCCTGTCGTTTTCAACCGCCTGGGGCTGGTGGTGGTGGATGAACAGCACCGTTTCGGTGTGCATCAACGGGATCGCCTGCTCAACAAGGGCTTGCAGCCCCATCTGCTCACCATGACGGCAACACCGATCCCCCGGACCCTGGCGCTCTCGATGCATGGGGATCTCGATGTCAGCCAGATCGATGAATTGCCGCCAGGGCGAACACCGATTCGCACCCGCATGCTCACGGCCGCAAAGCGCGAGAAGGCCTATGAGTTGATCCGTGAGGAGGTGCAGCTGGGCCAGCGGGCCTATGTCGTTCTGCCTCTGGTAGAAGAGTCTGAAAAGCTCGAGCTTCGCTCAGCCGTTGAAGTTCACGCTGAATTGGCCTCGGAGGTGTTCCCAGATCTGGCCGTTGGTTTGCTGCATGGGCGTCTCTCCAGTGCTGAAAAGCAGGCAGTGCTGACCGATTTCGCTGCTGGCACGACTCAGGTGCTGGTCTCGACCACGGTGGTGGAAGTGGGCGTGGACGTGCCCGAAGCCAGCGTGATGGTGATCGACCATGCCGAACGTTTCGGCCTGGCGCAGCTGCATCAGTTGCGGGGGCGCGTTGGCCGTGGCGCCGCTGCCTCCCATTGCCTGTTGATCAATGGCAGCTCCAATCCCCTGGCCCGCCAGCGTCTGGATGTGCTGGTGCGCTCCACCGATGGCTTCGAGATCGCCGAGATGGATCTGCGCTTGCGGGGGCCTGGCCAGGTGCTGGGAACCCGACAGTCGGGGCTGCCTGATCTGGCCCTGGCCAGCCTTGCCGATGATGGTGCTGTGCTGGAGGACGCACGAACAGCTGCCCAGGAGCTGTTGAACAACGATCCTGAGCTCAAGCAGCACCGGTTGCTGCGCGAGACCCTGGAGGCCCAGCAGCGTCGCCTCAGCGGTGGCACCCCCTTGAACTGATCCATCCCGTTGCCGCGATTCGATGCGCCCCTGGAGTCCGATTCCAATCGAAGAGTGCGGCGAGCCTTTGCAAGCGCTGCCTCCCGCTTTGTTTCGGATGGAACCTCACCCGTACATGGCGCTGGGGGCGCCCTATGGGACGTCGGGGAATCCCTTTCAGTTGCGCCTCGGGGTCGTTCAGCGCCTGCTTGATGCTCAGCAGCAGCTGGTCGAGCACGATCCCCGCCTGCGCCTGAGCATTTTTGATGCCTGGCGGCCGATCGCCGTGCAGGCCTTCATGGTGGACCACAGCATTACGGAACTCTGCCGTGAACGCGGCGTGGAAGCGCGCTCAGGGCACGTCTTCGATCAGGTGGTGGCCGATGTGGGGCGCTTCTGGGCTGCTCCCAGTCGGGATCCTGCGACCCCGCCTCCCCACAGCACCGGTGCGGCTGTTGATCTCACCCTCAGCAGCAGCGATGGAACGCCGCTGGCCATGGGGGGAGAGATTGATGCCATAGGTGCGGTGTCTGAACCGCAGCACTACGCCGGTCGGGAGGATTCCGAAGCTCGGTGCTGGCATCAACGCCGGAAGTTGCTGGCTGAAGTGATGGGAGCAGCCGGCTTTGCTCAGCATCCGAACGAGTGGTGGCACTACTCGTTCGGTGATCAGCTCTGGGCCTGGCGAAAAGGTGCAGCTGTGGCGGTCTACGCCGAGGCCGTCAACAGCGCGCTCACTTCCTGATCACCAAGCTTCTCGATGTGGTCCCCGAAGCTGCGACGTCCACCGGCGGCTTTCCAGCTGAGGAGGAGCGGTTCAAGGGTTGTCTCCAGATCATCCAAGGGCAGTTTTTCCAGGTAAGGGCGCGCCAGACGCTGGAGGTTTGGGGTGCCGCCGAGCCACAGCTGGTACTGGTTAACACCGTTGCCCACCAAGCCCAGCTCCGCCATGTAGGGGCGGGCACAGCCGTTGGGGCAGCCGGTCATCCTCACCAGCAGGGACTTCTCAATCTCGAGCCGTCGCAGCTGGGCATCGAGGCGATCCAGAACATCCGGAAGGATGCGCTCAGATTCGGTGATGGCGAGCCCGCAGGTGGGTAGAGCTGGGCAGGCGATCGCATGCCTGGCTAGAGGTGCTGGAGCTTCAGGCACCTCAAACCCGAGGGCTTCCAGCTGGGTTCGAATGCTGGCTCGCTGGGAGGTGCCGATGTTGCACAGCAGCAGGTCTTGGTTGGCGGTGAGGCGAATCTCCAGTTGGTAGGTCTCCACCAGCTCCCTCAGCCCTGCCTTGAGATCTCCGTTCAGGCGGCCACAGAGCAGGGGAAGTCCCACGAACCACATCCCTGCCTTCTGGCGATGCCAGCCGAGATAGTCCAAAAGCTTGGCCTTGGGCTCATTGCGCAGCCCCTTGAGGCTTCCCTTGAAGTAGGTCGCGCACAGGGTGTCGCGGAACCACTGGATTCCCTTGTCGTGCAGCAGATACTTCATGCGGGCGTGCTTGCGCACCTCCCGATCACCGTGATCCCGTTGCAGCGCCAGGATCGCCTGAACCACATCCAGAACGTCGGCAGCATCGACGTAACCCAAGGGGTCCGCCGTGCGGGCGAAGGTCTCCTCCTTGTTGTGGGTGCGGCCCATGCCACCGCCCACGTAGACATTGCAGCCCCGCAGATCGCCGGAGGGGTCGGTGAAGGCCACCAGGCCGATGTCCTGGGTGAGCAGGTCAACAGAGTTGTCCCCCGGCACGGTTACGGCCACCTTGAATTTCCGGGGTAGATAGGTGTCTCCGTAGAGAGGTTCCTCAGTGCTGCCGGAAAAAACGCCGCCCTCGCTCTGGCGCTTTCTGGCCTTCTGAACGGCTCGGCTGGGCTTGAAGCGATAACTCAGGTCACCATCCACCCAGAGGTCCAGATAGGCCCCCTCGGCCGCTTCGGGGCTGAGCAGATCAGCAATTTCATCGGCCAGGCGCCGTGCCACGGGATAGCCGCCTTTCTCAAAAGGAGCTGGTGGTGCCATCACATTGCGGTTGATGTCCCCGCAGGCCGCCAGGGTCGAGCCCATGTTGCGAACGATGGTGCCGATCACCTCTTTCAAGTCGGCCTTGGCGATGCCGTGCATCTGGAAGGCCTGACGGGTGGTGGCCCGCAGAGTTCCGTCCCCAAGGCGGTTGGAGAGGTCATCGAGTGCGAGGAACAGTCGGGCAGGGATGCGTCCGCCCGGGCTGCGCAGCCGCAGCATCATCTGCCAGCTGCGAACCTTGTCCGTCTTGCGCAGTTCGCGGTGGTGCTGTTGGTAGCTGCCGTGAAACTTCAGCAGTTGAACGGCATCTTCCGTGAAGCGCACGTCGTCGTTGCTGAGCTCGCTCAACAACGGGTTGCGTAGATGGTCGCTGTCCAGCTTGCGCTGCTCCGCCTTGGACAGCGATTGAGTTCCTGTTTCCGCCACTGCCAAGGAGCCTTCCCCCACCCCGAAAAGGATTTCTTGATTTGAACGTAGCGAAACGGCTTCCAATACAGTCGCTTCCGGCTCTGACCTTGGCGTGACGGCAACCTTTCTTCTGGAAATCGGCACCGAGGAGCTTCCTGCCGATTTCGTCAGGCAAGCGCTTGACCAGCTGCAGCAGCGGGTGAGCCGTGATCTGCGTGAGGCAAGGCTTGGCCATGGAGTGGTGTCGGTGTACGGCACCCCCCGGCGTCTGGTGGTCTCCGTCGCTGATCTGGAGGACCGCCAACCCGATCTTGAGGAAGACCGCAAGGGCCCTCCCGTGGCTCAGGCTTTTAAGGACGGCATCCCAGGGCCAGCGGCGATCGGTTTCGCCAAACGCTGCGGGGTTGATCCCTCAGCACTTGAGCAGCGTGACACTCCCAAGGGGCCTTGTGTCTTCGCAACCGTGCTCACCCCCGGTCAAGCCTGCGTTGAACTGCTCCAGGGGCTGATCCCCCAATGGATTGATGCGTTGCAGGGCCGGCGGTTCATGCGCTGGGGCACCGGAGCCCAGCGCTTCAGCCGCCCCATCCGCTGGCTGCTGGCGCTGAAGGGTTCAGAGGTGATCCCTGTGGTGCTGGGCGGCGCTGACCCTGAGGTCCGCAGCGATCGTTTCAGCCGTGCTCACCGTCTCCATGGTGACGAGCCCCTCTCCATCGCATCAGCGGAGCAGTTTGGAGAGACCCTTGCCGCCGCTGGCGTTGTTGTCGATCGTGCGGAGCGAGCCAAACGAATTCGCACCAGCCTGGACCAGTCGGCACAGGCCGCCAACGGAACTCCCGACTGTCCGGAGTCCCTGTTTGAGGAACTGGTGGACCTGGTTGAAGACCCCAGGATTCTCGAGGGAACCATTGCTGAGCGGTTCCTGCAGCTTCCTCCGGAGGTGATCAGCACGGTGATGCAGGCCCACCAGCGTTATGTGCCGCTGCAGGTGCCTGGTCTGGAAGCAGACCCGCTCCGACTCACCGCTGAGGCTGTGCTTCGGCCCCAGTTCCTTTTGGTGGGCAATGGCCTGGCCCCGGCGTCGTCCTTGATTGTTCGCGGCAATGAACGCGTGCTTGGAGCTCGCCTGGCGGATGCCGAATTTTTCCTCGATGTTGACCGGCGTCAGTCCAGCGAATCCCGGCGTGAAGCCCTCGACCGTGTCACTTTCGCCGAAGGCCTGGGAAGTCTTCTGGACCGCTCCGAGCGAATCGCGCGGCTCACGGGCCTGCTGTTGAAGCAACTCGGTCTGGATCAGGGCGTGGTGGATGCGGCCCAGCGTGCCGCTCATTTCTGCAAGAACGATCTGGTCAGCCAGATGGTGGGTGAGTTCCCTGAACTTCAGGGCCTGATGGGGGGCAAATACCTCCTGGAGGAGGGAGAACCCCGCGATGTTGCTCTCGCTGTGGTGGAGCACTATCTGCCACGAGGAGCCGGTGATGCTCTGCCCGCAACCCCCGCGGGAGCCGTTGTGGCCTTGGCGGAACGGCTCGAGCTGCTGCTCAGCATCTTTGCCAAGGGAGAGCGACCAACCGGATCCTCCGACCCCTATGCCCTGCGGCGGGCCGGTAATGGTGTTGTGCAGATTCTCTGGGGCATGGCCTGGCGCCTCGACCTCATGGCCTTCCTCAGCAACGCCGTGGAGGAGTGGGCTGCTCTCTTCCCGGCCTTTGCGGTGGATGCCAGCCAACTGCATAACGACCTCTGTCAGCTGATGCGGCAGCGGATCATGTCTCAACTGGAAGACGACGCCTTTGCGCCTGATCTGGTGCAGGCTGTGGCTGGTGATGCCGTCTCCAGTCAGCGTCTGCTCAGTGATCCCCTGGATGTCAAGCAGCGGATTCAACTGTTGCGTGACCTTCGGGACAGCGGTCAGCTGGATGCCGTCCAGGCGGTGGTGCAGCGGGCAGCGAAGCTTGCCGAAAAAGGTGATCTGGCACGCGATCAGCTTGTGGCCGGCGAAGTGGTTGAGCCCGAACGGTTCGAGTCCGCCAGTGAGAAGGATCTGTTCGCAGCTCTGGAGCAGCTGCAGCCATTGGCTCAGCAGCGGTCATATCAGGCCCTTGCCGATGCGCTCGTCGCGGCAACCCCGGCGCTCCAGGCCTTCTTTGATGGTGACACCAGCGTGATGGTGATGGTCGACGATGCCGCACTGAGGCTCAATCGCCTCAACCTGTTGGCGGTCCTGCGCAATCAGGCTTCGGTCTTGGCCGAATTTGAATCGATTCAATCCAAATGAAGGCAGCCCTGACCTCTGCGGCTAAGTAGGGGCCAGCCGCTTGAGCCGCAATGTCTGATCAACAGACGCACACCACCCAGCAGCCTGTGGTGATCCGCCAGGGAGGAAGTGGTCTGGGCAGCGTGATTGCGGCGCTGATCCTGGCTGCTGCCGCCGTTTATGCCATCAACGTCTGGTCGACGACCAAGAAAGACACATTCCCCGCCAAGAACATTGAGCAGGGGATTGAACGGGTTAAGGATGCCGCTGGCAAGGCGATCGAGTCGCGCAACTGACCAGCAGCATTGTCATTGATGTTGGAGTGATGTTGAGGGCCGGCCTCCCTCAGGAGACGCCGGCCTTTTCCTTCGACTCGGAACCTTTGGAGTTCCCCTTCTTGGATTCGCCAGCCTGAGCCTTGATCTGCTGGGCCGCTTCCTCCGCCAGGAAATCACCGTCGGAACGGCCAACGGCCGAAGGCACAGGGTTGTAGACGGATGGAGCAAGAGCCTCGCCCCGGATCAGGCTGCCCAGGGTGCGGAGGGTGAGCTTGATCTGCTGCCAGGGGTTCATCATCACCACCCGTTTGTACAGATAGCTGTCAAACGTCAGCTTCTGCACGTCCTTGTCGTCGCACATCTCGACGAAGGCTTCCCGGGCAGCGTCGTTGCGATAGAAGATTCGCTGCAGGATGTCGAGCACCGCATAGGTGGCACCGTATTTGCGGTCCCAGCGCTTGAGGTAGGTCGACTTGATCTGCTTTTCAGTGGGGATGGAGGCACCGTTGTTGGAGATTTCCACAATCGCTTCGGCACACATCCGTCCGCTCTTGGCAGCGAAATAAATGCCTTCCCCGGAGCTCTTGGTGACGTAGCCCGCTGCATCGCCCACCAAGGCCATGCGGCCCACAACCCGGCGCGGACGAGGGTGCTCAGGAATCGGGTGGGCTTCCACCTTGATCACTTCGCCCTGGAACAGGCGCTTGTTGGCCCGCTCACGAATGCCCCTTTGCAGACCCTTGATCAAGCTCTGGTTCTGCTGCATGGTTCCCGTTCCCACGGCCACGTGGTCGTATTTGGGGAACACCCAGGCATAGAAGTCGGGAGAGACGTCTGTTCCGACGTACATCTCAGCCAAATCTTCGTAGTAGGTCATCTCCTCAGCAGGAAGCTTGATCCGTTCCTGGAAGGCGATGGCCACGTTGTAATCCCCGGCGTCCATGGCTTTCGCCACCCGGGAATTGGCGCCATCGGCACCAATGATCAGATCCACAGCCAGAGTCTTCTGCTCACCGGTGGGGCCACCACCGCTGTAGTCGGCGTAATGAATGGTGTAAGGGCCCTGACGGTCTGCACCGGTGTCGATTTTCTGCACCAGGCCGTTGATCAGGGTTGTGCCCAGATCGGCGGCGCGGTTGCGCAGGAAGGCATCGAACACCTCACGACGGCACATGCCGATGTAGGCGTTTTCGTCGTAACCGAGGGGATCGAGCTTGATGTCCACCTCCCGGTTGGAAGGGGAGATCATCTTCATGTTGCGGACCTTGCGGTCGATGATTTCGTCGGGCAGGTCGAACTCTTCGACCATGCAGAGCGGAATGGCCCCACCACAGGGTTTGGCGTTGTCGAGTTTGCGCTCGAACAGCCAAGTTTCAATTCCCGCCTTGGCCAGAATTTCGGCAGCACAGGAGCCACTGGGGCCACCACCGATCACCGCAACTCGCAACATCTCAGCCCGTCTCCGCTGGATTGTTTTGTGAAGCTATCACTGTCACAACAACCATTGTGGGTTGAGCTGGCTGCTGCCTTTACGATCGAAACAACACGCATCAGCGCCTTGGTTCGGGCCTCCTCTGCGCGACGCATCGAGCGGGAGGACATTCCGGTCGCTCGACGAACACGGCAGCCGCGTCAACGCAAGGGAAATGGCGCAGCTGGCTTGTTGTTCGGGCTCGTTCTCGTCTGTGCCGGAAGCCTGGCTGTGGTGATGCTGGTTCCTACGCTGCTGTCGCAGCGCCAGCCCACGCAGAGCCTTGAGATTTCAGGCTTTCGCGAACGTCCCGACGCCGATGGCCGACTCCTGGGCCACTTCCCCTATGGAGAGGCTGACGCTGATCAACTCATCGTCTTTGAACCGGGGATCGAGCTCAATGTGAAAGCCGCCGCGGCCCTCGACACGATGATGCGTTCCGCCTTGGCTGACGGGATCGATCTGCGACTGCTCAGTGGATTCCGCTCCCTGGCCCTCCAGGAATCGATCTTCTTTGATGTGGCCTCCGAACGGAACCAGACCGCCGAAGAGCGAGCCCAGGTGTCAGCTCCACCGGGCTACTCCGAGCACAGCACGGGTTACGCCGTCGATCTAGGCGATGGCCGTTTTCCTGAGACCAACCTCTCCCAGAGCTTTCAAGACACCGCGGCCTTTCGCTGGTTGCAGGACCATGCGGCGAGATATCACTTCGTGTTGTCCTTCCCTGAGGGCAACAAACAGGGTGTGATGTACGAACCCTGGCATTGGCGTTACGAGGGCAATGCGGATGCACTGCGTTTGTTCGAGCCGGCCAGTCGGTTCTCCAGGCGCGACCCTTGACCGTTCCCGAACTGCTGTCACCTGCCGGCGACTGGGCTGCGATGAAGGCGGCCGCTGCCTCCGGTGCCGATGCGGTGTATTTCGGCGTTGATGCCTTCAACGCCCGCCAGCGGGCTGAGAATTTCCGACTGCAAGACCTTCCTGAGGTGATGCAGTGGCTGCATCAGCGGGGGGTGAAGGGATTCCTCACCTTCAACGTGTTGGTGTTCAGCGATGAATTGGAGGCAGCGGCTCAGTTGCTGATCGCTGCAGATCGAGCCGGCGTGGATGCGGTGATCGTTCAGGACGTGGGGCTGTGTCGCCTGGCCCAGCGGCTGGTGCCGAACCTCTCTTTGCACGGCTCAACCCAGATGTCGATCACCAGTGCCGCGGGGATTGCCCAGGCTGCGGCGCTCGGTTGCCAGCGGGTGGTGCTGGCCCGTGAGCTGGCCCTGCGTGATCTCGAGCGCCTGCAGACACAACTGATCCAGCGGAACCTTGCGATGCCGTTGGAGGTGTTTGTGCACGGTGCCCTTTGCGTCGCCTATTCCGGTCAATGTCTGACCAGCGAATCCCTCGGGCAGCGCAGTGCCAATCGAGGTGAGTGTGCCCAGGCCTGTCGCCTGCCCTACGCAATGGTGGTGGATGGGCAACCCCATCCCCTTGAAGACCAGCGCTACCTCCTCTCGCCCCAGGATCTGGCGGCCTGGGAGCTGCTGCCGGAGTTGCAGCGCATCGGCGTGGCCAGCCTCAAGATCGAAGGGCGTCTGAAGGACGCTGCCTACGTGGCTGCCGTAACCGACGCCTATCGCCAGCGCCTGGATCAAACCCCCGCTTCGGCGCCGCAGGTGCAACGCCAGCTTGAGCTGGCCTTTTCCAGAGGCCTTTCCACCGGTTGGCTTGAAGGGGTGAACCATCGCCGTCTGGTGCATGGCCGCTGGAGCAAGAAGCGGGGCCCGCTGCTGGGGCAGTTGCTGCGGGTGGAGCGGGGTGGCTGGCTGCATCTGCGCAGCCGTGAACAGCTGCATCCCGGGCAGGGCCTTGTGCTGGAACAACTGTCGTCCGATCCTCTGCAGCCGCCTCGGGAGATCGGTGGCCGGATCATGGTGTGTGAGCGGATGGGCGACGAACGCTGGAAGCTGCGCCTGGGGCCCGATCGTGTGGACGGTTCTGGCTTGAGGCCTGGCGCCTCGGTCTGGCTCACCAGTGACCCCGATTGGCAGTCCCGTTGGCAGCGTGCCGCCCGTCGCACGGTGGAGCCTCGGTCCCGGGATCTGGCGCTGCGAGTGTCCGGTCGGCTGGATGCCCCGCTGGAGTTGCACGTGCTTGAGCCCCAGGGATTTGAGCTGAAGCTCTGCAGCACCATGCCGCTGCAGAGCGCTTCGCAGCGCCCCCTTGACCGGGAACGGCTTGAGCAGCAACTGGGACGCCTGGGGGGCACCGGTTGGTCGCTTCAGCATTTGGAGATCGAACTGGAGGGCGATCTCTTTCTGCCCGTGGCGGAACTGAACCGCATGCGCAGGGCTCTGCTGGAGCAGTTGGAGGCCTCAGGGAATTGCAGCACCGATTCAGGGCCTGTCCCTGCAGCCACCAAAACGGCAGACCCAACAGAGCTGCTGGCTCAGATGTGCCCACCAGCTGTCGTTCCCCTCAGCGAGACCAAGCCAGGCTTGGTGGTGCTGGTGCGCAGCCTGGAGCAGCTGCAGGCCTTGGTGGATCTCTCCGACACGGACCTGCCGATTCGCTCGGTGATGGCGGATCTCGAGCAGCCTCGGGAGCTGCGGGAAGCGGTGGCGATCGGTCGAGGCTGCTGGCCAGAGGGTGTATGGCTGGCCGGTGCACGGATCACACGGCCTGATGAACGCTGGTCGCTTGAGCCACTCATTCGGGCCCGTCCTGACGGTTTCCTGGTGCGAAATGCCGATCAGCTGGAGGTGCTCACGCCGCTGGCCCCCTGCATTGGTGACTTTTCCCTCAACACCGCCAACCCCCTGAGTTTCCACTGGTATCGCGACCATTGGGCGCTGCAGCGACTCACGGCCAGTTACGACCTCAACCTTCAGCAACTGCTGGATCTGGCCGCCGCCGTTGATCCAGCGCTGCTGGAGGTCACCCTGCATCAGCACATGCCGTTGTTCCACATGGAGCATTGCCTGTTCTGTGCATTCCTCTCGGACGGCAAGGACCACACCGATTGCGGTCGTCCCTGTGAGAAGCACCACGTCACTCTGCGGGATCGCAGTGGCGTTGAACACCCACTGCGGGCTGATCTGGGTTGTCGGAACACCCTTTTCAATGGGACGGCGCAATCGGGCGTTGAAGCGCTTCCGTCGCTGCTGCGGGCAGGCGTGCGCAGGATCCGGCTCGAACTTCTCGATGAGGATGCCGCTGCGACGCAACGGCGCGTCAGCCTTTACGCCGAGGCTCTGGCGGGTCGGATGGCCACCCAGGAGGTCTGGTCCCAGGAGCAGATCCACCACCAGCTGGGCGTCACCCGCGGCAGCTTGCGCAGCAAGGGTCCGGAGCGCACCAGTCGATTCTCACGTTGAGATAACCTGTCGCACTGCGCCTTTGGCGTTCTTCACAAATACTTACGGTCAGCCCGCATGAGCGCCAACAACAAGGCGATCCGCAACATCGCGATCATCGCCCACGTTGACCACGGCAAGACGACTCTGGTCGATTCGCTGTTGGCGCAGTCAGGAATTTTCCGCGACAACGAGGCCGTCCCCACCTGTGTGATGGACTCCAACGACCTGGAGCGTGAGCGGGGCATCACGATCCTGTCGAAAAACACGGCGGTCACCTACAACGACACCCGGATCAACATCGTTGACACCCCTGGTCACGCCGATTTCGGTGGAGAAGTGGAGCGGGTGCTGGGCATGGTTGACGGTTGCCTGCTGATCGTGGATGCCAACGAGGGGCCGATGCCCCAGACCCGTTTTGTGCTGAAGAAGGCCCTCGAGCAGGGCCTGCGTCCGATCGTGTTCGTCAACAAGATCGACCGGGCCCGGGTGGATCCCGAGACCGCCGTCGACAAGGTGCTCGACCTCTTCATCGAACTCGGCGCTGACGATGATCAGTGCGATTTCCCTTACCTGTTCGGCAGCGGTCTCGGAGGCTTCGCCAAGCCCGACATGAAGACCGACAGCGACAACATGCGTCCGCTGTTCGATGCCATCCTGCGCCATGTTCCGCCCCCGGTTGGTGATCCGGAGAAGCCCCTCCAGCTGCAAATCACCACCCTTGACTATTCCGACTTCCTCGGCCGGATCATCATTGGCCGCGTTCACAACGGAAAAATCAAACAGGGTCAGAACGCTGCGCTGATCAAGGACGACGGCAGCATCAAGAAGGGCCGCATCAGCAAGCTGCTGGGTTTCGAGGGGCTGCAGCGCGTCGAGATCGAAGAGGCGTCTGCCGGTGATCTGGTGGCCGTGGCTGGCTTTGACGACGTCAACATCGGCGAAACCATCGCCTGCCCCGATGAGCCCACCGCTCTGCCGCTGATCAAGGTGGATGAGCCCACTCTGCAGATGACCTTCGTCGTCAACGATTCACCCTTTGCGGGCAAGGAAGGCAAGTTCGTCACCAGCCGTCAGGTGCGTGACCGCCTGCAGCGTGAGTTGCTCACCAACGTTGCCCTGCGTGTGGAAGACACCGATTCACCGGACCGGTTTGCGGTGAGTGGTCGCGGTGAGCTGCACCTCGGCATCCTGATCGAGACCATGCGCCGTGAGGGCTATGAGTTCCAGGTGTCCCAGCCGCAGGTGATTTACCGCACCATCGATGGCACCCCCTGCGAGCCGGTGGAAACCCTGGTGATGGATGTGCCTGAACCAGCGGTGGGCAGCTGCATCGAAAAACTGGGCACCCGCAAGGGCGAGATGCAGAACATGGAAACCAGCGCTGATGGCCGCACCCAGCTGGAGTTCATCGTTCCCTCCCGCGGTCTGATCGGTTTCCGCGGTGAATTCATCCGGGCCACCCGCGGCGAAGGAATCATGAGCCATTCCTTCTATGAATACCGGCCGATGATGGGTGAATTCGACACCCGCCGGAACGGTGTGCTGATCGCCTTCGAAGAGGGAACAGCAACGTTCTATGCCCTCAAGAACGCCGAGGATCGCGGCCAGTTCTTCATCAGCCCGGGCACCAAGGTCTACAAGGGAATGATCATCGGGGAATACAACCGGCCTCAGGACCTCGAGATCAACGTCTGCAAGACCAAGCAGCTCACCAACATGCGTTCCGCGGGTGCTGAGGAACTGGACACGCTGCAAGCACCGGTGCAGATGACCCTGGAGCGAGCGCTGGAATACATCGGTCCCGATGAGATGCTCGAAGTCACGCCCGAGTCGATCCGTCTGCGCAAACTTCCCGGCAAGAAGCCGGCCAAGTCCAAGCGCTGATGCCTCAGGCGGACCCTCGCTTTCAGCAGGGTGTGGAGCTCTTCAATGCAGGTGAGTGGTACGCCGCTCATGATCTCTTTGAGGAGCTCTGGCATGAAACAAGTGATCCGGAACGGCGCAGCCTTCAGGGGATCCTGCAGGTGGCGGTAGCGCAGTTGCACCTGCAACGGGGAAACCGGCGCGGTGCCACGATTCTTTTCGGCGAAGCTCTGGGTCGTCTCAAACGTCCTGGAACCCCGGATCTTGGCTTGGATCTTGCGTCTCTCTGCCGTGCTGCGCAACAGCGGCTCGAGGCGCTTCAGCAGGATGGGGATCCCGAGTCATGCACTGTCCCCGTTCTTGAGTTCATCCGCTGAAGCGCCGGTAATCTCGACGAACTTGGGCAGGTGGTGTGGCAGTGAAAGCAATGCTCCGTTCTCGGGGGCTTCTTTTAGCTCTGCCCCTTCTGGCCGCCCTTTGGCCCTTGGTGTCGGCCCAGGCTCAGCAAACAGCTGACGCAGGCGTCATCACGATTGAGTCCGACCTGCAATCGGCCGACAATGGAACGGGTGTGATCACCGCTAGTGGCAACGTTCGCTTGGTGCACGCCGGTCGTGGTTTGGTGGCCACCAGCCGACAAGCCCAGTACTTCACGGAGGAAGACCGGATTGTGCTGAGTGGTGATGTTGATGTGATCCAGGCTGATGGCAACCAGCTCCGCGCTGATCGGTTTACTTATCTCCTGGACGAAGGTCGCGCGATTGCCAGCCCTGTTCCCGGCCAGCAGGTGTTCAGTCAGTGGTCGCTCACTCCCAGCCAACCCGTGCTCGACGTTCAGGCCGAGACCAACCCGGTGACTCCATGACCCTGGAACTGTCGAATGTCTCCATCACCCTTGGGGGCCGCCAGTTGGTGAAGGGCTTGGATCTGAAGCTTGCCCCCGGCGAGGTGGTCGGCCTGCTCGGCCCCAATGGAGCTGGAAAAACCACCACCTTCAATCTGGTGATCGGTTTGCTCTCCCCTGATCAGGGCGAGGTGACGGTGAACGGTGAGCGGGTCACCCATCTGCCCATGCCGGAGCGAGCCCGGCTTGGTGTGGGTTACCTGCCCCAGGAAGCGAGTGTGTTTCGCAATCTCACGGTGCGTGAAAATCTGGATATCGCACTTGAACAGACCGATCTCAGCTCCGAGCAGCGTCGGGATCGGCGCCAGCAGCTGATTGACGACTTTCACCTCAGCGCGTTCATCAACCGTCTTGGTTTCCAACTCTCCGGGGGAGAACGTCGCCGTTGCGAAGTGGCCAGGGCACTGGCATCGGGTGCCAACGGACCGACGTATCTGCTTTTGGATGAACCCTTTGCCGGCGTCGACCCCCTTGCGGTGGCGGATCTGCAGCTGCTGATCGAGGGGTTGCGCTCCCGGGGCATGGGGATTCTGATCACCGATCACAACGTGCGCGAAACCCTGGCCACCACTGATCGGGCTTACATCCTCAACGATGGTGCGGTGTTGGCCGCAGGACGTTCCGAGGAGGTGGCAGCTGATCCACAGGTGCGTCGTTATTACCTCGGGGAGGGATTCCAACTGTGATTTTGGATCGTCTCAAACGGGCCACCTGGATGCGGCTGGATCTTCTGGATCGTTGGTTGCTCAAGGAGCTGCTTGGTCCGCTTCTGTTCTTCATTGCCCTGTTCACCCTGTTGCTGCTCACGGGTGGCGTGATGTTTGAACTGGTGCGGCAGATGGTCGACAAGAACCTGCCGATCACGATCGCGGTTCAGGTGCTGCTGTTCAGCATTCCGCGTTGGTTGGCCTTCTCTGTGCCGATCGGAACGCTGATGGCATCCCTGTTCGTGTTCACCCGCCTTTCGGCGAACAGTGAACTCACCGCCCTGCGAAGCCTTGGGATCACCACAGTGCGGATGATCAGCGCGGCCCTAGCCCTTTCGATGGTGATGACGCTGCTCACCTTCGTTCTTAACGACGTGGTGGTGCCCCGCAGCCAACGCTATGCAGAGGTCACCCTCAAGCGATCACTGGGTCGTTCCCTCGCCAGTGAGACAGGACGCGACATCATTTACCCCCGTTTCGGGACCCGCTTCGATTCCGAAGGCGAAGAGGACGGTAAGGGGCTGAATCAACTCTTCTATTCGCGCAAGTTTGAGAACGGTGAAATGGTGGATGTGACGGTTCTGGATTTCACCCGATCCGGTTTCACCCAGATGTTGCGTGCGGATCGGGCCATCTGGAATGAGGTCCAAGCCAGCTGGGACTTTCTGGATGGCCAGATTCTGACCTTGGCCGCCAACGGCAGCTCAACCAAGGCCGATTTCGATCGATACGTCTATCCCCTTGGTTCCGGTCCGGTGAGCTTGGCGCGCATTGAGAAAGACGCCATCAACATGACTGTTGCTGAAGCCTTGCAGGCCGAGAGGCTCTACGAAGAGGCCGGCAGCATCAAGGAAGCCCGCAAAATCCGTGTGCGGATCCAGGAGAAGTTCACGGTTCCGATGGCCTGTCTGGTGTTTGGCTTGTTTGGAGCCACCCTCGGCGCTCAGCCCAGTTACCGAAGCAGCCGAAGCTTCTCGTTTGTGCTCACCCTCGGCATCATCGCTGTCTATTACGTGATTGGTTTCAGCTTCAGTTCCCTCGGGGTGAAGGGAACCCTGCCGCCGATCCTGGCGGCCTGGCTGCCTGTGATGTTGTTTCTCGGGGCGGGTGGTCTGTTGCTGAAACAGGCCAGTCGCTGATTGGCCGGGGCAGAATCGACGTGTCTTCAGGAAATGGTGTGCTGAACACGCCCTTTGAGCTGGTCACCAGTCTTGGTTTCGCAGGCTTTGTGTTGCTGCTGGTGGCCATGCCCCTGGCTTTCTGGGCGGTGTCCAGCCAGTCCCGGGCTGGCTTGGTGCGGCTGCTGGTGGCCGTCGCCAACCTTCTGTTCACGGCTCAGCTGATTTTGCGTTGGTGGCAATCCGGCCACTTCCCGATCAGCAACCTTTACGAATCCCTGTGCTTTCTCGCCTGGGCTTGCACCCTCACCCAGCTGCTGGTGGAACGGGCCTGGCCTTCTCCCGTTGTGGCGGCTGCGGCCACCCCCATGGGCCTTGGTTGCATTGCCTTCGCCAGCTTTGCCTTGCCCGATCAATTGCAGTCAGCGGCTCCTCTGGTTCCCGCCCTGCGCTCAAGCTGGTTGGTCATGCACGTGAGCGTGATCATGGTGAGTTACGCCGCACTGCTGGTGGGATCCCTGCTCTCCTTGGCGGTGTTGGTCACCGATCGCGGCCAATCCCTAGAACTGCGGAGCAGTTCCATCGGCAGTGGTGGATATCGTCAGGCGGCCTCGATCGCGAATGGTGGTTCTGTTCAGCTGCAATCGGTTCAGCTGAGCACCAACGAGCAACTCGACAGCCTCAGTTATCGCACCATCACCGTTGGGTTCTTGATGCTTACGGTGGGCATCGTGAGTGGTGCTGTTTGGGCGAATGAAGCCTGGGGCAGCTACTGGAGCTGGGATCCCAAGGAAACCTGGGCCTTGATCTGCTGGCTGGTGTATGCCGCTTATCTGCATACCCGCCTCAGTCGCGGTTGGCAGGGCCGACGCCCAGCTCTTGTGGCTGTTGTTGGCCTTGTGGTGATCGTTGTTTGTTACATCGGGGTGAATCTGCTGGGCATTGGTTTGCACAGCTACGGCTGGTTTTTCTAACCAGCACTTTGTATGAACTCGATAGAGGCTCAACAGCCATCGACCTGACATCCAACAAGGGCACCGCCAACAGCCCCGGCAGGAATCGACCAGATCCAGTTGTCCTTTTTGGCAAGCGCGCCTCCCAAGGCTCCACCTAGAACGCCGCCAGCGAGGGTTCCTTCCAAACAGGAATTGTCGTCCTCTGCTGCGGGAGTCGCCATAACCTTTCGTCCTCCTGACGTTGTCGGTGGATGAGCTGAATGGTTGTGGGCGTGATGCCCCTCCATGTGCTTGTGGCTTTTGCGCCTATGGAAATGCAGGGTCTTGGGGCAGGGCCGTTCGACCCTCTGCTCTCGACTGCTGACGTACCCAGGCTTTTCTCTGGTGCCGGGATGGTAAGTCTCAACATATTGATTCTGGTAGCAAGTCTTCGCCCTTGAATATGTCTTGTTGGCTAGGGCTGGTTCACTCAAGACCGTCATCAACGCGATTCCTGTGAAAAGCCCGGAAAAAACTTTTTTCACAATGAACGGGTTGCTCTGTGATTCATTCTGCCTTCCCGAATAAGAAAGGGTCTGTCAACTTCAGTTGGATCTATGACAGGATGCATCTGGGCATGAACTTATTGCTTTTTGTTTGTTTTATCGTAATGAGTTTTTCCCTTTCGAATCAATCCCCCAGATGAGGGATTGATCCTTTGGTCCAGATCCCCCATTCCAGGGTTGTTTCGCCCGGGTTCAGTTTGTGAAGATGGCCCACCATCAGTGGAAGAGATTCTTGAACTGCATGCCTGCAGCTGCGGATGGAAACCATGGTGGAGATGTGGGTCTGGCAGCGCAAGCGGCCGCCACCAGGGGATCGAGGCCTTACGGACTCTCCCCACCACTCAGGGGGGATCGAGGTCCACTTGGACTCTCCCCCCACGCCAATCAACTCTGGGTTGTGATCACAACCCTCTCCTGTGCACTGGGAATGAACAAATCAGCGCCTGTAGGGGCATCCCTCTCACTGAGATGAGCGACGCTGGATCGTTTGTTGGGAGGTTTCGCTCTCTTCTGCTTCAGAGCGCAGATAACGCTTCCGCTGCGCCGATTCCAGACCAGACAGCAAGACAGCTCGTCTTGAAGGTGCGACCCGCTGAGGCCGATCAAGACCCCGAAGCAGTGGATGGATGCCTCGTCTGCTCATGCTGTTCTCCCAGTTATGCGTGAATCTCGCGCCGTGACCTGTGGTCCATCGCGTAACTGAATAATTCCATGATCTTCAGTCTTGTTTTGTGATCCACGTCACTGATTGGCGTGATGCCCTTCCAAGTTGTTGTTGGCTTCTCAGGACATGCATCAAGCCAACGAGCAAAAAGGAAGGCCACCCCTGCAAAGGGATGGCCTAAACCTTGTTGGCGTTCTTTGAAGCTGAACGAAGCGTCTGGCTGTATGGCTTGTCAGACCAGTCAGGCAGCTTCTAGATCTTGCTCAGTTGGACCGTCGTCACGCATTGGACGCCTCCGACTTCGACTCTCCCAGTCTCCTCCCGAGGAGCTGCTTTGTTCATCCGTATTTCAACTCAGCCGCAGGGAAGAGAGCCTGGGCCTGCCCGTTGCGCAAAGTCAACGGAACTATTGAGCAAGATGTTGAAGGACTGCACCGATATTCATGCTCCCTTTGAGATATCCGGCAAAAGCCAATGCGATCACACCAGCATTCAGCGCCAGGAAGGCGGCAACCAATTTGAACTCATCACTCATCCATTGATTATCGGAGGCCTGTTCGCATCACTGTGGCCATCAAATCTTTGGAGATGTTGAAACTGTTCAAGCGCTGGCTTCTTGCTTGAAGTGCTCATAAAAAAAGCCCGGCACAGGCTGCCGGGCTTTTGGTTGTCAGAGGTCGGTCTGCTGATCAGGCAAGGACTGCTTCCTTGCTGCTGCTGTTGCGGATTCCCTTGATTGCTTCAGCGTAATCGGGCTGGTTGAACACACCGGAGCCGGACACAATCGCGTTGGCACCTGCTTCGATCACCTTCCAGGCATTGCCGGCTTTGATGCCGCCATCCACTTCGATCCAGGGATCGAGACCCTTCTTGTCGCACATGCGGCGTAGGTCGCGAATTTTCTGAACCTGGTTCTCAATGAAGCTCTGCCCCCCGAAACCGGGGTTCACGCTCATGATCAGCACCAGATCGCAGAGCTCGAGGCAGTACTCGAGGGTGTCGATCGGTGTTGATGGGTTCAGGACTGCACCTGCTTTTTTGCCCAGGTCCTTGATCTGAGCCAGGTTGCGGTGCAGATGAGGGCAGGCTTCAACCTGCACGGAAATGATGTCGGCACCGGCTTTGGCGAAGTCGGGGACGTACTTCTCCGGTTCAACGATCATCAGGTGAACGTCCAGGGGCTTCTGGGTCACCGGCCGCAGCGCCTCAACAATCAGCGGTCCAATGGTGATGTTTGGAACAAAGCGGCCGTCCATCACATCCACATGGATCCAATCCGCACCGGCTTCGTCCACGGCTTTCACTTCTTCGCCGAGGCGTGCGAAGTCAGCCGACAGGATCGACGGCGAGATCACCAGGGGCTTGGTGCTCATGGATGAGGGGCGCGAAGTGCCGGGAGATTTTAGGGACTCCTGCAACCACTGATACAGTGAGCCGCGCTCAGACGTCGAGACCCACTGCGGCGACGGCCAACTGCCCGTCCAGGGGATCTCGCCAACCCGTCCCACCTCATCCGGAGTCCCGTGGATCAGACCCTCATTCAGGAAATTCTCGAGATCGTCGAGCAGGCCGCCATCGCTTCCGCCTCGCTCTCCGGCAAAGGCCTGAAGGATGAAGCCGATGCATTGGCCGTTGATGCCATGCGCAAGCGCATGAATCAGATCCAGATGCAGGGCCGCATCGTGATCGGAGAGGGGGAACGTGATGAAGCCCCAATGCTCTACATCGGAGAAGAGGTCGGCACCGGCACCGGCCCCGGCGTTGACTTTGCTGTTGACCCTTGCGAAGGCACCAACCTTTGCGCCTTCAACCAACGCGGCTCCATGGCTGTTCTCGCCGCTTCCGACCGTGGCGGTCTGTTCAACGCTCCCGACTTCTACATGAAGAAGCTGGCTGCTCCTCCGGCAGCCAAGGGCAAGGTGGACATCCGCAAATCAGCCACTGAAAACATCAAGATCCTCAGCGAGTGCCTGGGTCTCCCCGTCGACGAGCTGAACATCGTGGTCATGGACCGCGCCCGTCACAAGGACCTGATCGCTGAGATCCGTGCCACCGGCGCTCGCATCCAGCCCATCTCCGATGGAGACGTTCAGGCCGCCATCGCCTGCGGTTTCGCTGGTACCGGAACCCACTGTCTGATGGGCATCGGTGCTGCCCCTGAAGGTGTGATCTCCGCCGCTGCCATGCGCGCTCTTGGTGGTCACTTCCAGGGCCAACTGGTGTATGACCCTGCGATTGCTCAGACCTCCGAGTGGGCTGACATGACCAAAGAGGGCAACCTGGCGCGTCTCGCTGAGATGGGCATCGCTGATCCCGACAAGGTCTATGAAGCTGAGGAGCTGGCCTGCGGTGAGCATGTTTGTTTCGCTGGCAGCGGCATCACGGATGGTCTGCTCTTCGATGGCGTTAAGTTCGAAAAGGACTGCACCCGCACAAGCAGCCTGGTGATCAGCAACCTGGACAACACCTGCCGCTTCACCAACACCGTGCACATCAAAGACGGCGCCCAGAGCATCGCTCTGAGCTGATCGTCATCAACTGGTTGAGAGGAACGTCTTCATGCATATCTCCGTCGTCGGCCTCAGTCATCGGACGGCACCGGTGGAGATCCGGGAACGGCTCAGCATCCCTGAGCAGACCATGGAGACGTCCCTTCAATCCCTCCGCGGCAATGAGCAGGTGCTCGAGGCATCGATCCTCAGCACCTGCAACCGCCTTGAGATTTACACCCTGGTCCGCAATCCCGACCTCGGCGTGTCTGCTGTCAGCGACTTCCTCAGCAGTCACTCCGGTCTTGAGACAGGGGAGCTGACGCCCCACCTGTTCAGTTACCACCACGAAGACGCTGTCGACCACCTGATGCGGGTGGCGGCGGGTCTCGACAGCCTTGTGCTGGGGGAAGGTCAAATCCTCTCCCAAGTGAAAAAAATGATGCGGCTCGGCCAGGAGCACAAATCCCTGGGTCCGATCCTGAACCGCTTGCTCACCCAGGCTGTTTCCACCGGCAAACGGGTGCGCAGTGAAACCAACCTCGGAACGGGGGCTGTTTCGATCAGCTCAGCTGCCGTTGAGCTCGCCCAGCTCAAGCTCGGTCAATCCCGAGGTCTGGATCAACTGGTCACCCTGGAAAGCGAGCAGATCGCCGTTGTTGGTGCCGGGCGCATGAGCCGTCTGTTGCTCCAGCACCTTCAGGCCAAAGGTGCCTCGGGTGTTGTTCTGCTCAACCGCACCGTTGAACGGGCCGAGCAGCTGTCGGCTGATTTCCCTGATCTCCCTGTCCAATGCCGGCCGCTGACGGATCTGGATCAGTACCTGAGTACCTGCTCGCTGATGTTCACCAGCACCGCCGCCGATGATCCGATCATTGATGCCGCACGTCTGGCTCCTCTGAACCGGCGCAGCAAGCTGCGCTTGATTGATATCGGTGTGCCCCGCAACATCGCTGCGGATGCTGCCGAAGTGGACGGCGTTGAATCCCACGATGTGGACGACCTGCAAGAGGTCGTTGCTCGTAACCAGGAAGCCCGTCAGGCCATGGCCCGCGAGGCTGAGCAGTTGCTTCAGCAAGAAGCGCAGCAGTTCCTCGAGTGGTGGGACAGCCTTGAGGCTGTGCCGACCATCAACCAGCTGCGCTCGTCGATGGAGTCGATCCGTTCGGAGGAACTCCAGAAAGCCCTCAGCCGAATGGGCCCTGATTTCTCAGCCCGGGAACGCAAGGTTGTCGAAGCGTTGAGCAAAGGAATTATCAATAAAATCCTCCACACGCCGGTGACCCAGCTGCGGGCTCCTCAGACCCGTCAGGATCGCCAACAGGCCCTCCGAATTGTCGAACGACTGTTCGATTTGGAAGCTTCTTGAGCTCTTGAGCGATTCAGTCGCGATCTGAATCCCAGTAATCTCGACTGATTCTTCCCAAAGACGGTTGCGAAGCCAAAAACTCCGGTAAGTTCTTGCGGCAACGCCGATTTGGGACAGCGGCATGAAGCGGGTCTTGGCCATCATTCTGGGCGGCGGTGCAGGCACGCGCCTGTATCCGCTCACAAAAATGCGCGCCAAGCCGGCCGTCCCGCTGGCAGGCAAATATCGACTGATTGATATTCCGATTAGCAACTGCATTAACTCCGACATCAACAAGATGTACGTGATGACGCAGTTCAACAGTGCGTCACTGAACCGTCACCTCAGTCAGACCTACAACCTCAGTAATTCCTTTGGTGGCGGTTTTGTTGAGGTGCTCGCAGCTCAGCAAACCCCCGACAGTCCCACTTGGTTTGAAGGCACTGCAGACGCTGTACGCAAATACCAGTGGTTGTTCCAGGAATGGGATGTTGATGAATACCTGATCCTTTCCGGCGACCAGCTCTACCGGATGGATTACAGCCTCTTCATCGAGCACCACCGCCGCTCAGGTGCTGATCTCACCGTTGCTGCCCTTCCCGTTGATCCCAAGCAGGCAGAGGCTTTCGGTCTGATGCGGACCGATGAAAACGGATCGATCAAGGAGTTCCGCGAGAAGCCCAAGGGTGATTCGCTGCTGGAGATGGCTGTCGACACCTCTCGCTTCGGCCTCAGTGCCGATTCCGCCAAGGAAAGGCCCTATCTGGCCTCGATGGGCATTTACGTCTTCAGCCGTCAGACACTCTTTGATCTGCTCGACAAGCATCCCGGGCACAAGGATTTCGGAAAGGAAATCATTCCCGAGGCTCTCGCCAGGGGCGACAAGCTCCAGAGCTACGTCTTCGACGACTACTGGGAAGACATCGGCACCATCGGTGCGTTCTATGAAGCCAACCTTGCGCTGACCCAACAACCCACGCCCCCTTTCAGCTTCTACGACGAGAAATTCCCCATCTACACGCGTCCTCGCTACCTGCCCCCCAGCAAGCTGGTCGACGCCCAGATCACCAATTCGATTGTTGGTGAAGGCTCGATCTTGAAGTCTTGCAGCATCCACCACTGCGTCCTGGGTGTGCGCAGCCGCATTGAAAGTGACTGCGTGCTTCAAGACACGCTGGTGATGGGAGCCGACTTCTTTGAATCACCCGATGAACGTGCCGTCTTGAAGGAGCGTGGAGGCATTCCTCTTGGCGTTGGCAAGGGCACCACGGTGAAACGCGCCATCCTCGATAAGAACACCCGCATTGGTTCGGGTGTCTCGATCATCAACAAGGACAACGTGGAAGAAGCCGACCGTTCGGATCAGGGCTTCTACATCCGCAACGGCATTGTGGTGGTTCAGAAAAATGCCACCATCGCCGATGGAACCGTGATCTGAGCGCTTGTAGTGCTCCCAGGTATGAGCCGAAGACTTCCGCAGCCGATGGCTCATTCCTGACATTTATTGGTTGATTTGCGGTCGAGACCAGCCGAGATCAACACACTTGGATCAGTCGTCTGTGTTCCTTCAGGCCATGTCCAAGTCTCACTTCGGCCTCATTGGTCTTGGCGTGATGGGCGAGAACCTCGTCCTGAATGCGGAGCGCAACGGTTTTTCCAGCGTTGTCTACAACCGCACCTACGCCAAAACCGAAGACTTCCTCCAGGGACGTGGCAAGGACAAGAACATCCAGGGCGCCACTGACCTCGAAGATTTCGTCGGCAAGCTTGAACGCCCCCGCCGGATTTTGATGATGGTGAAGGCGGGGCCCGCGGTCGATGCCGTTGTTGATCAGCTCTCTCCCTATCTCGAGGAAGGCGATCTGCTGATTGATGGAGGCAACTCCGATTATCACGACACTGAACGTCGGGTGAAGCAACTCGAAAGCAAGAGTTTTGGCTTCATCGGTATGGGTGTGTCCGGTGGCGCCAAAGGTGCCCTGGAGGGTCCGAGCATGATGCCCGGCGGAACCAAGACTTCCTACGAGGCCATCGAGGGCCTCGTGAACAAGATGGCGGCCCAGGTCGAAGACGGCCCTTGCGTGACCTACATCGGTCCAGGCGGATCAGGACACCTGGTGAAGACCGTCCACAACGGGATCGAATACGGCATCGAGCAGATCCTTGCCGAGGGCTACGACCTGATGAAGCGGGTCAAGGGAATGAGCGGTGTGCAGATGGCCGACGTTCTCGGGCAATGGAACGCCACAGAAGAGTTGTCGTCGTATCTGGTGGAAATCACCGAGGTGTGTCTTCGCACCAAGGATCCCGTTGATGGCAGGGACCTGGTGGAAAAAATTACCGATCAGGCTGGCCAGAAGGGCACGGGACTCTGGACCGTGGTGACGGCGCTGCAGATGGGTGCTTCTGTTCCCACCATCTATGCCTCTCTGAATGCAAGGGTGATGAGCTCGATGAAGCGCCAACGCGTGGCGGCCGAATCGATCCTCAAAGGACCAATCATCAAGGACTTTGACCTGGGAACGCCTGACGATGCCATGGCTCCGCTGATGGATGCCACGGTGCTCAGCTGCATCGCCAGTTATGCCCAGGGCATGGAGCTTCTGCGAATCGCCTCCCAGGACCTCGACTATGAACTCCACATGCCGTCGATTGCTCAGATCTGGAAGGGTGGCTGCATCATTCGGGCCCGTCTGCTGAAGCGCATTCAGGATGCTTTCCACGCAGATCCTCAGCTGCCCAACCTGATGGTTGATCCCTGGTTCGCTGAACAGATCAACCGACGGCTTCCCGGACTGGCTCAAGTGGTGGCCGGTGCCGCCGAGGCCGGTATTCCCGTTCCCTGCTTCAGCAGCACCCTCGACTACATCAACAGCTACCGCTCCGGTCGCCTTCCTCAGAACCTGGTTCAGGCGATGCGGGATTGCTTCGGCTCCCACACCTACCAAAGGGTCGACAAGGAGGGGACGTTCCACACCGAATGGCTCAGCTGAGCGTTTAGCGATGACCAACTACCGCATCGAGCGGGCGAAGGATCCTCAGGACCTCGCCCGTCAGGTCTGTGAAACTGTTGCCGCCCAAATTGATCTGGCCTTGGATCAACGGGACCGCTGCCAGATCGCTCTCTCCGGTGGGAGCACGCCCGCCAGCGCCTACTCCCTGCTCGGTCAGGAACGGTTGCCTTGGGACAGGGTGGACGTCGTTCTGGGTGACGAGCGCTGGGTGGCTGCCGACGATGCGTCCAGCAACGCCGGCATGCTGCGCCGCACCCTTCTCGCCCCCGGGCCTGGAGCTTCAGCCGCTTTTCATCCCGTGCCCACCGTGGAACTGGAGAGCCCTGAGGCCAGTGCCCAGGCTTTTGCTGACCAGCTTTCTCAGCTGTGCTCAGGAGCACCACCGGTGTTCGATTTGATGCTGCTGGGCCTGGGGGATGACGGCCACACCGCATCCCTGTTCCCCGGCACCGAGGCTCCAGCGGTGTCGGATCGCTGGACGACCATCGGGCGCGGCAAGGGGTTGGATCGCATCACCATGACGGCTCCTGTGCTCAGTGCCGCCCGTCAGGTGATCTTCCTCGTCAGTGGGGCCGGTAAACAGGAGGCCCTCCGGAGACTGGTTGATCCCTCCGAATCCTCCGATCGCACTCCCGCTCGGCTGGTTCAACCTGCTAGTGATGTGCTGATCCTTGCTGATCAGGATGCAGCCGCCGGCCTCTGAACAGATCCTTTTCCAGGGCAGCGACTTTGCTGACTGGGCCAGCCTGAACGACACGATCATGGGCGGCCGATCCCGTGCCGGTTGCCGCGTGACCCCCGACGGACTCGTGCTGGACGGGGAGCTGGTGGAGACCGGCGGTGGTTTCGTGAGCTGCCGCTCCCCTCGTCTTCAGCCCCCGCTCGATCTGTCCCCTTATTCAGCACTTCAGCTGGATGTTGAGGGTGAGGGACGCACCCTGAAGATTGCCCTTGGTTGCCGGGATGGAGCCATGGAACTCACGGAACTGATTCCCGGTGGTCTCCGCTGGGTGGTGGATGTTGCGACCAAGCCGTCCGGTTTGACCCCTGTTGTGGTGCCATTCGCCGACCTCAGACCCACGGTGCGTGCCAAGCCCGTGGGCTTACCGCTGCGCTTCGATCCCAGTGGCATCACCCGCATTCAGGTGTTGCACTCGAAATTCGGCGATGCTGGGGATCTCAATCCGGGGTTTCGCGCTGGGTCCATCCGGGTGCTGATCCGTTCAATCCGCGCCTTGCCCTGAGTCCATGGACCTTCTGGTGTTGATTGCCAAGGCGGCTGACGTTTGCCTCAAGCCCTGGAGCCATGCTGTTGTTCTGATCGATCCTTCGGCTCCAGAACAGATCGACGAACTGCGCGTGCGGATTGAATGCCGTGATGGCGACGGCCAGCGTTGCTCCGATCAGGATCTTGAACTGGAGATCTATCGGAGTGGCGATGAAATCAATCTGATGCTGAGCTGGTGGGACCAACCGGAACGTCCAATGCTCTGGCACGGGCGCCATCCAGTCTGGATGGATGGCGCATCGGGGCAGCGCTGTGCGGCACCGCAGGATGCCGCCCCGCTTGAAGCATTGGGTCGGCGCCTACGGGCTCTGGTGCAACCGGCTGTTTGATCGCGCCGAATTCAATCGGCGTGGTCGGTGGTCGCACCCCGGCTTGAGCTGGAGACGAGCCGCGCGTACTTGCCGAGAATTCCGTTGCGGTAACGGGGTTCCGGCTTGCTCCATCCCGCCCGGCGGCGATCCAGTTCCGCGTCATCCACGTTGAGTTGGAGCAGCAGCTGATCAGCATCAACCGTGATGCTGTCGCCTTCTTGAACCAGCCCGATCGTTCCGCCAACGGCGGCTTCAGGAGCCACGTGACCCACCACCAGGCCATAGGTGCCGCCGCTGAATCGGCCATCGGTGATCAGGGCGACCTTGTCCCCAAGGCCCTGACCAACGATCGCTGAGGTGGGAGCCAGCATCTCCCGCATGCCCGGTCCACCGACTGGACCCTCGTTGCGGACCACCACCACATCCCCGGCCTGGATCTTTTTGTCGAGGATGGCGGCAAGGCAGTCTTCCTCGCTTTCAAACACCCGCGCCGGGCCGGTGAGAACAGGGGTCTTCACACCGCTGATCTTGGCCACGCTTCCCTCGCTGGCGAGGTTGCCCTTGAGGATGGCGAGGTGCCCTTTGGCGTAAAGCGGATTGCTCAGGGGGCGGATCACGTCCTGCCCGGAGGGCGGCTCCGAGGGCACATCGGCCAGCAACTCCTTCAGGCTTTTGCCCTCCACCGTTCGGCAGTCGCCTTGCAGCAAGCCTGCATCCAGCAGCAGCTTCATCACCTGGGGAATGCCGCCGGCGTTGTGCAGATCAACGGTCACGTAGCGGCCGCTGGGCTTGAGATCACAGATCACCGGCACCCGCTGACGAATCCGTTCGAAGTCATCGATGCTCAGAGCAACGCCGGCGGTGCGGGCAATGGCCAGCAGGTGCAGCACCGCATTGGTGGAGCCACCCACCGCCATGATCACGCTGATGGCGTTCTCAAAGGCTTCCTTGGTGAGCAGATCCAGGGGGCGGATGTTGGCTTTCACGGCCTCCACCAGCACCTCGGCGGAGCGAGCCGCACTGTCGGCCTTTTCCTCGTCCTCGGCAGCCATCGTGGAGCTGTAGGGGAGGCTGAGACCCATCGTTTCGATGGCGGCACTCATGGTGTTGGCGGTGAACATACCGCCGCAACTGCCAGCCCCAGGGCAGGCATTTTTCTCAACTGCGGTGAGCTGCTCTTCGTCGATCTTGCCGCTGGTCAGTTGGCCGACCGCTTCAAAAGCGCTCACCACCGTGAGATCACAGCCGCCCAGCTTGCCCGGCTTGATCGTGCCGCCGTAGACGAACACCGAAGGGATATTCATCCGTGCCATCGCGAGCATGGCGCCGGGCATGTTCTTGTCGCAGCCACCAACGGCCAGCACCCCATCCATGCTCTGGCCATTGCAGGCCGTTTCGATGGCGTCAGCGATCACTTCACGGCTCACCAGGGAGTACTTCATCCCTTCAGTGCCCATGGAGATTCCATCACTCACGGTGATGGTTCCGAACATCTGTGGCATGCCTCCGGCCTGCCGGGCCGCTTCCTCAGCTCGTTTGGCCAGGTCGTTCAGCCCCACATTGCAGGGGGTGATGGTGCTGTAGCCGTTGGCAATGCCCAGGATGGGCTTGCCGAAATCGCTGTCTCCAAAGCCCACGGCCCGCAACATGGCGCGGTTGGGAGACCGCTGAATCCCCTTGGTGACGGCGTCGGAGCGAAGCATGGAACTGAGCGGACCAGTGGCAATCAAGCCAACCTACCGAGCGCTCATCCTTCGCTACCGAGTCCCTCGAGTTGGGCGCGAACGCGGGCGATCTCCGCGTTGAGTTTTTCCACCCGCTCCTCGAGGTGTCCGTTACCTGCGCTGTCCAGCACTTCGGAACCGTCCTGCATCCGCGGTGCGTGCAACATCGACTTCTGCGCGCCGTAACGCCTGCGCCTGTCGGCTTCGTTGAGGAGCCACCAGGCCAGGCCTGCAGCACCGAGCACTGCTCCGGTGACCAGAGTTGCCAGGGTGCCTGAGCCCGTGTCGTGCTGCTGGGCCATGGGTGCGTTCAACCTGCCTGAAGGTTAGTCATGCCCTCAAGATCTGAGGTTCAGCCGTCGCACAGGGTCACCGATTCCCGGACGAATCTCACCCTGCTCCCCCACGCCTTCGTCAATGCAGGCGGTGTGCAGCGTTAGGTCTGGAATCGCTTCACCCAACAGCTTCAGTCCTGGACTGGCGCAGAGGGCAGTGATCAGCCGCAGCCGCCGACCATCCACACCCTTGCTCTGGAGCTCCTGCAGAAGTTTGAGGGTGGCCTCACCATCACTGATCTGATCAACAAACAGAATCACCCCGGCGTTGGCTTCGATCTCCTGTGGGCACGACCCCAGGCAGAGGCAGGAATCGGGAAGGACGGATCGTCCTCCCTGCCAAAGCTCGAGGCCTGCTGGCAGCACTGGAATGGCGATCAGCGGTACCGATGCTTCAACGAGGGTGCCTTCGGTGTCCCCATGGAGTCCGGGCACCATCTCCCGGCGATGGGGCAGCCAGTCCCGCAGGGCTTCGTAGGTGAGCCACCGACCCAGTTCCTGCAGGGCTGTGGCGTAGAGGGCCGCAGGGGTTTCCCGATGCCGAAGCATGGTCAGCCAATGGCCGATCAGGGGATGGGGTGGAACCACCACCCGCAAACTCATGGCCATATCGACTCGCTCCGCGGACAGTTGCCATAACGTGATTGCTCAAATTACCGGTCTCATGGGCGCCCTTCGATGTATGGCCTCGCTGCTGGCGGTGATCACGCTGGCGTTCAGCACTGTTGTTTGGGCTGAATCAGTGCAGGCCATCACCGCTCCCGAGCTGCGTGGTCAGTTCGCAGTTCAGGAGATCAGCGCCGATATGCACGGTCTTGACCTCAAAGAAAAAGAGTTCCTCAAGGCCGATTTGCGCGAGGTGAATCTCAGCGGCACAGACCTGCGCGGCGCTGTGATCAACACCTCGCAACTGCAGGGGGCCGATCTCCGGGATGCCGATCTCTCCGATGTTGTGGGCTTTGCCAGCCACTTCGAGGGGGCCGATCTCCGGGGGGCCAATTTCACCAACGCGATGATGATGCAGAGCCGTTTCACGGACGCGCAGATCGACGGTGCTGATTTCACCAACGCAGTGATCGACCTTCCCCAACAGCGGGCCCTCTGCGCTCGGGCGGATGGATCCAATCCGATCAGTGGTGTCTCCACCCGTGAGAGCCTGGGCTGCCGCCCTTAATCGTCATGGCTAAGCGTCTGCCGGTGACCGTGATCACCGGGTTTCTTGGGGCCGGCAAGACCACGGTGCTCCGCCATCTGCTCACCCGTGGCGGTCAGCGATTGGCTGTGATGGTCAACGAATTTGGCAGCGTTGGGCTTGATGGTGATCTGATTCGCAGCTGCGGGTTTTGTCCTGAGGAGGAGGTGGACGGCCGTTTGGTTGAGCTGAACAACGGCTGCCTCTGCTGCACGGTGCAGGACGACTTCCTGCCGACCATGGAGACGTTGCTGGAACGGGCGGATCAATTGGATGGGATCGTTGTTGAAACCAGCGGTCTCGCTTTGCCAAGGCCTCTCCTTCAGGCCCTGGATTGGCCGGCCATCCGCAGCCGCGTGCATGTGAATGGTGTGGTGACGCTGGTGGATGGCGAAGCTTTGGCTGCAGGCAGCCCAGTGGCTGATGCTGAAGCGCTGGAGCGGCAACGGGCCGAGGATCCCAGCCTCGATCACCTCACAGCGATCGACGACTTGTTTGAGGATCAACTCCAGGCCGCTGACCTGGTCTTGATCAGCCGGGCTGATTGCCTGGATGCATCAGCGATGGCTGAGGTGCAGGGGCGGATCAAAGACAAAGTGCGCCCGGGTACCGCTCTGCTTCCTGTGTCTCAGGGACAGGTGGAGACATCCGTTGTGTTGGGCCTTGATCACAAGCCCACTCCCCAAGAGGCCCATACCCACCACGATCACGATCATCACGACGATCACGATCACAGTCATGGCCACGACCACGATCACGACCATCACGACCACAGCCATGTCGACATGGTGGGCAGCAATGTTCGCGTCGAAGGGGCCTTGGACCGTGAGGCCCTCGAGCAGATGTTGCCCACCCTCGTGAGCAAACACCAGGTGGTTCGACTCAAGGGGCGTGTCTGGCTGCCCGGCAAAACGCTTCCGCTCCAGATCCAGATGGTGGGTCCGCGGTTGAACAGCTGGTTTGAAGCAGCTCCCAGCCATGCCTGGCGTCCCGACCAGGGTTGTGGTGCTGATCTAGTGGTTTTGGCCTTGAACGAGGCTGCAGCTCCGGCCCTGGAATCCGGCCTTCAGAGGCTGGTGCAGGCCACACCGGCCAAGGCCAGCCCCGCGGCAGCCACGCCGGAGAGGTGAATCGGGTCTCCTTCCATTCGGCCCACAAAAAGAGCCATCACCGGTGCCGTGGCCATCAGCGTCACCCCTTCTCCAACGGGCATCGTTTGCAGCACCACCTGTTGTAACAGGATTCCCCCGTTGGTTCCGACCACGGTGGCGATCACAAGCTTCCACTGCTCCCGTCGCTTCAGCTTGGTCTGTCTCCAGATCCCCTTGAGAAAGGGAAGCAGACCTAGCCAACCTCCCAGCAATCGTATCGATGCTGTCTGCAAAGGGGTGAGGTCGCTGCTGATCAGCACATGACGGGCCAGAAAGGCTCCGCTGAGCCCACAGATCACGGCGGTGAGTGCCAACAGCAGCCCAGTGCCGAAGTCAGCAGCGATGGCTCCCTGCTTCCGTTGGCTCGTCTCTTTCGCCTGCATGGCAATGAGCACCACGGCGCTTGAAACCAAAAGCGCGCCGAGACCGTTCTTCACTCCCAAGCTGTCACCCATCACCAGCACCCCAGCGATGCTGGCGAGCACCGGTCCACTGGCTTCAACGGTGAGGGTTCGTCGGGTGCCGAGTCGCCGCAACGCCCCGAGATAAAAGCTGTCGCCGGCCGCAATCCCGATCAGGCCGCTCAGCAGCAGCAGCACCACGGCTTGCCACCCGCTGTGCAGCGGGAGTGTGACCAGAACCGGCAGAAACAACAGGCTGGCCAAGCCGTTTTTCATGGCGTTAAGCCGGATCGCCGACATCCGCCCCGATAGCGACCTCCAAAGCGCACTGGCTCCCGTCCAGGCCATGGCCGCTCCCAGGGCCGCCAGTACACCCGTCATGTTGTGGTGGTGATCGTCGTGCAGTCTGCTGCGCTGTTCAGAACTCTGTGCACAATTCGGGAATGTGAGTCTTGGAGACGAACAAGGTGCTGGGGCAGTTACTGGATCGCCTTTCGGGGCAGTGGGCGATCCATCTTGGAAGTCGCGTTCCGCGCACAGAGCTCTATGAAGCGCGGATCGCTTCATCTAAGCCATCGCTCGGATTCTTCATCTTGCTGATCAGTTCTGCGGTGATCGCCACCCTTGGGCTGGTTTCCAACAGCACGGCGGTCGTCATCGGGGCCATGATCGTCGCCCCTCTCATGGACCCAATCCTCAGCCTGGCCTTTGGTTTGGCTGTCAGTGACGGGAAATTGATGCGCCGTTCTGCAGTCACGATTGGCTTTGGCGTGTTCGCGGTTGTTGGAACTGCATGCTTGATCAGTTGGGGACTTGGCATCAGCCATGTGGAGTCGGAGATCACCACTCGCACCTCTCCAAACCTGATCGATCTGGGTATCGCCATTGCGGCGGCTGTTGCCGGGTCGTTTTCGATGACCCGCAAACAATTGTCGAATTCGATTGCTGGGGTGGCGATTGCTGTCGCCCTGGTTCCACCGCTCTGCGTTAGTGGCATCGGCCTCACCCTCGGCTCGGAAATGGTGGCTGTGTTTGGGCGAGGAACGGTGGCGGGCCTCACCAATCAGATCGCGGAGGGTTCATTTCTGCTCTTTTTGGCGAACTTGATCGGCATCACCGTCACCAGCCTTGTGGTGTTTTTACTTCAGCGTTACGGCTCACTCCGCAGCTGCTGGCGCAATCTTTTGGTTTGGCTGGGCTTGCTCGGATTGCTAAGTCTTCCTTTGTCATCGGCATTGCACGACTTCAGTGTGAGGTACCAAATGGATGCTGTATTTGGTCGCTTCAAGGCCGGACGCCTACAACGTGTTTCCATCGTTCAACGAAATCCGAGATTGTGGGAAAAAGTTCGTCTGCTGTACAGCAACGTCAGTGTTGTCGATAACAAGGCAAGACTGGATCTTGTCTTGAGTGCACCGGAAGATATTTTTGATCAATCCATTATGAATCGAGTGAATCAGCAGATGTTGAAGCGGGCAAAAGGCTTTGGGTTGGATGATCTTGATGTGAACATCAGTGTGATCCCAAATCACGTGTACAAGTTTGACAATTAAAAAATCACTTCAAACACACAAGATTTGGTTAGTTTGATGTCGCTAGCGACGCGGCGATTAGGTCGGAAGATAACGCCCAGAGCGTCGTTGCTTTGGTGCTGTCTGTTGCTTCCTCGGACGGTTGTGTTGGGCTGAATCGATGCCGGCCTGGACCCAGCAACCCATTGCTCCAGTAGCTGAATCGCGGCTGGTGAAGCTGTTCATCGATGAGTTGAACCAGCAGTGCCCCAGCCCGCTCAACACTCTCCGTCAGTCTCAGAACATCTCGGGCAACAAACCCAAACAGGGCCTGTCCCAGGGGATTGGCCTGGCGACTGTTTCTGAAAAAACCCTCTGATGTGCGTGGAATCACCAGCCCCGGACTCCAGGCCACGACAGGCAGCTCAGGACGTTGTCGGTGGATCTGCAGGGCCATCAGCAAATTGCAGAGCTTGCTGTCTTTGTAGGCCTTGTCTGCATCGAACGAACTTTCTCCGTCCACCATCGGGGCCCCGGGACCCTGGCGCAGTCCCTTCAGCATGCCCAGGCCGGCAGGCTTCCCAACCCGTCCTCCACCCGTGGTTGGGTTGTGCACCTCAGAGGAGGTGATCACCAAGGCACGGGTGTGCTCTTTCAGTCCTTCAGCCAACAGTTGATGGGCTAGGTGGTTCACCGCAAAGGTGAGTTCAATGCCCTGTGCGCTCCAGCGGGGGGAGTCATGGCCGGCGTATTGCAACCCGGCATTCAGCACCAGTGCATCGAATGGCGTTCCGTCACAGCGAAGTTCTTCAATCGCTTTGGCGACGGACGCAAGGTCAGCCAGATCGGCAATGCAGGTGTCAACGGAACCCGACAGAGCCGTGCGGGTTCGTTCGGCCCGTTCTGCATTGCGGCAAACAACGGTGAGTGCATCACCGCGAGCCAGCAGGATTTTTGCCGCTTCAAGGCCAATACCGCTGCTGGCACCGGTGATCAGAACGCGGCGCTGTTCAGCCGTCGTCATGGAGCCTGAACACATAGAGAACCCCGTCACGATCGCTCACCACGTACAACCTTTTTCGATCAGGATCGAAGGCAACACCCTCCGGTTTTCGGATCCGTTTTGGCTTGTCTCCCGTGCTGATGGTGAGATCGAGGCGCTGGAGCACAGTGTCGCGTGTCCATTCGTATTGGAACAGGCACCGGCCCTTGTCGCTCACGATCCAGAGGGTGTCGCTGCTGCTGTCGTAGCTCAGGCCCGAGAAATCCAGCTTCTCGGCCTTCAGTTCGGGATGGATGAACCCTTGGCTGGGCTGCAGCACGCGTGTGGAGAGGATTGTCGTGAGCGAGGAATCCAGTTCAATCAGCAGACCGGGCTTGCGCTCTTTCACCACAACCACATGGTCGTTCCTGGTGTTCACGGTGATGCCCTCCAATCCGTTGTTGTCCGGAGGGTCTGGGAAGTGGTGCGCGATCGTGTCGTAGTTGGTCATGGCTGACAGGGGGTGCCGAGACCGTTCGCTCCGGCTGTTCAGATCCACCACCACCACAGAATTGCTCCGCTCCTGCACCACGAGCAGCTCGCTGTCATCGCCACGGAGTGCAATGCCTTCCAAGTCCTCGAGGCCGATGAAGAACAAGTCGCTCACCGACACCCCGCCTTTGAGATCCAAACGAAAAATCGCCTTGGTGTCATCACTGACGGTGTACAGAGCTGATCCATCCGCGTTCAGCGTCAGTCCGGATGGCTCATTCAGGCCGAGGCCTGGGTCTCGAATCCTGTGACGGCTCAGCAGCTCAAGGCGCATCGAGGTCATCCTCATCGGGACCCGTTCCTGGTGATTCTCGAGACTTGGCTCGTTTTTGCCAGCCATCCCAGGTGAGGATGAATGGATCACGGCCAGGCGCCATGAATCGAATCGCTGTGTATTGCGGCTCCTCGAGCGGCGACTCGAGCCTGTTCAAGCTTGCTGCCACTGAGCTGGGTGCACTGATCGCCACTCAGGGCATGGCCCTGGTTTACGGCGGCGCTCGCATTGGTTTGATGGGCGCTGTTGCTGATGCCGCTTTGGCCTCTGGAGGGGAGGTGATCGGGGTGATCCCCGAGGCGTTAACGCAAGATGAAGTGGTGCACTCCGGTTTGACCCATCTCGAGGTTGTGGGATCGATGCACGAGCGCAAAGCGCGAATGCTCGATCTGGCCGATGCAGCCGTTGCTATGCCCGGAGGCCTGGGAACCCTCGACGAGTTGTTTGAAGCCTTGACCTGGGCTCAGCTTCGTTTTCATGCCAAGCCGATCGGCATGCTCAATATCGATGGCTACTTCGATGCGTTGCTGAGCTTTTTGGGTCAAAGCGTTTCGACGGGCTTTCTCTCGCAGCGAAATCGCCAGCTCCTCCTGGATGCAACAACGCCAGAATTGCTGATCTATCGACTCCTCAACGCGTCCTGATGCAACGCACGGTTTTGCTTACCGGAGCCAGTCGTGGCATCGGACGTTCCATTGCCAGACGGTTGCTTAAGGATGGTCACCGCCTCAGCCTTGGTCTGCGGGATCCGCAGGCTCTAAGGGGAACAGACCTGGATGTTGCGACGGTGTTGCATCACGCCTATGACGCCAGTGATCCAGCCAGTGTTGAAGCCTGGGTTGACAGCACCGTTTGTCACTGGGGTGCCATCGACACCGTGATCCACTGCGCGGGGATTTTGCATCGAACCCCGTTGTTGTTTGCGGATGGCGAAGAGCAGCAGCTTGATGAACTGTGGGCGATCAACGTGAAGGGGCCCTGGTGGCTGACCCGTGCGGCTTGGCCGTATCTGGCGACCAGTGGCCATGGACGAATCCAGGTGCTGGTGTCGATGAGTGGCAAACGCGTCAAAGGTCGAATGGCGGGTTATCCCGTGAGCAAATTCGCCTTGATGGGGCTCTGTCAGAGCATGCGCAATGAAGGGTGGGACAAGGGGATTCGGGTGACCGCCATCTGTCCCAGTTGGGTCAACACCGAGATGGCTCATGCGGTGACGGCCGTTGAACTTGCCGCGATGACCCAACCCGAGGATCTTGCGTCTCTCTCGAGCAGCCTGTTGTCGATCCCCAACGCCGCCGTTCCGTTCGAGTTGGCGATGAATTGCTCGCTCGAAACCTGAATCTTCCGGTGAAGACGATGTCGCCCTCAGATGATGTCGCTATGGATGACTCAGCGTCCGTGCCCTGCGATGTGTCTTATGGCGGCGATTGGCCTGCTGGCTCCCCGCCTGGTTTTGGTGTTGATGTGGTTGATCAACAGCAGTTTCGTGCTGCAGCCCTTCAGTGGCACCAGTGTTCCCAACCCGTTGCTTCCCATCCTGGGTCTGTTGTTTCTCCCCACCACAACCCTCGGCTATTGCTGGGCTGCGGCCTCGTTCGGGGGCGTGTCGTCGTTCAGTGGCCTGTTGGTGGTGTTGATCGGCGTGATCATCGACTTCGGCTTGATCGGTAATGGCCGTGGTGCTGTTCGTCGTTGAAGATCATCCCCTTGGAAAACTGCGCCATCTGCCAGCTGCATCTCGATCCCACAGCGCAAGAGCGGTACGAGATTCAGCGCTCTGAACTCTGGGTTTTGCGGCATCACCCGGACCCAGCACCTCTACCAGGTTGGCTTCTCTTGGATTCACGAAGGCATTGTTCCGGCCCCGTGGATTTCACGGCGGCCGAGGCTTCTGATTGGGGGTGCGCTGTTCGCGATGCCAGTGATCTCGTGAAACAGATCAGCGGATGCGAGCGCGTGTATGCCATTGCCTTTGGTGAGGGAGCCCAGCACCTTCATCTGCATCTCATCCCACGCCATCTGAATGAACCGGCCTCCAAAGCATGGGCGGTTGCCGACTTGTACCGGGACATGGATCGCGGCGATCGAGCCGCCGCTGATCCTGCCGTTGTGGCGGCGATGGTGCAACGCTGTCGATCGTTGATCAGCGCCCCGGGTTGAAGCGTTTGCGCGTCTTGGTGCCGTTGGCGTTTTGCTTGAGATTGCCCAAGGGCCAGCCCAGGTGCCTGAGATGGCTCACCGTGTTCGGCGATGCGCTGAAGCAGTTTTCGCTGTAGCTGCTGGCGATACCGATCTCTTTGAGGGTGAGTAACAGCAACCTCTGCTCTCGGCGTGTACCCCGACGGCTCGCGAGAAGCACGAAGTCGCGTTCGCGAAGCTGTTCACCGATCGCATCGATGTTCTCGGAGTACCCCAAGGAGAGGGTTTGATCGATAGCGCGATAGGCGGTGTAGATCCGCCCCTCAGGATTGTTCTCGAGGGTTTGCACCCTTTCGCTCAGGGCAATCACGGCGTCCATCACCGGAGCCTGAAGCGCTTGTTCGATCTGATCAAGCTGCACGATCACAACCCTCCCACAGCCAAACGTTCATCACAGGCAGCCTCATAGGCGCGGATGGCTGCGCTGGGAATGGAGCCATTGCTCTTGAGTTGGCGCACCGACAGCTCCACGCACTGAAGTACAACGCTGGTTAGCTCACGTCCTTCGCACAGGGCCCAGCCGCGAAGAAGCACATGAAGGCTCGGTGGAACGGAGACCGTGAGCTTCACCTGGGTCTCTCGGGTAGAGGTTTTGATCATGACCCGTCTGCTGCCGGAGCGTCCCCAGGGTAGCTCGAGAGACACTGCTGAGCAACTCACGAGTGTCTGCCGGGTGTCTTATGGCTTGCTTCGGGGTTGTTCCCCGGCATTGCTCGGCCCTTTGGCGTGACCGCCAGGGTGCTGCTTGCGTAGCTGATTCATGGGCCACCCCTTTGAGGCACAAGGACTGAGCTGTCTGGCTGCAATTGTTGTGCCTCTATTTCGTCAATTCAGTCCTGTCTGGGCTGCCATCTTTCCTTGTCCCGCTGATTCCAGGTGTCGATTGTTGATCACCCAGGCGAAGTTTTTTTATGCAAAATCTGCATATCCATGGATATGATGTTGGCGTGGATTCTTGGGAGCAGATGGGTGCAACTTCGGTTCAGGCTGACAAGGTCGTCAACGTCAGAATGTCTGAATCGGAGCACACTCTGTTGAAGGCCTATTGCGCTTCGTTGAACCGGAGCATGCAAGACGTGCTTCGTGATTTCGCGTTAATGCAAATCCAGAAGCAACGCTTTTGTTGCCGCCTTGTGCGCTCTTTGATGGATGAGCATGGGATCGAACAAGACCCCAGAGCTCGTAAGCCTTGTTTTGGCTACGCCTGTTATTACTGCCGCCATGCAGAGTCCTGCATGGCTGGTGAAACTGATTTGCTTTATATCCCCCGCCAGGAGATCCGTGAATTGGTTGCTGAGGAATCGGCTTATATCCTCAACTTTGACGGCAGCAGCATTGAGGCTCCCTCCCAGATGGGCTGATCCGATTTTAATTGTTCAGTCACTTCATCTATCGACGCACGAGCCTTAGCGTCAAGAGTTCGATCGAGGCCGTCGAGGCAGGAATCAGATTGAGTCTTGGGCGCAATTTGTGGATGTCCAGAAATCCGAGCACAACCCCTTTAAAAATGCGGACGATTCGGCCCATAGTGATTCAGCTAAGTCGCTAATCGGGCTTGGATGCCGGACAGAGCGATGTCCGACGCCTTGGTGTTTGACTCCTGCTTCGGCAGGGGTCAAATCCATTTGTTTCTTAAGAAACCTGGTGATGAATCGATCTGCAGTGATTGGCCCGTCAAGGTGTCAACGTGGTCGAATCGCTCCGGTGGTGCGTCACCGTCGGCCACACAACATTTCCTGATTCATTTCAAGATCAACGATCGTCTAGATCATTGGTTCAGGTCGTTCAAAACGGAGAGGGTGGGATTCGAACCCACGGTGCCCGTGAAGACACGCTGGTTTTCAAGACCAGAGCCATAAACCACTCGACCACCTCTCCAGAGGGTGTCAGGTGCCCCGCAGGACACCTGACAACTGTATCGGGACGTGCTCCCAGTTCAGTTTTCCGGCTTGGCCAGAGGCAGCAGGCACTTATCGGAATCACATCCGGCCGGACCCGCTTCGGTCAGCTCGCCCTGGTCGTAACGCTGCAGTGCTTCGAAGAAATCACTGCTGACGCGACGCTTCACCACAGCCGATTGCAGCTCCTCGTAGGTGGCTGCATCGATCGGCTCAAAGGGCAGGCGGGGGAAGGTGGCATTCGCATCGAAGCGGGCCAGAAGTGCTGCTGAGATGTAGCCCTCGCCCTTCTCCATGGCTTGATGCAGAGCATCAGCCAAGGGTTCGATTTCGTGCTCGCGGAATTCGATGGTGGCGGAGGTGTTGTGCGCTGTGTAATGCCGCTGCACCTGCATGTAGAAATCGAACTGCGCCATGGCACTGAAGCCGTTGATGTCAACGGCATCAGCACCGGGCAGGTTGGCCCAGCTCACCTCGGTGGGAATCTCCACCAGCCATTCGGTGCAGCGGGGATCGAAGGGGTCATTCAGCAGACGGCCTTCCTCATCCTTGTCGGACTGGGAGGGAACGATGGTGTAGCCGTAGTCCATGCAGGCCATGGCCACGGGGTCGTTCTTGCGGAAGGTGATCCGACGGATGAAGCGCTGAGCTTTGGGCGGATGCCAGCCGGGGGCGGCACCGGTGAGCAGGCTCTTGGTGCCAGCAGGCTGCACGGTTGTGCAGCGGTTGGGACGATGCAGACCATGACGGTCGCAGTAGTCCCAGACCGTTTGATTGACGATCTCCTTCCAACGGCTCAGGTAAGCAGCTTCCTGCTCCTTGAAGCGCAGACCCTCCTCGGTATCAGGTCGGCCAGCCTCCCACCAGCGCAGCCATTCCGTGCCGAAGGCATGGACGAAGAAGTCGAACAGACCGGTGAAGCTGACGCCAACGATCGGGTCCCATTCACGGCTCTGGCGGTAGCGCTCAACTTCGAAACGATGGTTGAGCAGACAAGCAACCGACAGGGCACCCGCACGGAAGGCATCGGCCTGTCCTTCCTCGTCGCTGGGGTCGATCTGGTTGAGGTGCACCTCGGCCAGATTGCAATGGAAATCGGCGCCCAGGATCTCGCCGCAGGGATTCAAGCCGTAACGGCTGAGGCGGTGCTCAAGCTCGTCGGCGCCGATGGGGCCGTGGTTGTCGGACAGCCAACGCCCCGCTTCCTCACGACCCTGGTCGCAGTAGATCTCAATGAATTCCGTTCGCAGCTCAGGGGTGGTGAGCAGATCGGCATTGGAGCGAGCGATCGCTTCGGGAGCGAACTGGATCGCACCTTCGCCGGAGTGGAACTGCTTGGTCACCGCTGCGTGCACAACGTCCTTGCTGGGACGGGTGTGATAGACGCGGGTATGGTTGGCCATCCGCAGCGCATCACGCTCGGGGTCGATCCTCCAGTTGCCCTCCTCGTCTTGCTGCCAGAGGTTGTCCTTGGAGGACGCAGCCGCCTGATCGTCCGAAGCGAACTGGCGCATGCCGGCGCTGCGACGGATGTTTCCAGCCACGATCGTGACGGCGGCTTCGTCGATCAACAGGCAGCACTCGACTGAGGTGAGCCGACGGCCCTGGGCCTTGTTCAGCAGCCGAGCAACGCGCCCGTAGAGATCCTTCAGCTTGACGGGGTTGGCCATGCCGCCGAAACCCTTCAGCGTTTCCCCAACAGGCCGCACATCGCTGAGGTCCACCTCGATCTGAATCGGACCTCCGTTGAACCGTTCATCGCTGCTGAGATCGAGCATCAGCTGGTAGCTGTCCACCCAGCCGCGACGGGTGTCACCCACCTTGATGGTCACCTTGTTGCCATCAATGCTGTGGGTGCAGTCGTCCTGGCGCTCAGCGGCAGGAGTGATGCCGATTTCGCTGACGCTGAGAACTTCAAAGCTGTTGCGCACCACCGGAAGCCGGTCGATCAGGTGCGGCTCGATGATGGCGCCGGTGCCACAGCCCATCATCGCCAGGTCCATCATCAGACCGAAGGCTTGCCAATCCACCAGGTTGGTGGATGTGCAGTTGTAGGAACCCGAGAAGTTTTCGGGCTGCTCGATCCAGCGGGTGCCACCGATCCAAAGCCAGCGGCCTGAGGGAAGAGCTTTTTTCTCGGCCTGCATGCGAGCCAGCAGGGCAACTTCCGCATCGTTGAGGTTGCCCAATTGACGCAGACCTTCCAGGTTTCGCGCGCCCACCTGACTCCAGCTCTCACGGCCGCTGGGGGTTTTGCGGCTGTAGGTGCGATAGAAGACCGGGTTGGCAGCAGGAGCGGTTGCGGGGAAGTCGCCGAACCCGGCGACAGCTCCCGCAGAGGTCTCCACACGATTTGGAGTGAGGGTCACGTGCGGTGCTGGGGCGAAGGACAAGTATCGAAACCCTAACGCCACAGATGGGGGTAGCAAGGTCTCTTCACCACCATCAACAGTGTCCCGTTCAAACTGAGCTCTAAATCGGCAGCAAATGATGCAGCGGCGGCTGGAGCCTGAGTTGATGAACGGCGATACGCAGGTGCAGGCCTATGCCGCTGCCGACTTCAGTTCCGGCGATCAAGCCACCATCGAAGCGATTCAGCGTCTCCTCTCGCGCACATCGCCTTTGCCGCCTGATCCACTGGTGGTGGACCTGGGTTGTGGCCCTGGAAACATCACGCTTCGGCTGGCCGGCCTCTTCCCCAAGGCTCGGATCATCGGCATTGACGGTGCCGAATCGATGCTGGCTGTCGCCCGGGAGCGGGCCCAGCTGCAGCAGCTGGGGATCTCCTTCCTTTGTCAGACCCTTCAGGAGGTGCTTCGAGGTGCTCTGCTTGGGCAGGCTGATCTGATCGTCAGCAACAGCCTTTTGCATCACCTGCACCAGCCTGATCTGCTCTGGATGGTCACCAGAGACTTGGCAGCACCGGGTTGTCGCACCTTGCACCGGGATCTGCGGCGTCCTGCTTCCGATGCTGAGATTCAACAGCTGCTGCTCAAACACCTGCCATCGGCTCCAGAGGTGTTGCAGCACGATTTCGCTGCCTCGCTGGCGGCGGCCTTCGAACCTCAGGAGGTGACCGCAGAGCTCCACCGGCTTGATCTCGACGAGTTGACGGTGTCGGCGGAGGACGACCGTTATCTGGTGGTGTCAGGCTTGGTGAAGTCCTGAAATCCGATGAGCGGCAGTCAAGCGACCACTGATGGTGATCTGGCCCAGGTTTTGGCCTCGGCGGTGGATCGCCGTCGCAACTTTGCGATCATTTCTCACCCGGACGCGGGAAAAACAACCCTCACCGAGAAGTTGCTGCTCTACGGCGGTGCCATTCAGCAGGCCGGTGCGGTGAAAGCCCGGGGTGAGCAGCGCAAGGTGACCTCCGACTGGATGGAGCTTGAAAAGCAGCGGGGCATTTCAATCACCTCCACGGTGCTGCAGTTCGATTACGACGCCACCACGATCAACCTCCTGGACACGCCAGGTCACCAGGATTTTTCCGAAGACACCTACCGAACTCTGGCAGCGGCGGACAACGCCGTAATGCTGGAGGATGCCGCCAAGGGCCTGGAGCCTCAGACCCGGAAGTTGTTCGAGGTCTGCCGCATGCGGCAGATCCCGATCTTCACCTTCATCAACAAGATGGACCGCCCAGGGCGGGAACCGCTCACCCTGCTCGATGAAATCGAGTCGGAACTCGGCCTCACCCCCTGGGCGGTGAACTGGCCGATCGGCAGTGGCGAGCAATTCCGAGGTGTGATCGATCGCCGCAGCAAGGAGGTGGTTCTATTCAGCCGTGCTGAACGCGGCAAGCAGGCCAGTGAGCAACGCCTCTCGCTGGACGACCCTGCTCTGCGCGAGTTGGTGGAAGAGGACCTGCTGGATCTGGCCATTGAAGAAATGGAGTTCCTTGAGGCGGCTGGCGCCGAGCTGGACATCGAGATGGTCCATGCCGGTGAGCTCACCCCGGTGTTCTTCGGCTCGGCCATGACCAACTTTGGGGTCCGTCCGTTCCTCGACGCCTTCCTTGAGATGGCGCAACGGCCGATCGCCCGATCCAGCAGCGAAGGTCTGGTGGACCCGTTGCGTGAAGGGTTCAGCGGCTTCGTGTTCAAGCTTCAGGCCAACATGGACCCCAGGCACCGCGACCGGGTTGCCTTCGTCCGTGTCTGCAGCGGACGCTTCGAAAAAGACATGACGGTGAAGCACGCCCGCACGGGCAAAGCGATCCGTCTCTCACGTCCTCAAAAGCTGTTCGGTCAGGACCGAGCCGTGGTGGAAGACGCCTATCCGGGTGATGTGATCGGTCTCAACAACCCCGGCATGTTTTCCATTGGCGACACCCTTTATGTGGGTTCGAAAGTGGAATACGAAGGCATTCCCTGTTTCAGCCCGGAAATTTTCAGTTGGCTGCGCAACCCCAACCCTTCAGCCTTCAAGAACTTCCGCAAAGGGGTGAACGAGCTGCGGGAAGAGGGGGCTGTGCAGATCCTTTATGACACTGACGAGAGCAAGCGGGATCCAATTCTGGCGGCCGTTGGACAACTCCAGCTTGAGGTGGTGCAGCACCGGCTTGAAAACGAATATGGCGTGGAAACCCGCCTTGAGCCAATGGGTTTCCAGGTTGCCCGTTGGATCAACGGCGGTTGGGCTGAACTCGAAAAGGTGGGCCGGATTTTCAATTGCAAAACCGTGCGTGATGCCTGGAATCGGCCTGTGCTGTTGTTCAAGAACGAGTGGAATCTCAACCAGCTTCGGGAAGACCACCCCGACCTTGAACTCAGCAGTGTTGCCCCGGTGGTGAGTGGAGTGGAGCCAATCAGTCTCTGAACCGCGCCGATCACCCCATCCACACCTCCACGGCTCTCTCGCCAGAATCGTGCCGCGCCTTCAACTTCCGTGAGTACGTTCTGGCTGCTGAGGAACAGCGCTGACGGCGGCACCGAATACGTGTGTTTCCGTGGTGATGACGAATCGGTGGAAATGCTGGAGGGCTACCACCTTCCTCCGCAGATGCCGTTGATCAAGCGCCGCTCCTGGATGAACCGGGTGGATGCCCTCAGCTGCCGGAGCAGGCTGGAACGCAGCGAGGGTTTTCGTCACGGTGCGCCCCTCTTCTGAACAGGCCCCGATACGCTCATCAAAAGGAACCCGATCGACGCAATGGCAGCCCTGGGTGAATCTGGTCCCGATGCAAACGCAGATGATCCATTTGCCCGTCTCGGCCTGAGCCGTGATGCAGGCTTCGATCAGGTTCAGGCGGCCAAAGCACGCTGTCTCGCCGAGGTTTCCGGTGATGATCAGGCCCGAGCAAAGATCGAAGCGGCCTACGACGCTGTCCTGATGGCTCGCCTGCGGGACCGGCAACAGGGTCAGGTGAGTGCTGCTGCAGCGACGGCATCGGAGCGGGAGGCCATGGCGGGATCCATGCCTTCTCCGCCAGCTCAGGCACCGATGGGCAACGTGTTGGCGAATCTCCGCAACAGGCTGCCCGATCCCTCCCCGACCCTCTCCGGCCTCAAGCCCGACTGGGCCCTGGTGGAAGGGCAGGGGCGTTCCGTTCGCCTGATTGCAGGGATCGTCGGCGTTGCTCTGTTGCTGATCTCGGCCGGGAGCATTCAGTTGGTGCTGGCCCTGGCAACCATCGGCGTTTTTCTCAGTCAGGTTCGCCGTGGTCGCCGCCCACTGGCATCCCTGGGCTGGACGTTGCTGGTGCTCATCCTGGGCTTGGCGGCAGGCTCTTTGCTGAACCTGGCGCTCTCCCCCACTGCCGTTGAACAGCTGGCTCTCAGCCCTCTGCAGATCCAGTCTCTGCCTGCAGCTCTGCTGCTGTGGGCTGCAGCCCTGTTCCTGGCCTGAGCATCAGGCAGCCGTCGGTAGGCCGTCAATCAGCTCCTGCAGCTCCGCAGCGCTCACGTCATAACGGTTGTTGCAGAAGTGGCAGGTCAGTTCCGCGCCACCGTCCTTGTCACGCATGTCGGTGAGTTCGTCCCTGCCCAGCAGGAGCAGTGCCGCTTTGCTGCGTTCACGGCTGCAGGGACAGAAAAAACGAAGTTCTTGACTGGCCTCAGCATCGTCGAGGGGTTTGGGATCAAGGTCGGGGAAGACGTCCCGAAGCAGATCCTCCAGCTGGTCTCCACTTGCCGCCAGCCGCTGACTGAATCCAGTGATCTCGCGGCAACGCTGTTCAATCAGCTCCACCAGGGCCGGCTCTTCCGCTGCTTTGGGAAGGATTTGAACCAGGAGGCCACCGCTGGCATGAATGCCGGCGCTGTTCACTTGCTCACCCACAAACACGGCTGAAGGAGTCTGTTCGGAGTGGAGCAGATAGGAGGCCACATCCTCACCAATGCCTCCACTGACGAGTTCAACGGTGCTGTTGAAGGGCTCACCCTTGCCGTCATCACGCATCACGTGGAGGTAGCCGGTGCCAGCGGCCTCCTTGAAGTTGAAGCTGAAATGGCCTGCTTCATCCTGAATCGGGTCGAGTTCCAGGCCCGGCTCGCCCACGTACCCACGAACGGTTCCGTTACGGCCGGCATCCACCATCAAGTTCTTGATCGGTCCGTCGGAACCGAGGCGCAGGTTCACCCGGCCGTGGCGCACCTTCATCGAACTGGCCAGCATCAATCCAGCGGCCATGGCTCGTCCAAGCATCACGCTGGTGAGGAACGACAGGCCATGGCGCTCCCTGGCCTCACGCACGATGTTGGTTGTTGATACCGCCACCAACCGGATGCCGCCCTCAGCGGCTGTTGCGCGCACCAGCCGGTCGGCCATATCCCCTCGGAAGCTCAGGGCAATGTAGTCATCGGTTCGAGCCGTCCGCCCTGCAAGCGCAGTCTTTGGCAGTCCCAGTCCTGAAACAGCTCGGGTTCATGGGTGACCACGATCAACACCTGCTCACGGGCGAGGCTGGCGAGCAGATCAAGCACGTCCCGTCGCACCGACCAATCCAAACCTGCTGTGGGTTCATCCAGGAGGAGCACTTCAGCGCCGCGGAGCATTTGCACGGCGAGGGCAAGCCGCCGTTGCTGTCCGCCGCTCAGCCGTTCTGGCGCCGTTGTGGAGGCGATGCTGTCGAGGCCAACCCGCTCGAGCACGCTCTGTTCGCGCTCATGACCGAGCCGCCGATGCCCCAGCCGCAGTTCCTGAGCCACGCTCAGCCCGAGGAAATGGCGCTCGGGAAACTGGAAGACAATGCCGCAAAGCCAGCGCAGCTGCCGTCGTTTCATTGCGCTGCCGTTCCAGAGGATGCTGCCGGATGTGGCTGATGCCAGGCCGCTGATGATTTCCAGCAGCGATGTCTTTCCGGATCCACTGGTGCCTGCAATCAGCAGCGGCCGTCCTTTCTGCGTCTGAAAACCGACGCCGTCGAGGATGGGGGCACCCGCAGTCGCAGGTGCATAGATGATTCCTGAGAGCTCGAGCATGCGTTCAGCTTGAACGATGATGACGGTGTCGCGATGGCCCCATGGACATTCGTTTTCGTGAAGTCGATCCCTTCAATTGCTGGTTATGGATCCGTTTCTCGGAACCCCCCAGTCAGGGAGAACGGAATTACGTCGATGGTGTCTTCGACAGCTGGTACGTGATCGGGCGTTTGGGCGGCTTCAACGCAGAAAACCTGCAGGTGCATGACGCGGGCTCCGATCTCAGTTGGATGACCTACGACAACGATGGGGCTGAGTCGGCGATGCCAGCCCTGATGCACAACATGGGGCAGCTCGAGTACCAGAACGACTGGGGACGTTGCTGGGTTGATCTCGGTACGTCGGATGGAGTTGCCATCGATGTTCTGATCAATGCCCTGCGTCAACTGGACTCCGACGTGGTTCAGATCGAAGAGCTGGTCGTTGGTGGGGTCAATGAGAATTGGCCGGTTGAAGACCATCCCGACAGTGTTTTCCCTGCCGGTGGCTGAACGCCGGCGCTTGCTTCTGTCGTCGGATCGCCTGGAGCAGGGTGGATCGGTTCTGCTCAACTCCGAAGAGCAGCACTACCTGCGAAGAGTGTTGCGTCTGCGCTGTGGCGAGCAGGTGGATCTGATCGATGGTTGCGGCCGGCTCACGACCGCAACCCTGATGGAACCCAAGCTGCTCGAGCTCGATCGGCCAGCGCAACTGATTGAGCCCCAGGCCCAACCTCAGCTGGGTCTGGCCGTGGCCTTGATGCGGCGGGGGATGGATGAGGTCGTCCGGATGGCCTGTGAGCTCGGGATTGACCGGATTCAGCCCCTGCGCTGCGATCGCTGTGTTCCCCAGGCCGACCACCGACCCGAGCGCTGGGCCACGATCATTCGTGAAGCGGTGGAGCAGTGCGAACGGTTGTGGACGCCACAGCTGCTCGATCTCAAAGACCTATCCCAATGGATGGGCGATGAGCGGGGCCAGCGTCTGGTGGGGGTGACCCGCGAGACGGCACCACCGGCCTTGGATCAATGGTTGCGTCATCAGGCCGATCCTGGTCAGCTCACATGGCTCATGGTTGGCCCGGAAGGGGGCTGGACCGAAGAGGAACTGAAGCAGTTCACCCAAGCCCAGATTCAGCCTGTCCAGATGGGATCAACCATCCTGCGCAGTTCGACGGCCGCGGTGGCTGGTGCCGTGGAATTGGTTCGTTGGCGTGATCGGCTGATCAGCTCTTGAACAGATCCTGAGCGATCCCCCGGAAGGATTTCAGAGCTGCTCCAGGCCGGCGGCTGCGCTGGCGCAGTCCGCCACCAGGCATGAGGTTGCTGGGGGCAAAGGTGGAGTAGGTCACCGCCGGGCGGGATGCCTCTGCTGCAGCCAGTTCAGCGGCGATCGCTTCTGCTGTGGTGAGTGAGGTTGCGGGCTGAGCGCTGGATGCAGCACTGGTTTCTGCAACGGTCTCTTCAACAGCTTCGGGGGCTGAAGGCTGGGCAACCTCTGAGGGCTCGGAGGCTGCGACCACAGCTGCCTCGACCGGTGCCTCTTCGGTGGCTGGAGCCTCTTGTTGAGGCAGCTCGAGGGTGGCCGGAGCAGCGGCGTCATCCAGGGTGAGGAAAAAGCCCTTGTTGCTGTTGAACACCATCCGGTCGACCAGAGAACGAACGCACCCGATTCTCCCTCTGCAATGGCCGCAGGCAGGAGATGCTTAGGGCACTGCAACACGGTGTGATGTCAGCACTCTGGTTTCAGGCCCTGCTGGTGAACACGGTTTTGATCGCCCTGGCGCAGCGGACATCTGTGCTCACCCGCAGTGGTTGGGTTCATGCAGCTGCCTTGGGCACGATCCTGTGGGGGTGTTTGGGGTGGTCGGGCTGGTTGGCCGTGGTCGCCTATCTCTGTATGGGAAGTCTGGTCACCAAGATCGGCTTTCAGAACAAGCAGAGCCGAGGTCTTGCCGAAGCCCGCGGTGGGCAGCGCGGCCCTGAAAACGTCTGGGGTTCTGCGGCCGTTGGAGCCTTCCTGGCACTGCTCATCGGTGCTGGTGTCGAGCCCCGTGAGCTGATGTTGGTTGGTTTTGCGGCGAGTTTTGCCGCCAAGTTGGCCGACACCTTCGGTAGTGAGATTGGCAAACGATTCGGGCGCACCACGGTGTTGATCACCAGCCTGCGGGTTGTTCCACCAGGAACCGAAGGAGCCATCAGCCTTGAGGGAACCCTGGCCAGTGCCGCCGGCAGCATCGCCATGACCCTGGTGATGCTGGCCCTGCAGCTGGTTCCTTCATGGCCTGTGGCAGTGCTGGTGATGCTGGTTGGCCTGGTGGCGACCCTCGGCGAAAGCCTGCTCGGTGCTCTGGTGCAGGATCGCGTGGCCTGGTTGAGCAATGAGCTGGTCAATGCTCTCCAGACCCTCCTGGCCGCAGTTCTGGCGATGCTGCTGATGGTGCTCTGATCAGCTGGTTTGGATGGGCATCAGACCATCGCGCTGGGCCCATTGCTGCAGCAGTTGTACGCCCTCATGGAGATGAAGGCGCAGGGATGAACGGCTGCAATTCATGGCCTGAGCCAGATCCTTGAGGGTCTGGCCTTCGATCAAGTGGGCTTGCAGCACGGTGCCGGCCAGGCCATCCACCTGGTGCAGCACGCTTTTCAGCCAGTCCAGGTGTTCATCCTCCGCCCTCGAGCTTGCTGGCTCTCCAGGGCTGGCAGACAGGTCGACGACCTGGCTGGCTCCATGGCTCTCAACGGCGGCGGCCCAGCGCTCTGGTCGAACCGAGAGTTCGGTTGCAAGGTCCTGATCGCTGAGAAGCGGTTGCCGGTTCTGTTCGCGTTCGCGCTGGATCTTCATTCCGGCTGCGTAAAGATCACGCAGTCGCCAGGGAATCCGAATCATGCGTGATCGATCCCGGCGGTAGTGGAGGATTTGGCCGGTGGCCCGCGAGAGCAGATAGCTGCTGGGGCGGAGGCCTCGTTGTTGATCAAACCGTTCAAGGCCACGGATCAATCCAACCCGGGACTCCTGCAGCAGGTCGTCGAACTCTTCAGGCCCGCGTTGCTGTTGGCGACGGGCCGCGCAGTGGGCCAGGCCCAGGTGCTTGAGAGCCTGCTGATTGCGCCGTGCAATGCAGGGCGGCAGTCCACGCCGGGACTCATGCCGCAGGTGACGTTGAGAAATCAAGGGATCAGTGCAACTGATCCAGCGGTTCAACCCTCAGCCCCGAAGCGGTCGGCCCTTTGGTGCCGCAGATCGGCACTTTCGTGCCGGATCATGGGTGCAACGGTTTTGGATTGATGGACTGGCAACCAGAAGCACTGGCAGCACTCAAGAAAGATGTTCCGTTCTTCGTGCGGCCTGCTGTTCGTAAACGGGTGGAGGCGATGGCGGATTCCGACGGACGTTCCGACATTGACCTGGATTTCTACAAATCCGCCAAGCAGGCCATGGCCCCGAGCTGATCCTCAGGAGGGGTCGAGATCGCAGCGCTGCAGTTCCGGCTGGGTCAAGCGGTCAACGATGCGTGCCATGTCGAGGGCTGTGAGTTCACCGTTTTCGTCCCACTTGAGGGTGGTTTTGCGCTGGGCAGGGGGGTGGCCGGCAGCGCGTTGTGCAGAGCGGTCAGGTCCCAAGTCCGATCACCAATGTCAGGAGAGCCACACATTAGTCGCCGCTGTGGGTCTCGTTTACATGCTGATAGGTGTTGATGTGTTAAGCGCAGCGAGTCCGGCCCACTCCTGCAGAGGTTCCCATTGGCCTAAGCGCTGGTCGAGCCAGCGGTGGCCATCGGCATTGAGATGGATCCCATCGGGTTCCATCCAGGTCAACCAGTCGGGCTCCTCCTGCATCTCCTGATGCATGGACAGGAAGGGCACATCGGCCTCACGGCACTGTTCGGCCATCACGGCCTCCGTGGCCGCGATCTGGCTGTTGCTGTACCAGAGGCAGCCGGCAAAGGGCATCACGTGCTCATCCACCGCAATGAGGCCCAGCACAAACACCTGCACCTCCTGGGTCATCTCATTGAGAAGTTGTCCCAGGCCGAACGAAAAGGCCTCCACATCCAGTTGGGGTCTGCCGTCGATTCGACCAACGCGGGCTGTGTCATTCAGCCCGACACTGAGCAGAAGTCCGCCCGGCGTTTGGCGACGCAGTTCGCCGCGGCAGCTCCATTCGCTGCGCCAGCGGGCGGCCACGCGTTCCAGGCCATCCCCGCGGATGCCCAGGGGGTACACCACTGGTGCGCTGGGCAGGTTCATCCAGCGCAGGCGCAGTCGCTGGCACCAGCCACCCGCTTCACGGTCACCCCAACCATGCACGCCACTGTCCCCGAGCACGATCAGCTGACGGGGGGCGTCGTTCGCACCGCTCATAAGGCCATGGCCCGGCTGTTCCAGCTCCCCTGAAGTCGTTCCCCCAGGCTCTCACCCAGCAGTGTGAGCACTGCGGAGATCAGCACGATCCACAGCACCAACCACCAATGAAATGAGCTGAGGGCCTCCATCAGCTGCCAGCCCAAACCGGCTCCCCCAACCATGCCGATGATCGCGGTGTCGCGCAGGATCACATCCAATCGGTAAGTCGCATAGGTGAGGTAAGCGCGACTCACATCCGCCAGGGGGCCGTAAAGCCAGCTCACCCGGTTGGGGGCGCCGCAGGCCTTCATGGTCTGGGCGGAACGCCCCCCCGTGCTGCGGATGTCGTCGATCAACACCCGACCCATCACACCGCCGTGGTGCAGCCCCAGGGCCAGCCCCGCCAGGGCCAGGCTTGGTTTGGACAGCATCAGCAGCAGCAGTGCAGTGAGAGGAGCCGGGATCAGTCGCAACGCCCCCCACACCACTCCCTGCAAACGCAGGCTGGCCTGGCTGGGCCAAACCAGCAGCAGCAGTGGTGGAAGGCCGGTGGCAACACAACCGGCGATCAGGGTGATCCACACCGTGGCACCAATTACACCGGGCCAGGAGATTTCAAGGGCAGCATTGAATCCCTGGGATCCGTCGATGAGGTTGCCCATAACCATCGACCCCTCAGCCACTGGCCAGGCCAGCTGCAGATCCAGCTGTGTTCCCCAGCCGAGGGCGACCCAGGGGCCGGCTACGGCCACCAGCAGAATCAGCATGCGTGACCAGTTGCGCAGCGTTCGCAGCAATCGGTCGAGCACCACCATGGCGATGGCCAGCAACCACAGGCCACTCCACAGCTCCTGAAATTGGAGTGATCGCAGGCTGAGGCTGAGGTCTGTCCCCAGTCCTCCGAGGCCGAAAACGCCCAGAATCAAGGCTGAACGAAGCGCGCAATCAAGGCGGTGGCCGATGTGGTCGCTGATCGGCTCTGCCAGTGGTGGGACCAGCCCGGTGAGCATCACGGCCCATGGCGTGGCGCCGGCTCCCTTGAGGACGGGGATGGCCGGTGAAACGTGGCAGTCCACCTGATCGGCGATCACCCGTGCCATCAGAACCGTGTAAGGAATCGCGATGGCGCAGACCGCTACCCAGCCATTTAGTCCGAACACCTGCAGCAGTAGAAGCCCCCAGATCAGTTCATGTACTGCGCGCAGGGGGGTCAGCCAACGGCGCAAGATCAGGGCAGGCCAACGCACGCCAGCCAGGATCTCCCAGAACGTGCTTGAGCTCAGGAGGCCGAGACCCACGCCGAGAACACTGCTGATGCCCCAAGACATCACGGCAATCACCAGGGTGATCTGAAGTCCGTTGAGCAAGCTGCCCAGAACGATGGGATCGATGCAGGGCTGCACGGCCCCAGCCGCGAACTGTTGAAGAACTGAACGTCCGCCGCCGTGACCATCGCGCAACAGCACCCCAAGAACGCCCAGCAGGCTGAGGCCCGGCAGCAATGGGATCAGCGGCAGGGCTGGTTTCAGGCCGATGCGTAGAGCCATTCCAGCTGATCCCGATGAATGGTGTCTGGATTCGCATCGATCACCAGGGCACCACCACGGAGCCCCAGAACCCGATCAAACCGATGTATCAGATCCGGCCGATGCAGGCTGATCAGACAGCCCGGCAAGAGAAGCAGGGTGTTGAGAACGTCTTCGGCGAGGCTGGGATCAAGGGCGGAGAGGGGCTCGTCCGCCAGCACGAGTTCAGGCCGCTGATGCAACAGACGGCCCAGAGCCACCCGTTGGCGCTGCCCTCCGGAGAGCTCACGCACGGGCTGTTCAAGCAGATCGGCCTCCAGTTTCACCTGGTGCATCAGCTCCAGGCAGGTGTTTGGGTCGAGCGGACCCAGCAGGTTCCGAATCGCCCAGAGCAGCCCATGGCGTCCCAGGGCACCGCTGTTGATGTTCTGGATCACACTCAGTTCCTCCACCAGGCGCAGGTCCTGCCAGAGCGTGCCGATTTGGCGCCGTTGCCGACGGGACAACTGCTGATGGGGCCGACCACACCAGTGCACGGATCCTGCATCGGGGCTTAAGGCCCCGTTGCAGAGCTTCAGCAATGTGGTTTTGCCGGCGCCACTGGCACCGAGCAAAACCACACGCTGGTCCGCACGAAGGGTGAGGGTGATCGGTTGGAGCCGTTGCCCCAGGCAGACCTGGTGCAGCTCCAGCAGCGCCGTCAACGGATCTTTCCGAGTTGGCGTCCCACCGTTTCGATCATCACGTAGTCCTCGTCCTTGGCGGGGATGAAGCGTTCGGCACCAAACAACTCAAGAATCGTGGCGCCGTTCTCTGTGTCTGCCGAAAGGTCCAGCAACGCTCTCCGGAGCTTGTCGGTGAAACCATCGCCAAAGCGCTCATCCAGACCGGGTCGTACAACCCAGTGGTAATCCACATAGGGCGGTGTCCTCCAGATCACCGACACTTTGCCTGGATCCACGCGGCCGTCCGCCACATTGCTGCGCCAGACCTGCTCATTCAAGGCGCCCACCTCGTAGGCACCGCTCTGCACCACAGCAACGGTGGCGTCGTGGCTTCCGCTGAAGCCAGGGCCGCCCCCCGCCAGATCCTCAGGTTTCACGCCGTTTTCCCCCATGAAGAACTGGGGCATCAGGCGGCCGGAGGTGGAACTCTCCGAACCGAAGGCCAGTCGGCGTCCCTTCAGCTCAACCAGTTGGTCGGCACTGGTGAAGGGGCGCAAACCACTGGCGCCATTGGCGATGAACACACTGGTGAACTCTGCATCGATGTCCCGTTGCGCCAGCACCCGGGATCCAGGCGTCTGCAGCCTGGCCTGCACACCGGTGAGTCCACCGAACCAGACAAGATCAAGGCTGCCGGTGCGGAAGGCACTCACCGCCGCCGCGTAATTGCTCACCGGCGCATACCGCACGGGAACATCCAGCTTTTCGCTGAGTTCCGCAGAGAGCGTGCCGTAGAGGCGATTGAGTTTCTCGGGGTTCTGGTCGGGGATGGCACCGATCTGCAGAACGGCCTTTTTGGCGTCGTTCTGAGGTGCGCTGCAACTTGAAACACTGGCCGTGAGTGCGAGTCCGGCAATCAAACCGGTGGCCACCACGGCCCTGCGTTCTCGTACAGACATTCAGAAAAAGGAAGTGATCAGATCGGATCAGAAGGAGCGAAGCAGCCGCTTCAGTCGCATCAGTCCATTGTTGATCGTCTCATCCGCTACGGCACAGGAGAGTCGAATGCAGCGGTCATCGCCGAAGGCCAGGCCCGGAACCACGGCCAGGCCTTCCTGTTCCAAGGCTTGCCGGCAGAACTCCATCGAATCGGGCATGCCGTCCGGCAGGCGGGGGAAGGCGTAGAAGGCCCCTTGAGGAGACATCAGGGTGATGCCCTCCAGAGCCTGAAGCCCTTCAGTGAGCAGAGTTCGGCGGCGGTTGTAGCTGATGGCCATCTCGCGCACGCAATCTCGAGGCGCTTCGATCGCCGCCAGTGCGCCCCGTTGAGCAAAGCTGCACACATTGCTGGTGCTCTGGCTCTGAAGGGCTGAAGCAGCCTTGATCACGGCAGCATCTCCAGCCAGATAACCGAGGCGCCAGCCGGTCATCGCCCAGCCTTTGGCAAAGCCGTTCACGGTGAAGCAGCGCGAGCGGATCTCTTCGGCAATGGCCGCAAAGCTGCAGTGCTGCTGACCATCGGCAAGGAGATATTCATAGATCTCATCGCTCATCACCATCAGCTGGGGGTGACGGGCCACCAGCGCGGCCAGGGCCTCCAGTTCGGCCCGTGTCATCACCTGGCCGCTGGGGTTGCCAGGGGAATTGATCACCAGCAGTCGGCTGCGTGGGGTGATCTGCTGCTCCAGCAGATCGAGGTCGAGACGGAAGCCTTCCTCCGCTTTGGTGGGGATGATCCTGGTGCTCGCCCCGGCCAAGGCCGCCATCTCGGGATAGCTCAGCCAATAGGGCGCCGGCACCAGAACTTCGTCGCCGGGATTGAGCAGCACCTGGAACAGGTTGAAGATGGCTTGCTTGCCACCGTTGGTGACCAGCACCTGCTCGGGCTGGGTTGGAATCCCGTTTTCGACGCTCAGTTTGTGGGCCAGAGCAGCACGCAGATCGGGGTCCCCCGCGGCGGGGCCGTAGCGGGTGAAGCCGGATCCCAGAGCACGCTGGGCCGCTTCAACGATGAATGCAGGCGTCGCAAAGTCCGGCTCACCGGCACTGAGGCTGCAGATGTCCTTACCGCTGTCGCGCAGTGCTTTGGCCTTGGCGCTGATCTCCAGCGTCAGCGACGGTTTGAGGGCGACAGCCCGGTCGGAAAGTTCTGGCGGGCGCGGCATCGGTAACGCACCTCCCCGCGGTGCGTTTAAAACGTCATCATCCTGCCGCAGATGGTGTCGCAGACAACCTTGATTTCTCAGCGCCCATGAATGCGATACAGATCAGCTGGGTCTTGGCTGCGGAAGACAGCGCCAGGTTGGCGACGTTCTACAGCGAGCTGTTTCAAGCCACGTTGAAGCCTGGGCTGGCGGAGCACCACTGCATCGTTCAATTCAGCGATGGCACCCAGCTGGAGATCTACAGGCCTTCACGCCGGCGCTCTTTTCCAGCCCGAGGGCGAGCGCTGGCGCCCTGCTTGCGGCTCTCCCCATCGCAGGAGCCCCTGCCTGAACTGCAACGGCTGCTCAGCAACGCCCTGCAGCGTGGCGGATCGCTCCTCGAGGAGGCGCGGCTTGAGCCCTTTGGTGCTGAGGCCTGGATCCACGATCCGGAGGGCAATCCCCTGTTGCTCCTGGCTCCCCTGGAATCTGTTGCTCCGATGTCATGACTCTCTCCAGCCTGGAGGCCTGCAGTTCTTGCACTGCCTGTGACCTCTCCAGTTCGCGCCATAACGTCGTAATCAGCCGCGGCAATCCCAAAGCGGATCTGATGCTGATCGGTGAAGCACCAGGGGCTCAGGAAGATGCTCAGGGCGTCCCGTTTGTCGGCCGTTCAGGACGTGCCCTCGATCAACTGCTGCGGGATGTGGATCTGGATCCCGAGCATGACCTCTACATCTGCAACGCGATCAAATGCCGGCCGCCCAACAACCGACGGCCGAAAAAAGCTGAGTTGGCCGCCTGCCGGGCCTGGCTTGACCTTCAACTGGAGGCCGTTGACCCCAAGGTGATCGTGCTGACGGGAGCCACCGCTGTGGAGACCATCCTTGGCATCAAGGGGGGGATGACCCAGCTTCGTGGGCAGTGGCAGAGCTGGAATGGACGGGCTGTGATGCCGATTTTTCACCCCTCTTATCTGCTGCGCAATCCCTCCAAAGAAGCCGGCGCGCCCCTGGATCTGACACAACAGGACCTGGCCGCAGTCCAACAGCGCCTGTGCGAGCCTTGGGTTGCTTCTAACTGAGCTTCATGACTGCCCTGGATCGGCGTTACGACACCAAGATCCATCGACGTGTGACCCGCACCGTGATGGTGGGTGATGTGCCGATCGGCAGTGAGCATCCTGTGGTTGTTCAGTCGATGATCAACGAGGACACCCTCGATATAGATGGGTCTGTCGCAGGAATCCTTCGGCTTGTGGAAGCTGGCTGTGAAATCGTTCGGGTGACGACGCCTTCGATTGGCCATGCGAAGGCCATGGCCAAAATTCGTGCTGCACTTCGAGAGCAGGGCTGCATGGTTCCCCTGGTGGCGGATGTCCACCACAACGGCATCAAAATCGCCCTTGAAGTCGCCAAGCATGTCGACAAAGTTCGGATCAATCCAGGGCTATTTGTTTTCGACAAGCCCGATCCCGATCGGAAGGAGTTCAGCAAAGAAGAATTTGCCGCCATCGGCCAGCGCATCCGTGAGACGTTCGAGCCCTTGGTCACCCTGCTGCGGGATCAGAACAAGGCGCTGCGAATTGGTGTGAACCATGGCTCCCTGGCGGAGCGGATGCTGTTCACCTACGGCGACACCCCTGAGGGGATGGTCGAATCAGCGATGGAATTTGTGCGCATTTGCCATGAGCTTGATTTCCACAACATCGTGATTTCGATGAAGGCCTCGCGGGCTCCGGTGATGCTCGCGGCCTACCGCCTGATGGCGGACACCATGGACAAGGAAGGTTTCAATTACCCACTCCACTTGGGCGTGACCGAAGCCGGTGATGGTGATTACGGCCGGATCAAGAGCACCGCAGGCATCGCCACACTGCTGGCCGATGGATTGGGAGACACCCTCCGGGTCTCACTGACGGAGGCCCCTGAAAAGGAAATCCCCGTCTGCTACTCGATTCTTCAATCGCTGGGTCTGCGCAAGACCATGGTCGAGTACGTCGCCTGCCCCAGCTGCGGTCGCACCCTGTTCAATCTCGAGGAGGTGTTGCACAAGGTGCGGGATGCCACCAAGCATCTCCAGGGTCTTGACGTTGCTGTGATGGGATGCATCGTCAATGGGCCCGGAGAGATGGCCGATGCTGATTACGGCTACGTGGGCAAAGGGCCTGGGACCATTGCTCTGTATCGCGGTCGTGATGAAATCCGCAAGGTGCCTGAAGCTGAGGGCGTTGAAGCTCTGATCCAGTTGATCAAAGAGGACGGTCGCTGGGTGGAGCCCGCCTGATCTCGTTAGTCTGAAGAATCAGTCCTGAAGGGCCATGGTTCGGAGTCAGCGCCTGCGTTCTTTGGTCCGATCGACTCCGTTGCTGTTGATGCTGGGTGTTGGTGGTGTGGTCACCGCCCTGGGCATCAGCTCGCCAGGTTTTTCCCTGCCATCGGCCTCCGGCGGATCGATTCACGACAGCCCCAAGGAGGTGATTGATCAGGTCTGGCAGATCGTTTATCGCGATTACCTGGATTCCACGGGCTCCTACGACGAAAGAACGTGGCGCCAGTTGCGGAGAAATCTGCTGCGCAAGTCCTACGGGGGCAGCGCCGAGTCCTACGAGGCGATCCGGGGCATGCTGGCCAGCCTTGATGACCCCTACACGCGTTTCCTTGATCCGAAGGAGTTCAAGGAGATGCAGATCGACACCTCCGGGGAGTTGATGGGCGTGGGTATCCAGCTCAGTCTCGACAAAGACACGAAAGAGCTGATTGTTGTCTCTCCGATTGAGGGCACCCCTGCGTCCCGTGCGGGCGTTCAGCCCAAGGATGTGATCATTTCCATCGATGGTGCCTCGACCAAAGGCATGACCACCGAGGACGCCGTCAAGTTGATCCGTGGTCCGGAAGGCACCGATGTGGTGCTGGGACTCAGGCGCCAGGGTCAGGTGCTGGATGTGCCCTTGAAACGGGCGCGCATTGAGATTCATGCCGTGAAGGCGATGCTCAACACTGCGCCCAATGGCCGCAAGGTGGGCTACATCCGTCTCAAGCAATTCAATGCCAACGCCACGCGTGAGATGCGTGAGGCCATCAAGGATCTGGAATCACAGGCTGCTGAGGGCTACGTGCTGGATCTACGCAGCAATCCCGGCGGCTTGCTTGAGGCCAGTGTGGATATCGCCCGCCAATGGCTCAACGAGGGCACCATCGTCAGCACCCGAACCCGCGCAGGAATCCGCGATGTGAGGCGCGCCACGGGTAGTGCAATCACCGATAAACCTCTGGTGGTGTTGATTGACCAGGGATCCGCCAGTGCCAGCGAAATTCTTTCAGGGGCACTTCAGGACAATTCCCGTGCCCAACTCGTTGGACAGAAGACCTTCGGCAAAGGGCTTGTCCAGGCCGTTCGCGGATTGGCCGATGGATCGGGTCTGACGGTGACCATCGCGAAGTATCTGACACCCAAGGGAACCGATATTCACAAGAACGGAATCCAACCGGACATCGAAGCGGCGATGTCGAAGCAGGAGATCAAAAACTTCTCGGTTGAAGACCTGGGTACCCAGAAAGACAGTCAGTACCGGACGGCTGAGGGGACCCTGATCAACCAATTGAAGAAAAGTCAGGCAGGGATGACCTATCAACCTGGCCGAGCCAACCTCAGCTACGCGCTGCAGTAGCTCAGGAGATCGGCTGCATCAGTCCGCCGCCGCCGCCACCGTTGGAGTCGTCATCGTCTGAAGCGCCGGGCTGGAACAGGACATACACACCGAGAGCTGTGGCACAGAAAACGCCGCTGATCAGTTCCAGAGAAACGCCACCAGCACCGATCTCGACGAATTCACCCATGTCCAACGGATTTCGCTGAGACCAATGTAACGAAGAATTGCGTGGTTGGTAACGTTTTTCTCAGAATTGGGTTCAGGTTTCAGACCTGAACCACCTCTGCATTCTTGGCACGCAGTTCCTCCTGCCGCTGTGCCTCCGTTTTGCCATCGGCATCGGGAATCTGGGCTGCCATCAAACGCAGCCATTCCATCAGCTGTTCCAGTTGCTTCTCCATGGGGAGAACACCAAGACCGCGGGCCATCACCTTGTGCTGGATGCCGCTGCCGGCCTGATATACCAAGCGGCCATGCAGATGCTGGGGCAACCCCTGGCGAAGCAAACGGAACGCTGGTTCCTCCATGGGGGTTTCGAGCACGATGTTGGGCTTCTCAGGTTTGATCCTGGAGAAGCCGCACCGCTTCGCCAGCAGTTTGAGTTCCATCAGCTGGAGGAGCGACACCACGGCAGCGGGCAGCGCTCCGTAGCGATCGGCCCAACCCGCGGCCAGCTCCACCAGGGCCTCGGCGGTGAGGCAGTCGGCGGCAGCTCGGTAGGCCGCGATCTTTTCATCGGGATCAGTGATCCAGTCCGCAGGCACGAAGGCCGTGACGGGGAGGTCCACCTGGGTGTCTTCAACGCTGGGGATGTCTTGACCCTGAATTTCCGCCAGGGATTCCTGCAGCATCTCCATGTAGAGGTCAAAGCCGATGGTTTCCATCTGGCCGCTCTGCTGCACGCCGAGGAGATTGCCCACTCCACGGATCTCCATATCCCGCATGGCGAGCTGGTATCCACTGCCCAGTTGGGCGAACTCCTGAATGGCGCGCAGCCGCTGACGGGCGGTGTCGCTCAGCGATGCGTTGCCCGGATAGAACAACCAGGCATGTGCCTGAATCCCACTGCGACCGACTCGTCCCCGCAATTGGTACAGCTGGGCCAGGCCAAAGCGGTGGGCGTCCTCGATCAGGATCGTGTTGACGCGAGGAATGTCCAGGCCGCTTTCCACAATCGTGGTGCAGAGCATCACGTCTGCTTCACCGGCGTTGAACGCCACCATGGCGTTCTCCAGTTCGCCCTCGGCCATCTGACCGTGAGCCACCAAAAGCTTCAGGCCTGGCAGCATTTCTCGGAGGCCTGCAGCCACCTCCTCGATTCCTTCCACCCGGGGAACCACATAAAACACCTGGCCCCCACGATCCAGTTCCTGGCGGATGGCGCTGCGCACCGCCTCCGGATCCAGAGAAGCCAGGTGCGTCTTGATCGGACGGCGCAGCGGCGGTGGTGTGGTGATCAGGCTCATCTCCCGCACCCCCGAAAGGCTCATGTAGAGCGTTCTGGGAATCGGCGTTGCCGACAGGGTCAGCACGTCAACGTCCTTCCGCAGCACTTTGATCTTTTCCTTCTGGTTCACACCGAAGCGCTGTTCTTCATCCACCACCAACAGACCAAGCTCTTGGAACGACGCTCCTTTGCTGAGCAGCTGGTGGGTTCCCACCACGGCGTCGATGGTTCCCTGCTTCAGGCCATCGAGAATGGATTTGCGTTCCGACGCCGTCCGGAAACGATTCAGCAGAGCCACCTTGATCGGATATGGCGCGAAGCGTTCCGAGAGCGTGCGCCAGTGCTGCTGAGCCAACACCGTGGTTGGGGCCAGCATCGCCACCTGTTTTCCAGCGGTGATGGCTTTGAAGATGGCGCGGATCGCAACTTCGGTCTTGCCGAAGCCAACGTCCCCGCACACCAGTCGGTCCATCGGCTCCTGCCGTTCCATGTCTCGTTTCACGTCGGCCGTGGCCTTCAGTTGATCCGGCGTCGGGTCATAGGGGAACGACTCCTCCATTTCCACCTGCCAGGGGCCATCGGTGGGGAAGGCAAAGCCTGCGGCCTGTTGCCGTTCTGCGTACAGCTTCACCAGATCAAGGGCAACCTTGCGAACCGCCTTCTTGGCCCGTTCCTTGGCCTTGTTCCAGGCCGTGCCACCCATGCGGTTGAGCTGCGGGGGTGTTTCACTCGTGGCCCGATAACGCCCAAGGCTGCCGAGTTGATCGGCGGCAACCCGAAGGATTCCATCGGCGTACTGCACCACGAGGTAGTCGCGGATGTCGCCTGACATCGCGAGTTTTTCCATGGCTTTGAAGCGGCCGATGCCATGGTTCCGATGCACCACGAAATCGCCCGGGCGCATCTTGTTGGGATCCACCGTGCGGCTGGCGGCCTTGCGACGACGGCGCACATAGCCACTGGAACTGAGGCTCTGCTGGCCAAAGAATTCACGGTCGGTGACCAGAGCAATCCGCCAAGCCGGCAGCTGCAAACCCTCAAGTTCGGCCGTGCCCCTCACCTTCAGGGCGACGGGGGTGTTCTGCTCAATCAGACGGGAAATGGCATTGCTGTCTCCCGCGTTCGGCACAAACCGACTGATGCAGTCGTGCTCCTCCAGCAGAGCAACCGCTCGGCTGGGTTGTGCAGACACCAACCAAACCGCCGTGCGTTCGGTTTGAAATCCCTTGATCAGTTCCCCGAGTTTTCCGAATTGGTTGGGGTAGGCCGCAACAGTGCGGCTGGCGAGGTCGAAGCTGTTGGGGTGCTGGTCGACTTCGAGCAGTTCTGCCATGTCAAAGCCATGGAAGACCTCCGTCAGGGCATAGGCGGCTTCAATCTCACGGTGCAGAACCGCTGGCCAGACCCGATCACGATCTCCTTCGTCCAGGCCCGCCTCAGCAGCCATGTCGTGGTGATGTTCCTCCACATGGCTGAGCCACTGTTGTCCGTGGGCTAGGCCCTGGCGTCGCTCATCGATCACCACTGTTGTGGTGTCCGGCAGGTAGTCGAGCAGTGAAGCGGGTTGCCCCCAGGCGAGACCCATCATCCGGCGCATGCCCTCCGGTGTCCCGCCGTTCAAAAGCTGCTCTGTGCCCTCAGAACCGAGCAGTTGCTCCAGTCCATCGGGCATTGTCTCTCTGAGCTGGTCCGCAATCAGAGGCCCAAACCCTGTTGGTGTGAGTCGAAGCGCATCGACGGGATCCAGTGAGCGTTGGCTGGCGGGATCGAATTCCCGCAGCTTGTCGAGCTCCTCTCCGAAGAATTCGAGTCGAACAGGCAGCTCACTGCTCACCGGGAAGATGTCGACGATGTCGCCGCGACGGCTCCAGCTCCCCTCCTGCTCGATGGTGGTTACCCGCTCGTAGCCAAGTTGGGCCAGCGTCTCGCCCAGTGCCTCCAGATCAACCTCATCCCCTTTGCGCAAGGTGCGCGTTTTTGTTTTAAGAACATCTGGCGGGGGGAGATGGGGCTGCAAACAACGTTCCGTGGCCACGATGGCCCAGGACGCCGCGTTGGGTTCCCCCAGCAGGTCACTCAGAACCTGAAGTTGCCCCCAGGTGATTTCACTTGTGGGATCGAAGGGTTCATAGGGAGAGCCTTCGCTGGTGGGGTACAGGCTGGCCTGGCTCCATCCCATTAATTCCAACAGCGCTGTCCAGCGTCCCGCTTCCTCAAGCGTTGGCACCACCACGAGCAGAGGTGCGCCCCGCCGCTGTGAGAGCGCGCTGGCCACCAGAGCTCGGCTGCAACGACCAGCCCCGCGCATCAGCAAACGTTCGGGGCGGCTTGAGCGCTCATCAAGCTCACCGGTGAGTGCAGTTTCCTGCAACTTGGTCACCAGGGAACGGAGCGGCATGGAGCAGGCCTCGGCAATCCATGATCTTCGCAATAAGGTGCCTGCAGCTGCGTTTCACCGGTCGATGCCGCGCTACCGCTGCCCCTCCTGCTGTTGCGGCCCGGCCTTGGTGTTGCATCCACCCAAGGAGGTTGTTCCGCTCTGCTCCAGCTGCGCGACACCGTTGCAGCGTCAGCCCCTGGTCCGGCCCATTCCGCTGCTGGTGTTGCTGACTGTGGGCGGCGTGCTGGTTGCTTCCTCGGTCCCCATCTTGTTAACCCCCGAACCAGCCCCCAGCTCAAGGCGCGAAAAACTGGCCTAAGGCGGGGTTTTCGGTTCAATACGTCGGTATTGGTGCCTTCATGACCCTCGGCCGTTTTCTGATTTTCTTCGTGATCGGGCTTGTGCTCGCCCTCACCATTCCTCAGTTGACCTGGTTGCTTTGGCCCCTGGCAGCTTCAGCGCTTTTTGTTGTTGTTCAACTGATCCGCTCCTGAATTCCGGTGCGTTTAAGGCCGAACCGGCGCTCAAGACAACCAGCAGGCATCCACAGAAAAGGTGAGCACGTCGTGGGCATCACGATGGTCCCCCGACGTAATGGCAACACAGGCCAGCTGACCATCGTCAAAACAAGTTTTCGACTTGAGCACAAATTTGGCGGCGTCACTGTGGGACCAGACCGCTAGACCCTGCTGTTGGGCTTCGTCGTTGTAGATGTCCCAGAGCTCGGAGAAACGTTCTGCCTCCGGTCCCTGCAGAAATTCATCGAGGGCTTCATCAGCACCAACTTCACGGAAGCGATCCAGAAAAGACCGCATCAAGGGATCATCGATCACGTTGCTGGTGGCGATGGCACCAGTGATGCCGCGAACTGAGGTACGAACTACCCGGTTGGGTTCGGTACGTGCATCAATGATGACGACGGGGCATTGGAGATCCCAAGTGCTGCGATTTCTGAGTTCACGGCCCGCTTCGGACATGTCATCCCGAAGCTCATTGATCAGCTGCCGTACAACCAGGGTGGAGTCATCCATGCCTGACCCTATCGCGAGTGCAGCTGGTGAATTTGGCAGGTTAAAGATTCAAAACGTTGAGATTGGAAGCCAACTCTTATGCCAAATAGGATCCTCGAGGCAGTGATCCACCGGGCTGGCAATACGTGACAGACCATCGGCCCGATCGCCGCCGTGAACCAATCGATCCCCGTTATGCCTTCAGTCACATTGGTAAGGCGTCCCATGGCTGGCCTTGCGGGTTTAGCGCTGCTGTTGTTAGGTCACAGCACGGAAGCTCGACCCGGTGCATGCCAAAGCTATGAGGCGGCATTCAATTTTGAAGCGGGATTGAGAGATGGATTAACCCTGAAACAGGCCAAAGCAAGCATTCTTGAAGATTGCTATACAGATGAGTCTCCTGCCTGCTTTGAAGCCATCAAGAATGAAAATAACCAAATGCCCTATGCCTTTCCACTGGTGAATCAAGCTCTCTACAAAAGAACGCGCCGCTAGAGTGCACGCATAAGTGAGCTTTCCATTGCAAAAGGGTGTTGTACAATTATCGCAGCGGAAGCGAAGTCCATCACAACGGCAATATCTCCAAAGACATCAAGTCAGAAGTCTGATTATTTGGCAAAAGCTGCGGAGTACTACTCACGAGCCAAGCAATTGATCGAAGTTGATCAAGACTGGCAGGCTTCAGGCTCAATGATCCTCAAAGCACTTGCCGAGGAGAGAAAGTCTGAAAATACTGGTCTTCAGGTGATGAATGTGATCAAGTACCAAAAACCCAAAACCAAGCTGGAGTTCAACTTCCGCAGTTGATCTAGCAGCTCAGCAACCCTTCACTTCTGAGCTCTGATCTCCTTGTAGCCCCATAGGGGCCATTCCCCCCTTCAGGAAAGAAGCGGAGGGAACGACCGGGCTGCGCAGAGTGTGTAGACGATTCACCCTGCTGCAATCGGCATGGACGCCGTATCAGTCCCTGCCGCAAACCCGTTGTAAGCCACTAGCCCTGACCATTCCTGAGTGTTAGTGCTTATTTGGCCTGGCTGAGCGTCTGCTCCTCCAGCAGCATGTTGAACTGCAGCAGCTGTTCATCACTGAGTTGTTGACGACTGGTCGCCCCCAGTTGTTGTTGGAGAAAGGTCCTGGCTTGATCGGAGCTCCAGCCCAGCTGCTTCAACATGGCATCTCCTTGTTGAAGCAGATCACCACGACGGATGGGTGCTGGTGCGGTGGACGCGTCGTCGTTGGCTTGGATCAACTTCAACTGACGCAGATAGGCCACCAGATCGGCATAGCGTGTGAGCTTGTGGCGGCTGCCGAGACCGAAGGCCCGGGTCAAATACTCCTGCTCCTGCTCTCGAGACCAACCAATGCGTCTGATTTCCATATCGATGGCGGTCAGCTCATCACTCCAGTCGTCAGGATCCGTTGGTGTTTCAGAGGGGGCATTGTCAGCAGGGGGGACGGGGACCTGATGGCTGGCAGGGGGGTGTGGAGCAGACGAGGGTTGGGGCTGCTCAATTTTTCTCGGCCGCTCCACGGGCACCTGCTTCGGATTTGGCTCATCCACCCGGGGGGCTTCTGGGCGAGCTGAATTCAGGGGCTGTTGTGGCGCCTCAGTGGATCCCAGCCTGGAGCTCAGGCGTCGCAACGCTCTCTCCTCAGCCTCTTCAGCAGTGGCGGCTTCACCGAGGGCGCTGCCCTGCAGAGAACCGTCGAGCCAGGCCTCGACCCGCACGATGCATCTCAGGGTGTCGACGTGACACAGCTCGGCCCGGATCTGCATCGCAATGGAACAGCTCTTGCACTTTCTAGGCTGCCGCGATGGACATCACTTCGCTTCCCTCACTGTCGGATTTCTTCGAAGGTGCCGATCAATGGGGTGAGGTTTTGGCCCTGTTGCCTGTTCTGGTACTGCTGGAGCTGATCCTGTCGGCTGACAATGCCGTGGCCCTCGCGGCCATCGCCCGCAGCAGCCGCCAACCGGAGCGGGAAGGCCTTGCCCTCAACCTGGGCATTGGCATTGCACTGGTCTTGCGGATCGCTTTGATCGTTTTGGCCCAGTGGGTGTTGCAAAACGCCTGGGTGCAACTCCTCGCTGCGGCCTATCTGGTGTGGCTGGTGGTTGATCACTTCAACAATCGATCAGGCGATGATGCCGAGTCCAGCGAAGGACATGAATCCAACGGTGTCTCACGCACTTTTCTGAACACGGTTTTGCTGCTGGCCTTCACAGATCTGGCCTTCTCCATCGATAGCGTTGCCGCAGCAGTGGCCATCAGTGATCAGATTGTGTTGATCAGCACAGGCGCCTTCATCGGCATCGTGGCACTGCGTTTTACATCCGCCCTGTTCATCCGCTGGCTTGATCTGTATCCACGGCTTGAAACGGCTGGGTTTCTTGCCGTTGCTTTTGTGGCGCTGCGCTTGATTGTTCATGTTGTCGTGCCCAGCCTGAATCAACCCGATTGGCTCACCTTGGTGGTGGTGCTGTTGCTGTTTGCCTGGGGAATGTGGATCCGCAGCAAGGAACTTGATCAGGACGAGGGCCATGCTGGTTGAACTTCGCCATATCAGTGGAGACCGTTTGCTCCATCGCGTTGATCTTGAGGATCCGCCACAACCGGGGCGATGGCTTGTTGTGGAACAGCAATCCTTCCTTGTGATGCAACGTCGTCACCGTTATGCCCTTCGCAACGGTCGCTATGTGATGGCCTCAGTGGCCCTGTTGGTGAAACCCCAGACGCGTCCCGCCGATGCAACACCCTGGAGACATGGCTGGGTGATTGGTGATCCCAATTGTCGTTTCAACGCCCGTAGTCCTTTGCTCCGCTGTGCTGTGTGGCCGGAAGGCCCCTGCGAGAACTGCAGCCACCGTGAACTTCGCTGATTGATGAAACCGGACTGGCTCACTGGGCGACTCTGTGCTGGCCATGGCGTCGCCTCCGGAACAAGCAACGATTCACCGTATCCGGATGGCACGATTCGAATGCAATTCCCCGTGTTCCAGTCCTTAGGGCTGGACCTTTCGGGCTGTTACTTCGGCACGCTGAATCTCGACTTTGCCCCCCTCGAGGTTTCACTTTCGGATCCAGATCACCTGTTTGAAAAGGTGCAATGGACCGACCTCCACCCCCCCGAAACGTTCTCGTTTTGGAGTGTGCAGATCAAGATGCCTCAAAGTGAGGTTGTGAACGGCTGGATTTATTACCCCCACCCCGCGACCAAGTCGCGCCATTGGCAACCGCCGACAACGTTGGAATTGCTTGCACCGCGATTATGCGGAGTGGAAACAGGCGGCACCATTCATCTCCGTGATCAAGGCCAACGGATCAAACTCATCGATACGGTTCGCCTGCGCGCAAGGTTGCTGGAATTTCTCAAATTCAGAGTTCTGGCGTCGCAGCAAACATTTTTTGAAGCCGACACCCTGTTGAAGCGCCAACAATGGCTTTCGACGATGTTCCCGGAAGCTCTTCAGCTTTCCGAGCAGGATCTCGATCGGGTCTGGACTCAAGCGCGGATGTTGTACACGGAATCCTGAATCAACCTTCGCCCAATCGATCTCCGGGCGTGGCGTTGAGTTGCTGCAACAGAACGGGGGCTGTGCTGCGTGCTTTTCCTTCCAGCTGTGCCTCCCGGATCAGAAGGGGGCAGCCTGAACTGCTCACCACAAGACCCAGATCTTCGATCACTGCAAGGATCGTCCCTGGGGGGTGCCCGCCGGTGGGCCATTGGCCCACGAGGTTGCGTCCCTCAGGACTGAGTTGATCCTGCAGCCGTTCGATCAACGGCTCCGTGCGCAACACCTTCAGGCGTTTGCCCTGCCACTGGGTGAACACTCCGGGATGAAGCCCCATCACCTTGCGATGAATGCTGAGGGCAGGAGCAGACCAATCCAATTGGAAATCCTGCTTTTCCAGCATGCGGGCATAGGTAGACCCCTCGGCCTGAACCCGCACGTTGAGCCTTGCCAATCTCTCGTCTTCTGGACCCGGTCCCGCCGCTTCAATCAGCGGCATGGCCTGAACCATCAGCTCTGCAGTGAGAGCACTGAGTCGTTCGGCCAAGGCGATGGAAGGTTCCAGCAGCTGGATCGGGGTGCGTTGCTCGAGCAGAACCGGACCAGTATCGAGCCCTTCCTCCATGGCCATGATCCCCACACCCGTTTCCTGATCCCCTTCGAGTAGGGCCCACTGGATGGGCCCAGCACCGCGCCAACGCGGTAGCAGTGATCCGTGGCCGTTCCAGCAGCCCAGAGGAGGCTGCTCCAACACATCCTTGGGAAGGATCTGTCCGAAGGCAACAACCACAGAGGCATCAGCACCGAGTGCAGCGAGCTTGGCTTTGCAATCGTCATCCCGTCGGATTCGTTCAGGGGTGAACACAGGAAGACCGAGTTCTTCTGCCCTCGCCTTCACCGGCGATGGAACCAGCTGTTTGCCTCGACCCCGCCGACGATCCGGCTGCGTGACGACCCCAACGATGGTGTGGCCCGCATCATGCAGTGCATTAAGGGTTGGCACCGCATAGACCGGTGTCCCCCAGAACAGAATCTTCAACGTCAGGCTTCGCCAGTGATGGAGAGTCCATCCACCCAAACATGAGGGGAAACGCCTCGGTGGGTGATTTCAGAATCAGCTTCCAGATGAGCAATGCCGTTGAGAACAGAGCGGATGTCACCGGCAACCGTTGCTGCTTCCACGGAAACCCGTTCGCCGTTGTTCACCAACCATCCATCGAAGGGCAAGGAGAAGGATCCCTGGGTGGCTTTCACACCGGCGTGAAGCGCTGACAGATCCTCAATCAGCACGAAGGGGCCTGACTCGGTGCGGTGGTTGAGGCTGTTACCGCTGCTCACCTGCGGGTTGGAACCAACCACGAACCAGTCTGGACCCACCGAAACCTTGGCTCCAAGTCCAGCGTGACCGGTGGGTTGAACACCGAAGGCTCGGGCCGTGGCTTCCGAGTGAAGGAAATTACGCAGGGTTCCGCCTTCAATCAAGGAGAGACGTCGGGTTGGTGTTCCCTCGCCATCGAAGGCTGCCGCACTGATGTGTCCGGGGTGGAGGCCGTCATCGTGGAGGTTGAAGAAAGGAACCGCCACATCGGATCCAATCGAATCCCGCTGGCTCAAGCTCACCCCATCGAGCACTGAACGCGCATTGAACATGCTGCTGAAGGCACCAAGCAGTGAGAGAAAGGCCTCGGGGGTGAAGCACACCCGGTAGCTCCCGGTTTCGATCGGTCGATAGTCCAGATGGCTGACGGTGCGATCAACGGCCTCGCTGATGCAGCCTTGAACATCCAGTTCGCTGCTGCCAAGACCCAGACGAACAGCACCTCCACTGCGGGGCTTACGACCTGTTTCCTCCGCCCTTGCGTAGAGATACAGGCTGGCTTGGGTGCGCTCCATCTGCCGCAGTGCTCCATCACTGTTGAGATAGAGGCTCTGGGACAGGGATTCCGCCAGTCCGTTGTAGGGGACGGTCTGGATCGCGGGGTGACGACCCAACAGATCGGCTTCCGCATCCCGAAGGGTGTCCAGCAGGGGGAGGATTCCTTGGCGTGGTTGAAGCGGGCGATCGAGCTCGGGGAGTGGAGCTGTGGCCAGGGGGGAGAACTCAGGGATGTCCTCGGGATTGCCAAAACGGCTGGCCGTATGGGCTCCTACCAGGGCTTGTTCCAAGCCGCCATCGGAGAGGTCGGTGGTGCTGGTAATGCCTACCAGGCCATCGCTGTTCCAAACCCGGATGGTGATAGAGCTCCGCTGCGAAGCCTTGAGTTGTTTGGCTTCACCACGATCCACCTGAACGGAGCAATCGTCACTGCAGGCGGCACCAAGATCCCAACGACGAATGCCTTCACGCGAGGCGAGGGTCTGAAGGCGATCCCTGAGATCCGTGGCGTTAAGGCTGTTGTTGCTGCTCATCATCAACGGCCCCCCACAGTGATCGAATCAACTTTGATGTGGGGTTGGCCCACGGTGACGAACACACTTCCACTCACGGATCCGCAGAACCCGGCAGCCAGTTCCAGATCGTTGGCGCACATGGAAATGCGTGGCATCACCTCCTTGGCATCACCGATCAACGTCGCCCCTTTCACCGGTTTGGTGAGTTTGCCGTTCTCAATCAGATACCCCTCTTCAACAGAGAAATTGAACTGACCTGTCGGGCCGACGCTTCCTCCACCCATGGCCTTGCAGTACAGGCCTTGATCGACGGATTCAATCAACTGGTCAGGGGTATGCGGACCGGCGTCGATGAAGGTGTTTCGCATCCGGCTCGCAGCTGCAAAGGCATGGCTCTGACGCCGGCCGCTTCCGGTGCGTTTGTGGCCCGTGCGCAGTTCACCGGCCCGGTCACTGATGAAGCGTTGGAGCACTCCGTCTTTGATCAGCACGGTGCGCTCAGGTTCCATTCCCTCGTCATCCATCGAGATGGAACCGAAGGATCCACCACTCAGCCCTTCATCGATGGCGGTGACTGCAGGGTGAACGATCAGTTCACCAACCCGGTCTGCGAAGGGCGTGGTGTCCCGCTCAATCTGGGTTGTTTCGAGCAGGTGGCCGCAGGCCTCGTGGAAAATCACGCCACCGAACCGGTTGGCGAGAACAGCCGGCATCTGTCCGGCATCCACGTAGTCGGCCCGCAACATCGTTCCAGCGCTGTTGCACACTTCAGCTGCACTGGCTTCGGAATCCCAGTCCCGAAGATCGTCCGGACGATCGGAACTGCCATAGCGGCGGCCAATGCTGGATCGGTGATCGCCGTCGGCGGCAAGAACGGAGAGACCGGTCGACTGATGCAGGCGGATGTCGCGGGCAAAGGTGCCATCGGATGCAGCCACCAACACTTCCTGCCAGTCGCGGGAGTAACTGCCACGGCGCACCTGCAAGTGCTGACCAAGACGATTGAGATGGTCTGTGCCTTTGAGCAGGCACTGGCTGGCCTGATCCAAGGAGGGGCAGCGTTCCAGCCAATCGACTTTGTTCAAGCCGTGGTCGGTCAGCTGCTTCAACCCTTCAAATGCTGAAGGGGACGCGAGCTGTTGCGCCTCGAGACCGAGCATGGCGAGGGCCTGATCGAGGGCGCGCTGGAGGCCGGCTTCGCTGAGATCGTTGGTGCTGACGAAGCCATCACGGCCATCACGGAACACCCTGAGGCCAGCTCCACGGGCGAACGACGGATTCACACTGGTGATCCGATCCTGTTCGGCAAGCAAACCGATGTGGTCGGTGCGCTCAAGAAACACTTCCACCAGGTCGGCTCCTGCCGAGCTGCCACGGTGCAGCAAGGACTCCAAGAGTCCTTGCCACTGATTCGAAAAGGCGTTGGTCAAGAAATCTCCTCGATTGGGCCGGGGGAGTCCCCTCAGCGCACAGCTGGCTGGAAACGATCGCTGTCGATCGCTGGCATCAGGAACAGCTTGGCCATCTCGGCACCGTTTCCGATCCAGAAGGGCAGCTTGCGAAGCACTTTCAGAGGAGCGATGGCATCGCTTGCATCAGCCTTTTCCAATGCGGCGTTGTTGGCCACCAGCCGTTCGAGGCGTGTCCAGAACTTGTCGTTGTTCACATCAAGAACAACTGGGAAAACGCGCGCAGACGTTTCGTTGGTCTTCTCGATCACCATCTTGTCGTAGGTGCGAGCATCCAATCCGAGAGCCTCGTAGAACTCTTTGCGGGCCACGTCGCGCACGTACATGGTGGCGAACACCGCCAACAGGAAGAAGCGGCACCAGAGTTTGGCGATGGGGCCACGAACCGTGTCCGGTTGTGCCTTCATCAGGGCATCAAAGAAATCACCATGTCGGTTTTCGTCCTGACACCAGTTCTCAAAGAAATTGAAGATCGGGAAGATCTTGCTGTCGGGGTTCTTTTCGAGGTGGCGGTAAATGGCGATGTAACGCCAGTAGCCGATCTTTTCAGACAGGTAGGTGGCGTAGAAGATGAATTTCGGCTTGAAGAACGTGTAGTCCTTGTTCGCGGTCAGGAAGCCGAGATCCAGCTGCATGCCGAAATCACTCATCGACTTGTTGAGGAAGCCGGCGTGGCGAGCTTCATCCCGAGCCATGTGAGCAAAGCACTCGGCCAGAAGAGGGTTCTTCGCCTTAATGCGGCGGCTCAGTTCCTTGTAGAGCAGGAATCCTGAAAATTCCGATGTGCAGCTCTGCTCAAGGAATTCGATAAACACTTTGCGGGTTTCAGGATCCAGCTTGTCCGCAGCACCCTCGAACTCCTCGTTACGAACGAAGTGGTGGCGGTTGTAATCCTTCCTGAACTCTTCACAGATGGCTTCAAGTTCAGCCTCATTGGGCTGAAGGTCCATTGTCGCCATCGCTTCGAAATCGGTGGTGTAGAAGCGAGGGGTCAGGATTGTGTCCTTGACAGGATCCTTGATGGCTACAGCGCTGCCTTCGGCCACGGCGGTGGGAGGGACCATCAGTTGCGGTTCACGATCCTGCCAATGTAGGCGTGTCAGCCCAACCCCCGAGGCCAATGCGGGCGGTTAGTTACCTCCCAGCCACTTTTGGCCGTTGAGCCGTTGCAAGAGACGGGAAACGAGAAGGGCCAAAGACATCCGCTTCTCATCGATCAGAAAGCTCTCCAGCAGCGTTGGCTCGCTGCCGGCATCAGCCAGGGCAATCACTTTGGCGCTGTTGATGTCGGCCTTGGAGAAGCAGACCCAGAAGCGGCGCCCCCCTGGAAGCTCACCAACCACCATTGGACATTCACCACCGACAACGGGACGCTGCCCATCCACGCGCTCGAGCCGATCAGCGGTGATGTCATGTTCGGCCAACTGTTTGGCGACGGCCGGCAAAAACAGTGTGTCGATGAATTCAGGGAAGGGCTTGTCCTCCGGCTTGGGCGGCTTCGCTTTCGGCGCCGTTTTGGCAGGGGCCTCTTGACCTGAAGACTGCTTCTCGACTGGGGTTTCGCTCACCGATCCAGCATTGCTGGCGCAACTGTAAGCAGCTTGGTGCGCTGCTTACCAGTTCGCCTCCGGATCATCTCCCCAATCACTGAACTCCTGAGAAGGAGAGCCCACGGCTGAAGTGCCTGATGAAGCGTCTGACTGCGGGGGGACTGACGAAGGGCGTTGAATCACGCGGTAGGCCACAGACACCGTTGGAGCCGGTTCTCTCACATCTCGTTCGGGGCCTGGGTTTGTGCTGGATCTGGGTGTCGGTTCGTAGTCGGTATAGCCCCTCTCCTCAAACTCCGGTTGAACAGGGGATCGCCTCTGGCGACTCAGAGGACGCTCCACTGGGGAGACCAAAACCGCTGCGACAGCGGCTCCGGCCGCACCACCAACGCCAGCCAGCGCTGTCCACGCCCCAACGGGGAGCGGAGGTGTTGTCCAAACCAGCAGACGGATCCGGGTCTTGTCTCCGACATTGGTGGCCGAAAGAACCAGCAACGCCAGCAGTGGCGCCAGGCAGGGAATCAGCAGCAACCGCTGAAACATGTTCATTCCAGGGGGCCCTGCCAGCGCTTCAGGGGTGCAAGGTCCTCCTCCAGGCCGTCGAACAGGCGCACCACCAGAAAGTCCACCATCTCCTCCAAGGAATCGGGCCGGGAATACCAGGCCGGAATGGGAGCGGCAATGGTGGCTCCAGCTTCAGCGAGGCTGGTGAGGTTGCGGAGGTGAATCAGGTTGAAAGGCATCTCCCGGGGAGCAATCACCAGGGGCCGACGCTCCTTGAGATGCACATCCGCACAACGTTCGATCAGATCTGCGGCGATACCGGCATGGATCCGCCCGACGGTTCCCATGCTGCAGGGAACGATGACCATCGCCCGGGTTCTGTAGCTGCCACTGGCAATGCAGGCAGCCTGATCATTCCAGCGATGACAGGTGAGCTCGCCACTCTCCACCGATAGCCTCTCTCGCCAGAACGCACGTTGTTTCAGGGGATCAACAGGGATCGTCAGGCCCTGTTCCGCACGAAACACCTCATGGGCACCATGGCTGAGCACAAGATGCACCGAGCGCTCGCGCTGCAGCAGCAGCTGTAGGGCACGCTCGGCCAGAGGTTGAGCGGATGCACCGGTGACTGCCAGAACGTAGGGATGCATCACTCAGCGCTCGCTGAGGGCAACGGGCAGCGGCTCCGAGGATTCAGGCGCTGAGGATTCAGGTTCCGTGGAGCCATTGGAACCCTGGCTGATGACCTCAAGGTCGATCTGGTTGCGCAGAACATCCACATTGATCACGCGCACCTGTACGGCGTCGCCAAGTTGATAGGTCTGACGGTTCTTGCGCCCGACCAAGCGATTCTGGCGTGATCTGTATTCGTACCAGTCATCGTTGAGGGAGCTCACATGCACCAGCCCTTCAACGCGACTTTCACCAACTTCCACGAAAAAGCCATAGCTCTGCACACCACTGATGCGCCCTTCCACCTGTTCGCCGATCAGGGGTTGGGCTGAACGGGCCTGGATCATCGAAAGCAGATCCTTTTCCAATTCCAACACCTGGCGCCGTCGCGTGTTGAGCCGCTGCACGGTGCGCTCGTTCACCAATCCGTTCAACTTCTCGTCCTGGGATGCGGTGAACAGGGGCCACGTGAGATCAGCACCGGCACCCTTGAGGCCAAGCTTTAGACGCGTCTTGTGACGGACGGTTGGACGATCCTTGGCATCGGTCAGCAGCGCAACGATCACCTGTTGATTCACCAGGTGGGCGTAGTGCTGGGTGGCACAGGTCCATGGGGTCAGTGAGCTGTTCCGGCTTGACGCAGCAACCTCGTCTTCATCGGAATCTGCTGCCGCAGGGGGGGCCTCTGTGGATGCCACAAGGGTGAGAGGTGGCAGGGCGTGACTGAGCTGTTGTTCCAGCACCCGGCGCTGACTGCTGTCTTTGAACACCTGAACCAGCTCCGAAGCTGATGGACAGCCGTCGTCATCCAGTTCAAGGGGAAGATCCAGGGCAATGGCTGTCTTTGCCACATCGGTGAGCACGCTGCCATCGGGTTCATCCGCCTCAACGGTGATGCCCGGCAGTTGGAGCTCGAGTCGTTGTGCGGTCCACGCACGGTCGGCGGCCCTCAACAGAGGCTGAAGGAACGCATGGGGGTCGACCGGGTTGAACGCATCAACCCAGCGATGCCGCAACCCGGAGGGATCTGCGCTGCAGAGGTCACCAAGGGCCTCCAGCTGTGGAGGGCAGAGATCGAGCTGCACAACCCCGTTGGCACGCTCCTGCTCCAACAACAGCGTGCTGCAGAAGCGCAGGGTCTCCAGCTGACCGAGTTGGTCTTTGATCGGCTTGAGGGCGGTCGGGACGCTGCGCGCCTTGGGTTTGCGTTCCGCCAGGGCGACCAACTGATCGGCGCTCACTTCGGCGACGGGGCGCACCGTGCTGAGCATGAACTCCCAGTCGCTCACCTCACCGTTGGCAGAGACGTCGAGCCGAACGCTGATGGCATCAGCCTCGGACCCGGCCGAGAAGCTGGTGGCCTTGTGGAGGGCCGGAGTGAGAAGAGGTTGCCAGACTTCGCCGAGGCAAAGGGCTTCACCACGGTCCCGCAGGCAGGCATCGAGGCTGTTGCCCAGACCGATCCGCTCGCCCACGCTGGGCGCGTGGACCCAGAGGCGACAACCGCCGTCCCTCGCTTCAACGTGCACGGCAGGCAACCCCGGTGCATCGTCCTGACTCCATCCTTTGAGCAGCAGCGATGGTTGTGCGGTGAGATCGACCCGGCCCTTGGACGCAGGGGTTTTGCCTGAGCTTCTAGGTGCTACTGGACGGTCCTGGAGACCAACCTTGGTCAGCAGCAGGTCCCGGTCGGCTGCTGGTCCTCCATTGAGCGGGAGAGATCGCACAACATGGCCGGCCGCAGGATGCTGAGCCACGGGATAGCGATCGATGCGTACCTCGACAACGCTGGAGACCTCATCACCGGGCAGATGCTTGGAATCCTCAGCTGGCAGCTCAATGCCGGCAAGCACTCTGTCGTCCAAGGGGGAGGCGAGCAGCTGGTCGCTCTGCTGCTCCACCTGAGCCAGGAGAGATTGCGTGGCCCGTTCCAGGATGCATTGCACACCTCCTTCAGGAGAGCGGCGGCGTCCGCCCTCCCGCGTCACCCGCACCAGCACACGATCGCCATTCCAGGCGTGGTTCAGCTGATGGTCACGGATGTAGATGTCCTCGCCGCCGTCATCGCGAATGGCGAAGCAGAAGCCTTTGCTGCTGCAACGCAGGCGAGCATCAATCAGATCACTCTCCTGGGGCCGTGTGAGACCACCCTCACTGGTCTTTTCGATCACACCGATTTTCATCAGTGATGAAACGGCAAGCTCAAGCGCCGCTTTATCCGTCTTGTTGCTGAGCTTGAGGATCTTTGCCAGTTGGTCGGGCTCAGAGGAGTGCTCCGTTGAGAGCTGATCCAGCAGATCGGCAACCGTAAATTTCATCGTGGCGTGCGCAGAAACCGACCATCAGGGCCGGGAGAGAGGGAAGGGGTGGTCGACGCTCTTCAGCAGGCCGTGCAAAATCAGCCCTTCAAAGATCACTTTAGGACTCAGAAGTTTGATCCCCGTCCGAGTTGGCTTCACCATCACGGACGAGAGGAAACAGCAAGCGGCCGCCGATCACGAGGAAACCCACGGAAGCCAGCAGCTGAAGCAGGTCGCTTGGAATCACGGTTGCAACGGAACCACCGGCGAAGGCCCCCAGCAAACTGGCCAGAACCAACGCCGATGATGAGCCGAGAAACACGGCCAGGGGGCGATTGGACGTGCCACTGATGGCAACGGTGGCCAGTTGGGTCTTGTCACCGAGTTCGGCAAGGAACACGGTCAAGAACGTGGAGATCAGAAGGGGAAAATCCATCGTCAGCTCGCTGCATTGAACCAAAGGGAGCTGGCGGCCTGAAGACCGAGCCAGATGCCGAGCGCCACCATCAGCACCCCAGCCATCAGTTCAAGACGCTCAGGCGGAAGGGTTTTGGCCAACCATTGACCGACGAGAACGCCCACAAGGCTGGATGAAATCAATGCCAGCGCGGCACCGATGAACACCAGAACAGGAGAGCCGGACTGGGCCGAGAGCAACAGCGTTGCCAACTGGGTTTTGTCGCCCAGTTCAGCCACAAACACTGTGGTGAAGGTGCTGAACAACACGGCAACAAAGCTGCGCGACTCAGGGCTTGTTTGCTCACTCGTCAACAGAACCTCCCGCGGTCTGAGCGCGCTTGAACCTACGCATCACGCCACTGCGGCCGCCATAGGTGCTGCGGATCTGTTGTTGGCAACAGGTGATGGCGAAGGCATCGAACTGATCATCGGGGACGTCAAAAAGACGGCCCAGACCACTGACACGACAGAAATCAGGACGCTCCTCATAAACCGTGCAGCGCTGACTGCCCGTGTCGTAGTGGATGCACCAGCCGTCAGGGCCAACCATGGCCAGATAGGTGCGTTGTTGCTCCTCGTTCAAGGCCGCCAGGGCATCAGCCCGTTCCTCGGGAGCGAGTCGGCAACAGGCTCCACAGTGTTTGATGCAGGACCATTGCGGCGTCTCTTGGCTCATGATTGAAGCTGTGACAAGCCATCACAGAGATCAGAACCAATCCGTCGCTCTTGGGACAGAGCCCCGTAGCCTGGGAGGCGTAACGATTTTGGACAGCGCTGCATCGCCATGGGCTTTGACATTCACCTGATCGCCAACTTTGCCGCCCTGGCGATGATCACCATTGCTGGTCCCGCTGTCATCTTCATCCTCTTCTACCGCCGCGGCGCACTCTGATCGCCTCGTTTCAAGGACGTAGCCCCAACCCAAGGCAGGCTTCCTCGATCAACTGAATCACCCGCTGATCCCTCGCCAGATCGTTGTCGCTGGTGAGGGATTGTTCTTGTTGAATGCTCGCCTGAAGCGTCTCACCCTCTCCATTGGTGAGCTTCAGCCCTGAGGTTTCCGTCAACTGGGCGGTGTATTGCCGTGTGCCGCGGTCGATCAACACCAACTCCGTATGGGCACGGATGGCCTTGAGCTCCAGCTGCAGACGCTGTTCACCCTGCCAACGGTTGATCGAAATGCTGTAAGCCACGTCACAGCATGCGGGAACAGGCGCCGCTGGATCCCATCGCCAGGCGATGGCGCGACGCTCACTTTCACCCTGACGCAGCGTCAGGGCCAGATGTCCTCCTTTTAGATCGCGCCGATCTTCAACGCTCACCCCCCGTGACCAGAACAGGGGTTTAGGATGACCGATGCCGAAGGGGGCCAGGGATTGCAGGTGGCGCCAAAGATCCCAGTTCACGTCCTTCAACTGCAGCAGAGCGTCAGGTTGCACAGGACGCCCCTGGGCCTGGGTCACCAACCAGCCATCGGCTTCGGCGCAGAGGCGCTCATGCAGGGCATGCACGAATTCCGCTTTAACGGTGAACCCCCCGGCAGCGGGATGGCCTCCAAAGCGGGTCAGTAGATCACTGCAATTGGAGAGGGCACGATCCACCGCGAAACCGATGGGTCCCCGTACCGAAGCCCGCAGACTTCCATCTCCATCTCCGGCCAGAAGAGCGGTGGGGCGGTGATAGCGCTCCATCAGCCGCGAAGCAACAATGCCAATCACCCCGTGGTGCCAGTGGCTTTGCGCTAACAGCAGGAATGAGGGGAGAGCGTCACTGGACTCCGCTTCCACCAGTGCCACGGCCTCCGCTTCAATCGCGTCGCAGAGATCCCGTCGCTGGCGGTTGTAATCATCACAACGGCGTGCGAGGGCCATGGCTGAATCGGGATCGTCAGCCGTGAGCAGATCCACCACAAGCCTCGGTTCTCCAAGGCGGCCCACTGCATTGATGCGTGGTGCAAGCTGAAACCCGATGTCTTCTGCCGTCAGCGGACGTTCCCCGAGACCCGCCAGGCGCTGAAGCGCTTGCACGCCTTTGCACTCGGAGCGATGCAGATGGTTCAGCCCCTCCAGCAACCAACTGCGGTTGGCCCCCACCAGAGGAGCCATATCGGCCACCGTGCCGATGCAAAACAGATCCCGGGCCACGCGGATGGCTTCTGGTTTGTTCAGAACATCGGCAACGGCATGGGCCAGCACATAGGCCAGCCCAACACCGGCGAGTCCGCGGTAAGGCGAGCCCTCCGGGGTGGTGGCCGGATGAATGAGCGCAGTCATGGGCGGCCGTTGCGCCGGGATCGTGTGGTGATCGGTCACGATCACCTGCATCGACAAACTTGCGGCCAGTTCGAGGGCTTCCCTCGCGGCAACACCGTTATCAACGGTGACCAGCAATCGCACGCCATCGTCGTAGAGCCGCTGCACCATGGCGGGATTGAGGCCATATCCCTCCTCCATCCGCGATGGGATAGCGGGTTCCGGCTCAGCACCCAACGGGGCCAATGCCCGCAGTAACAACGCAGTGCTGGTCATCCCATCGGCGTCGTAATCACCACAGATGGCGACGCGTTCACGGGAACGGCAGGCCTTTACCAAGCGTGTACAGGCCTGCTCGAGATCGGGGAAATGATCATGTGTGGGCGGTAGATCACCAGGGGAGAGAAAGCTCTCGGCCTCGGATGTGGAGCTGAATCCCCTGCGCCGCAGCACACAGCGCAGCGACAGCGGCAAATCAAGCCCTTGCAATGGCGATGGTTCCACCACGGCGGGAAGGGACCAGGACCAATGCAGCGAAACAGCCGGCAAGGGAACGCAACAGGCGGTGATGTCCCAGCATTGTGCCGTTGCTGCTCCTCAAGGTGAACAGGCTTTCAGCGGTCTTCTGGGATGTGGATGGCACCTTGGCCGACACGGAAATGGACGGTCATCGACCGGCCTTCAACATGGCCTTCCAGGAACTGGATCTTCCCTTTGTTTGGGATGAAGCGCTCTACAACAGGCTGCTGGCGATTCCTGGCGGGCTGCGCAGGGTGAAACTCCACGCTGAAACCTGTGGGGTGCATCTCAGCCAGAACCAACTGGACCAGGTGCGTGATCGCAAACGCGTCCATTACCTGGAACTGGTCCGCCAAGGACATGTGCATCTCCGTCCCGGAGTGAAGAGGCTTTTGCAGGAGTTGAACAGGGCCGGCGTGCAGCAGTGGATCGTCACCTCCAGCGGATCGGCCTCGGTGATGGCTCTGCTGGAACAGATCCAGAAGCAAATCCCCAGCTTCGATGGGGTGGTGACATCGGATGACGTTGCTTCGGGAAAGCCAGCACCGGACGGCTACCGACTCGCTCTCGAACGCAGTGGGGCCAACAGTGCTGCCAGCCTTGCCATCGAAGATTCTGCGGCAGGTCTTTCGGCGGCAAGAGCCGCAGGTCTGCGTTGTCTGCTGACCCCTTCCCCCTGGGATGCCGATGCTCTGCATGAGTCCGGTGGCGAGGCTGCTGCGGTGTTGAATCACCTGGGGGACCCTGGACAGCCAGCAACCGTGCTTTCCGGTGCCTCTTGCCAGGAGGGGGCAGTAACGCTGAAGTATCTGGAGTACCTGCTGTCGGTGCCGGATCGATGAGCTCAATCCAGCGCACACGTCTTGCGGGGCTTCAGAACGCGTGGGGCGCTGGGATCCGGCGGTCCTGGTCTGGCCCCTGGTGGCGTCGCAGCGCTTCGTTGTTGCTGCTGCTGTTCGGATTTTTCATCGGCAGCAACCTTCCCGTCTACATCCTGGATGCTGTTGAACTCAGGACGTACACAGCGTTCTATGCCCTCATCGCCTGTGAATTGATGGTTCTTGGGCGCCGTCGTCTTCCCTGGCTGGACAACCTCCGGCTTGGATTCGTTTACGCCGTTGTTCTGGAGGCGTTCAAAGTTGGATCCTGAGGGCCAACGCCTCATCCCCAGCAAGGATCAGCAGCGGTTGCTGCAGCATCTCGAGTTGGGCGACCTTCCGAGTTGGTCTGCACTGCAGCGCAACTCTGGGTGGCATCGGGTCGCCATCGATCACTGGCATCCTCAGGCGACACCGGATTGGCTCTGGTCTGTTGGTCTGCCGCTTCTGAACCTGGGCCAGCAATGGCAGGGACAACGCCGACTGCTCGGATTCAGTGCTTTGCCGGGTTGCGGGAAAACCACCCTGGGGCAGTGGATTGAAGCGGCCGCACGGGCACTTCAGCTCTCGATCCAGGTGGTTTCGCTCGATGACTTTTATTTCGAGGCCGAACGGCTTGATGCGGCGATGCAGGGCAACCCCTGGGGTGTGCCGCGTGCGCTTCCTGGCAGCCATGACCTGGAGCTCCTGCAGGAGTGTCTTCAAACATGGCGACAGGGTGAGAACGTTCTGATGCCCTGCTTCGACAAAGCCAAACGCCATGGCCGAGGAGATCGAAGCGGTTGGCGCCGTTGCGATGCCGACCTGCTGATTTTTGAGGGTTGGTTTGTGGGCTGCAGCCCAAATGACGACGCAACTGCGGATGAGCCCCATCTCGAGAGCCCCCTAACGGCGCAGGAGTTGGAGTGGCGCCTGAAGCTGCAACCCGTGCTCGCCCACTACGAACCCACCTGGAGGTGTTTCGATCAACTCTGGCAACTGCGAGCAACCGACTTCAACGCGCCTTGGCGATGGAAGCGCCAACAGGAAGCCACCCTTGAAGCGGAACGCGGTGCGTCGCTGTCGAATGCCGACTTGGATCGTTTCATCCGCATGATTCTCTGCTCGCTGCCATCGAGCAGTTTTCACACCATGCGAGCGGATGTTGTTGTGGAGGTGGATCCGGATCGAACTCTGCGGAGGATCCACCTCCCGAGTTCGACTCAGGATTCGCCGTCTTCGGACTCACTCACCGGATAAACAAAACCCTGGGCGCGGCCACTCAGCACAGACTTGCCAATGGACATGGCGCGCTGGGCGGCAACGGCTGCCTTGGCCTTCCAGGTGGCGCTGCGCTGGTTGCGCTTGGCCTTGGATGTTTTCTTCTTCGGGACGGCCATTGCGCCTGGTGAATTTCCAAACCGAGATTGTCTCGTTTGGAACCCCCTTGCGTCAAATCGCTAGGCTCCGTGCAGCGCAATGAAGACGTGGCACCAGGTTCGGGCGACTCCAGTGGTTCCGCGGCCCCTCTGAAGGCTCAACCTTCTTCGATTCAGGGTTTTTGGACGAAGCAGGACACGGTGAGTTACTCCACCCTGCTGAGAGATATCGATGCAAAAGAGATCAAACAGTTGGACCTTGTGCCCGGTCGGCGGGAGGTAAGAGTCCAATACAACGATGGCCGACGCGTCACCGTTCCTGTTTTCGCCAACGACAACCAAATTCTTCGGGCCGCTGAAAGCTCCGGCACGCCCCTGACAGTTGTTGACATCCGCCGCGAACAAGCAGGACGCGAACTGGCGGGAACCCTGATGTTGGTTCTGCTGGTGGTGGTCGGCTTGTCGTTTCTGTTGAAGCGTTCAGCTCAAATGGCGAACAGAGCTCTTGGGTTTGGGCGCAGTCAACCTCGGTTGAAACCCCAGGAAGACCTTCAGCTTCGTTTTGAGGATGTTGCCGGCATCAACGATGCGCGGCTGGAACTTGAGGAGGTGGTCACCTTTCTCAAGCAGCCCGAGGCCTTCATCCGCCTGGGCGCCAAGATCCCGCGGGGAGTGTTGCTGGTTGGCCCCCCTGGAACCGGGAAAACGCTTCTTGCCAAAGCGATTGCAGGCGAGGCGGGCGTGCCGTTTTTCTCCATCGCGGCCTCTGAGTTTGTTGAGCTGTTCGTGGGTGTTGGCGCGAGCAGGGTTCGCGATCTGTTCCGCCAAGCCAAGGAGAAGTCCCCCTGCATCGTTTTCATTGACGAAATCGACGCTGTGGGTCGCCAGCGCGGTGCTGGTATCGGCGGCGGCAACGATGAACGGGAGCAGACCCTCAACCAACTCCTCACGGAGATGGATGGCTTTGAGGAGAACTCCGGTGTGATTCTGCTGGCGGCCACAAACCGTGCCGACGTGCTCGACGCCGCACTGTTGCGTCCAGGACGCTTTGACCGGCGCATTGATGTGGGCCTTCCCGATCGCCGAGGCCGCGAGGCAATTCTCGCCGTTCATGCGAGAACTCGCCCCCTCGACGACGCGGTCTCGCTGTCGGATTGGGCGAGCCGCACGCCGGGTTTTTCCGGGGCTGACCTCGCCAATCTGCTCAACGAAGCGGCCATCCTCACGGCCCGCCAGAACATGCTCCGCATCGGTCAGTTCCAGCTGGAGGGGGCCTTGGAGCGGATCACCATGGGGCTGAGCAACCGTCCCTTGCAGGACAGCGCCAAAAAACGGCTCATCGCCTATCACGAGGTGGGTCATGCCCTGGTGGCCAGTCTTCTTCCAGCGGCCAACGCGGTGGACAAGGTCACGATTCTTCCCCGGGGAGGGGCCGGTGGTTACACCCGCTTCATGCCTGACGAGGAGGTGCTTGATTCCGGGTTGATCACCCGCTCCTCCTGCCTCGCTGATCTGGTGGTGGCCCTGGGGGGTCGAGCAGCTGAGCAAGTGGTTTTCGGATCGCTCGAGATCACCCAGGGAGCCAGTGGAGATCTCCAGATGGTGGCGCAACTCGCACGGGAGATGGTGACGCGCTTTGGCTTTTCCAGCCTCGGACCGATGGCCCTCGAGGGCCCGGGTACGGAGGTTTTTCTGGGGCGCGATTGGTTCAACCAACGGCCGGGATACGCCGAATCCACTGGCCAGGCCATTGACGCTCAAATCCGCCAGCTCGCCAAGAGTGCTCTGGCGCAGGCCATCGCCCTGCTGGAGCCCCGCCGTGAGTTGATGGATCAACTGGTGGACGTTTTGATTGCCGAGGAAACGATCAACGGTGATCGATTCAGAGACATCGCTGGCCTCCCATGAGACGCCTCCTCCTTCTGCTGCCGCTGGTTGTTGTTGCAGCCCGGATGCAGATCGAGTGGCTCTGGTTCGATCAGTTCGCCTGGAGCGACGTTCTCCTCAAGCGCTGGCTTCTGCAGCTTCTCTTCGCGGGTGTGGCGATGCTGCCGCTGCTGGCAGCCCAGGCCTGGTCAAGGCAATTCAGGCAACACAGCTCGAGTTCATCCAAGGCGATGAGCCTGACCGGATGGTCCTTTGGATTCACGCTGTTGATCAGTGGTGGTGCTGTGCTGATCAGTGCCTTGCTCACGCTGGATCTGTTGGCGTTGGCCAGCCGCGATCCGTTTCAGCTTGGGGAATGGCAGCCAGTTGCGGGGCTCCAGCACCGCATCAGCTCAGCTGTGGGACTCGTTCAGGCAGGGGCGATAGGGCTTGCGATGGCCTGGCCGCGGTTGAGGCTGTGGCTGGCACGGATCATGGCGGGTTCGCTGGTGGCTGTCGTCAGCCGGACGTGGGGCATCTGGTCGCTGGCGCTATGGATTCCCGATGAATCCACGAGAGACCCCTTGCTGGGAGCGGATCTGAGCTTCGGCTTGGGGCGTTTTGCCGGATTGCATCTGGCCCTGGACCTGCTGCTCTTGGCTGCCGCGTTCACCCTCGCCTTTGAGCTCTGGCGGGTGCTGGCGAGCTCAAAATCGATTTCTGACTGGGCCAGTCCAGCCTTCTCTGCGCGACAGATCCAACTGTTCAGGTTGCTTTCGGCGCTTCTGCTGGTCGGAGTGGCGGGGCAGGTGTGGTTATCGAGGCATCAGCTGCTGTGGACCCAAAACGGCCTTGTGGCAGGGGCGGGCTGGCTCCAGGCCCACATGACCCTTCCGTTGCGCGGCTTCGCAACACTGCTACTGGTGCTGATCGCATGTGCACTGCTTGTCCCGTGCCGGCGACGCCTCCGTCAGGGCCTTGCACTGGTGTTGGTGTCTCTTGTGGTGTTGGAAACGGTGGCAACTCCGTTAACGCGCTGGCTGGTGGTGCGGCCAAGGGAATTTGCACTGCAAGAGCGCTATCTGAACAATGCCATTGAGGCCACGCAATGGGGCTTCCAGTTGGATCAGATCAAGAGTCAGGTCGTCGACCCGACAAGGTTCAGCGCCGCTGATCGCGAGCAAGGTGTTAGCACGCTCGAAAATGTTCGTCTCTGGGATAGCAGCCCTCTGCTGGAAGCCAACCGGCAACTGCAGCAACTGAGGGTGTACTACCGCTTTTCCAATGCAGCTGTTGATCGCTACCCGCTGAACGAAAACAGCGATTCATCGCAGCAAGTGATCCTCTCGGCCCGCGAATTGGATCAATCCGCTTTACCGCGTCAATCCAAAACCTGGCAGAACCGTCACTTCATCTTCACTCACGGCTATGGATTCACCGTCAGTCCGGTGAATGACAGAAGCAGTGATGGCCTTCCCTCGTATTTCATTAAAGGTCTTGGTCCAGAAACAGTCATTGAGGGAAATCCAGAACTGGGTATTAAACGATCGGAGGTACGGAAGGCCATCCCCGTTGGTGATGCAGCGATCTATTACGGGATGCTTCCGTCGCCCTATGCCATCGCTCCAACGCAGATTGAAGAATTCGACTACCCCGAAGGCGACATCAACGTGATGACGCACTATCAGGGTTCTGGCGGAGTACCGATTGGATCCTGGCTGCAACGATTCGCAGCGGCTGTTTATCTGCGTGACCCTCGACTGCTGATCACCACAACGATCAATGCTGATTCCAAACTTTTGATCCGGCGTGATGTGCGCAGTCGGGTTAAGGCCATCGCTCCCTTCATTGATTTTCGTGGTGAGCCCTACCTGATCTCCATTCCAAACCCTGAGCAAGACAGCTCCAACACCACCAAGGCAACTTCAGAACAACGCAGCCAACATCAGTATTGGGTTGTCGAGGGTTACACCCACAGTTCAACCCTGCCCTACAGCGCAGCGGTATCAGCAGATGATCCCGATCGCTATTTAAGAAACTCAGTGAAGGCCATCGTTGATGCTTATAACGGCAGCATTCGGTTTTTCATCTCGGAGCCTGAGGATCCAATCGTGATGGCCTGGGCTCACGCTTTTCCAGGCTTAATGGAGCCGATGGAGGCAATGCCAAAGCCTTTTCTTGATCACCGCAGAGTTCCTGAGGACTTCTTCAATGCCCAGGTCAACCAATTGAAGCGATACCACGTTTCGAATCCCAGAATTTTCTACAACGGTGATGATGTTTGGCAGGTGCCAAGCGAGATCTACGGCGGCCGCAAAGTTGATGTTGCTCCGTATCACATCACGGCTCAGCTTCAAAGCAACGACAACTCTGAATTTCTGCTGCTCCAACCCCTGACCCCCTTATCAAGGCCAAATCTCACGGCGTGGTTGGTGGCTCGGAACGATGGGGATCACTACGGTGAGTTGAAACTGATCGACTTTCCCAAAGACAAATATATTCCCGGGCCGGAACAGGTTCAGGCTCTGATCCATCAGGATCCAGATGTGAGCGAGCAGTTTGGTCTATGGGATCAGGAGGATCTGGAACTCCTGCAGGGAAATCTTCTTGTGCTTCCCGTGGGCTCCGGACTTCTCTATGTGGAACCGGTGTATCTGCGCACCAAGAAGGTAGGGCTGCCTTCTCTGGCCAGGATTGTTGTGAGTGACGGCCGATTGGTTGCCATGGACCGCGACCTCAATCTTGCTTTGGATCAACTCATGAAAAAAGCCCCACCCGTTTGACGGGCAGGGCAAAACGAAATGACGGATCGGGTTGATCGAACGATCAGCCGATGGCGGAGAAGTACTCCTTGGAACCCTTGGGGTCAGGCTTCATGGTCTTTTCGCCAGGAGTCCAGTTGGCAGGGCAAACCTCGTCGGGGTTGGACTGCACGTACTGGAAGGCCTGCAGAACGCGCAGGGTTTCATCAACGTTCCGTCCCACAGGCAGGTTGTTGATGGTGGCGTGCATGATCACACCGTCGGGGTCGATGATGAACAGACCACGCAGGGCAACACCCTCAGCCTCGTCGAGAACGTTGTAGGCCGTGGAGATTTCCTTCTTCAGGTCGGCAACGAGGGGATAGTTGATATCGCCCAGGCCACCCTGATTGCGAGGGGTCTGGATCCAGGCCAGGTGGCTGAACTGGCTGTCCACGGAAACGCCGAGAACCTCGGTGTTCTTGCTGGAGAAATCGGCGTAGCGGTCGCTGAAGGCCGTGATCTCAGTAGGACAAACGAAGGTGAAGTCCAGCGGATAGAAGAACAGCACCACGTACTTGCCCCGGTACTGGGACAGGGTGACTTCCTTGAACTCCTGGTCCACCACAGCGGTGGCTGTGAAATCAGGGGCCTGCTGGCCCACACGCAAGCAACCGGTGTCGGTCATGTTCGGGAGGTGAATGAGTGAGCTGAAGGCCGCAAACGACTTAACACGTAGTCGATCCGACTTCCAGTTTCAGGATTGAACCTATCACGACCCTAGCCATCCGTCGCCATAAACTCAGTTGATGACTGACCAACTCACGAGCTGGGATCCTGCGCTCCTGCGCAAGTTCAGTTCCACCGGACATTTCCGTCTGTTGAACCAGCTGAAGGGCGATCTGCGCAAGAAACCCCTGGATCGAGACCAGCGCACTGGTCAGCTGAAGAGTCTGGGTGGGAATCGCGGCGCAATCCGACGTTCAACGGCACCGCGGAGCATCGAGCCGGCCCCGGCTCCAGCGCCAACACCTGTTGTTGAGACGGCAGGCCCACTCACCAAGGACGATCAACCGAAATCCTTCCGCGATCGCCTCAATGCCATCGACATGCGCTGAGGGTGAACCCCTGAGATGTATGATGGGCACTGGCCTGAAGGGCCTGCGTCAGAGTAGCTCAGCTGGTTAGAGCACAGGATTCATAACCCTGAGGTCGGGAGTTCAAGTCTCCCCTCTGACATTCATTGATTTTGCTGTTGACCAGCATGTTCGAACCCTCGTTGGGTTCGAACATGCCTGATTCAGGCTTTGCGTGCCGGTAGTTTCACCAGGGGATTGAGAGCAGCCCCACCGGCCTGACGGATTTCGAAGTGAAGGTGAGGTCCGGTGCTACGTCCGGTGCTTCCCATCAGTGAAATGCGAGACCCACGGGGAACAATCTGCCCTTTTTTGACCAGGAGACGGCTGTTGTGGGCATAACGCGTGAATTCGCCATCACTGTGGGCGATTTCAACCAGATAGCCGTAGGCGCCTCTCCAGCCGGAAAATGAAACGATCCCATCACGGGCCGCAACAACGGGCGTGCCAGTGTTGTTGGCGATATCAATGCCTTTGTGCATGCGTCCCCAGCGCCACCCATAACCGGAGGTGAAAACCCCCTTGGTGGGCCACTGGTAACCAACAATCGGCGGCTTGAGGCTGTCGGGCTGATCGGCTGAAGACGACAGGGGGCTATCAGGCCATGCAGCACCTCCACTGCTGAGGGGGCGTACAGCCAGGAGCGACTGACCCGAAGTGGCTTCAGCGATCTGCAGTTCCTGGCCAATCGTCAAAGCAGTGAGCTGAAGGCCTGGATTCCAACTCAACAGCTGCTGTTGCGTCACGCCGTGGCGTTTGAGGAATGACGCCAGAGAATCTCCGGTCTTGATTTCGGCCGTTGCGCGAAGCGGAGGTGGGGCAACCAACGGAAGCGTCTCACGTTCACTGGAGCGGTTGAGTGACGACAACGTCACGGCAACAACCCGTGCAGAGTCCGGCAGGGAAAGCCAACTCTCTTTTTCAAAAACGTGGGAGCTTGGCACGTTGTTCAACGAGGCCAGCTGCTCACGATCAAGCTTCAACAGCTCGGCATAACGCCGCAGGGACGTGGCACGAACAACTTGGAACCAGACCTGACTGCTGGAATCGACTTTGCTGACAACAGCAACGGGATTGTTCGGGGAGAGAGCTGGCAGAGGGGGCAGCTCGGCAAGATCAAAAGTGGCGTTATCGGCAATCCCGGGCAGAGAACTCCACAGACCCAGGGACAGAACAGGGGTTACAGCAGCTGCCAGAGCAAGCGTTGCGCGCATGAAACCACTGAGACGCGTTGAAGGTAACGAGCCGAACATCCCCGCGCAAGGGGGTTTGGAGCAGTGGTGGGATTACCACAACCGCAACTGTTGTCCAGCCATGTAGGTCACCAGGGCGCAGGCCACGGAAAGATTGAGGCTGCGAACACCTCCCTGGCCTGCGTCATCAGCAGCTCCAGGCATGGGGATCGTGAGGATGCTGTCGCAGGCTTCGCGAACCGGTTCCGGTAGCCCCGTATCTTCCCGGCCGAAGAGCAGAACATCTCCCCGTTGAAACGTGAACGAAGAGAGCGACGAACCACCACGACGACTGCAGCCGATCAACCTCTGCTCAGGACGAAGCTCAGCTTGAAACTCGGCAAAGTTCGAAGCGATGAAAAGCTGAACGTGGGGCCAATAATCAAGTCCGGCACGACGAACGCTCCGATCATCCACATTGAAGCCGAGGGGTTCAATCAGGGTCAACGGCACCCTGAAGGCCGCCGAGGTGCGGGCGATGTTGCCGGTGTTCGGAGGGATCTGAGGTTCGAACAGGGCAATTCGCAGGGGGGCGATCTCAGTCATGGCACCACCTGGCCAAGGGCATGAAGATCAAGTGCACGACCCTGGAGAACGAGCCAGGCAGCGTCAGCAACGGGGTCAAGTGCCTGCGCGAGGGTTCCGAGACGATCACGGAACAATCCTCCGATGCGTGTTGGGGGAACGACGCCCCAGCCTGTCTCTTCGATCACCAGAACAAACGTGCAGTGCGATGCCCTAATCGAGGCGATCAGCTGTGCACAGAGGTGATCCCACTCCTGGGCAGTGAGGTCCAGGTGGTGGGCAACAAAGCCACCGAGGGCATCAATCAGAACAGATTGCCCGGGAGCCAGACCGTTGATCACGCTCACCAGCTCTGCCCCACATTCAGAAACGCTCCAATGGTCGGGCCGACGCTGCCGGTGGGCCTCCAAACGCTTTTGCCAATCACGGTCATCCGGCCGGGCGGCCGCCGTGGCGATGTAGGTGACAACGGGGTGGTGTTTCAACAGGTGCTCAGCCCAACGGCTCTTCCCACTGCGGGTTGGCCCACTCACCAGGATCAGCCGGCTAGTCGGGCCGGCAACGGGGGGCTCCACTGTGGAGGAGGGGTCAACCACTGCCATTCATTCCCTTCAGCGTCGCGACGGAAGACGGAGACACACGGTTGAGGTACCTGAAAATCCAATACTTGAAGATCGTCGCCAACACCACCGGGAATGTCGCGATGAAGAGGTTGACGAAACTTTGGCTGGAGGGAAGACCGAAATGCTCGGCAATCCCTTCCAGCAAGACCTGCCAACCTTCCGGGCTGTGGTATCCGACGAAAATGTCGGTGAACAGGATGATGGCGAAGGCCTTGGCGGAATCACTCAGCCCGTAAACCGCCTCATCAACAAATCCACGCAGAACACGCAGTTCATCACGGCTCAGAAAACACACCACGGCGAAAGCGATCAGGCCCGCCAGATCCGCAAACACATTCTTGATCGCCTTGAGACTTTCCTCATCGGCATCGTGCTTGAGCTCAGTCGCCTTTTCGGTGAGCTTGTCGCGCAGCGCACCATCATCAAGGGGCTGCACGCCCTTGAGGAAGGCATCGAATTCCAGTTCTTGCTTGTAGAGCCGAAGTTTTTCAGCCGCCTTCTCTTCCAGCTGAGGCTTGGGGTAGCTCAGGAAAGGGAGTTCGGGGGAAAACTGATTGACCGCAGGCGAGATCAGATAGGTACCAGCAATCTGCTGAACAAGTAGGGGAACCAGAATGAGCAGAAGCAGAACCCTCAGGGAAATCAGCGTGCTGTCCCGCCGGCGTCGATACCCCGCCACGACGCTGTCTTCCGTGGAGGGATCCAACTGCAGGCGAATGCTGTCGAAGACACCCAGAAGCGATCGGGGGAGGGCATCCGGTGAGCGGCTGATCGACGGCGAACTGCTGGATCGTCGCGATCCATAGCGGCTCACGACGGATTCAATCAGTTGAAGTTGACGCAACTCCTGGGAATCCAGATGGCCCCGTTGTTTCGAGAGAGTTGCTGCTGTATTGCGGCAGATGGCCAGCGCGGTTTTGAAGCGGCGAAGAATCGTGGCCTGAACAGAGCGCGGCACGGAGAGCTTGAGCTCCGGCCGAATCTGCCGATCGCCGTAGTACTCCAACTCCAGGCTTTGGATGAGCAGAGCCGCCTCGTAGCCACGCTCAAGATCACTGGAGAGCTCGATCGCTTGGCTGTTGCTGAAGAGGTTGATCCAGTTACGGCGGCTCATTGCAGTCAGCTCATCGCAGTCGGGTCATCAGCGCGAAAACACCCACCAGGTGGCCATCGGAATAATGGTTCCAAGCACCAATAGGATGATCACCCACTTGGTGGCATCGCTTTCGGCGGTTTCCGCCTTGGTGGGAATGTTGGTGGGAAGGGTGACCCGTTCGATCTCCTTCGGAGGGCCTGGATCCTCGCCACCCGAGAGAACGGTTGAAAGTCGGGTGAGTCCATCAACGGATGCCTGGCGATAACGATCGCCCTCTCGCAGGGGCACAGTCATCGTTGTACGGGCGGTGCTCTTCAGCAGGCTGGGAGGAAGCTGTGCCTCAAGCTCCTGATTGGCCACCACAGCGGAACGCTTGTTCGAGGCTTCGATCAACATCAGCAGCAGGGGATTGCCGCTGGGTGAGCTCCACGTCTCGAGGAGTTTCTCACCGAAGCTGTTCAAGGTGATCCCGTAATCCAAACGCCGCAGCGTGATCAGGCGGGCATCGACCCGTTGATCTTCAAAGCTGCGTAATTTCGTTTCCAATTCACCACGGCTGGCGCGGCTGAACACATCGGCATCGTCGATCACCAATGCATCAGGCAGGCTTTCACCCAGGGCAGCAGGTGAGATCGCCAGGCTGGCTGGGGCCCAGAGGAGAAGACAGACCCCGAAACTGAGCAGGCTGGCCAACAGGCGTCGGGCGGAACGGGGCATCCCTTCAAGCGTCATTACTGCCTCAGTCTGCCGTTAGCTGTCCAGCATGTCGCGGTTCAAAGCTGCAATTGCGTCAACAATCATGCGGGCTTCGTTGTCGGGCAGAGTCATCTGACGGGTGAGCTGGTCGAGGAGATCGGTTTCCTCCGCTGTGATCTTGCGGTCGGCATGCACCAGATGCGCTGCCACAGCCAGGGCGGACTGCTGCTGAATTCGATTGAGCTGAGGCAAGGCGGACGTGATCAAGCCCTGAACGCCCTGCTCCCGCAACAGCAACAGCAGGCGGTCAAACAATTCACCCATGGCCGCTTCAGAGCTGTCGCTGTACAGCGATCGGTTCTCCAGCTGACGGCGCAGGGCATGGGCCTCATCCCGCCCCAGCCTTCCATCACAGGCAACAGCGGCAAGGGCAACAGCAGCAAAAGCCTCGGGGGTCGTCATGGCAGAGACGCACATGTCCGTATTTGAGCAGGATGATTGCGTTCTGACAGCACCCTCTCTTGATGCCAGGTCCCGCCCGAGCTGTTCTGATCTGTGCTCTTCTGTTGCTGGGTCTGACCGTGACCAATGCAGGGGTAGCGCAGACCGTGACACCGGACTTTCAACGGGCCGAAGTTCTGGCGGGGATGGCAGCGGTGGGCCTGATGCTGGTGGCTGTGCTGTGGACACGGGCGAACCCCAAGTCAGCAGAGAAAGTGCCGTTGCAGGGGGAACAGGGACTTTTGATGGCGGATCAGTTCAGCGAAAACCAACAACAGGAGCTGGCCTGGGGCAGCCACATGCTGTTGACGGCGACGCCAGCGGCATCCGTGCTCGTGTTCTGGCGCCATCAGGTTGTGCTGCGTCGGGGCCTGATCAGTCAGGGGGCTTTCGAACCAGGAGCGATCACCCAACGGGCCATGGAGCGTGAGCAAACCATCTCCTTGGTCAACACAACGCTCTTTCCAGGCCGAGCGGAATTCGACGCGATGCTGCCATCACTTCCCGCCATCGTTGTTTGCCCGATGGGGAAGGAGGGGGCTGTGATCGTGGGGGGATGGTCGCCCCGCTGTTTCACCCGCTCCGATGAGCGATGGATTGAGGGCTGGACCCAGCGGCTCAGAACGACACTTGCGGCCGGCGAGGCTTCTCCTGTGCAGCCGGACTCAGCTTGATCGTCGATTCAACCCTCGCTCCGGCTTGGCCGAAGCGGATCGCACCATCGTCCGAAATCTTGGCCTCCATGCGCGAAGCACGCGTGATCTGCTCCGGTTCGGTCCGCTGCAGAACCACATCGCCATCAGCGACAACCCGTTCACTCCGCCAGTTCCAAGCGCATCGTTGGGCCGTCAATGTTTCCAACGTCTGCTCAACGCGACATGAGTTGGAAATGATCACGGTGCCAGTGCGCTGATCAAGCTTGAACCCCCTCCCCTGCACCTTGCTGTTTTTCAACTCAGCCTGAATGGGTTGATCGGATTCAAGTTGCTCCGCCGAAAACAGCCAACGCGTCCGGCCGGCAGTGATCCGACCGCGATCGCTTTCCAGCACCAGCGTGACCGGTTGTTGTAGGTCGAGGTAACCCTGGCGGGTGTTGCCATCCAGTCCTGAAGCACTGAGCGTGCGGCCATCGCTGCGGATGGCCTGCACCGGTCCAGGCGCCTGGAACAAACCACTCTTCAGATTCCAGGTTCCATGTCCACCCCGCACCACTGTGGAAGCAGCATTGGTGCCATCAACACGGTTCAGCTGGGTTGGGCCCTTGAACTCCAGCACCTCGGTGTCCTGCTGGAACACCAGCTCGCGTGAGCGGATTTGCGCTTTGCCATCATTGGCCTTGGGCCGTTGATTGATCACCATTCGCGACTGCGATGGCGTCCAAATCAGATTGTCTCCCTCAATCGTCAGCCCCCGTTGGTTCAACTGCTGCAGCTGCACCGATCCTTCAAGAACGACGAGCTCTCCATCCCGCAACACCGTGGCGAGATCGGCGGTGATCCTGTAGTGCGGTTGATCATTCCTATAGAGAACGCCCTCGGGACGTCGTGCACGGATGGTTCGACTGCTCAGGTCGTAACGCGCCTCGGGGCTGGTGAGATCCCAGCCACGATTGCCATCGTCGGCCCGCTGGCTCAAATCCAGCGACCGGAAGACAAAGGACGGCGTTGGTTCAAGCGCAATCGGTCGCCGCGTTGTGCACCCGGTGAGCCATGCACTCGCCACAAGGGCTGCTGCCAGACCACAACGTGACAAGCGACCCAGCATGCTTTGTTCAGAGCGGTTCATCCAGTTCCAACCGCTGCATCACCGGTGTTGGCTTCGGCAGCGCGGAACCGCTGCACAGCCTGCCCCAATTCAGCTGTTTCGACCAGTTGTCTGGATCCAAGCGTTCTCCAAGTTGAGACAGGATCCGCTCGCTGAGGTCGGGCAAGAGCGGGGCAAGCAGGAGTCCAACGATGCGGGTGGTTTCCAGCACAGCAAACAAATCCTCGGCCACGCTCTGCTCTTGACCGGGCTCCTTCATGCGACTCCAGGGAGCCGTGTCATTGAGATGACCGTTCGCGGCAATGGCCAACTGAAGGATCGACTCGGACGCGGTCTTGAACGCGAGCTGCGGCATCGCCTCCATCACCGTGCTGACGGTTTCCGCAGCCTTGAGGGCCAGGGGATGGTCAGCACTTGAGGCTGCTCCTGCCGGGGGCACGCCGTCATCGAACCATTTGCGCGCCATCGACGAGGTGCGATTCAGCAGGTTGCCGATGGTGTTGGCCAGATCGTTGTTGACTAGATCAACAAAGCGTTGCTGTTGGAAATCGCCGTCGTCTCCGAATTGGATGTCGCGCAGGAGGTACCAACGAACGGCATCACTGCCGCATCGCTCCAGCAACAGTTCGGGGTCCAGCACATTGCCGAGGGATTTGCCCATCTTCTGGCCCTCACGGGTGAGGAAGCCATGGCCGAACACCTTTTGCGGCACCGGCAGTCCTGCAGACATGCACATGGCAGGCCAGAACACAGCGTGGAAGCGAAGGATGTCCTTGCCGATCACGTGCACGGAGGCGGGCCAACCGCAGGAGGCGAGCCGATCGAGCGATACCGCTTCTCCATCATCAAGAAGCGCTGTGAGATAACCCAGCAGGGCATCAAACCAGACGTAGAAGGTGTGGCCTGGATGGTCGGGGACCGGAAGTCCCCAGGACACATTCACCCGCGAAATGGAGAAGTCGCGCAGACCTTGAGCGACGAAGTTGCGCACTTCCTGTCGTCGGCTGGCTGGGGCGATGAAGTCATCGCGCGCAACCAACTCCTCAATGGCGGATTGATAGCGGGAGAGCCGAAAGAACAGGTTCTCCTCATCGCGCCATTCGAGAGGCTTGCGGTGGATCGAACAGGAGGGCGACTCCGCTTCGGCCGGATCATCCTTGTATTCCTCGCAATCGACGCAGTACCAGCCGGTCTGCTTGCCGACAACGATGTCGCCGGATGCCTTGACCCGTTCGTAGAACTGTTCCACCAATTCCAGGTGGCGCGGGTTGGTGGTGCGCACAAAGCGATCGTCAGAAATCCCCCACTGATTCCAGAGATCGCGGTACCGGCTGCTGACCTTGTCGCAGTGGTCCTGGGGGCTCAGCTGCTGACGTTCTGCCGTGCGCTGAATCTTCTGGCCGTGCTCATCAACACCGGTCACGAAGGTCACCTTCTCCAGCTGCAGCCGCTCAAAGCGAGCCAAGGCATCACAGGCCAGGGTCGTGTAAGTGCTGCCCAGATGGGGACGATCGTTGACGTAATAGAGCGGAGTCGTAAGGGTGTAAGGCATCAGAAAAGTTCGAACTCCGCTGCACCGCAGCGACGACAGACTCTAACGAGCATGCCCATCTCGCTCCACGCCAAACAGCCCTCCTCATGACGCACCGCGACGTGGTGGTCTGGGGTGGTGGCTGCGGCGGGGTTGCTGCTGCACTGCAGAGCGCAAGATCAGGAGCAGACACGACACTGTTCACCCCCGGCCCCTGGCTGGGGGGCATGGTGAGTTCAGCAGGAGTCTGTGCCCCGGATGGCCATGAACTCACCTGTTGGCAAACCGGAATCTGGGGCGCCTTTCTGCGGCAGTTGGAGTTGGAGGAGCCGAGCGGGCTCGACCACAACTGGGTGAGTTGTTTCGGATACAGGCCGCAAACAGCCGAACGGATCCTGCAACGCTGGGTGGCGGCTGAGCCCAGGCTGGACTGGCGTCCCCACTGCAGGCTGGAACAGGTTCACGGCCAGCAGGGTCGCCTCCAGTCTGTGGAGATCCACAGCGCCAATGGCGTCGAAATCTTTTCCGCCGACGTGTTTGTGGATGGCAGCGATCTGGGTGACCTGCTTGCCCTGTCGTCCGCCCCCTACCGCTGGGGGTGGGAAGCCAAGGAGATCTGGGATGAACCCAGCGCCCCCGAGCAGTCCCGGCTTGAGAGCGACGCATTCTTTCAAGAGCAACCGATTCAGTCACCCACCTGGGTGGTGATGGGCCAATTGCATGGGGAACTCGCTCCGCGCCAGGCCGCAGCGATCCCGCGGATTCCGTTCGATCGGAGCACCGCCAGCTTCGGCCTCGAGAAAACCATCACCTATGGCCGTCTGCCAAGCGGCCTGGTCATGCTCAATTGGCCCCTTGAGGGCAACGACTGGCACCACAGCCTCGATCGAGCCCTCAGTGCTGATGGCGAGGTTCGTGCGGAGCTGGCCCAGGAGATGCAATGGCACAGCAAGGATTTCCTGGCGGCCCTGGAGGAATGCAGCGGTGGTTGGATCACTGCCGGTAACGCCTTCCCGGGAGCCGATCCCAGCCTGGCGTTGATGCCGTACTGGCGAGAAAGCCGGCGGCTGATGGGTCGCACAACGGTCACGGAACGCGACCTCTTGCCGATCTCCACACAAGCCTTGCGGGGACCGCTCCCCATCGATGCCCAGGGACGCTGCACCAGCATCGCTGTGGGCACCTATGCCAATGACCATCACTACCCCGGCGACGACTGGCCCCTCGCCCCGAAAAGTGTTCGTTGGGGAGGACGTTGGAGCGGTACGCCCTTCTGCATCCCCTTCGATGCCCTGATCACAGACTCAATCCCCAACCTTGTGATGGCCGAGAAAGGCTTCAGCGTCAGCCACATGGCCAATGGGGCCACGCGCCTGCAGCCTTTGATCCTCAATCTGGGCCAGGTGGCGGGTCTGGCGGCGGCCATGGCGGTTCGTCAGGGCTGTAACCCTGCTGATCTGCAAGTTGAGGCCATCCAGTCAGCCCTGATCCACGAGCCGCAGGCCCCTGCAGCAGTTCTCCCGATCTGGGACTGGCCGCTCTGGCATCCGCACTGGGTTAAGGCACAGGAGCAGGGCTTGGCTCAGGCTGAACACCTGGACGCCATGGGCCGCCTTTCAGGCCCAAGGGCCAGCATGCTGCTTCCCCCTGGCGTGAACCAGGCGCCAAATCAGCCCCATGAGGTTGGCCTCAGTGGCGTGCTCACCGGCAACCTCCATGAGGGCTACCACTTGGAAACCGCTGAGAGGATCTGGCCTCTGATCACCCTGGAACCGGCAATCCATCGCTGGCTATCCAACGAGGATCATTCGGGCCGAACCCTGAACCTCCGCGGCATTAAGAATCCCTGGGGGCCCTGGGTGCGGATCACTGGGGTTCTGAATCAAGCCAACTGAAGCTGCAGCTCACCGCGTACCGGGTCAGCCCGCCCCACCCTGAGTTCAAGAGCATCACCAGGAGCAGGGTCTGCTGCAGACACACAACCGACCAGATCCATGGCCAGCTCGCTCACATGAACCAGGGCCAAGCGATCCTGCGGGCGCAGCCAGCGCAGGAACACGGCCGACCAAACGGTGTTCTGATGCTCGGCGAACCACACCTGCTGCCAGTGGCGCTGATCCTCACGGCTGATCTGAATGGATTGGCGCAATGGATCATCGAGGTCATCGATCACTTCCCGCAGACGCTCTTCATCCATCGGTGCAAGCGCCGAGAGCTGGGCAATGATCTGCCGGTGGGCGACGAGATCGGCGTAGCGTCGGATCGGTGAGGTTGCCTGCACATAGGCCTCAAGCCCGAGGCTGAAATGGGGCATGGCTCGCGTGCCCTGCACGCCTCGGCTCAAGCAGCGCTTGATCGCCGCATCACGGGCTGGTCCCTCGGGGATTCGATCGAGTTCATCGCTGGAGGGCAGCTCCGCCGCAGGCTGACTGCGGAAGGGCAACGGCAAGCTGTGCTCTTGCCCAAAGCCGGCCACAACAGCTCCCATCAGCAGCATCGCTTCACTCACCATCAGGCGGGCGGGTGAAGGGTCAATCACCTGCAGCGTCAAGGCTCCATCGCTGCGGCGGAAGCGTCCTTCAGGCCGGTCAAACATCACGGCTCCTTTGGAACGGCGCCAGCGCATGCGCAACATCAGAAGTCCCGAGAGATCCGAGAGGGCTTCATCCCCTGGGGGTGCCAACTCGATCAGCTCATCACCATCGGTGTAGGTGAGGCCATAGCGGGGTCGGATCCAGCTGCGCGCAATCCGTTGCTCCGCCACAGCACCATCCTCATCGAGGCGAACGGCCACACTGAGGGCTGCACAGCGCTGTCCAGCCAGAAGACTGAGGGGACCGGCCGCCAGCTCCAGAGGCAGCATGGGCATCACACCCTCCGCCAGATACAAACTGGTGGCTCGACGTCTGGCTTCCTGATCAAGGGGGGAGTCAATGTCGATCAGACGGCTGGGATCAGCGATGTGGATCCAGATCCAACCGACGCCATCACGACGCTCCAGCGAGAGCGCGTCATCAATTTCTCGAGTGCCCGCATCGTCCAGGCTGTAGGTGGCCAGGTGAGTGAGGTCGATGCGTTGCTCATCCCCAGGTCGCTCTTCATTCGAAAGAGCAACAAGACGATTCGCTTCCTCCACCAGATCAGAGGGAAAACAGCGGGACCAGACGCTGCCCCTCAGGCCAATGGGCTCATTGGGATCGAGCAGCCCACGCACGATCAACCACTGCCGAAGATCGGCGGCATCTGATCCAATCGCCAACGCTGACGACCATTGCTGGAGATCTAGGTCGGAACCCACCGCAACGGGATTGTCTTTCAGCAACTGAATCCAGTGGCTGAAGCGCTCGTCCCAAACCGGGTCCAGCTCCAGGCGTTCAGCGTCGCTGAGGCTTCGCTCTGCCCGCAGCAATGCGAGCTGCCGTTGTTCATGTTGTTGCGCCTGCCGCTCAGCTCGGCGTTGGCGGCGCAGGCTGGCCCTCTCTTCGCGGGAGAGTGGCTGGATCAAACGGTCACGACGCCAGCGGAACAACTGTTGGTTTCCATGCAGCCAGGTCCACAGCGCTGCCAGACCAGCGAGGTTGAGCGGGGTCAACACCAACTCCCCCAGCTCGCAGAGGCTCAGCCGAGCCAATCCCCCCGGTTGATCCGTTTCCAACAGCTGCCAGGCCTCCACAACGGCCCGCGCTGATGGAGCACTGTCCTGCACCTGCTCAGGGGCAGGTAGTTCACTGCCATCGAACAGATGCTCGGGATCGATGGCAATCAGATCGCGCAGGGGCAGGCCCTGGTCACGACGTTGACCACCAAAAGAAAGAACCGCCTTGCTGCCCTTGATGGACAGAAGACGGCCGAAGAGAGGAGAACCCTTGAGAACAACCGCGACGGTGTCTCCGGGTTGGATTGAATTGTTCAACGCCCGAGGATCAACCTTCGGGGTTCACAAACGGCAGAAGGGCAACGATGCGGGCACGCTTGACGGCGTTGGTGAGATCGCGCTGCTGCTTGGCGGTGAGGCCGGTGAGGCGACGGGGAAGAATCTTGCCGCGTTCGGTGATGAACTTCTTGAGAAGATCCACATCCTTGTAATCGATGGGATCACCGGGCTTGATCGGCGAAAGACGCTTCTTGAAGAAGGAGCTGGACATGACTCAGGAACGGATGGAGGAAAGACGGACCTGCAAGGTCACTTGATCTCCTTGTGGAGCGTGGACTTGTTGCAGTGGGGACAGAACTTTTTGATCTCCAGCCGTTCGGTGGTGTTCCGGCGGTTCTTTTCCGTCGTGTAGCGAGACACGCCGGGTGAACGCTTGGCGGGATTGGACCGGCATTCGGTGCACTCGAGAGTGATCACGATCCGGACGCCCTTGTTCTTGGCCATAAAGGACGTTGCGCCGCAGGTGCGAAGCGAATTGACAAACATCGAGCTTACCCCCTGACCCGACAGGTTCAGAGCAGCTCACCCAGAGGGGACTTCCTAAGATCGCGCGCTGTCTGGCTTAGATCCGATGCGGGTATCCATCTCCTGGCTGAAGCAGCTGGTCCAGGTGAATGAGTCCGTGGACGATCTCTCCGAGCGCCTCTCGATGGCGGGCTTTGAGGTGGACGACGTTGATGACCTCAGCGCCCGGGCCCAGGGCGTGGTGGTTGGCCATGTGCTGGAACGGGAGAAACACCCCAATGCCGACAAGCTCAGCGTCTGCACGGTGGATGTGGGAGCTCAGGACCCCATCCAGATCGTGTGTGGTGCCAGCAACGTGCGTGCAGGGATCCATGTTCCGGTGGCCATGGTCGGAGCCACCCTCCCCGCCGTTGGCTTGACGATCAAAGCCGGTGAATTGCGGGGTGTGGCCAGCAACGGAATGATCTGCTCCCTGACGGAGCTGGGCCTGACGGAGCAGTCCGACGGCATCGCCATCCTGGATGAGCTTGGAGAGTCGCTGCCGGCCAACGGGACGCCCGTGGCGCCCCTGCTGGGACTCGACGACACCGTTCTGGAGCTGGCCATCACCGCTAATCGCCCCGACGGCCTCTCGATGGTGGGTATTGCCCGCGAGGTGGCGGCCCTAACCGGTGGCAGTTTGAGCCTGCCCGAACTGGATCTGGATCCCAGCACCACTCCGCTGAACGCAGAACTGGATGGCTGCTTCTACTCGATCACCAGGATCGAGGGTGTGGACGGCTCCAAGCCCTCACCCACCTGGTTGCAGCAGCGCCTTGAGCGTGGTGGCGTGAACAGCGTCAATGCGGTGGTTGACGTCACCAATCTGGTGATGCTGGAGCAGGGGCAGCCCCTCCACGCCTTTGATGCCGATGCGCTGGAACGACTGACCGGGCAACCGGTAGACGCCAAGAGTTTTGCCGTCCGTTCCGCTCGCGATGGGGAAATTTTCGTGGGTCTGGATGACCAGAAGCGCACCCTCGACAGCCGTGTGCAGGTCGTCACCTGCCATGACCGGCCTGTCGCCGTTGCTGGTGTGATGGGGAGTCTCGAGAGTGGGGTGACTGCCGGTACCCGGAACATTTGGCTCGAATCCGCTCTGTTTGCTCCGCCGCGGGTTCGTCAGTCGGCCCGATCCCTGGGCTTGCGCACGGATGCCAGCAGCCGTTTCGAAAAAGGGTTGCCTGTGGAAATGACCCTGCCCTGTTCGGCCCGTGCCTCGGCCTTGTTGAGTCAGGAGTTTTCCTGCTCTGAGAGCGGCCGTTGGGTGGGCGGTAACGGTCCCGCAGAAGCGGAACCGGTGCTGTTGAGGCGCAGTGCCCTCCATCAACTGCTTGGCCCCCTCGATGCTGCCGATGGCCCGGAGAATCTCGATGACACCAGCATCGAAACCTGCCTGACAGCCCTCGGTTGCCAGCTCTCAGCCCATGAGCAGGGATGGCAGGTGATTGCACCGCCCTCAAGACGGCAAGACCTTCAGCGTGAAGTTGATCTGATCGAGGAGGTGGCGCGTCTTGTGGGCTTCGATCGGTTTGAGGCTCACCTGCCGGATCCGCTGGAGCCCGGTGCCCTCACCCCGCGCCAGCAGGCGGAACGGCGCCTGCGGCAGCTGTTCTGTTCCACAGGGTTGCAGGAGGTCACCACCCTGTCCCTCGTCCCGGCTTCGGAGCAGGAACAGCGCATCGCCATCAGCAATCCGTTGTTGGCCGATACAAGCCATCTGCGCACGAACCTCTGGGAAGAGCACCTGCAGATCTGTGTTCGCAATCTGAAGGCATCACAGCGCGGTTGCTCTGTTTTCGAGATCGGCAACACTTACAGCGGTTCACCGGAAGCCGTCAGCCAGACCGGCATTTTGGGTGGCGTGATCTGCGGAGATCGACGCCTCTCCACCTGGGCCACCAGCGGCAAGCCGCAGGCGCCCGACTATTTCCAGGCCCGTGGCGTTCTCACCAGGGTGATGGAGGCCTTGCAGCTGGAGCTGTCTGACCGTCGCCTCACGGACGACGCACGACTGCATCCGGGTCGTGCCGCCACCCTGGTGTTGGAAGGACGCCCCTTGGGTTGTTTCGGTCAGCTTCATCCAGCCATGGCTGAGGAGCTGGATCTCCCAGAAGCCACGTATCTGTTCGAACTCGACCTTGCGCGACTGCTGGATGCCGCTACCCGCAGCAACCGCTGGACGCCGGCCTTCAAGCCCTACCCAACCGTGCCCTTCAGCGAGCGGGATCTTGCCGTCATCGTCGACCGATCCAGTGCAGCTGCTGATCTGATCCAAGCCATCCGCAAGGCGGGCAAACCCCTTCTGGAGCAGGTGGAACTTGTGGATCGCTTTGAGGGCGAACAGCTGGGCGACAACAAAGTGAGCCAGGCATTCCGTCTGCGCTACCGCGGCAAGAACGAAACCCTCACAGACGACAAAATTCAGCCTGTTCACGACAAGGTGCGTGCCGCTTTGAGCAAGCAGTTTCAGGCTGAGCTCAGGAGCTGATCCGTTTCAGCAGCGCCAACGATTCGAGGTGCGTTGTCTGGGGGAAGAAGTCCACGGGCTGGAGCATCTCCAGCTCGTAGGGGCCTGATGGGGGGAGCAGTGCTTTGAGATCCCTTGCTTGCGTGGCGGGGTCACAGCTGAGGTAAGCCAGCACGGCAGGTGGCCGCTCAAGGATGCTGTCCACCACGCGTCGATCGAGCCCCCGGCGCGGGGGATCCAACACCAGCGCCTGACAGTCGTCCAGCTGAGCAGCGAGAAGGTCGGCTACATCGCCGGCATCAAAGGCACAGCGGGAGGAAAGGCCGTTGTGCATGGCATTCAGCCGGGCCTGCTCCACCGAGTCGGGGTTGAGTTCCAGACCTTGAACATCAAAACCGGCCTTGGCCAGGGGCAGGGCAATGGTTCCGACGCCGCAATAGGCGTCAACCACCCGTGCGCCGGCGCACTGAGTCAAAAGCCAGTCTGTGAGGCGTTGAACGATCCGTTCCGCCTGCGGCGTATTCACCTGAACAAAGGTGGTGCTGCTGAGGGCTAGCTTGATTCCGCAGAACTGTTCCTCAATGGTGGGAACACCGGCGAGGCAATGGGTGGTGCGACCGAGCACCAGGTTGTTGGCCTTGGGTTGAAGGTTGAGGCAAACCCCTTTCACCACGGGCCAACGCTCCACCCAGCTCTGTGCGAGGGCCTCAAGGCCTCGAAGCTGCGCATGGCTGCTGATCAGCGTGATCAACACGTCTCCGGTGGCACTGGCCAGACGAAGCCCGAGATGGCGCAACCCCTGGGCTTCGAGCAGGTCATGGTCGGCCGGCCACCCCCCTGCATCCAAGTCCTGCTTGAGAGGCTCCACCAACGCGTCCAGGCGCGGATCGAGCACCGGGCAGTGGTTCAGGTTGACGATCTTGTGGGTCTTCGGTCGGAAGTAGCCGGCCTTCAAGCGTCCGCTCTGGTCTCGCTTCAGCGGGATCAAGGCCCTGTTGCGGTAACCGAAGCAACGTTCGGCATCAACAAGCGTGGGCGCAGGGGCAACGTCAATCCCCCCGATGCGCTGCATGGTCTGTTGAATCTGCTGGGCTTTCCAACGGGTTTGGGCGGGGTCATCCAGGCGTTGCAAGGTGCAACCACCGCAGTCATCCGCAAGGATGCAGGGAGGGCGGCGCCGATCTGCGGAAAACGTGATCTGATCCACCCGGCGGCTCAACCAGCGCGACTTCTGGCGTTGCTGCAGCTGGACCGTGGCGCGCTCCCCCGGCAAGAGATCAGGAACGACGATCACCCAGTTGTTCCAACGGGCAAGACCCTTGCCGTCGCGATCCAGGTCAACAGCCTCGAGCTCGATTGTGAGCCCGGGCCGCGGTTCACTGCTGTTCGGGCTGTCGACTTTGGTCATGCTCTCGATTCCCTGCCATTGCAATGGCGTAACACCCGGGCGGTGATGGGTCAGGTGAACGGGTCGAGACCACTAAACTCCACGAAGCCTGCCCAGTTCCATGAGCGTTGTCCGGGATCTCATCCTCCAGGCCGATGACGATCTGCGGTATCCCACCAGCGGAGAACTCCGCACCATGGTGGATTTCCTCGACCAAGGCGCCATGCGCGTTTCTGTGGTCAAGGTTCTGACCGAGAACGAAAAAAAGATCGTCGACGAATCGGCCAAGCAATTGTTTGGTCGCAAACCTGAGTACGTCGCCCCTGGCGGCAATGCATACGGTCAGCGCCAGCGGGCCCAGTGCCTTCGCGACTACAGCTGGTACCTCCGTCTGATCACCTACGGAGTTCTGGCCGGCAGCACCGAAATGATTCAGGAGATCGGCCTGGTGGGTGCTCGCGAGATGTACAACAGCCTTGGTGTTCCGATGCCCGGAATGGTTGAAGCCATGAAGTGCATGAAGGAAGCGTCACTGTCGTTGTTGTCCGAACAGCAGGTGAAGCTCACGTCTCCTTATTTCGACTTCTTGATTCAGGGCATGCAGACGTCCACCTGATTCAACGTTGAACGTTTTCAAAAGAGCCGGGCCCTCGAGCCCGGTTTTTTATTGTCCACTTGTCTTAACTGAGACAGTTTTCAAGACCTGAAATGCGCCTCAGTTGAGACCTAAGAGATGAAAATCTGCTTTTTATTTTCTGCCAATCATCTGCTGAAGTCGTGTAATGCATCCTCTCGATGATTCGATCAGCTGCTCGAGGGCGTCAGGCCTCTGCCTAGTCCCTAGGTGGACATTCTTGAACAGCCTTGGCCGAGGCCTCGTAATGTCAATTCGTCCCGGGTGAGACATCAACCAAGACTCATGTCAAGTCCATACTGCGCCGCTTGATACTTGTCTCTGGCTTCATGATGATGGGAGATGCGTGATTGATGCTGTGGAGCGATCCCCGCATCAACAGCCGGACACTGGCCCGGATTCGAGGTTTCAAGGTCCAAAATAGTGAGCCTTTATTGCGTACCTGTGTCTACAGCAGGTACGCAAGTCTGAAAACCCAGGCTTTCAAATGGTTTTGCCGATAGCAGTCCACCTCTGGACTGGCCGTGGACTACAGGCAAAGCCATCAAAAACATTGGTTTTTGCAGAAGGAAAGGCGCTGCGACAATCTCGGCTGCGCGGCAAATAAAAACCAGTATTTTTTGAATCTTGAGAATTAGTGCTCGTTGCAGATAAGACTTTAATTGGGTCCTGAACCGTGTCGCATCCAAGACCTGAGATTCTGTTGATCAGGCTGCGAACGCATTATCGGAATGGACCATGGCGGCGCGATGGATTGAACGTCGGGTTGAACGCCTGATCTGGAAATTCCGGCTGATCAGCATCGTTCCGGTGGTACTGAGCCTGCTCGGAAGCGTTGGCTGCTTCGTCATTGGTGCGGTTGAGGTCTTCAACGCCTTCTTTGTGATCATGCGCCTGCACTTCACGGCCAAGAGCATTGCGGCCAAAACAATCGCCCAGATGGTGGGAGGGGTTGATTACTTCGTGATCGGCATCGCCCTGCTGATCTTTGGCTGTGGCATCTACGAACTGGTGATTTCAGACCTTGATCCAGGCCTGGAGGGTGGCGAAGAGCAGCACACCAACATTCTCTCGGTGAACAGCCTCCAAAGCCTGAAGAACAATCTGTGCAATGTGATTGTTGTGGGCCTGATTGTTGCGGCGTTCAAAAAGATCATCGGCTTCGAGGTGAACGACGCCACTGATCTATTGGGGCTGTGTGGTTCCGTGGGCATGTTGGCCCCCAGTGCTTGGTTGATTGTTCGAAGCCATGGAGCTGGTCATGATTTACAACGCAGCCGTCTCAGTCAAGACATGCGATAGGACTTGTCTTGCGTCTCAGCAGAGATAAGCGGTCAACGGTTTCTGTACAGCTCACGCAGCAGCCGATAGGCCTCATTGAGTCGGCGCATCGCATCGGTGGACCCACCCGCATCAGGATGTTCTTCAAGCGCCCGTTGCTTGTAAGCCTCCCGGATGGAGCTGAGAGTGACCGAAGTCCCTGCTTGAGTTGATAAACCCAACAGCTTGAGAGCCCCATGCACCGTCATGGTCGACTCAAGGGTTTCAAAGGAGGTGACCTGTCTGCTGCGGCGGAAACGGTTCACAAAGCGGCGGATCAGGGTCGGCATGCGTTCCGCCAACGAAGACGTGGCAAAGGGGTCCTCAAGAGCGCCAGCCACGACCATCACCCGACCCAGCGATGGATCGCTTGACTCCCAGCTGGCACAGAGTGTCTCAACGGCTGCATTCGCAGCCGACCACGTGAATGGACGTCCATCACTGGCATCGGTGCTGGACCAGACATCTCGGGCCAGCCAGGTCATGGCCGCTTCAATCACTGTTGGGCCCGGTGGTTGGCCATAGAGAGACCTCCAGTGTTCTTCTGCGGCAGCACTGGCCTCTCTTAGATCGGCGAGGTCCACCGTTGAGACAAGGGGGTCGTTCTGAGGGGAATCGCGTTGCTGCGGAGAGCGAAGCGTCGCTTTCAGCTGACTGGTGCGCTTGCTGACGAACCCCGGCAGGTCGATGCCAGAGGAGCCACCCCCAGAGGGAAGCCCAGTGGCTGAGGGTGGAGCGTCTTCACCCCCTTGCTGTTGGTTCCCCGTTGAGATCAGAACGAGACTGGTGACCTCATCGGGCCCAGTGGCGACCTCTGGTTCTGCATCGTCCTTGAGAGGATCGACCTCAGGATCCGATGCTGCATCCCCAGGGTCGAGCAGATCCTGGAGGAGCATTTCGAGCACCCGGCCCCGGGAACGGGCTCCGTATTCACCCTTGAGCTGGTCAATCAACGCGACCATGGGCTCTGACATCTCCACAGAGATGCGTTGACGTTTTGAGTCCTCGCCGCTCAAAAGTTCAATCCACCTTTGGGCAGGTTATCGACCCTGGAGCTGGAGCAACCACTGCTGCTGAGATCGAATCACATCGCCGTAACCGGGTCGGGCGACAGGCACCACAGCAGGAATCACAGGAGCCGGCCTCACAGATGCTGGCCTCGCAGATGCAGGGTTCACAACAACAGGCTTGGCTTCAGGCGGCGGAGGAGCGGTCTTCGGCCCCACCATGCGGGATTTACTGTCCGCGATTTTGACCTGGGCATCTCGCTGTTGTTCCTTGCGGCGATGAAGCATGGCCAACTGGTGAACGGGAACCACACTGAGGAGATGGCCTGGGGTGGCATCAGCCGGATAAACCAAGCTCACCTTCACCGCCTTGCGCGTGCCAGGCACCAGGTTGAGATCAGCCAGAGCCAGGCTCTCCCCTGAGCGCATGCCCACGTGAACCTCTTGCAGGGTTCGATCCTGAACAATCTGCAGCGATCCACGGAAGGCTGTGAACGTCTTCTTGCCCGACACGACTGGGTGACTCAGTACAAGTTGATGGGGCCCTGCACCAGAAATATTGAGGGTCACGTCGTAGCGAACCCCATAGGTGCCAACGTTGTTCACAGCGGAATCAATCATCCGTGTGGTCAACGGATTGACCTGAACATCGCCCGTGCCGAAGTGATGCCGCTTCGTGCTGGTCAGGGGAACGTGCAGTGGCCCCTGGTTGAGGTTATGGCTGATCTCAGCCTTGTAGGCATCGCCCAGTGCAACGCCGGCCACCCGGGAGAAAACACGACCCAGCTGGATCTCGCGAATCCGGTTGAGATAAATCCTTCCCGGTGCCAGTCGCCCCGACTGCAGCACTGCGAACAGATCGGCATCCTGTGCGGATTGCTCAGCGGCAACGACAGCCATCGTGAAAGGACCGTTGCTGCGTCCTCTCAGCAGCCCGTTGGCAATGCCACGGGCAGGGAGCACAGTGCGCACAACAACCCTCTGCCCTCCTGCCGGAATCACGACTTGTTCGGGTAATTTCCGGTCCAGTTCACCGCGCAGCAGTTGAACGGCGGTGGCATCGCCAGGTCCTGTGTTCCAAGGACGCTTCCCAAGAGGTTTGACCCCCATCAAACGATTCGGGTGATAAGGCGCTTCAAAACTGTTTTTGACGGAGCCTCGATCGAAATTGAGCGTGATCGGGCTTGATCCGGGATTCGTCGCGATCAGAGCCAGGGTCATCAAGCCCCTGGATCGACGGCCCCCCAACTTGGCTTGGTCTTTGGGGTAGTACTTGTGATGCATATGAACGCCGAACTCACCGTTGAAGGTGTGGGCGGCATTGCGAAGCGGCTGGTTCGACTCCGCAGCGATTGCTGAGCCCGCAACCGTGTTCACCAGGATTCCCGGCCCGGTGACGATTTCCGGTTGATTGGAATGAAGAACCGGAACGTTGTTGAAGGTGCCGTTGAGAGGTCGTGCCTTTTGGCCTGCCATGAGCGCGACGTAGGCCTCAGCGTTGCGCTGAGGCGCGCACTCAAAACCCGCAAGCGAGACGCAGATCAAGACCAAGATTGGAATTTGCCTGAGACTCATGCGGCTTGCGGTTGTGGTGCTCAGAGCAACGTCGACACCACGATGTGGATACTCTCAATTCACACCGTAGTTCCACCTTCTGAGACAGCCAACAGATTGATGAGTCACACCAAGCATGAAAATCGGTCAGCATGGGCTAAGCGTCGACGCTGAAATGCTTCCTCCGTTCTGCTGTAGCCCCAGCACCGATCACACAAGCCTGCGTCGCCAGCATCAGGAACGGAAGTTGTCGATGCTGCGGTTCTGGCGTGATGGTGCTGAACGGCAGCTGTCCGCCCTGAATGCCGCCATCAAAACTCTTCAGGAACAGATGGATCGCGATGCTTAGGCGTCCGGCTGAGCGGCGTTCAACTGCTTCGCGATGGTGTTGAGGCCGCGTTTCACGCGCCTCTGAACTGTCATCGCTGAAACCCCAAGCAGTCGCGCTGTCTGCCTCAGACTCATCCCATCAATGACGACCATCTGCAGCGCACATAGAGCTTGTTCACCCTGCTCCAGGCCTCTGAGCGTTCGACCAGATCCATCCCTTGCGCTGTGTCGTCGAGAACCTCGTCGTTGAATTCCACCCAGGGCTGCTTGCTGCGGTAGTGGTCAACCACGAGGGCATCGGCTGGGCTCAGAGCAGAGCCCTCCGAACTGCGCATCATCTGCATGGCCCGTTCTTCAACGGCCCTGGGGAGTCGTATCAATCCGACTCTGTCGCGAAGGAAGTGGAGAATCGCTCCCCGAATGTGCGGTTTGGCGAAGCTTGGAAAGGGAGCCCCCCACTGTCCGTCGTAGCGGTTGTAGGCCTTGATCAGGCCAAGACATCCCACTTGCAGGAGATCGTCGCTTTCTAGGCCTGTCTGTTGGGCGTAATGACGGGCAATGGGTTGAACCAGATGCAGGTTGTCCTGAATTTCACGGTTTCGACTCTTGAGACAGGTCTTGTCCAATGGATGGTTGTGAGTTGCATCTCCAGCTTTGGCAGAGAGAAGCAAGTCAAGACGTCCGTGCCATCACCGAACTTTTCAGTCCTGCGTGTCAACAACAGCTTGAAGCAGGGCCTCCGGTCCAGAACGATGAATCCACTCTCGATCGGAGACTTCGGTGCTCAACAAGGATCCGGCGAAGCCGAGGGCGTTGACACTGAAGCCGCGAATTCCCTCCCTGCTGCGGCGAACCATGGCCATCCACTGCCGTGTGATCAGCAGGTTGTAAGCCCCTCGAGGACATTCATCGGTGCTGGGGTGCCCCAGATAGAGGTCTTCAGCTAGGGCGAGATACAACGATTGAAGCATTTCACCCGTCAGGGTTGAACTGATCGCTGCGACCCGTGCACTGCGCAACAGAGGATCCTGAGCAGACGTGATTGTGCCAGCCGCACAGCAACGGAACCAATCGTCCCGTGCACAGATCCGCTCCCCTTCTAACCGCGGTAACAACTGCAAATGTCGATGGGGCTGACTGGCGCCGGCATCAGGCCCGCTGTTGAAGAACCACAGCCCCGTCGTCGTGGCATCAATCCTGGCAAGGGAGTGCCAATCCTCCAAGGATAACCAACCGGTCTGGGGTTGCCAGTCCTGGGTGATGAGCAACATGTGGGAGGTCTGAACGGGATATTTGTTCAGGATTACGACGTGGGATTCACCGATCCGGTCAACCTCCAGACGTTGGTCCCAGGGAAGAAACGGATTTGGCTTTGGACCCGATGCTCGAAGGTGTTTTGGTGTGGCGCTGAGGAGGTGGCGCAACTCAAAGCGACAGCCTCTTTCCCCGACAAGATGGCTCAATGAGGTGTCGAGCGGAACAAGAGCTCCGGATACGGTCGATGCAACCGTGACCTCCATCGCTGTTCGAAGCAGTTCACTGGTCATGCCATGTCAACCGTGCCAGCGAGGCTCCTGCGTAGTACCTGCCGAGAATGGCATTGAAGGGGAGTCCCTGATGGGCAAGTTTCTGTGCCCCTGATTGACTCATGCTGGCGCCGAGATGGCCATGGGCTTCAGCAATCACCTGCGCATTTGACGCATAAAGGCTTTCCACAATGCCGCCGCTGTAACTCAGGATGATCCCGCGGGTTTCCCGTGTTGCTGAACGACTGGTCGGGGTGGTGCTTTGCTCCCCTGCAAATACCTGCCAACGGGTTGTATCCCCCAGGTGATACGCCGTCGTTGCCGGTCGGGCGAGATGGGCCATCGCATAGGAGCGGGCTGCAACGGCTTGCGCCTTGAGGGCTTCCCTATGCCAACTGCTGGGCATTTCGGCGCCAACCACTGAGGCCACGTAGGTCTCCAGATCAAGCGAGACCACCGGCAGCCAATCACCTTGGCCTTTCAGCAGTGATACATCGCCTTGATAATGCTGCTGGTTGATCTGAACAGGTCCACCGGAGCAATGAATCTCATGCTGAGGTGAGGAAGCGATCCTCTTCATCAGCTCTTGGGCAGGGATCACATCGCCGTGCTGGTAGCGACAGAGCACGTTGGGTCCGGGTCGGAAGGCGGTGATAGGGCTCTGGCTGACCAAACCGACGCGGATCTCCAGGGGCACATGGTCAGCACCAGGCGGCACCTTTGGAACCAAACTCGAACCAACGGTTGAATCGTGATCGAGCAGATCAGCCAAGCTTGATCTGAGCTGATCAGGCCGCTGTGAGAGCGGCCGAGCCAACCAGCCGATCAAAGCGGCCATAAAAAGACTTCCGATCGCGGCCGGGAGCCAGAAATGACAGCGCATCGGCACCAGAACTGCTGTCAGAGCCACCAGCCGATGATGCCTGATTTCCGCTAGACGGTCTTCTCTTCGCAGCAAGTTCACATGGTCGAAGAAGCTCCGACCACTTGGGCTGGCTTGGCTCTGGTGGTTGGCCCCGGCGGCATCGGAGCGGCGGTGGCAGCAGAACTGAAGCGCACCTGCCCTGATCTGAAGGTGCTCACCGCTGGACGTCATGGACCTCCGGCCTCCTCACTGCAACTGGACCTCCAAAACGACAGTGATCTGGATGGTCTGAGCTCAAGCCTGCGAGCCCAGGGGCTCCCCCTGCGTTTGGTGTTCAACTGCAGCGGCCGTCTGCATGGTCCTGGGCTTCAACCGGAAAAACGTCTTCAACAGATCGATCGATCTCAGTTGGAGCAGCAATTCGGCATCAACGCCATGGCACCGATCCTGCTGGCCAAGGCGATCGAGCCCTTGCTGCAGAGGGATCAACCCTTTCATTTCGCCAGCCTCAGTGCTCGCGTGGGAAGCATCGGCGACAACCGCACTGGGGGGTGGTACGGCTACAGGGCGGCCAAGGCGGCTCAGAACCAGCTGCTGCGCTGCCTGAGCATTGAATGGGCCCGCCGCTGGCCGCTGGCCACCGTGAGCCTGTTGCATCCCGGTACGACCGACACAGCCCTGTCTCGTCCGTTCCAGAGCTTCGTGGCTCCGGACAAACTTTTCACTCCAGAACGGGCTGCGCATCAGTTGGTTGAAGTGTTGGTGCAACAGACCCCGGAACAATCAGGAGCTTTTCTCGCCTGGGACGGTCAGTCGATCGATTGGTGAGCATGCTGCTTCAGCTGGTCAAGGCTGACAACCGTCAGGGCTGTGTCTTCCGTGGCCTCCAAGCGCACCAGCGGTGCGACGCCATCGTCGTAGGCCTGTTTCCAGCGCGGTGCACAGACGCACCAGTGATCCCCTGGTTTCAAGCCCGGGAACTGAAACGCGGGCATCGGTGTGCTCAGGTCATTGCCCTGGGCCTTGCTGTAACTGAGAAATTGCTCGGTCATCACGCAGCAGATGCTGTGCTGGCCGAGATCTGATGGATCGGTTTGGCAGAGACCATTGCGATACCAACCCGTCATTGGTTCACAACTGCAACTCTCCAGTGGGTCGCCAAGAACGTTCCTGGCCGGCGGAAATTCGGGGCTGCTGCTGGACATCTGAGCGCTCGTTTGAGGGGGAGTCTGCCCAAGGACTGGCACATTTTGACTTCAGACGGTTGACGAACCCCTGGGGGAGCGGGTTAAAGGTCATTCAGTCATGTCCACTCGATGGATTGGGAGTTCACTGAAGACGCTGCTTTTCTGGCGCTCTGCGATGCGTTTCGCGAGAGCGGTGAAAGCTCGGCGATCGAGTTCCTTGCCAATGGAGAGGGAGCCTTTCATTTCCAGGACCTGGCCCAGAACGCCGCTGGCGAAGGCCTTGATCTGAGCGAGTCCAGTGCCCTGGAATCGTTCCAGCAAGAGGTGATCGACACGATGGAGAAGCTCTGCCAGGACTGAGCCCGGCAGAGGGTGCTTCTCCGTCAGCAGGAGATCATCCGTAGAAGAAAGCGATCTCCTTGTCCTTCAGACCGTCCCATCCGGCCTCAAGGAGCCTTTGATTGAGCGTTTCCTGGTCGAAATGCTTGGCTCCGGTCTTGACCACCCGGTTGCGCATCGATTTCAGAACACCACTGCGGGCGCGCTGACTTTCCAGATCCATCACCTGGTTGTAAAGGGCGAGCATCGCTTCAGGGATTGGACTTCCATCAAGATCCACACCAGCTTTGATGGCGGCATCAACACCATCCGGTCCTGCAATGGCCATGGTGAACAGAAACAGGGCGCCTCAGGCTATGGGACGCCCCTCAGGGCTCAGGCGCTGAAGTAACGGGCCTGGGAGTGCAGCGCAACCAATGCTGTGGTGCTCTGCTCCGGTTCGAGCTGGTCGCTGGCGTCCATGCTCAAGCCGATCCGCTCAGCTCCGAGCCAGTCCAGCTGCTGCCTGGAGTCGGCCACATTCGGGCAGGCGGGGTAGCCGAAAGAGTAACGGCTGCCGCGGTACCGCTGCGCCAGCACATCCCGCAGGGGCATCCCAGCTGGATCTGCGAAACCGAGTTCCGAGCGAATCCGTGCGTGCACCCATTCGGCCATCGCTTCGGCCATCTGAACCGCCAGGCCATGGAAGTACAGGTAATCGCTGTAGCGATCGCCCTTGAACAGCTCCTGGGCCACCACAGAGGCCTTCTGGCCCATGGTCACGGCCTGCATCGGTAGCACGTCGGTTGGGCGTCCCTCAGCGTCCAGATCGTTAAAGAAATCGGCAATGCAGTAGCGGTTGCCAGACCGTTGACGGGGAAGCTCAAAAGAGCCGAGTTCCAGCGTGCCATCGGCATCGAACACCCGAAGGGTATTGCCATCGCGTCCCGCAGGGAAGTAGCCGTACACCGCCCGGGGGGTCAACAGTGACTCGTTGATGCAGCGCTGCATCCACTCCTGCAACACCGGCTCTGCCTTCTCCTGAAGCATCGCCTCGTAGTCGTCCCGACTCTGCTCCTTGGTTTTGCGGAGCATCCACTGGCCAGCGAAGAGGGCATTGCGATCGAGGTAGTGGAAGACCTCGGCGATGTCGATGTCGGCCTCAGTGATCACCGCAGAGCCGAGGAAGGGCGGCACCGGTGCGGTTTCAGCGGGGACGGCGTCGGATCGATCTGAGCTCACCGGCGGCAGATCCGCAGTCAGAGCATCCGATGCGGAGGTGGATGTCTCCTCAGCGCTCTCGGAGGTTGTCGACTCTTCATCCAGACCAACCCCCTGGGGAGCATCAGCCAGAAAGCCCTTGGTATTGGTCCAGTTGTCGCTGCGCTTCGCATCCATCAACGCATCCATGAAGCGCAGATCAGCGAAGGCATCACGGCCGTAGATCACCTTGCCGTCGTAAACCTCACGGCAGTCCTTCTGCACGAAGCGTGGGGTCAGTGCCGCACCGCCGAGGATCACAGGAACATCAATGCCCGCATCGTTGAAGGCCTGAAGGTTGTCCTTCATGAAGGCCGTGGACTTCACCAGCAGACCGCTCATGGCGATGCAATCGGCCTGATGTTCACGTTGGGCCTCAACGATGGCTTCACAGCTCTGCTTGATGCCCAGATTGATCACCTCATAACCGTTGTTGGTGAGGATGATGTCCACCAGGTTCTTGCCGATGTCGTGGACATCGCCCTTCACCGTGGCGATCAGGAACTTGCCCTTGCTTGTGCTCTCGCCCTCGCTTTTCTCCATATGCGGCTCGAGGTGAGCCACGGCGGATTTCATCGTTTCGGCGCTTTGCAGCACGAAGGGGAGCTGCATCTGGCCACTGCCGAACAATTCACCCACCACCTTCATGCCGTCCAGAAGGAAGGTGTTGATGATCTGCAGAGGGGGGTAAGTCTGTAACGCCTCATCCAGGGAGGGCTCCAGGCCGATGCGCTCACCATCAATGATGTGCTGCTTGAGCCGTTCCTCAATCGGAAGATCCGCCAGCGAGGGGCCTGAAGCACGGGCTTCCTTGGTGCTCACTCCCTCAAACAGCTTGGTGAGTTCGGTGAGCGGGTCGTAGACGCAGATGCCGTCCTCGAAACGGCGGTTGTCATTGATCAGATCACGACACACCTTCTGGTGGTCATCGCTGATCTTGATCAGCGGGAGGATCTTGGCGGGGCTGACGATGGCCGAATCCATGCCGGCTTCACAGCAGTCGTGAAGGAAGACCGAATTGAGGGTGATCCGGGCCGCCGGTGACAGGCCGAAACTCACATTGCTGACCCCGAGCACCACGTGCACGCCGGGGAGGTTCTCCCGGATCATCCGGATGGCATCCACGGTGGCGCGACCATTCAGCCGGTCTTCCTCAATGCCAGTGGAGATGGGAAGGGCCAGGGGGTCGTAGAAGATCTCGTGGGCGGGGATGCCGAACTCGAGGGCATCGCGATAGGCCCGCTGGGCGATGGCGAACTTCTTCTCGGCTGTTCTGGCCATCCCGTCTTCATCGATCGTGCCGACCACCACAGCGGCGCCGTAGCGACGTGCCAGCTCCAGAACCTTGAAGAAGCGCTCGTCACCGTCTTCGTAGTTGGTGGAGTTGAGAATGCATTTGCCCCCAGCCACCTTCAGGCCCGCCTCCATCTTTTGCCACTCGGTGGAATCGAGCATCAGGGGCAGGTTGACGTTGGTGACCAGACGGCTGACAAGCTCGTGCATGTCCCGTTCGCCATCGCGACCGACGTAGTCGACGTTGACGTCGAGCACGTGGGCGTTTTCCTTCACCTGGCCGCGGGCCACCGACACCAGCCCGTCCCAGTCTTCCTCCGCCAGAAGTTCGCGCACCTTGCGACTGCCACTGGCATTGAGCCGCTCACCAATGATCAGGAAAGAGTTGTCCTGGTGATAGGGCGTGATGCCATAGATCGATGAGGCTGCGGGCTCGTAATTGAGGCTGGGGCGCACATCCTCCGCGCTGGCGCGATCCCAGCGGGAGGGGCGTTCAGCCGGCTTGAGCTCCTGCGCCAGTTCCGCAAGGCTGCCGATATGGGCGGGAGTGGTGCCGCAGCATCCACCGATCACCTGCACGCCGAGGTCTTCAACGAAGTGCATCAGCTGCATCTTCAGCTCCACCGGCGTGAGGCGGTAATGGGCCACCCCGCCAACGTTTTCCGGCAGTCCGGCGTTGGGAATGCAGCTGACGGTGAAGGGAGAATGCTCAGAGAGGTAGCGAATGTGCTCCTTCATCTGCTCCGGACCGGTGGCGCAGTTCAGGCCGAGGATGTCGATCGGGAATGGCTCAAGGATGGACACCACAGCGGCGATATCGGTGCCGACGAGCATGGTGCCCGTGGTTTCCATCGTGACGGAGACCATCAGGGCCCGCCGCTCACCGGTGGCGGCAAAGGCCTCTTCGATGCCCTGGAGTGCTGCCTTGATCTGCAGCACGTCCTGACAGGTCTCGACGATGAACAGGTCGACGTTGCCGGCGATCAGTCCCTCAGCCTGATCGCGGAACGAATCCCGCATCGTGTCGAAATCGATGTGGCCAAGGGTGGGCAGCTTGGTGGTGGGCCCCATGGAGCCCGCCACGAAACGTGGCTTCTCAGGGGTGCTGAATTCATCAGCCATTTCCCTGGCCAGCTCGGCTGCCCGCTTGTTCAGCTCAAAGGCCTTGTCTTCCAGGCCGTATTCCGCCAGCACAATCGATGCAGCGCCGAAGGTATCGGTTTCGATGACATCGCAGCCCACCTCGAGGAACTGGCGATGCACTGCCTTGACTGCATCCGGTTTGGTGACCGCCAGGTTCTCGTTGCAACCCTCCAGGTCCGGACCACCGAAATCATCCGCCGTAAGCCCAAGCCCCTGAAGGCTGGTTCCAGTGGCACCGTCGAACACGAGCACAGGACGCTGTGGCCCATGCAGGTACTCAAGGAATGCAGAGGTGGTGGCTTGCCGATCTGCCTGCGTCACCACCATCCATGCACCCTTGGGGAAGCTCCGATCTTAAGAAAAGCTCAGGGCGAACTTCAGGCTGTTGATTTAGGAGATCGGAATACGGGTCACCCAGTGCTTATAGGCGGGATCCCGTCCTTCGGTGATTGCCACGAGCTTGGCCTTCAGGGCATCCATCACAGGACGCTTGGCGTTCAGCACCGTTGATTCGATCTGACGGATCGGCGTCACCTTGGCGGCCGTGCCGGACAGGAACACTTCATCGGCGATGAACAACTCGGTTTTGTCCACCGGACGTTCAATCACAGGGATGTCCATCGCTTTGGCCAGCTCAATCACGCTGGCGCGGGTGATGCCCTCAAGGATGTCCTGATCAACTCCAGGCGTGATCAGTTGGCCATCACGTACCAGGAACAGGTTCATGCCGCTGGCTTCACTGATCTTGCCGCGACTGTTCAACAGCAAGGCTTCGTCGAAACCACTCTGCACGGCTTCCGTCTTGGCCAGGGAACTGGTGATGTAGGCGCCGGAGATCTTGCCGCGCAGCGGCAGGGAGCGGTCCTCCTGGCGGGTCCAGCTGCTGATCCTGCAGCTCACCCCCTCCGGAGACAGGTAATCCCCCAGGGGGAGTCCGTAAATCAGGAAGTCGGTCTCGATGTTGTGCAGGCGCGGGGCGATGCCCAGATCGCTGGTGTACACAAAGGGCCGCAGATAGATCGGCTGATCAGGCTTGTTGGCCTGCAGCATCGCCGTGAGCGCCGAGAGTATCGTGTCCTCACTCAGATCCGTGAGCAGCAACCGGGCGCTCTGGCTGAGACGCCGGGCGTGCCGATCAGCACGAAACAGCAGCATGGTGTTGCTGTTCTGAGGATCGGGAATTGCGCGCATGCCGCCGAAGGCACCGGTGCCGTAGTGCAAGGCATGGGTGGCAATGGAGATCCTGGCCTCCTCGAAGGGGACGCACTGGCCCTGGAACCAGGCATAGGGCAGGAACTGATGCATCACCGTGATGGATCCGATCGCTGAATCTTCTCACCACCGCGCACCGCGACACGGAGAATGGGGGCATGCATCGCCTTGCCACCTGTCCGGGTCTGGACCCACCGGAAGATGTGGTGCTCGTGGAGCAGCCGGGCGCGGATGTGCTGTTCCTCACCAGCGCAGGCACTGACATCAGCTGCCTGGACGCCAGCCTGCCGAGCAACCCGGCCTGGAACGAGCGGATTCGGGCATTGCCCCTGAGCTGCCTGGACCACCCAGCGCAGCTGGACCATTACCTCAACACCACCGCCCAGGCGGCGCACTTGATTGTGGTGCGCCTGCTCGGCAGCCGTGGGCACTGGAGCTACGGCCTGGAGCAACTGCAGCGCTGGTGCAGCGAAGCGAAACAGCGACAACTGATCGTCCTTGCCGGAACGGCTGATCAGAGCAACGAGCTGCATGGGCTGGGTTCCTGCAGTGTTGAACTGGCCGATCAGCTGTCGGCACTGCTGCGGGAAGGGGGCATCGACAATATGGGGCGGTTCCTCAGAGCTCTCGAGGCTCTGCTGGAGGGCACCCCCCCATCACCCGGCAACGTTGCGGTGGTGCCTTGCCCAGATCCGATGCCCTGGGATTGGCGCGACGAAGCCGGGGCTGCGGTGGGAGTTGTTCTCTATCGGGCTCAGTTTCAAGCCGGAGACCTTGCCTTGGCGGATGCCCTCACGGCCGCACTACGAAAAGAGGGACTGCGGCCCTGTCTGCTCTGGGTCAGCAGCCTGAGAAACCCGGCGGTGCAGGCCGGCGTCCACGACCTGTTGAATCAGCAAAATGCTGAGCTGGTGATTGCGGGCACGTCATTTGCTTCGGTGCAGACCGAACAGGCCGGCCTTGGCAGCCCTCTCTGGGATCGTCTCGATCGACCGGTGTTGCAACTGCTCAGCAGCAGCCGCAGCCGGGCCCAGTGGCTGGAGAGCAGCCAGGGGCTGAATCCGATGGATCTGTCGTTGCAGGTGGTGATGCCGGAGCTGGATGCGCGGATCACCACGCGGCCCTGCGGTTTTCGTGACCACCTGCAGACCACCGGCCCCCTGGCCACGGCCATTCCCTGCCTGCAGCCGGATCCATCTGGACTCGCGTGGCTGGCAGAGCACAGCCGTCGCTGGGTGGAGCTGCGACAGACCCCCTGTGCCCAGAGACGCATCGCGATGGTGCTGGCCAACTATCCCGTTCGCGACGGTCGTGTGGCCAATGGTGTGGGCCTTGATACGCCAGACAGCACGGCGCGGATGCTCCGCTGGCTGGCTGACGCCGGCCATGACCTCGGTTCGGGAGCCTTGCCGGATTCAGGCGATGGCCTGATGCAACAGCTGTTGTCCGGTCGCACCAATGCACCGGAAGGACAGCACCGCCCAGCGCTGGATCATCTGCCCCTCACCACCTATCAGAAGTGGTGGACCAGCGTTCCGGAATTGGCTCGACGCTTGATCGAATCCCGTTGGGGACCTCCAGAAGCCGCCTGCGATCTGGATCCAAACAAGGGGTTTGCCATTCATGGCCTGCGCTTCGGCCATGTGGTGGTGCTGATCCAGCCGGATCGCGGCTATGACGCCGATCAGATCGCCGATCTCCACTCACCGGATCTGCCTCCACCGCACCGGTATCTGGCTCAGTACCTCTGGCTGCGCTGCGTGCATCAGGCCCAGGTGATGCTGCATGTGGGCAAGCACGGCAGTGCGGAATGGCTGCCGGGCAAGTCGGTGGGGTTGAGCGATGCCTGCGGCCCCGAGCTGGCCCTGGGACCGATCCCTCACCTCTACCCCTTCATCGTCAACGACCCCGGCGAAGGATCTCAGGCCAAGCGACGGGGTCATGCCGTGGTGCTGGACCACCTCACACCTCCCTTGGGGCGTGCAGGATTGCACGGACCACTGCAAAGGTTGGAGGGCCTGCTGGATGAACTGGTGGAAGTGCGGCAACTGGGCGGCCAGCGGGCCCGGATGCTGGAACAGGCAGTTCATTCCAGCCTGCTGTCCCTCAACTGGCCCGGAATCCCCAGCCAAGCGGAGATTCGCCGCCAACCGGAGCTGCTGGAAACATGTCTGGACCAGGCCGAGACCTATCTCTGCGAGCTCAAGGAATCGCAGATCCGCACCGGCTTGCATCGGTTTGGTGTGGCGCCATCGTCAGAAACCGCCGATGAGCTGCTGGTCGCCCTGGCTCGTCCCCCCCGGCAGGGTCAGCCCGGCTTGCTGCAGGCCATGGCCCTGCAGGCAGAACTGGGCTTTGACCCCTGGCAGCAGGACGAAGGCGACAAGCTCTCGGAGGCGGATCAGGCCCGACTGAGCTTGCTGGGTGGCGCGAACTGCCGACGGGTGGGGGATGGTTGCGCCTGGCTGGAACAGCAGGCCCAGTTGTTGATCCGATGGATCATCCATGGGGAACAGGGCTACGGACTGGCGGAACCGTTCCGGACCTGGAGCCGAAAGGATCCCTGCCTGCAGAACCTGCACCACGACCTCTGGCCCCGCTTGAACGGTTGTGCCTCAGCGGAAAAAGAGGCCTTCCTGCGGGGCATTCAGGGGCAGCGCATCGCTGCGGGACCCTCAGGAGCACCGAGTCGTGGTCGCCCCGATGTTTTGCCCACCGGCCGCAATTTTTATTCCGTCGATCTGCGGGGCTTGCCCACGGAAGCCGCCTGGGATCTGGGGCGACGCTCGGCGGAGCAGTTGCTGGATCTCCATCTGCTGGAGCAGGGGGAACCGCTGCGCCATCTGGCGTTATCGGTCTGGGGAACAGCAACAATGCGCAATGGCGGAGAAGACATCGCTCAGCTGCTGGCCCTGATCGGTGTTCGACCGGTTTGGGACGGCCCCACCCGAAGGTTGGTGGACCTGGAGGTGATCCCAGCCCGTTTGCTGGGTCGACCGCGGGTGGATGTGGTGCTGCGCATCTCCGGACTGTTTCGCGACGCCTTCCCCCAGTTGGTTGGCTGGGTGCATCAGGCCCAGTCGATGGTGGCGGCCCTTGATGAACCGAATGAACTGAATCCTCTGGCTGAGCTCACCCGTCAAGGCGGACCCCAGGGCCGCATTTATGGGTCCGCCCCCGGTGCCTACGGAGCCGGTCTGCAAGCCCTGATCGACAGTGGCGCCTGGGATTCCCGAGCCGACCTGGGCCAGGCCTTTCTCAGTTGGAGCCAATGGTCGTACGACGGTGCCGCTGCCCCCAGCCTTGATCGTTCCGGCCTCGAGCAAGCCCTGGGCAGGGTGCAGGTGGTGCTCCATAACCAGGACAACCGCGAGCACGACCTGCTCGATTCCGACGACTACTACCAGTTCCAGGGGGGCCTCAGTGCAGCGGTGGAAGAGGTGTCAGGAGCACGGCCGCAACTGTGGTTCGGAGACCATTCACGCCCCGAACGCCCTCGTCTGCACCGCCTTGAAAAGGAACTGGACAAGGTGATGCGCAGCCGGATGCTCAACCCCCGCTGGATCGAGGGAATGATGCAGCACGGCTACAAGGGTGCCTTCGAGATGGGGGCCAGCCTTGACTACCTCTTTGCCTACGACGCCTCTACCGATCGCGTTCCCGATTGGTGTTACGGCGCGCTGTGTGAACAGTGGCTGAGCCAGAAGAAAATCCTCGACTTCCTCAAGGGGAGCAACCCCTGGGTGTTGAGGGACATGGCCGAGAGGCTGTTGGAGGCCTCGAATCGAGGCCTTTGGACGTCAGCAACAAAAGACCAGCTGCTTCACCTGCAACAGCTGGTGATCAGCAGTGAAGCCCAGATTGAACGGGGAAGCCCTATTTGTTGAGGTCGCGAACCATCTGACGGAACGGATCGATCGACCCAGGCTTGGAGGACGGCGCAGCGGAACCCGCCTTGGCCACCGGTTCCTCCTTGGGATTCAGCTCTTCCTTACGGCCGAGGGGAGCAGCACCGGCGGGAGCAGGGGTGTTCACACCCGTGATGGCCGTGCCCTTGAGGCGCTTGCTCATCTCCTCGGTGCTCACCTGTTCAGCGAAGGTTTTCTTCACTGGCGTGGGAATGCCCGCGTTGAGACTGATTGATTCTTCCTTCTTGACGACGCCACCGAGGCCTTCGCTGCGCTTCTCAAGCTTCTCGGTTTCGGCAGCCACCTCCATGATCTGCTCCTTGGTGCCGGGACTGTCGACGGTGCCGGGGAAGGTGCGGCGAATCGTCTTCGACTCGCGCATGTAGTTCACATCCCCGAGGGAGGAGGAAGCGTCGGCATCAAGGAAGAACTCGGCCGGCTTCTCCTTTGCCGGCTTGCGCGGCTGAATCGTGGAGTCGGAATCTGCGGAATCCTTTTTCAGCAGACGATCCAAGAAGCCCATGTCGACCGGAACTGAGATGGAATGAACTTAGCGGCCGCAAAGGTCAATTCCATGGGTATCGGTGCCACACGTACGCAAAAGGCCAAGGTTGCTCAGCTGACGATCGATGGCCTCGCAGATCAACGGGCTGGCGGACCAGGTTGGTTGCATCTCGTAGTCGTACCAGGCCTCACCACCATCGAAACCAAGCCGGGCCGCCTCATCGATCAGCACGTCATGGCCCAGGCGGTAACGGGCGGGATGGGCCAACACTGCCAATCCACCGGCTTCATGGATGGCTTTCACCACCGCCTCAGCCCTTAGCGGTTCACCGACGACGGCATCACCACGGTTGTAGGGCTGGAGCGCAGGGTGGTTGAGCTCGAACCCAAGGGCGAGCACATGAACGAGGCACCCCTTCAGCAGTGCACTGATTTCCATGCCGCTCCACACCGTGGGGACCTCAACACCGCTGGCACGCTGTTGATCCAGCCAGACCTGAATCTCCCGGTGGGCATGGCTGCTGTGGTGATCCGTCACCGCCAGGTGCTTGAGCCCCCGCTCGGTGGCCTGCTGGATGAGCTCGAGCGGTTCGAGGCTGCCGTCACTGCAGATGGTGTGGCAGTGGAAGTTGTGCGTGGTGGGACAACTCGACGGTCCCACCTGTTCGAGCACGGCTTGGAGGGGGTGGGTCATCTCAACCCTCATCTCAGGCTTTGGCGGAGGCTTCGGCCCGCAGGCGGCGCCAACGGGCATAGAACTGAATCGACGCTGCCATGAACACCACCAGGGCGACGATGAACCAGGTCGCTGCGCTGGTGGGGAACTGCGTTTTGAACACCACCAGCATCACCACGATCACCAGCAGCAGCGTGGGCAGCTCATTCAGGGCGCGCAGCTGCTTGCCTGACCAAGCACAGGTGCCGGCGTGGAGTTGGCTCATCAGCCGGTAACAAAACACGTGGTAAGCCAGCAGGGCCGCCACAAAACCGAGCTTGGCGTGCATCCAACCCTGCTGAAGCCAGGAGGGCTGGGCCAGCAGCAACCCTATGGCCATCGATACCGCCACAGCCATTCCCGGCGTGGTGATGATGTTGGCGAGCCGTTTCTCCATCAGGGTGTACTGATCGCGGAACGGCTGCTGCAGTTCCGGCGCCAGTTCCTCAGTTTCAACGTGATAGATGAACAGGCGCACCAAATAGAAGAGGCCCGCAAACCACACCACGACCCCAACGATGTGCAGGGTCTTGAACCAGAGGTAGGCCTCGGGCGAAAACGTCATCAACACAACTGATCTGGGGCGACCTTACGCAGGGTTCAGGTGAGCGCGTCAAGAAAATCGCTAGCTCGACGCTGATGGGCCAACAGAACCTCGGGAGCCATGCGATCCAGGTTGCGGGCCATCATCGCCAGCCTGTATTGGCGCCGGAAGAAATCCTGATGGCGATGGATGAACGTCCAGAACAGGCCATCCCAGGTGTCACACCACTCACCTTTGCGGTAATCCGACATCTTGCGCACGTAGTTGGAGCCGGAGAGATAGGGCTTGGTGGTGAAGATGCCACCATCAGCGAACTGACTCATGCCATAGACGTTGGGAACCATCACCCAGTCGTAGGCATCCACAAACAGCTCCATGAACCAGGTGTAGATCCGGGTTGGATGAAATCCGCAGAGGAGCATCACGTTCCCCAGGAGCATCAGGCGTTCGATGTGATGGCAATAGCCGGTCTCCAGGGCATGGCGGATGGCGTCATCAATCGGGGGCAGGCCCGTGGTTGCGGTGTAGAAGGCGGAGGGAATCGGCCGATCGTCGAAGCCCCAGAAATTGCCGTTACGCATCTCCACACCATGGCGTCGGTACATCGCCGCCATGAACTCCCGCCAGCCGACGATCTGACGCAGAAATCCCTCCAATGAATTGAGGGGGATGTCACCGGCATCAGCCCGCTCCAGCGTTCGATCCAGCACCTGCTGCGGCGTGAGCAGACCGATGTTGAGCATCGGCGTGAGCACGCTGTGCCACATCACCTGGTGCTGGGTGCTGATCGCATCCTCATAAGCCCCGAACTGGCGCAGGCGTTGTTCGAGGAATTGATCCAGCCAACGGGCTGCATCGCCATGGGTGACGGGGTAATGGAACCCGTCCCAGCTGCCGATGCCGGTCACCCCCTCCCCGATGAGCTGCTGCCGAGCAGCCTCAACGAGAGCCAACGAGCCACTCGAGCGTTCGGCCGGGGGCTCTGGAACCAGGATTCCCTTCGGGAGCTTCTTGCGGTTGTCGGCATCGAAACTCCAGCGGCCACCAACAGGACCACCATCAGGATCGATCAGCAGATCCAGTCGCTTGCGCTGCATCTCGTAGAAGCGACCCATCAGGGGCTTCTTGCCAGAGGCGAAATGGTCCTCAATGACGGGCTCTGGGGTGAGCAGCATCGGGGTGGCGACGATCTCCAGACCGCAGCCGTGACGGGAGGCGAAGGCGGAGATCCGTTGGCTCAGAACATCGTCCACCGGATCCGCCAGATGGAAGGACCGATAGCCCTGATCGAGCAGATCTCCAAGGATCTCAACGGTGCCGGCCGCCTGCCCCTGCAGCACCCGCAGCACGGTGAAGCCCTTGGCCTGAAGCATCTCGGCATAGGCATTCATCGAGGCCCGATGCAGAAGCAGGCGCTGCCGGTGCACCTGGATGGGCCAGCGGGGATCAGTGCCGAACAGCAGCGGATCTTCGATCAGGGCCACGGCCCGTCCCGCCCGAAGCGCGGGATGGTGCTCAAACAGCTGATGGGGAAAAACGAGACTGAGATCCACCGTCAGCTGTCCTCCCCAGCAAGACGGCAGGCGCGTCGACCCAAAGCGGTGGCATAGGCGCGATCCACGGGGCCGGCCATGGGGCTCAGCTGGCCAGCCCGGCAATTCATCACCACTTTTTCGCGATGGCCCTGCTGATCGTTGAGCCGCAGCACCAGCTGCCAGTGGTTCTTGGCGCTGCGGGTGATGCCATCGGCACAGACGGGCCCTGTGCACAGCCCGGGGGACGCCCAGACAGGAACGGCGAGAAGAAGCACTCCTGCCAGAGCCATGCAGAGATGACGGATCATGCGGAGAGTTCCTGAGGCTGCTCTTCTAAAGCAGCCCTGGCATCAGCGTCGGTTCCGTCATCGGAAGGATGGAAGAAATCGTGGATGTCGCGAGCCAGGGCCGGGCCGACGCCAGGGGCCTTGGACAGGGTCTCAACCGATGCCAGCTGGATGGCATCGATCGAATGGAAATGAGCCAGGAGATCCTTGACCCTCTTGGGCCCAACCCCGGGGATGTCCGAGAGGCGTGAACGCTTCATCCGCTCACCACGCTGCTGGCGGTGGAAGCTGACAGCGAAACGGTGGGCTTCATCGCGCAGGCGGCGAAGGAGCACAACCCCGAGCTGATCCGGCTCACTCTCAAGCGGCTGGCTTTCACCGGGGAGAAACACCTCCTCGCGCTGCTTGGCGAGGGAGCAGACGTTGAGATCCTCGTGCAGGTCAAGCTCGCGCAGGGCCTCCATCACGGCAGAGAGCTGGCCCTTGCCGCCGTCGATCATCACCACATCGGGCCAGTCGTTGAGGCCGTCGGTCTGCAGAGCGCTGCCGCCTTTGTGACGCAGGGCACCCACATCCACCCCCTCTGCCTTGGCCCGAGCCCAGCGCCGAAAACGACGGCGCATGATTTCCGCCATCGCCATGAAATCGTCGCTGTGGCCAGAGCGGATGCTGCTGCTGCGGATCTTGTACTTGCGGTAGTGCTGTTTGGCGGGCAGTCCGTCGATGAACACCACCTGAGAGGCCACGGCATCGCTGCCCTGGATGTGACTGATGTCGTAGCCCTCGATCCTTCGCGGCGGGGTGGGCAACTCCAGCAGTTGCGCCAGATCCTCCGTGGCCAACGACTGCTTCTCCTGACCCTGCTTGGCGCGGAGCAACTCAAACTCCGCGTTGCGCTGCACCAGTTCGATCAGGTCGGCTTTCTGCTGGCGCTGCGGGCAGTGGATCTGCACCCGACGCTCGCGCTGTTCCGAGAGCCAATCCTCCATCAGTTTCTGCTGGGGTAGAGCCTGCTGCACCAACAACTCGGGGGGCACCTCAACGGAATCCACCTGGCTGTAGTGCTCTTCGATCACCCGTTGCAGGATCAGTCCAGGTCCCAGACCTGAGGCGTCGGCTGTGTAGCCAAGACGTCCCACCAACTTCCCAGCGCGCATCTGAAACAGCTGCACGGCCGCCAAACGTTCATCGAAGGCAAGGGCCAGCACATCCCGACTCACCGAGGAATCCGGAAGGCTCATCTTCTGATCGGCGGTGAGCTGATCCAGCCCCTGAAGTTGATCGCGAACCCGGGCCGCCGACTCGTAATCCATCCGCTCGGCATACCGCTCCATCTGCTCCTGAAGCAGCTGCTGCAGTTCATCGCTGCGGCCCTGGAAGACCATCGCCACCTTGCGCAGGGTGCGGTGGTAATCCTCCGAGCTGATTTTTTCCTGGCAGACCCCCGGACAGCGCCCGATGCTGTAGTTGAGGCAGGTGCGGTCGGGGTACATCGGCCGGGGTCGTTGCCGCAGCGGGAACACCCGCTTCACCAGAAACAGGGTGCGGCGCAGCAGACCCACATCGACATAGGGCCCGTAAAAGCGATCCAGGGGGCTTCGGAAGCGACGGCGACGGGTGATGAAAATCCGCGGGTAGGCCTCACTCCAGGTGATGCAGAGGTAGGGGTATTTCTTGTCGTCCTTCAGCAGCACATTGAAGTGCGGCTGATGGTTCTTGATCAGGTTCGACTCGAGAACGAGGGCCTCCGCCTCGCTGTCGGTGACGATGAACTCAATCTCACAGACCTGGCGTGTCATCAGCCGGATCCGTGGCGACAGATCATGCCGACTGCGGAAATAGCTGCGCACGCGGCTGCGCAACGCCTTCGACTTGCCGACGTAGAGGATCCGGTCGTCGCCGTCCCGCATCAGATAGCAACCCGGCTCAGCGGGGATCTCCTTGAGCCGGCGTTCAAGACGCTCGGGCTGCGTCAGCAGCGGTGCACCGGAGGCGGCATCCACCGGGCCAGCTCAGCCGCCGTAATTCCAGCCGGTGCTGGCCAGGTTCAGGGCCTCGCCATCGGCGATCAGGCGCGCCGTTTTCACTTCGCCCACAAAAACGGTGTGGTCACCATGCTTGATCGAGCCCACGAGTTCGCACTCCACACCTCCGACGGCATCGGTGAGCAGGGGAAGACCAAGTTCGCCCTCCTCGAAGGGTGCCGCTTCAAAGCGACCACCGAGTGCCTTCTGGGGCTTAAAAAACACGGCTGCCAGATCTTTCTGATCGGCCCGCAGCACGTTGAGCGAGAACTTGCCGGTGGCCTCGATGATGGTGTGACTGCTGCTGTCAGCACGAACACCCATCACCACCAAGGGCGGTTCGAACGATCCCTGGGTCACCCAGCTGGCTGTGAATCCGTTGACCTCATCACCGTTGCGAACACCGCAGATGAAGAGCCCATGGGGGATCTTGCGAAGCAGGACCTTCTTGGCGTCGGCGTCGAGGCTCATGGCACGGATGCGTTGGTTGAAATCTAAACAGCGATCCACTGCATAGGATCCGCCCATCGCTGATTCCCGATGCGGGCGCTCTACCCCGGCAGTTTCGACCCTCTCACCAATGGTCATATGGACCTGATCGAGCGGGCGGTGAGCCTGTTTGGAGAGGTGGTTGTCGCGGTGCTCAGCAATCCGAGCAAACGGCCCGCGTTCAGTGTCGAAGAGCGGATCGAACAGATCCGCACGGCGACACGCCACCTCTCCGGCGTTGAGGTGATCAGTTTCGATGGCCTCACCGTGAACTGTGCCGTCACCCATCGCGCCGACCTGATCCTGAGGGGCCTGCGAGCGATGAGTGACTTCGAATACGAACTGCAGATCGCCCACACCAACCGCTCCTTGGCAGACGATCTGGAAACGGTGTTCATGGCCACGACGGCCCGCCACAGCTTCCTCAGCAGCTCGGTGGTGAAGGAAGTGGCCCGCTTCGGTGGATCGATCGACCACATGGTTCCACCAGAGGTGGCGAAGGACCTCAACAGGCTCTTTAATTCAACTTTCCATGCCAGCTGAGATGAACGACGTCCGGTTCTCCGTTCTCGATCAACTCGATCAGCTGGAGGAAGTTGTGCTGGAGGGCAGTCGGCTGCCCTTCACCGGCGGACGTCTGGTCAATGAAACGGATGCCGTTGAGCTGCTGGATGCCGTCCGCGATGAATTGCCGAAGGAGCTGGAGCGGGCCGCCAAACTTCTGGATCGCCGGGACGAGTTCATCAACACCGCCCGCAGGAACGCCGAGGAGATCGTTGAACAGGCCCAGCGTCAGCGCGAGCAGCTTGTGAGCAACGCTGCCATCCGCCAGGAAGCGGAACGGCAGGTGAATGAGATGCGTGAGCAAGCCCGCCAGCAGTGTGAGCAATTGCTCCAGAAAACGCGCGAGCAGGGGGCGAAGTTGGAGCAGGAGATGCAAAGCAAGCTGGCCCAGTTGGAACAGCAGTTCGCCTCACGCCGCCAGCAGCTGGAGCAGGAAGCACTGGAGCGTCGCCAGCAGCTGGATCAAGAAGCGATTGAGCTGAAGCATCAACACGCTGAGCGACTCGATGCCAGCCGCCAACAGGCCCAGCAGCAATTGCAACAGATCGAGGCCAACGCAGCGGAACTCAAGCGCCATCACGCTGAGCAGCATGAAGCCAACCGACAGCAGGTGCTTCAGGATCTGGAGACGATTCGCCGTGAAGCCCTGCGTCTGCAGAAGGAAGGCCGTGATGAGGCCGAGCGAATTCACAACGACGCGCTGCAGTTCCGCCAGCAGACCCAACAGCAGTGCGAGTCGCTGATCCAACGCAGCCGCCAGGAAGCAGCCGGCGTTCAAGACGGGGCCAACCGTTACGCCGAGCAGACCCTGGGGGAGCTGGAGGTTCGCCTCAAGGAAATGGCCCAGGTGGTGATGGCCGGCCGTCAGGAGCTCTCCAAGATTCAGACGATCCGCTCCGCGGCCCCTGGCGCCAACGCTGGCGACGACAGCAAAACCGTTCCGTTCAGTCGGGCTCAGCGGGCAGCGTCACGGCTGCGGTCCATGCGGGGCAACGGCTGATCCGCTGGCTGGCCAGCAGGATCTGGCCCATCACGGAGTTGGGTGCATAGGACCCGTTGGCAATCATGCTCACGTAACGCGGTCCATCGGTGGTTTCAAGGATGCCGGAGATCGATCGAACTCCGCTGAGGGTGCCGGTCTTTCCCCAGAAGCGACCCACAAGTGGTGTGCCCCAGAAGTAGTTGCGCAGCGTTCCCCTCTGGCCTGCAATCGCCATCGAGGCCTGGTAGTAGGCCGCCAGGGGGTGTTGCGCCATGCGCCACAGCAGCACAGACAAGGAACGGCTGGTGAGACGGTTGCCCCGTGAGAGTCCGCTGCCATCCCGCAGCCGAAGTCCCGTCATCGGGATGCCCTGGGCTTGCAACCAGCGGGTGGTGGCGATGGACGCACGGTTCACATCCCAAACGTCCGCCGCTTCACGCATCAGCACCTCAGCGGTGAAATTGTGGCTCTCCGTGTTGGCCAGGCTGAGCAGGGCGTGCATCGGCGCGGAATCCTCGCTGTGCAGGACAACACTCGCCCGCCAGTTCCGCGCAAGGGCCGCCTCTCGGGTCCGCTGATCAACCATCTGCAGGCGGATCTGTCCCCCTTGCTGTTGCACGGTGGAGTTGAGGATCCGCTGCAGCCGTGCCGCTGGATCCATCACCGCCATGTGCAGGGCGTTGCTGGTGAGAGCAAGGCGAGTGATCGGTGCGCCGTAGGCGTAGGAGCGATCCGCAGGATCCCAATCGGCAGGCCACCAGAGTTGACGAGGTTCCTCCCGCACCATCAGCTGAACCGGCGCGGAGGCGGAGCTGGAGGTGCTGCTGGAGCCGCCCTGGCCGAGGGCAACCATGGCGAACTTCTGGATCTCGGCAATGCTGAGGTCGGGATCGCCCTCCCCCACGATCTCCAGTGATCCATCGGGATGACGCAACAGCTGCGTCTTCAGACGGAAGTCGGGGCCGAGGCGATCCAGGGCAAAGGCCGTGCTGACCAGTTTCTGATTCGATGCAGGAATCCGGGGGATCCCCCCGTTGAGATCAGCCAGCAGCTGACCCCGTTGATCGACAACGCTGACGCTCCAAAGCCGCTCTTCCGTGCCCACCGCTGATTCCAGGGCCGTCTGCAGGGCCGGGCACAGTGCACCGCCGCTGAGCATGGCCTGGCCCTGGCGCTGCACCACCGGAGGTGGTGCCAACAGTGGAGGCGCTGCCCTGACGGGCAACTGGGGCGCCAGCACCAGCAGGGAGACCAGGGCAGAGCGAATCACAGAGGCATCACTCCGCTCACAACACCTTTCAAGCGGTAGAGGCGACCCTCCAGCTCAACGGGCACACCCACCTTGAGCTTGGTGCCACCGATCACAACACCGGAGGGTTTGATCTCAGCCTGGGCCTCCATCACAAACCGGGCATGGCGGGGTAGAGCCGTGGCGGGAGCATCGGCGAGCACCACCGAACCATCGGGCTGCACCGCCGTCAGGGAATTGGTGACGTCATCTACCGACACCAGGCTGACCCGTCCGGCCGGTTGGTTGCGAATCACGATGTTGAGGGCTGCTTCCTCCCGCACTGAATTCAGCAGCTGCTCGGGATCGGCGCTGTACAGCCGCACCACATCAACGCTCACCTGCACAGGCTTCACGGCACCGGTGGCCTTGGCGACCGCATTCGAGAGCTTGGGGGACCAGACAACCCCGGCCAGAGCGGCCAAGGCGACGACTCCAGCCACGGCATCGATGGGTGAAAGGGATCGAAGCCTGTTGAGCACCATCGAAGGGGAGCCTGGGCTTGAACCTTAAGGAGGGTCTGAGCCTGGATCAAGCCAGAGGCGGCTCAATTGCGCAGACCATCAAGGAAGCGGTCGACCCCGGACAGCTGTTGCTTGATGCTGTCCGGATCTTCACCGGCCAGAAGCGCTGCTGTGGTGTCGGGATCCGGACGTTCGGGAAGCACCTCCAGTTGCCGGTAACCATCGGGATCCTGTCGATAGAGACGCCAGTCATCGGGGAAGCAGCGCATCAACGCGCCTCCCTCCAGGGGCTGGAGCCAGTAGGCCTGCTGCCAGCTGGCCACGAAACCCTTTCGGCGCTCCCGGGCCACGCTGCCGATGCCGACGGCGGCGTCTTCGAGACGTCCATTAAGCATCAGAACCACTCCTGCGTGGTTCTCACACAAGGCCTGGAACTCCTCGTAATCCGCAGGGGAGGGGTTCACCGCAAGCAGAAGGCGGGTGTCGGGACCATCGCTCTCCGCCCGTTTGAGCTGATTGAAATCAAGGATCACCTCCTTGAGGTCCTCCGCATCGCGCCGGGCCAGGGCGGCAGCACCGGCATCGGGCCAAACCATCAACAGGTCCTGACCGGCAGCGATCAGTGCTCGGGCCAGCCGTACCGCCACCGGCAGCAGGCGAAGCCCTTCAAAACGGAGGCTTGCGGCCCAGCGTTGACCGTCGCCGGATCCAACGGCCGCCAGGGCGGCTTGCAGCATGGCCTCCTCGGCGGCGAGCAGATCCGCGGGGAGGGCGAGACAGGAAGCGTCGGATTGAGTCATCGCCAAAGCATGTCAGGAAAATGCCTCGAGCACGGATGCAAAACGGCCGGGAACGGCGTCGAGATCCTGATCCGACAACCAGGGGCCAAGGGTCAGCCGCAGACCCGACTGACGTTCAGGCCCGGGAATGCCCATGGCCGTGAGCACAGCACTGTCGGCACTGCTGCCACTGCTGCAGGCACTGCCGCTGCTGCAGGCCACCCCCGCCGCCGCCAGCCGTCGCACCAGATCGCGTCCCGGCAGTGGCTGTCCACCAACGGTTTTGGCCAACAGCGCGATGTGATGGGGTAGACGATGATCGGGTGAAGGGCCGCAGAGCTGAAGCTGGGGTAGCTGCAGCAGGCGTTCGAGCAGTTGATCCCGTTGACGACGGATCTGGGTTGAGCTGCCCGGTGGAACGTGCTGGCTGACGGGGTCAAAGCTGGGGAGGCCCATCAGGGCTTCGGCCATGCCACCCACCAACGCAACAGGTTCGGTACCGGAGCGCAGGCCGTGCTCCTGTCCACCGCCGCCCTGGAGCGGTGAAAGGTCCACACCCGGGGCCCGAATCAACAGGCCCACGCCCCGGGGGCCACGGAACTTGTGGGCGGAGAGGGTCAGCAGATCAACGCCGAGCCGGTCGAAGGCGAAGCAACCCTGGGGAACAAGCTGGGTGGCATCGCTATGGATGACGATGCCGCGCTCGCGGCAGGCCCGAGCGATCGTGCTGATGGGTTGCAGTGCACCAACTTCGCCCTGGGCTGCAATCAGGGAAACCAATCGGGTTGGAGCGGACAACAACCGATCGAGCTGATCGAGCCGCAGGACGCCCTGACCATCAACGGGCCATTCGGCAATGGTCCAGCCCAGGGCTTCCAGTTGGTGCGCCGCAGCGACTACCGCCGGATGCTCCACCGCAGAGATCACCAACCGGCCAGGGACAAGACCGGCGGCAGTGCCGAGCAAGGCAAGGTGCACGGATTCCGTCGCCCCTGAGGTGACGATCAACTGATCAGGGCTGACAGCAAAGCGCTCGGCGATGCGCCAGCGCGCTCGCTCCAGAGCTTCCGCTGCTGCCAACCCAGCCCAATGGAGGCTGCTGGGGTTGGCCCAGGCCGTCTGCTGGAGCTGCTGCATCACCGCGATCACCGCCGGCAGGGGCGGTGTCGTGGCAGCAGCATCCAGGTAGAGCTCAGGGGGTTCCACGCTCGAACCGCGCCTTGGTGCGCTGCTCCAGGGACTCACTGGCGAGATTCAGCATCGAGTCGAGGGACGTGCTGCTGAGGAAAGCCTGCACCTTCTGCTGCGCCTCATCGCGGAGGCAGCGGTCGGGGCGCTGACACTGGTCAGCACAATCCTTGGAGCAATCGAAGTCGGTTGCGGCCGTCGGCGCAGGTGGAGCGGCAGGGGCTTCGCTGATCGAAGCCATCGAGGATCCTGCCGGCACCAGATCGGGCGTCAGCACCCCGTCAAACACCGCTTCGGCGGGTCCCGTCATCAGCACGGAACCGGAACGATCACGCCACTCAATCATCAGCGGACCGCCGGGCAGCACCACCTCGGCGCAGTCATCGGCGAGGCCCAGCAGCACCGCCGCCACCAGGGTGGCGCAGGCACCGGTGCCGCAGGCCAGGGTCGGGCCAGCCCCCCGTTCCCAGACCCGGATCTCCAGCCGCTCACGGCTGTGCACCTGGAGGAAATGAACGTTGGTCTTGGCCGGGAAAGCCGGATGGACCTCCAGGGCAGCACCCCAGGCATCAAAGGGAATGCTGGCCAGGTCGTCGACGGGCACCACCACATGGGGATTGCCCATGCCAACGGCCGCCACCTTCAGTTGTTCTCCCTCCAGCAGCAGCACCCCCTGCGGCAGGCCGTCTTCGGGCATCAGGGTTGTGGGGATGCCCTCGGAGGTGAGGAAAGGAGGACCCATGTCCACCCGCAACTGGCCATCGGCCATCAGTTCGGGGCGAATCATTCCCGCCAGGGTTTCGATCTCCCAGCGGCGGCCTGGGGCATCACCGTCGGTGTCGGCCAGGTAGCGGGCCAGGCAGCGAATGCCGTTGCCACACATTTCGGCCTCACTGCCATCGGCATTGAGAATCCGCATCCGCAGTTCTCCCTCCGCCTGAGGAGGCAGCGCCAGAATCAGGCCATCGCCACCAACGCCGAAGCGCCGATCACAGATGCGCCGCACCCAGGCGGGATCGGGATTGCTGATGGCATCGGGCAGTTGTCCCTGCCGGCCTTCAACGATCAGGAAGTCGTTGCCAAGTCCCTGATATTTGCTGAACTGCAGCATTCGTGGCCGGTATTGCCCCCGAATCCTATGGAGACATCTCCACTCGATCCAAGCCTTCCGGGGGTTCGGTTGCTGCAGAGCTGGATTCGTGAACAGCTCCCCCTCAGCATTGCTGTGGTGGGACAAGAGCCCATCGAGGGGCGTCTGATCTGGCAGAACCCTGAATTTCTGGCCATCGAACGGGCGGGTGCGAGCCGGCCCGTGCTGATCAACCGTCGGCAGATCAGCGTGATCCGCTCCCTCGGCTGAACACCAGGAATGTGGCACGATCGCAACCTTGCCGAGCGCTGGTTCCGTGAACGCTGCCAACCCTGCCGTCGACGCCAGTGCCCAGACCGGTCGTTATGACCCCACCGCGCTGGAACAGCGCTGGCAGGAGAGTTGGAAGGCGGATGGGGTGGACACCACTGAAGTAGGTGGTGAGAAGCCCGGATTCTTTGCCCTGTCGATGTTCCCGTACCCCTCGGGGAGCCTGCACATGGGCCATGTGCGCAACTACGTGATCACCGATGTGATCGCCCGGGTTCAACGCATGCGGGGCCATGCCGTGCTGCATCCGATGGGCTGGGATGCCTTCGGACTCCCCGCTGAAAATGCGGCAATCGAACGCAATGTGGACCCCGGCGAGTGGACCGACCGCAACATCGATCAGATGAGGGCGCAGCTGGATCGCCTTGGCCTTTCGATCGATTGGAGCCGCGAACAGGCGACCTGCCACAGCGACTACTACCGCTGGACCCAGTGGCTGTTCCTTGAACTGCTCGAAGGGGGGCTGGCCTATCGCAAAAACGCCACCGTCAACTGGGATCCCGTCGACCAGACCGTGCTGGCCAATGAGCAGGTGGATGGTGACGGCCGCTCCTGGCGCTCCGGAGCTCTGGTGGAACAACGCCAGCTGAATCAGTGGTTCCTGCGCATCACCGACTACGCCGAGCCGCTGCTCAACGACCTGGACGCCCTCAAGGGGTGGCCGGAACGAGTGCGCACCATGCAGGCCAACTGGATCGGTCGCTCGGAAGGGGCGGAGATCAGCTTCAGCGTTGAAGGGGCACAGGATCAGACGATCACGGTGTTCACAACTCGGCCCGACACCCTCGCTGGGGCGAGCTACGTGGTGCTGGCACCGGAAAACGAGCTGGTGGACAGCCTCACCAGCGCTGAACAGAAGGGCACGGTGGAGGCCTTCCGCAAGGAGGTGGCTCGTCTGAGCACGATCGAACGCACCAGTGATGACAGGCCCAAACGGGGGGTGCCCATCGGCAGTCACGTGATCAACCCCCTGACGGGGGCGGTGCTGCCGGTGTGGATCGCCGACTACGTGCTGGCCGAGTACGGCACGGGCGCCGTGATGGGCGTGCCGGCCCACGACCAACGCGACATCGCCTTTGCCCGGTCGAATGGTCTGCCGATCCAGCAGGTGATCGACGCCGAGGGAGCTGCTGAAGCCATCGCGGCCGGTCAGGCCTGGACGGATGCCGGAACACTGGTCAACTCCGGCAGCTTTGATGGCACGGCCTCCAGCGAAGCCAAAGGCGCCATCACCGGCCACGGCGCCGAGAAGGGCTGGGCACGGAGCAAGGTCACCTATCGCCTTCGCGACTGGCTGATCTCACGCCAGCGCTACTGGGGCTGCCCCATTCCCGTCATCCACTGCGATGACTGCGGTGCTGTTCCGGTGCCCCGCGAGGACCTTCCGGTGGAGCTGCCCCGGGGCATTGATCTCTCGGGCAAGGGCGGTTCGCCCCTGAGCCAGCAGAGCGACTGGGTGAATGTGGCCTGCCCCCGCTGCGGCAAGCCGGCCAAGCGGGAAACAGACACCATGGACACCTTCATGTGTTCCTCCTGGTATTTCCTGCGCTTCGCCGATCCCCACAACACCGAGAAACCTTTCAGCAAGGAGGCGGTGAACCGCTGGTTGCCGGTGAAGCAATACGTGGGCGGCATCGAACACGCGATCCTGCACCTGCTCTACGCCCGTTTCTTCACCAAGGCGCTGAACGATCGCGGCCTGGTCGACATCAACGAACCGTTTGAACGGCTCCTCACCCAGGGCATGGTGCAGGGAATCACCTACCGCAATGCGACAACCGGCAAGTACATCGCTCCAGCGGACGTGGCAGATCCCGAAAATCCCCGGGACCCCAACACCGGCGACAAGCTCGAGGTGTTGTTCGAGAAGATGTCGAAGTCGAAGTACAACGGCGTTGACCCCGCGGCGGTGATCGACCGCTACGGCGCAGACACAGCCCGCATGTTCATCCTGTTCAAGGCTCCGCCGGAGAAGGATCTGGAGTGGGATGACGCCGATGTGGAGGGCCAGTTCCGCTTCCTGCAACGGCTTTGGCGCCTTGTTGAGGCCGGTGCTGCCCGCATCGACTCACTCGAGCCGATGCAACGGCCGGCCGATCTGAGCGATGCCGACAGCGACGTACGTCGGGCGCTGCACCTGGCCATCGAAGCCGTCAGCGAGGACCTCAGCGACGAGATCCAGCTGAACACGGCCATCTCCGAGCTGATGAAGCTCTCCAATGCCATCAGCTCCACGGGCATCGAGGCCCTGAGTGCACCTGTGTTGCAGGAAACTCTTTCCGGACTGGTTCGCCTGCTGGCTCCGTTCGCGCCACATCTGGCGGAGGAGTTCTGGAGCCGTCTGGGGGGAAGCGGCAGCGTGCACCGTCAAAGCTGGCCGGTTCTGGATCCAACGGCACTGGTGCAGGACAGCGTTGAAGTGGTCATCCAGGTGAAGGGCAAGGTGCGGGGCAAACTGCAGGTTCCGGCCTCCGCAGACAAGGAAGAGCTGGAACGGCTCGCCCTGGCCAGTGATGTGGCCGAAAAATGGTTGGAGGGTGCAGCCCCCCGTCGGGTGATCGTGGTCCCCGGAAAACTGGTGAACCTGGTGCCCTGATCCCAGGCGGGATCAGCCTTTGCTGAAACGCATCGAGGCGGGCTGGCTCCAGTCGCCCTGGGCACTGAAGCCGCGCTGGTTGCCGGTGAGGTGACGCAGAATCCAAAAGATGGATTCATCGGTGCCATCCCCGAGGGCCAGGCGAATCTCATCGGCGGAGCGGGCCACACCGTCGGCCAGGATCGCTTCCACACGACCTTGAAGGTCGAGAATCGCTGCCGCTGCCTTCTTGCCGGCTTCCACGCCGGGCTGGTGGTAGGCGTTGATGTTCACCAGTTCGCCGTAGAGACCGACGGCACGCTCGAACAGAGCGATCAAGGCACCGAGACGGCGGGCATCAAAGCGGCGCATGCTGATCGTCATGCTCTGGCGGCCACCCTCTGTAAGGGCTGAGCGGGTGCCCTGCAGGAAACCATCGAGGAAGTCGCCAGGGCATTCCCCGCCAAGCGTGGGGATGTCGCTCACGTCTTCGAGCACCTCGATGAAGGTGGCGAAGAAATTATCGACACCGTCGCGGAGCTGCTGTACGTAGGCGTGCTGGTCGGTGGAGCCTTTGTTGCCGTAAACAGCGATGCCCTGATGCACCACGTCACCGTTGCGATCCAGGCGCTTGCCCAGGGATTCCATCACCAGCTGCTGGAGGTAACGGCTGAACACCTCCAGACGATCGCGGTAGGGCAGAACTACCATGTCGCGCTGACCGCGACCACCACCGGCCACGAACCAGGAAGCGGCCATCAGGGCGGCTGGATTGCGGCGCAGATCCGCGGCGCGGGTGGCGGCATCCATCTGAGAGGCGCCGGTGAGGAAATCGCGGATGTCACAGCCAATCAAGGCACCGGGCAGCAGACCAACGGCACTGGTGATGCTGGTGCGCCCCCCCACCCAATCGAACATGTCGAAGCGCTTGAGCCAACCTTCCTTCTGGGCCTGCTGATCCAGCTTGCTGTCGAGCATCGTCACGGCAACGGCCTGGCCGGCCCACTGGCCCCCAGCGGCCTCGAGGCGATGGCGAGCCTGCTCCATGCCGAGGTGGGGTTCGGGCGTTCCCCCCGACTTGCTCACCGTCACCACCAGGGTGCGGTCGAGACGCCCCTCCAACCCCGCCAAAACGTTGCTCATCCCATTGGGATCGACGTTGTCGAAGAAATGAAACGGAAGCCCCTCGCCCGGGTTTTGGAGTGCCTTGATCATCAAGGCCGGTCCCAGGCCACTGCCGCCGATGCCGATCCAGAGCACATCGGTGAAGGCTTCGCCGTTGGGGGCCTTGATCGTTCCGTTGATCACATCGCGACCAAAAGCTGCGATCAGACCGATTTCCCTGGAGATGTGCTGTTGAAGCTCTGACGAGGGAGCGAGTTCAGGAGTGCGAAGCCAGTAATGCCCCACCTTGCGCTGCTCATCGGGATTGGCGATGGCGCCGGCTTCCAACTCCTGCATCGCCGCGAACGCCTTGTCCATTCGCGGCTGCAGCTGCTGCAGATCAGTGGCGTTCACATGCATCCGGCTGATGTCGAGCCAGACGCCCAGATCATCGTGATACCAGCTGAGATCGCAGAACCTCTGCCACTGAATATGAGCGTCGGAAGCGTTGAAATCCGGAAAGCTCATGCCGGGCGGACGGTGCAGTCCTGCCGAACGTATCCAGAATCTGACGGGATGCCCACGGGAAAGGACACCACAGCTAGTTTCATGTCATCTTCCGCTGACCCCATTTCCATCCCCCATGGCTGAGCCATCGCGATGGACAACAGCTCTCTTGGCGACGGCAGCGAGCCTGTGCCTGGTTGGTCAGTGGTCACACCCGGTTGGTGAGGTTGGGGATCAAGCCCCACTTGTGGTGGAGGACAGACTCGAGCCCACAGATTTTTCGCCCGAAGAACTGAAGCTGCTGCAACGGCGCTTCGGGGTGCACGGCCCCCAGACGCAGCTGGCCCAGCTGTTCACCAGCGGGATGGATCAGCTCCAACCATTGCGCGCATCCACCCTGGATCGTCTTCGCGAGCTGAAGCCGGTGATCCTGCGCCAGGCAGCGGCGCATCAGGTGAATCCAATGCTGATCACCGCCGTTCTTTTCGACGAAATTCAGCACTCCAAGCCGGGGGAGAACCTCCCTTTCATCGCCCATTCCGGTCTTGTGAAGACCCACGGACCGGCCCAGATCAGCGTCTCGGAACTGATCCATCAGAACCGGCTGCCGGCGAACCCAACCCAGGAGGAGATCACCTGGGCCCGCAATCAATTGCTGGACCCCGAGATGAACATCACCCTGCTGGCGGCCAAGTTTCAACGGCTGAAGCTGGCCCTTGGTCTGCCGGAGAGCTTGATGCTGCAGGCGAGCCGCTCCTACCTGGATGCCAAGGCCATCGCCACCCTCACCTACCTCCACAACGGGAAATTGGATTACCCAGCTCGGGTATTGAGATACATGCAGGACCCTGAACTGCACGGTTTGATTTACGGCGGTCGCCAACCGAATCCCGACATCACGGTTTAAAGATCAACGATGAGCACTTGGCTGCGTGAGCGGCCCAACCCAATCCCTCGTCTCCTCATCCCTCAGTTGAGGGAGTTCATCAGCTCTGCCTCTCCCCCATATGGGGGATGTGGACGCCCCCCTATCTGTTGAAACATCGATCCAGCACGGCAGATCGATGAAACAACTCCTTCACCTGCTGGCATTTGGCCTGCTTGTCCCATCAACCGCACTCGCTCAGGTGGACGCCGAAGTGGCAGCACAGTGCAGAGATGCCAGGGATTTCTATGGCTGCGTCAGGGCCTTCACCACTCCGGTCCGGCGTTCCGATGACATTGACCCTTATGCCGGCGTGATAGGGCAATATTTCCCCCGGAGCATGAATCCGGCGGGTCTTGTTGAAGGGATCCTGCGGGGCGTCCTGCGCTGAACCCAATCGGGCTCCATTCACTTGTGGCAGCTCGCCCAGAATCGATCGGAGCGGCTGGTGGCGGCGTGTTTGGTTTTGCGGCCGCTGACCCGCTTGCGCCAAAGCTTGAACGATGACGCTTTCATCTGTTGCCGCATCACTGCGATCACCTGCGGCTCGGAGAGTCCGAATTGAAACTCGATCGCCTCGAAGGGCGTTCGGTCTTCCCAGGCCATTTCGATAATGCGATCAAGATCCTCGCTGGGGAGCGTTGTCACCGACGCAGTACACAGGCATGCGAACGCTAACGACGCATCAACTCACGCAGAGGTCACCGAGGGCCGCCAGCCGCGTCTGAAGTTTCGACCAGTCAAAACTGCGGGGATCATCCCGTTCTCCGCCCAGATCCACGTGGCGATGGGTGGTGATCGCCGCTGGCGGCAGATTGAAGGAGCGGATCCAACCCGACAACACCAGGGCCAGCGCGTCGTATTGCTTGGAGGTGTAGCCAACGTGGGAACGGTTGGCATTCGCGCCTGATGGTGGTGTCTCCAAGCTCAGATGCAGAGCAAAGTTGTTGATGGAGCCCTTGAGCTTCCTGTTGGTGATCGCCCACTCCCCCAGAAAGGCCGAAAAACCTGCGCCATAGGCCCGGCTCAAGGGATCCACCAGATCCAGAACGCGTCCGTCCTGGCCCACCAGGGTGTGATAGCTCACCTGATCCTCATCGCGGGGATGGGGCGTCATGAAGGTGTTCAGAGCGGAGCTCAAGGAGTAGACGGTTTCGTGCAGTACCACCACCCTCGGCGTGGCGTCGATCACACGGCCGTAGGCGTCCTTGTCGTAGCGCTCACCAAAATTGGTGGGATCGATCTTCACGAACGTCCGCCAGGAACCCGAACGGGCATCGAGCTGGTTCAAATGCGACCGCAACGCCCTGTCCACACCCGAACACTGCCGGGCCAGGGGCGAGCGCCAGGAGCGCGACTTCGGTGGTAACGGCACCGAAGAGGAGGGGTTGTTCTCACGTTGGCGACCACGCTCCATCCCCACAGGAGAGAGCTTCCCTCGCTCCATCAACGACCAGCTGGTCAGCCCCAGAGCCAACGTCCCCGCTGCAGCAACGCTGATGGAGAGCGGACGGTGCTGCTCAACGCGGTTCCACACACCGGTGCAGAGACGGCTTAGACGATCTCGAACCATCGATCCCGCAACTGGCGTTGTTCCGTTGTGCACCCAGGATCCCAATCCAACGTCCAATGATCCACACCCGCATCAGGGAAGAGCTGGGTCTCCTTGAGCAGGCTGCGTCTTGAATAGGTAACGCGCACACATTCCTGCTTCTCAAGCAGAACTGCGAGGTCACTGCTGCGACGCACCCGGTAGCCATTGATCGCCAACAGCTCATCACCCACCACAAGCCCGGCCCGCTGCCCGGGACTGTCAGGCCGCACCCGCTGAATCAAAGCGGCACCCTCAGCATCCTTGAGGGTGAGTCCATGATCGGGATGCTTGAGCGGCACAGGGTCCATGCGCAGACCCAGAGCCTTCACGCAATCAAGCAGGGGAACGGCCTCGGGCTGGTCCAGCCATTGATCCAGATCCGAGGCAAGATCGCGATCCCATCGAGCCACTGCCGCCTTGATGTGATCACGGCTGTAGCCACGGGCCTGACGGCCGGGGCCCTGCCACAACTCCCGCAGGATCGCGGCCATGGAGTGGCCGCGCCGCCGCAGGCGCACGTCGAGGCAGAAGGCCACCGCTGCACCGAGGCGGTAGTAGCTGATCTGGCTGTCCCGTGAGGCTGGCGTGGCTTTGTACAGCTTGATCCACGCCTCACGGGCACTGGCCGCCAACGACTGGATCGAGCAACCGGGTGACATCAGCACGCTGGACAGCTCCTCCCCCAGATCCTTGAGCAGGGTCGGTCGATCCGAACATCCCGCCAAAAGGGGCAGGCTGAGGTCGAAGTAGCTGGTGATTCCCTCGGCAAACCAGAGGCCTTCGGTGATCACCGCCTGCCCGTAGTCGTAGGGGCGAAGCTCAACGGGCCGCAGCCGCCGCACATTCCACTGGTGCAGGTATTCATGGCCGATCAGCTGCAACAGCTGCCGGTACCCCTTGGGCTTGGCCAGAGCCGACCAGCTGAACTGCAGCACAGCACTGTGGTCGTGTTCGAGGCCGCCGTAACCCTGATCAAGCAGTTGCAACACAAGCTGGTAGCGGTCCCCCGCCGGGGGAGGGGTCCCCAGCAAGCGACAGGTGGCACTGCACACCTTTTCGATGTCGCTGATGAAGTTCGGGGGCCAACCCATCGGTGGCGTTCCGATCAGCAACAGCTCATGGGTCTTGCCCTCCACCATGAAGGGTTCTGCCTGAAAAGGCCCCGCATGCAGCGGGCTGTCCACGAGGGCATCGAAATCGGCAGCGACCCAGCCCTCAGCGCTGGGCTCCAGCGGCAGATGCACACTCCAGTGCTCCGGAGCCGTGACGGCAACGTGGTGTGGTGACCAGCGGCACCCGTCGATGTCCATCGCCACAGCAGCGAGGCAGAGCGATGCGAAATCAGGATCCAACAAACCGGTGCGGACAGTGAGATCCCGGGCTTCCAGCTGATAGTTGAGCGTGAGCGGGCTCAGGTCCGGCAGATCACAGAGCCACTGGTGCGGCGCCATGCGACGCACCGGCAGCTCCTCGTCGTTGGCCAGCAGCTGCAGGCTGTGGAGGTGCTGGGCGTGATCACGAACCGTGTACGACCCCGGTGTCCACACCGGCAGTTGGAAGGTCTGGCGTTGGGTCTGCGGTGTCCACTGGATGGAGACCGCGATGGTCTGTGTTTCGGGATGGCTCAGATCGAGCCGGATCTGAACCGGTTCGAACACGTCAGTTGGTCTGCAGGATCAGCTCAGCGGAACTCACACCACCAAGACGCACCTCGTCCATGGCGTGGAGCAGGGCGTAGCGACGGGTCACCCGTTGCAGGCGCTGTTCAAGCCCGGGGTGGCGGCTGATGCGTTGGATGTCGCCATGCATCACGATTGTTCCGTCCTCCCGCTGGGTCCAGCCCAGGGGCATGGCTGAGCCCTGAAACGCGAGCACATCAACGGCATGGGAGTCGTCCGCGAAACCCTGCAATTCGGTCGAACGCTCCACCGTGAAGCCCTCATCGCACAGGACCTGAACCAGACGCTCAAGGTCGGTGAAGACAGTCGGCAGGATGGAGAGATGGGACATGGACCGAACCCCGCTTTGACAGACCCTAGCCACAACAATCGAGCTGACCAGGCCCCGCTGCAGCTGGGGGTGATGGCATCCGGAAGCGGCAGCAACTTCGAGGCCCTGGCCCAGGCGATTCAGGCGGGGGATCTCAATGCACGAATCCAGCGGCTGGTGGTGAACAATCCGGGCTGTGGTGCCCAGCAGCGGGCGGAGCGTCTCGGCATCCCGGTGTCGGTGCTTGACCATCGCCTGATCAAGAACCGGCGCGAGCTGGACGGCGAACTGGTGCGCCTGTTCCGCGCCGACCAGGTGGAACTGGTGGTGATGGCGGGGTGGATGCGGATCGTCACCGAGGTGCTGGTCAGCGGCTATTCCGATCGCCTGATCAACATCCACCCCTCACTGCTGCCCAGCTTCCGTGGCCTGGATGCCATCGGGCAGGCCCTGGAGGCCGGGGTGAAGGTCACCGGCTGCACGGTGCACATCGTCACCGAGGAACTGGATGCCGGTCCGATCCTGGCCCAGGCGCCTGTTCCCGTTCTCGATGGGGATGACCACGCCAGGCTCGCCCAACGGATTCAGGAGCAGGAACACCTGCTCCTGCCCAGGGCACTGGCTGAGCTGAAACCCACCTGGCGTCAGGGATAGAACGACTGCAAGGGAAGCCCCGTCTCCGGAGCGAGGCCCGCCATCAGGTTGAGGCACTGCACGCCCTGCCCGGCCTGACCCTTGATCAGGTTGTCGATGGCACTCATCAACACCAGCTGGCCGGTGCGGGTGTCCACCTGAACCGACAGCAGGGCCCGGTTGGTGTGGCGCGCCCACTTGGTAGCGGGATAGGTGCCCACCTGCAGAACCTGAACGCAGGGGTGGTGGCGGTAGATCGCCTTCAGAACCGTGGTGCAATCCTCGGCGGTGAGACCGGGGTCGCGCAGGCGGGCATACACCGTGGACAGCAGACCACGCACCATCGGCACCAGATGAGGCGTGAACTGAAGCCGCACCTCCTGGCCAGCAACCTCCATCGCCATCTGCTCGATCTCAGAGGTGTGGCGATGGCCGATCACGCCGTAGGGCGCGATGGATTCCGAGGCCTCCGCCAGCAGCATGGCCTCCTTCGGCACGCGCCCTCCGCCGGAGGTGCCCGTCTTGGCATCAATGATGATGCCGCTGGTCTCGATCAGGCCCTGCTTGAGGAACGGCAGCAGGGGCAGCAGGCTGGCGGTGGGGAAGCAACCCGGAGCTGCAACAAGCTTGGCGTCAGCGATGGCAGGGCCGTTCCATTCCGGCAGGCCGTAGACGGCACTGCTGCAGAGTTCAGCGTCCTGACGGTTGAGGGAGCCGGCCTCCTTGGCGTACACCTGCAGCCACTGCTCCAGGGAGCGGTAGCGGAAGTCGGCGGAGAGGTCCACCACCCGCACACCCCGCTCCAGCAGTTGCGGTGCCAACTGACAGGCCAGGCCGTTGGGGAGGCTCAGAACAGCAAAATCGGAACAGGCCGCAATCCGATCAGGATCCGCTGATTCCACCGTTGGGTCATCCGGCAGGGGCAGGAAGGAGCAGACGGAGCTCCAGCGTTGGCCAGCACTGCGTTCACCGCCAAGAAAACTCACAGACAGGCCGGGGTGGCCCTGAAGCAGACGGATGGTCTGCAGGCCGCCGTAGCCGGAGGCGCCGATCACAGCAACCCGTCCGCCCTTCACCGTTGCCATCGCTTCAACCGCCGACGTTGTCCTGCCTGCCATTGAACCAACCAGACAACGGTCGATCGTACAGAGATCAATAATGGAGTCATCTCACGGCGACCAGGCTCCTGAACCCCAGTTTCCTTGACCCCTCGAACGAACCGATCGCGTTTGATGCCATCAGCGACGCCCTGGCGGCGATCCGCAATGGGGAATGCGTTGTCGTGGTGGACGACGAACAACGGGAGAACGAAGGCGATCTGATCTGCGCGGCCCAGTTCGCCACCCCGGAAGCGATCAACTTCATGGCAACCGAGGCACGGGGCCTGATCTGTCTGGCCATGGAGGGGCAGCGGCTGGACGAACTGGATCTGCCGCTGATGGTGGACCGCAACACCGATGCCAACGAGACGGCCTTCACCGTGAGCATCGATGCCGGCATCGAGCATGGGGTGACCACCGGCATCTCCGCCGAAGACCGCGCCGCCACGATTCAGGTCGCCCTCAACCCAGCCACACGGCCAGCCGAACTGCGTCGCCCTGGGCACATCTTTCCGCTGCGCGCCCGTCCCGGCGGCGTGCTCAAACGGGCCGGTCACACCGAAGCCGCCGTGGATCTGGCTCAGCTGGCGGGCCTCAGCCCCTCCGGAGTGATCTGTGAAATCCAGAACAGCGATGGCTCGATGGCCCGCTTGCCCGAGCTGCGCAGCTACGCCGATCGCTGGGGGCTGAAGCTGATCAGCATTGCTGACCTGATCAGCTACCGGCTGGAGAACGAGCGCTTCGTTCGCCGCATGGCCCAGGCCCAGATGCCCAGCCGCTTCGGCAGCTTTCAGGCGGTGGGCTACCGCAACGAACTGGATGGCTCAGAACACGTGGCCCTGATCAAGGGTGAGCCCAATGCCCTGAGCGAACCCGTGCTGGTGCGAATGCATTCCGAATGCCTCACCGGCGATGCCTTCGGCTCACTGCGCTGCGACTGCCGGCCCCAGCTCGAGGCGGCCCTGCGTCAGATCGAAGCGGAGGGCGAGGGTGTGGTCGTTTATTTGCGCCAGGAAGGGCGGGGCATCGGCCTGATCAACAAATTGAAGGCCTACAGCCTCCAGGAAGCCGGCCTCGACACCGTTGAAGCCAACGAGCGGCTTGGCTTCCCGGCGGATCTGCGCAACTACGGCGTTGGCGCACAGATCCTCTCCGACCTCGGCATCCATCGGCTGCGGTTGCTCACCAACAACCCCCGCAAGATTGCCGGCCTTGGCGGCTATGGCCTGCAGGTGGAGGAGCGGGTACCTCTGGTGATGGACCCCGGTGCCCACAACGCCGACTACCTGGCGGCCAAGCGGGAGAAGCTCGGGCATCTGTTCGAATCCGAGAGTCCCTGCGTGGTGCTGGCCCTGGCGGTGAACGTGGGCCCCGAAAGCTGGCCCACCATTCGCCAGGAAGTGGAGGCCATCGCCCAGCGCCATGGCTTCAGCCTTGAAGCCCTGCATGAACCCCGCTTGTTAGCGCTGTGGGATCGACCGCAATTCGTCTGGAAACTGATTCCCGACGGCGCCGATGCAGCCCCCCTGCTCAAGAGCCTGGCGGCCCTGGCAGCCACAGAGCGGGTGGGTCTGATGCGCGTTCCCACGGAGCGGATGGCATTGCACCCGCCCCAGACCCTGGAACGGGTGGAGCATCAACTCAATGAGTTGATCAACCTGGGCAGTGACGAACTGCTGGAAAACGGCCCGTCACTGCTGCATTGGACCCGGAGCTGATCAGCCTTCCTGGATCGTCACTTTGTTGATCTTGGAGCCGTTGGCCAGCTTCAGCACCACATCCATGTTGCCGGTGTGGCCGAACACGGTGTGCACGCCATCGAGGTGAGGCTGGGCCTCATGGCAGATGTAGAACTGCGAGCCGCCGGTGTTGCGACCGGCATGGGCCATGGCCAGGGTGCCGGCCTGGTGCTTCTGCTGGTTGATCTCGCAATCGATCTGGTAGCCGGGGCCGCCGGTACCGGCCATGCCGCGGGCGCCTTCACGGCTGTTGGGGCATCCCCCCTGGGCCATGAAGCCGGGGATGACGCGGTGAAAGGCCAGACCGTCGTAGAAGCCATCCTTGGCCAGCTTCACGAAGTTGGCGACGGTGTTCGGGGCATCGGCTTCGAACAGCTCGAGCTCGATCAGGCCTGCTTCAGTGTCCATCAAGGCCTTGGTCATGGTGGCGCGAGCAAAATTGGAGTGTAAAGAGACGCCGACCATGCCCGACCTCTCCCAAGCCCGCGTCGGTGTGATCGGCGGCAGCGGCCTTTATTCGATCCCTGGCTTGCGCCAGGTGGAGGAACGCACTGTCGACACACCCTTCGGAACACCATCCGATCAACTGCGCCTGGGAGAGCTCGAGGGCGTCGAAACCGTCTTCCTGGCCCGCCACGGCCGCCATCACCATCTGCTTCCCAGTGAAGTGCCCTACCGGGCCAACATCTGGGCGATGCGTTCACTGGGGGTGCGCTGGCTGATCTCGCTCTCGGCGGTGGGGTCGCTGCAGGGGCATATGCAGCCGCGCGACATGGTGGTGCCCGATCAGTTCATCGACCGCACCCGTGGCCGGCCCGCCAGTTTCTTCGGCGACGGCTGCGTGGCCCACGTCAGCCTTGCGGACCCCTTCTGCCCCAATTTGAGTGCCCTGTTGGCCGATGCCGCTGAACAGGGGTTGCCGGTGGGTCGACGGCTGCACCGCGGTGGCACCTATCTCTGCATGGAGGGCCCCGCCTTCTCCACCCGGGCCGAAAGCAAGCTCTACCGCTCCTGGGATTGTTCAGTGATCGGGATGACCAATCACACCGAAGCCCGTCTGGCCCGGGAAGCCGAACTGGCCTACGCCTCCCTGAGCATGGTTACCGACTTCGACTGCTGGCATGAGGACCACGACGCTGTCTCGGTGGAGATGGTGATCGGCAACCTTCAGGCCAATGCCTCAGCCACTGAACCGATCCTGAGTGGATTGATGCAGCGGCTCAAACAGGACCCTCCCGCCTCGCCGGCCCACACAGCCCTCGCCAATGCCCTGATCACCCCCAAAGATCAAGTCCCGGAACAGACCCGGTCCAACCTTGATCTGTTCACCGCCCCCTACTGGGGACCGTTCGATCAGGCTTCCGCCAGCTGAGCGCCGCAGGCGGCCAAGGCCGGCCGTAGCTGTTGGTTGTGCTGCTGCAGATGAGCCTTGGCCTGGTCCACCGACAAGGCTGCAGCGGCCATCAACAGGGCGAGTTTCACCGATCCGCCGGCCTCCTCCAGCAGCGTCAGCCCCCGCTCCCGCTCCACACCGGCAAGATCCCGCAGGATCCGCAGGGAACGGTCCACCAGTTTGCTGTTGCTGGCGGCCACATCCACCATGCGGTTGCCGTAGACCTTGCCCAGTTTCACCATCACGGCGGTGGAGAGGGTGTTCAAGGCCAGTTTTGTGGCGGTTCCAGCCTTCATCCGGGTGGATCCCGTCAGCAATTCAGGGCCCGTGAGCAGGCGGATGTCGATGTCGCAGGTAAGGGGCGCCTGCTCCGTTGGAACGCAGGCCATGGCGATGGCGAGGGCTCCGATGCTTTTGGCGAAGGCCAGCCCACCGCGCACGTAGGGGGTGGTGCCGCCTGCGGCGATGCCCACCAGGCAGTCCTTGGCACAGAAGCCCCGCTCCACGAGGTCTGCACGTCCGGCGGCCTCAATGTCCTCGAGCCCTTCCGAGCTGCGCAGCAACGCAGCGGAACCACCGGCGAGAACACCTTGCACCTGCTGGGGATCACTGCAGAAGGTGGGCGGACATTCCGCGGCATCCAACACCCCCAGTCGTCCGGAGGTGCCAGCACCCAGGTAGAAGAGCCGGCCGCCGGCACGGAGTCGCTCGGCAACGGAATCAACCGCCTGGGCTAGCGCCGGAGCCACAGCGGCAACAGCCTCCTGGGGGCGACGATCCTCGTCTGCAAACAACTCCACCAGCGCCAGGGTGTCGAGCTGATCTAGGCGTGAACTGCGCCGATTGCTCTGCTCGGTGAGCAGGTGGCCGCGGTCGCTGGAGGGCTGCAGATCAGGGTCGAACACAGCCATGGCTCAGAGCAGACCCTCCAGGCGCCGACGCAGCTCATCCAGTTCAGGATTCGATTCCGGTTCGGTCTCCAGCCCCTGGCGCGCAGGCTCCACGCCCTGCTGCTCTGCCACTCCACCGTCAGAAACAGCCTCGTCCTTCCAGTTGCTCACATCGCGATTGCTTTTGGGCGGCGCCATGAACAGACGCTCCTCGTCATTGCTGGGAACAAAGCCCGACTCGATCAGCCGGGCCTCATAGCCGGCCTCACGACAGAACAGATCCACGTCTTCCCGATCGAGGGCCTCCACCGTTGGAACCGGAAAGTCCTGGGCCTCCAGAAGACCGGCATATCGCTCGGCATCGTCGGGGTTCTCAAACAGCAGAACCACGGTTCGTCCGGCGATTTCAAGCGAGTGGATGCCTTCGCTATCCGTACCGGCATCAAAGAGCAGGACGTGGACGCGCATCGGGAAAACCGTCAGATCAACCGGACCGGAGTCTCACCCATCGTCAACCACCCTGCTCGGATTCACTCGCCAGTTCCTGAAGACGTCGGTAAAGGGCCCGTTCCGCATCACCCAGATCCGACGGAATCACCACAACGATCTCCACCAACTGGTCACCCCGCTCGTCATCCAGCTGCAGCCCGCGCCCCCGCAGCCGCAGCAAACGTCCACTGGATGAGCCTGGAGGAACCTGCAGCGTCACAGGGCCATCCAGGGTCGGTACATCAACGGCGCAACCGAGGGCTGCATCCGGTGGGAACAGCATCAGCTTGTAGAGCACCCGCAGACCATCAATCCGAAGGCCGTCATCGGTCACGACCCGGAGCTGCAGGAAATGATCACGGCCGCCGGGGGCAACGCCTTCAAGCCTCAGACGCCAGCCATCCCCAGCAAAGGGGGGCGTGTTCAGCTCGATCACGGTGCCGTCATCGAGCGTCAGTTCCACCACGGTTCCCTGAAGAGCCTGATCCGGGGTGAGATGAACCACCGACTCGAGATCTTCCACGGCACGAACCGGCGGCGGCGGCGGCGGTGCCGATACCGGAGGTTCATGACCTCTGGTTTCCCGGCTGGCGTCATCACCACTGGCGTCATCACCGCGGAAAGGGGGATCGGGCTCGTCCTCAACCTCAACTGAGGAACGTCCTGTTCCACCGCCGAAGATCACATCGAGGTAATCCTCAAAATCAGGGAAGCCCTGGGCAAAGGGGTCGGCAACATCCGCACGGGAACCACCCCCTTTCTGCCAGGCCTCACGGCGGCGGGGATCGCTGAGGACCGCATAGGCCTCATTGACCAGCTTGAAGCGCTCCTCAGCAACGGGATCGTTGCTGTTGAGATCGGGGTGCCAGCGGCGCGCCTCCCGGCGAAAGGCCCGTTTCAGTTGCTGATCGGTGCAGTCGGAATCAACCCCCAGCAGAGACCAGTAATCAGGCTCAGCGGTAGAAGTCATCGTCCCAAGGTGCAGGATCACGCCGGCTCAGACCACGGCCACGGTCACCCGGACGGCTGGGGGGACCCCAGGGGTCGTCGTCCCAGTCATCGGCAAACAGCTCATCCTTGAGGGAGCCCAGGGTGTTGCGGATTCCCTGAAGCGGGCTGCCATCGGCCTGACGTTCCGCCGACAGCCGGCGGTTCAGCCCGAACAACGCCTCCTCGAGACCACTCACGCAGAGATCAAGCTCCTGGAGGTCGTCATTGGCGAGGCAGTCCTGCACGTCACGCATGGCCATTTCAACGGCCCGTTGCTGCCGTTCAGCGCCATAAGGCCCCAGCTCAAGTGAGGCATCCCGCAGCCGCCGTTCCGCCTGGGCAAGCAAGGTCTGAGCCCGGTTGCGGCGCTCGATCTGGTTGCGTTTGCGCCTGTCCTCATCAGCCCTCGCCTCCGCTTCCGCCAGCAGAGCGGTCACATCCTCCTCATTGAGGTTCGAGCCGCCCTGAATCGACACCGACTGCTTGCGTCCGGTGGTGCGATCGGTGGCACTGACCTGCAGCAGACCATTGGCATCGATGTCGAAGGCCACCTGCACCTGGGGCACCCCCCGCGGAGCCGGCGGAATCCCGGAGAGCCGGAAACGTCCGAGGGATTTGTTATCCGTCGCCATCTGGCGCTCCCCTTGCCAGACATGGATTTCGACAGACGACTGATTGGCTTCCGAGGTGCTGAACACATCGGACTGACGCACGGGGATCGGTGTGTTGCGGGGAATCAGCACCTTCATCAATCCGCCGATGGTCTCCAGTCCCAACGACAGGGGGGTGACGTCGTTGAGCAGCAGATCCCTGAGTTCACCGGTGAGGATTCCGGCCTGTACAGCAGCACCGATGGATACCACCTCATCGGGATTCACCGATTGGCAGGGATCGATCGGCACGAGGGTGCGCACCAGTTGCTGAACCATCGGCATCCGCGTGGCACCACCCACCAGAACGACGTCATCGATGTCGTCAGCCGACCAGCCGGAGTCGCGCAGCGCCGCCTGGACAGGACTCAGCAGACGATCCAGCAGATCGGGGCAGAGTCCTTCGAAAGTGGCGCGGTCCAGGCGGGTTTCGATGTGCAGCGGACCATCGCTGCCGGTGGCAATGAAGGGAAGCGAAATCGGGGTGCTCAGCACGCCGGAGAGTTCCTGCTTCGCCTTCTCAGCCGCTTCCGTCAACCGCTGCAGGGCCTGGCGATCGCGGCGCAGGTCAACCTTGTGCTCCTCTTCAAAGGCATCAGCCAGCCAGTTGACGATGCGTTGATCGAAATCGTTGCCGCCGAGTTGCGTGTCGCCGTTCGTCGCCTTGACGTCAAAAACGCCATTGGCGATGCGCAGCAGCGACACGTCAAAGGTGCCTCCACCGAGGTCGAAGACCAGGACCCGTTTGACGGCGCTGCGGTCAAAGCCATAGGCCAGAGCAGCTGCAGTGGGCTCATTGAGAATGCGCTCCACCGAGATGCCCGCCAGGCGTCCGGCGTCGCGGGTGGCCTGGCGCTGTGCATCGTTGAAGTAAGCGGGCACGGTCACCACCGCCGCTTCCACCGGTTCACCCAGATAAGTGGACGCGTCATCGACAAGTTTGCGAATGATGCTGGCCACCAGTTCTTCGGGCGCGTATTCCCGCTCGGTCACCGGACAGGGCACCCGGACCTGCCCCTGGTCGTTGGCACGCACCGTGTAGGGAACCGAGAGGCTGCTGTCCTCCAGTTCGTCCCAGTCCCGGCCGACGAACCGCTTCAGGTTCGAGAAGGTGTTGCGGGGGCTGAGCACCAGCTGGCGCCGGGCCAGCTGACCCACCAACAGTTCCTGATCCTTGGTGTATCCGACAACGGATGGGGTGGTTCGGCCGCCCTCGGCATTGGCGATCACGTGGGGACGACCTGCCTCCAGCACAGCGACAACCGAATTGGTGGTCCCCAGATCGATTCCGACGATCCGCCCCATATCCCTGAAAACTTGATCCCCACGCTAACGGCAGGTTCAAACCGGCTCCAGTCCCTCCCTTAAGCGGTTGTTAATGCCCCCAAACGGTTCGGGTCATACGTTGTAAGGGCGCGCCATTGGATGCATGTCCGACCCGGACAGTCGTTACTTGCTCCGAAGCCGTCCACCAGCGGAAAAGCTGGTGGACATCAGTTTCAGAAATCTCGCCATCGCCATGGCCTCCGTTGTGGCGATCGTTCTGTTCTCAATCCTTGTGGTGGTTTTCCAGGGGAGTCTGGATTCCATGGCCCGCTACGGATGGCAATTTCTGGTCACCTCAGACTGGAATCCCGTGGACGATCAGTACGGGGCCGGAGCCGCGATCTACGGCACCTTGATCACGTCACTACTCGCGTTGACGATCGCGGTGCCCCTCGGTGTTGGCACAGCCATTTTCATCACCGAAAACATCATTCCCAAGCGGATCAGGGACGTGATCGGCCTGATGGTGGAACTGCTCGCGGCGATTCCATCGGTGGTGCTTGGCCTCTGGGCCATTTTTGTGATGGAACCGTTCATCAGGCCTGGGCTGGAACTTCTTTATCAGCTGTTCAATTGGTTCCCCCTGTTCAGCACCCCACCGATGGGTCCTGGCACTATTCCCGCAGTGTTGATCCTGGTGGTGATGATCCTGCCGATCATCACGGCGATCTCCCGTGATTGCCTGAATCAGGTTCCGCCGCAACTGCGCCAGGCGGCCTATGGGGTGGGCACAACCCGCTGGGGAGCCATCATCAATGTGATTCTCCCGGCAGCGATTTCCGGAATCATTGGTGGTGTGATGCTGGCCTTGGGCCGGGCCATGGGCGAAACCATGGCCGTGACCATGATCATCGGAAATTCCAACAACTTCAGCGTGTCGCTGCTGGCTCCCGGCAACACCATCGCAGCGATGCTGGCCAATCAATTTGGTGAGGCGGATGGCTCCCAGGTGTCATCACTGATGTACGCAGCCTTCGTGCTGATTGTTCTCACCCTGTGCGTGAATATTTTTGCCCAGTGGATCGTGAAGCGTTTGAGCCTGAAGTACTGACATGACACAGACGCTCACCCACAGCAAGGCCGAGTCAGCTTCTGAGCTCAGCTACAAACCCTTTCAACGCAGAAACATCAGCAGCAGGGCGCTCTCGTTTCTGGCAGCCCTGTTTGCCGCGATTGCTGTTCTGCCCCTGATCCTTGTGCTGGGCTACGTGCTCGTGCAGGGGGGCAGCAAGATCAGCCTGGCCCTGCTGACGCAACTTCCACCACCGCCAGGCCTCGAAGACGGCGGCATCGCCAATGCGATCGTTGGAACGCTGGTGGTGACGGCCATTTCTGCACTGATCGCCGTTCCGGTGGGCGTCGGTGGCGGAGTTTTTCTGGCTGAATACTCCCGTTCGGGATGGTTCGCTCAGTTCATCCGCTTCGGCACCAATGTGCTGGCCGGGGTGCCATCGATCATTGCCGGCGTTTTCATTTACGGCACGATCGTCACCAGTCGAATCCTGTTCGGAAACGCCTACAGCGCAGTGGCCGGCGGCATGGCACTAGCGGTGCTGATGCTTCCCACAGTGATCAAAACCACCGATGAAGGTCTGAAGCTGGTGCCCGACGATCTCCGGCGTGGTGCCCTCGGTGTGGGGGCATCCCGGTTCGTCACCGTTGTTCGAATCACTCTGCCTGCCGCATTAACCCCGATAGCCACAGGGGTTGTGCTGGGCATCGCCCGAGCAGCAGGGGAAACAGCTCCCTTGATCTTCACCGCTCTGTTCTCACCGTTCTGGTCAGATCTGCTCACGCCCGAAGGGATCTTCGCTCCAATCGCGACCCTCTCGGTGATGATCTACAACTTCGCGATCATGCCCTACGAATTTCACAACGAGCTGGCGTGGGCCGCATCGTTTGTGCTCGTGGTGATGATCCTGGCCCTGAACCTGTTCTCTCGCTGGCTGGCGCGATTTGCTGCCAAATAAACCTTCTTCTACATAAAACAATGACGACTCTTCAACAGCCCCAAGCCACCGAGTCCCACAACGCAGACGTCGCCCTTTCCCTGCAGAACGTCACGATCAGCTACGGCAATTTCGAAGCCGTCAAAAACGTCTACTGCGAGATTCCCCGCGGCAAGGTGACAGCCTTTATTGGCCCATCCGGCTGTGGAAAGTCCACGGTGCTTCGTTCATTGAATCGGATGAACGATCTGATCGAAGGCTGCTCACTGAAGGGAAGCATCCTGTTTGGAGGTGTAGACCTCTACGGGCCCAGGATTGATCCCGTGGAGGTGCGCCGCCGGATCGGAATGGTGTTCCAACAACCCAACCCATTCCCGAAAAGCATCTACGAAAACATCGCCTTCGGCGCTCGCATCAATGGCTACACCGGAGACATGGATGAGCTTGTTGAGCGTTCCCTCCGCCAGGCGGCGGTTTGGGATGAGTGCAAAGACAAGCTGAATGAAAGCGGGTATTCGCTCTCCGGCGGACAGCAGCAGCGCCTCTGCATCGCGCGCACGATCGCGATTCAACCGGAGGTCATCCTCATGGATGAGCCCTGTTCAGCCCTTGATCCCATCTCAACGTTGAAGATCGAGGAGACGATGCATGAGCTCAAGAAGAGCTTCACCATCGTGATCGTCACCCACAACATGCAGCAGGCCGTTCGCGTCAGCGACATGACCGCCTTCTACAACGCAGAGGCCGTTGAAGGCGGAACCGGAAAGGTGGGTTATCTCGTGGAATTCAACGAGACCGACAAGATCTTCAACGCCCCCCAACAGCAGGCCACCCAGGACTACGTCTCCGGTCGTTTCGGCTGATCGCCGAGCCGGCCCCAGGCAAGGCCGTGGTTTGGCCTTCAGGCTTATAAAAGGGCAAAAAAAAATCCGGTCCTGACGGACCGGAGAAGCGGAGAGCGAGGGATTCGAACCCTCGATAGAGTTGCCCCTATACAGCATTTCCAGTGCTGCGCCTTCGACCACTCGGCCAGCTCTCCACCGGCTAAATGGGGCAGGTGAGAATGTAGCAGGGCACTGCCAGCAGACCTTCATGCGTCCCAGCCACAGGATCACGATTCACTGGCGCCAGGAGGGTCGCACCATCACCCACGACGTGCCTGAGGGGGACTACATCCTTCACAGCTTCGAAGAGCAGGGTGACCCACTTCCTTTCTCCTGCAGAAACGGATGCTGCACGGAGTGCGCCGTTCGCGTACAGAGCGGCAACCTCGACCAGCGCGAAGCCATGGGTCTTTCGCGGGAGCTGAGGGACAAGGGCTACGGCCTGCTCTGCGTGGCCCGCGCCATCGGGCCCCTGGAGGCTGAAACCCAGGATGAGGATGAGGTGTACGAGCTCCAGTTCGGTCGCCACTTCGGCAAAGGGCGCGTCACGGCTCGCATTCCCCTCGAGGAGGAGTGAACATGCCGGATTCGATCTGCACCCGTGCCGCCCACGAAGCCGGTCTCAGCCCAAGCGATCTGGAGCGTCTTATCGGTGTGGCCCGCTCAGCGGCCGATGCCGGTGGCCAGGAACTGATGCGCCACTACGGGCGCCTGTCGTCCATCGAAAGCAAAGGCCGCATCGGCGACCTGGTCACCAATGCCGACCTTGCTGCCGAACGCATCGTCTTGGAGCTGCTGGCGGAGCAAACCCCTGAGATTGCTGTGCTGGCTGAGGAAAGCGGGGCAGCCGGTCAGCAGGACGGCCTGAGGTGGTGTGTTGACCCCCTCGATGGGACCACAAACTTCGCCCACGGCTACCCCTTCTTTGCCACCTCGATCGGACTCACCCTGGGCCAGCAGCCCATCCTCGGGGCCATCGCTGTGCCCTTTCTGAAGGAGATGTACTGGGGGGCACCGGGGGTCGGAGCGTTCTGCAACGACAGCCCACTGCAAGTCAGCAGTTGCGATCGGCTCGAAGACTCCCTGCTGGTCACCGGGTTTGCCTACGACCGGCACACCCGACTCGACAACAACTACGCCGAGTTCTGCTGGTTCACCCATCGCACCCACGGCGTGCGCCGGGGCGGTGCTGCAGCGGTGGACTTGGCCTTTGTGGCCGCTGGCCGCCAGGACGGCTATTGGGAACGGGGCCTGTCTCCCTGGGATCTGGCCGCTGGCGTGGCGTTGGTGGATCTGGCCGGTGGAACCGTCACCGGCTACGGCAATCAACCCTTCGACCTCTCCAGTGGCCGGGTCGTTGCCGCTGGAGCCAGCCTGCATGCGGCAATCACCGAGGGGCTGTCTCAGGTGCAACCACTGCCTGGAGCCGCCTTCGGAGCGCCCGAGGTCACGGCCATGGGATCCTGAGGCGTGGCCGAGAGGACGTGAGATGGCGCTGCAACCTGCAGCTGGCGCAAAGGATCTGAATCCACGTCAGGTGGAGACCAACCGACAGCTGACAGAACGTCTGGCGTCGGTCTACTGCCTCTGGGGCTACGACGAGGTCTCGCCACCCCGGGTGGAACGCCTGGCCACCCTGATGGCCGGCGGTGCCATCGACAGCTCAGACATTGTTCGTCTGGTGGCTGATGACCCCCTCGGGCTGCGTCCGGAGATGACGGCATCCATCGCCAGAGCCGCCTGCACCCGATTTGCGGATCGCCAGCGACCGCTGCGGCTCTGGGCCTCTGGCACGGTGTTCCGCACCCGTTCCGCCGATGAGGGTGGTCAGTGCATTGAGGAAAACCTTCAGAGCGGCGTTGAACTGTTCGGTGTCAGTGGCAGCGAAGCGGAGATGGAGCTGCTCAGCCTGCTGATGGCCTCAGTTCAGACCCTGGGGCTGCAGGCCAGCCAGAAACCAAGGCTGTTGCTGGGGCACACCGCTCTGATGGATCTGGTGCTCCGTCCGTTCAGCGGTGCGTTGCGTGATCAGATCCGCACGGCATTGATCGATTTCGACCGGTTGGCCATCGAGGGCTTCGATCTGGCCGACGCTGAGAAGACCAGGCTGCTCTCCTTGTTGGACTGCCGTGGCACCCCCGACCAGGTGCTGACGCAGCTCGGCAGTCTCTGCGGGGAACAGCCGGTCTTCGATGAGCTGCGGCGCCTCTGTGCCCATCTCGCCTCGGCAGCTCAGGCTCAGGCGGTGACGATCCAGCTGGATCCAACCTTTCAACCCCATTTCGAGCTCTACACCGGACTGGTATTCCAGCTGGTCTGTGATGGCCGCAGTTCAACGGTGGTGATTGCCCGCGGCGGCCGCTACGACGATCTGGTGCGCCGTTGCGGCGCAACGGATGACCGGGCTTTTGGCGCTGGGTTCAGCCTCGCGATCGATCCGATCCGCGAACTGATTTCAGACCTGAATGCTGCCGAACAGGAGCAGTCCGATGTTCTCGTTGCTTTTTCGACGGCTTCGAATCTGGAATCCGCGATGGAGCGTCAGCGCGGCTGGCACGAGCAGGGACGCACCGCTTTGATGGCCCTGGAACCCCTGGCGTCCAAGCAGGAGGCTGAGCAGCAGGCAAAGGCCCAGGGTGGTCTGCAGCTGGATTGGGTCGATCCTTAAGATCCCGCTGTGCAGCAGGACCTCCATGGCTCATTCCATCGTCACTGACGTTTGCGAGGGAATCGCTGATTGCGTTGATGCCTGCCCTGTGGCCTGTATCGACCAAGGCAAAGGAAAGAACGAGAAGGGCACTGACTTCTACTGGATCAATTTCGACACCTGCATCGATTGCGGTATCTGCCTGCAGGTGTGTCCCGTTGAGGGGGCCATCGTCGCTGAAGAGCGCCCTGACCTGCAGAAGACGCCCTGATCTGGGCCAAGGGGCGTCGGTAAAAGGTACGGGGAACCCTCTGAAACAGCCGTTGAGCCCGGGTAAAACCTGTCTCTAGTGTCTGGTTTTTCACGCAAAGGAATGGCGGTGCTGGAAGAACAGGGTCAGATTCAGATCCACACCGAAAACATTTTCCCGATCATCAAGAAGGCCGTTTATTCCGGCCATGAGGTGTTTCTGCGGGAGCTGGTGAGCAATGGCGTCGACGCCATCAGCAAGCGCCGCATGGCGGCGATGGCCGGCGATTGCCGTGAAGGGGATGACGGGGCCATCCGGATCAGTGTGGATCGCGAAGCCAAAACGCTCACCATCAGCGACAACGGCATCGGCATGACCGCCGATGAGGTGAAGCGCTACATCAACCAGGTGGCCTTCTCCAGCGCCGAGGATTTCCTGGAGAAGTACAAGCAGGAAAACGACGCCATCATTGGCCACTTCGGCCTGGGCTTCTATTCCAGCTTCATGGTGGCCGAGCGGGTTGAGCTGCTGACCCGTTCAGCCCGGCCCGAGGCTGAGGCCGTGCGCTGGAGCTGTGATGGTTCTCCGAACTTCAGCCTCACTGCCGCCGAGAAAGAACAGCCCGGCACGGACGTGATCCTTCATCTGATGGAGGACGAGCTCGAATATCTCGAACCGGCTCGGATCCGCACCCTGATCAACACCTACTGCGACTTCATGGCAGTACCGGTGCAGCTGGAAGGGGAAACCATCAACAAGATGGATGCCCCCTGGCGCAAAAGCGCAAGAGATCTGAGTGATCAGGACTACATCGACCTGTACCACTACCTCTATCCCTTCCAGGGCGATCCCCTGCTCTGGGTTCACCTCAACACCGACTATCCCTACAACCTCCAGGGCATTCTTTTCTTCCCCAAGCAGACCGGACGTGCCGACTGGGAGAAGGGGGAAATCAAGCTGTACTGCAACCAGGTGTTCGTCAGCGATTCGATCAAGGAGGTCGTTCCGCGCTACCTGTTGCCCCTGCGGGGAGTGATCGATTCACCCGATATCCCCCTGAACGTGAGCCGCAGTGCTCTGCAAACCGACCGACGCGTTCGCTCCATCGGCAACTTCGTCGCCAAGAAAGTGTCCGACCGGCTGCGGAACCTGAAAAAGGAGGATCCCAAGGGTTACGCCGAAGCCTGGGATGCCCTGGCACCCTTCGTGAAGATCGGCGCCATGGAGGACGAGAAGTTCGCAGAACAGGTGTCTGAACTGATCCTGTTCGCCACCACTGCAGCAGCAGGGGAAGGGGACGACGCTGACCCGATCGCCTGCGATGGCCGTGCCTTCACCACCCTGGAGGGGTACCGCAGCCGATTGGCCGCGGATCAGAACAAGCGTGTGCTCTACAGCACCGATGACGTTGCCCAGGCCGGTGCGCTCAACCTCTGGACCTCCCAGGGCGCGGAAGTGCTGAAGCTGGAGACGGTGATCGACACCCAGTTCATCCCCTGGCTGGAATATCGCCATGAGGAACTCACCTTCCAGCGCGTCGACTCGGAACTGGACGAAAGCCTGAAGGACAACGATGCCGAACTCACCGATCAGGACGGCACCACGGAGTCAGACCGACTGCGTGATCTGATCAAAGCGGCCCTCGCCAACGACAAGGTGACCGTTCAGGTACAGGCCCTGAAAGCCGAGGGGGCACCGCCGGCCATGATTCTTCTGCCGGAACAGATGCGCCGGCTGAACGACATGGGCGCCTTGATGGAACAACGCCTGCCGGGCCTTCCCGATCATCACGTGCTGCTGGTGAACCGGCGCCACCCCCTTGTGGAGGGGATGCTGAAGTTGCGTGCCGGTGGCGTGCTGGTGGGAGCGGCGGAAACATCGCCAACCGCAAGCCTGGCCGAGGATGTGGCCCGCCATCTGTATGACATGGCGCGCCTGGGCGTCGGGGGGCTGGAGCCCAATGAGCTGGCCGGTTTCCAGACCCGCAGCGCTGAATTGATGGGTGCCTTGATGCAGAGAGGACTTTGACCTGAAGACCTTTTGCTAAATTGGTTGTTTGGAACTGAGTTTTCAGCTCCAAACAACCTCTCAGTAGAAGGACATCGTCATGTCACGGGTGTGTCAGCTCACCGGTACTCGCGCCAACAACGGCATGGCCGTGAGCCATTCCCACATCCGCACCAAGAAGCTGCAGCAGGCCAACCTGCAGCAGCGTCGCCTCTGGTGGGCGGAAGGCAACCGCTGGGTGAAGCTGCGTGTCACCACCCGCGCCCTCAAAACCATCCAGAAGAAAGGCCTGGGCGCCTACGCCAAGTCTCTGGGCATTAACCTGGCCAAGATCTGAGATTTTGAACGGGTGAATCGGCGGGAATTACTAGTCAAGTCCGGCCTTTTCCTTGCAGCTCTGACGCTCACACCCTCGCGGGCTTCGGCCCTCGGGGGTGTTGTTTTGGAAACGGGTACAACCGTGCCTGATTTCGATCTGCCCGGATCCAGTCAGTCCGAACCCGATCGGAAGCAATGGAGCAGCCGTGATCTGCGCGGCCGCTGGCTCGCGGTTTACTTCTATCCAAGGGATTTCACCGGCGGATGCACGATCGAAGCCCGGGGCTTCGAAAGCCTTCACAACGACTTCCTTCAGGCCGGTGCGGAAGTGATCGGCATCAGCGCCGACAGCGTTGACGACCATGAATCCTTCTGTGAGAGCGAAGGATTGAGCTTCCCCCTGCTGTCCGATCCCGACGGGACCGTGAGCAAGGCCTACGGGTCGTGGATGGCGCCGTACTCGCTGCGCCACACCTTTCTGATCGATCCGGACGGGGTCTTGCGTGAACGCTGGGTGGCGGTTCGACCCAACGGTCACGCCCGCGAGGTGCTGGATTCGTTGGTGTCTTTTCAGACCAAAGCCGCCGTTTGACAAAAGAGGGCTTTTGCTGAATGGTGGACCGAACGAAGCGTTGTTCGAATAAATGGGTGCGGGTCAGAGTTCATTTGTAATCCTCTATCACCGCACGCCGTTCGACGAATCAAAAGACAAGAACGGGAAAAGAATATGGGTCGATCAGAAAAGTCCTAACGGAATTATTCCAACCCTTCGCAACCTCTTCCGTAGCTGCGAAAAAGGCACTTGGATTGCCTGGAGACGGGTCGACGATCAGTCGAATGAAGGCACAGAACGGTTTGAGATGGATAATCCTTCGCCGTTTACTCTGTGCCGAATACCCCTGGAAGATGAACAGATCTCCAGTTTTTATCACATCACATCCAAAGAATGCTTCTGGCCAATACTTCATACATTTCCAACCTATTTCAATGTCAACAACGCGAACTGGAAGATTTTTGAAGAGGTCAACAAACGTTTCGCCATGGCGGCATGCGCCGAAGCCGCCGAGGGTGCAACGGTGTGGGTGCATGACTACAACCTTTGGCTGGCTCCCGGTTACATCCGAGCCGAACGTCCAGACCTGAAGATTGCCTTTTTCCATCACACTCCTTTCCCGGGGAATGATGTTTTCGCCATCCTTCCCTGGCGTGAGCAGATCCTGGAAAGTTTGCTCTGTTGTGATGTCGTCGGCTTCCATATTCCCCGCTACACCGAAAACTTTGCCCGCGCCGCCACAACCCTGGTGGGCGCCAAACGAGGCCCCAAAGTGCCGGTGGACAAGAAATTCATTGAGGTCGGAACCGCCCTTTCGGAAGGCACGGTCACCAGTCACCTCGAGCACAACGGTCGCACCATTCAGCTGCTCAGCTCTCCGGTGGGCACCTCACCGGATCTGATTCAGGAATTGTGCTGGAGCCCGTCGGTTGAAAGTCATGGCGAATTGATCGTTCAAGACACCAAAAAAGGCCGAAAACTGATCCTCTCTGCCAGTCGGGTGGATTACACCAAGGGCAACGAAGAGTTGCTGCTGGCGTTTGAACGGCTGTTGGAACGACGCAAGGATCTGCACGGCCAGGTGGTGCTGATGCTGGCCTGTGTGGCCGCTGCCAGTGGAATGAAGATCTACGAAGACACCCAACGCTCAATCGAGGAGATGGCCGGACGCATCAACGGCCGCTTCAGCCAGATCGATTGGGTGCCCATCCGCTTTTCCACCCGCCGGATCCCCTACGACGAAATGATCGCCTGGTTCTGCCATGCCGATGTCTGCTGGATCACACCGCTGCGGGATGGCCTGAATCTGGTGGCCAAGGAGTACGCCGCTGCTCGACGCAACCGTGGCGGCGTTCTTGTGCTCTCGGAATTCACCGGAGCCTCGGTTGTGCTGGATGGCGCCGTGCTCACCAATCCCTATTCAAATCGCCGCATGGATGAGGCCATCGAATCGGCACTGGAAATGGATGAAGACGAGCAGCGCGACCGCATGAGCCGCATGACCGATGCCGTGGAGAACTACACGGTGAGCGACTGGGCCGAGGAGCAGATGTCTGGCCTGTCGCCCTCCACCCCGCAATGAAACTGCGCCGCTGGCTCGTGGGCGGTGCCTTGGCGCTGGTGATGGCCCTGGGTGTTCTGGTTGGATCAGCCTCCTCGCGCGCGGAGGAGGTGAGCATCCTCATGCCCTCCTCCTTCACCGATGCCAGTGCCGATCTGGTGAAAGCCTTCAACCGCGAGCATCGCGGCCGGATTCATCTCAAGTTGATTCGCGGTCCGTTGAACACGGAATCGATTTCAGACCTGGCAATCAGCAGTCTTCTGCTCGGTGATGCGCCGTTCGATGCGCTGTTGATGGATGTCACCTGGTTGCCAAAATATGCCGCCGCCGGCTGGCTTGAAGCCCTGGATCCCTGGTTTGGTCAGGGCGACCAGGAGCAGCTGGTGCAAGGTGCACGGCTGGGCAATGACTACGACGGCCATCTCTATCGCTGGCCGCTGGTGGCCGATGTGGGACTGCTCTACTGGCGCACGGATCTGATGGAACAGCCACCAACAACGCCCGATGCGCTGGTGGAGGTTGCCGGACGCCTCGTTGAAAGCCAGGCCGTTGCCAACGGTTTTGTCTGGCAAGGGCGTCAGTACGAAGGATTGAGCTGCGACTTCCTTGAAGTGCTGCAGGGCTTCGGCGGTGACTGGATGGACACCACCACCAACGCCATGGAGCTCGATTCGCCTGAGGCAACGACCGCAGCAGCCTGGTTGAACGGGCTGATCAGCGAAGGCGTCAGCCCCTACGCCGTAACCAATTACGCCGAGGCGGAGTCGCTTCAGGCCTTCAAGGCCGGTGATGCCGCTCTGATGCGCAACTGGCCCTACGCCTGGGCTGAACTCCAGAAGGACGACAGCGCGGTGCAGGGCAACGTCGGCATCAGCCTGATGGTGGCCCAACCGGGTGAACGCCCCGGAGCCACCCTCGGCAGCTGGGGGCTGAGCCTGATGCGCCAATCGCAGCACAAGGAAGCTGCGGTGGAAGCGATTCGCTACCTCACCAGCGAAGACGCCCAGCGGCAGCGTTTTCTCAACAACGGCTACACCCCGATCCAGGCGGATCTGTTCAATGACCCGGAGATGCTGAAGGCCTCTCCCGTGCTGCCGGATCTGCTGGTGGCCTTGAACCATGCGGTGGTTCGTCCGCCTACCCCGCTGTATGCCCAGCTGAGCGATGTGGTGCAGCGGGAACTCAACGGCTTGTTCACCGCGGCCGGGTCCGCCGATGAGGCCATGGCCACCAGTCAGCAGCGGAGCCAGACTCTGTTGCGCGCTGCGGGAGCCACGCCATGACGATGCTCCTGGCTGCACCTGCTCTGCTGTTGATCGCGGTGGTGTTCGGCTGGCCGATGCTGCGCTACGCCTGGCTGAGCTTCCACGCTGATTCCGTTCTCACTGGCCTCGAACCGGTGGCCAACGGCGGAGCCAACTGGTGGCGACTGGCGGCCGATCAGCGCTTCTGGCTGGATGCCGGACAAACCGCGCGATTCGCCCTGATCTCAGTGGGTTTGGAGTTGCTGTTGGCCCTGGCCATTGCGCTGCTGCTGCATCAACGCTGGCGCGGCAGGGGAGCTGTTCGGGCCCTGACCCTGCTGCCCTGGGCCCTGCCCACAACGATGATGGCCCTGGGCTGGCGCTGGATCTTCAACACCCCCTACGGCCCGATCGAGGTGCTGGCACGAAGCCTTGGCCTCAACTCCCTGGATCTCCTGTCCACCCCATCGATCACCTGGCTGGTGACCGTGTGTGCGGACGTCTGGAAAACAACCCCCTTTATCACGCTGATTCTTCTGGCGGGACTCCAGAGCATTCCCGACGACCTTTACAGCGCCTTTCGCCTGGAAGGGGGAACGCCCCTTCAGGCGCTTCGCAGGGTCACCCTGCCGCTGCTGCTCCCGTACATCCTGCTGAGCCTCCTGTTCCGCCTGGCCCAGGCCTTCGGGGTGTTTGATCTGGTGCAGGTGCTTACCGGTGGTGGTCCCGCCGGCAGCACCGAAAGCATCGCCCTCTATGCCTACCTCAACGGCATGCGTTTCCTCGATTTCGGCTACAGCGCCACGGTGATGCTCGCGGGATTTCTGTTGCTGACCGCCCTTATTCTTGCGGGCACGTTGCTGCTGAGGAGCTTCGGTCTGTTGAGGTCCCTGGACCGATGACCCATGAATCGATGACACGTGGACCGATGACACGACGTTCCCTCTGGATTGCTCTGCTGCTGGTCTGGTCCCTTGCTCCGATGCTGTGGCAGCTGCTGAGTTCCTTCACCACCGCAGATGCTCTGGTCAACGACCAACTGAGCTTCTGGAGCCGTTGGACGCTCAACAACTACCGGGATCTGCTCAGCACCGATCCACCCTTCTGGCGTTACCTGCTCAACAGCAGCTTGGTGGCTTCCCTCACCACACTGCTCACCTCGATGCTGGCCATCCCCGCCGCCTACGGACTGGCAAAGCTGCCTCAGCGGTTGAAAGGAATCCTCCGCACTGCCGTAGTGGGCGCCGCTCTTTTCCCTTATGTGCTGCTGTTTCTGGCACTGCTCGAACTGGCCCGCACCTTTTCCCTCGGCAACAACCTGATCGCCATCGCCATTCCCTACAGCGCTTTGTCGATGCCTCTGGCCCTGCTGCTGCTCACAGCAGCGTTTGAAGCCCTGCCCAACGACCTCGAAGACGCAGCAAAGCTTGAGGGATTGTCGTTGTGGCAGCGGCTGCGCTGGGTGCTGCTCCCCTTGATTGCCCCGGCCTCCGCCAGCACGGCAATCCTGGTGTTCCTGTTTGCCTGGAACGAATATCCCGTGGCGCTCACCTGGCTGAGCCGCAGCGATCTGCTCACATTGCCGGTGGCGATGGCCCGAATTGCGGGATCATCCACCTATTCCATCCCCTACGGCACCTACGCGGCAGCCACCGTGCTCGGTGCCATTCCTCTTCTGGTGCTGGTGCTGGTGTTTCAGCGCCAGATCGTCAGTGGACTCACCAACGGAGCCATCAAGGGATGACACTGCAACTTCGGGCCATCAACAAGCGCTTCGGCGAACGACAGGTTCTCCACCAGCTCGACCTCGATGTGGCCAACGGCGAATGCGTCGCTCTGCTGGGGGCCAGCGGCTGTGGGAAAAGCACGGCCCTGCGTCTGATCGCTGGGCTCGATCACCCTGATCAAGGGTCGATTCGCATCAACGATGCTGAGATGGTCGACGTGCCCGCTGAACGACGCCGGGTGGGGATGGTGTTTCAAAGCTATGCCCTGTTCCCGCATCTGAATGTGTGGGACAACCTCGAACTGGGGCTGCGCATGCGGGGCGGCAGCGCCGCCGCCCGCGATGAGCGGATCCGAGGCGTCCTGGAGGTGTTGCAACTCAGCGGCCAAGCCCGGCAACGGCCCTCACAACTGTCCGGCGGCCAGCGCCAGCGCGTTGCCCTGGCCCGAGCCCTGCTGCGGGATCCCCTCGTATACCTGCTCGATGAGCCGATGAGCAATCTGGATGCCCAGTTGCGTGAGGACCTGCGGCCTCAATTGCGTCGTCTGATGATCGGCGGTGAGCAGCCTGTGGTTTACGTCACCCATGACCAGCAGGAGGCGATGGCACTGGCGGATCGCATCGCTGTGATGCGCGAGGGAAGGATTGAACAGATCGGAACACCCCGCGAGCTGTACCTGCAACCGGCCAGCACCTACGTCGCCCAGTTCATTGGCCGCCCGCAGATGAATCTGCTGCCAGCCAGAGATGGAGTGATCACCGGCATCCGACCGGACGATCTAAGGCTCGATCCCGCAGGCTCACCCTGCACGATCCTCAGCCGTGAATGGTTCGGAGCCAACCAGATGCTGCTGGTGCGCTGCGATCGCGGCGACCTGCGGCTGGTCTGCCCCGGAGAGGCAGCGATCGAAGCTGAGCCACGTATCAGTTGGCCCAGCGCTTGTGAGCATCGCTTCGATGCCGTCAGCGGCCGTCGTCTGCCGTCAAATCGGCTGCCATCCGATTGAGAAGCTCGCTGTGCGCTGACGCCTGGCGGCGCAGAGCTTCGGTCTGATCAGGATCGGCTGGACGGTCCACTTCGGACCGCCAAAGGCTCAACAGATCATCCACAGAGGGAAGCGAGCGCAAGGGGATGCAGGGCACCATGGCCATGGCCGCTGCAGCCTCCACCTTCGGGTCGTAGCTGAGGGCAACCATGGGGCTGTTGGCCAGTCGGGCCAGGATCAGGGCATGCAACCGCATCGGCAGCACCAGACGCGCCCGCTGCACCAGATCGGACACAGCCTCCAGGGACTGAGGCACCAGGGTTGAGCTGCGCGCCTTCAATCGCGCCGGCAGCAGACCTTGGTCACTCAGGTGCTGCAACAGGGGAGCGTCCTGATGCTGATGGAAGGCCAGCCAGATCACCGGCGCATCCAAGTCGGCACTGAGCCGATCCAAAGCCTCCGTCAAGCAACGCCAGCCCGCGGAATCCAGCAAAGGTGTCGGACGCCAACTGAGCACGATCGCGTCGCCACCAAGCCAAGGGCGCGCCGGCATCTGCCAGACCGGATCGGCGGCCAGCACCATCGGCAGCTTGGGGGCCCAACGCTGGGCCCAATCAAAGGAGCGCTGATCCCTCCAACTCGCTGCCTTGCAGAGGGGCAACACCGTGCGAACCAACAGGTGACTGATCCGACGCTGCAAAGGGCCAAGGCCCTGCCCCCAGAGAACCACCTCGGCGCCACCGAGGCGGGCAACCGTCATCAGCAGCAGGTAATAGATGAGGCTGCTGAAGCTGGTGCTGTCCTGCAGCAGGCTCCCGCCACCAAGCACCAGAACATCAGCTCTCAGGGCCGCACGAAGACAGCGCCGCAGGGAACGGCGGTTCACCGTCTGCGCCGACGGAGCCAAGGCCAGAACGGGAGCTGGATCGCGGGCTGTGATCAACAGCTGCTGCGGCTCGGGAAGGGACGACACCAGCACCTGCAGCAGGGCATCGTCGCCGAGGTTGTGCTCTCCGTAGTAGCCGCAAAGCAGCAATACAGGCGCAGCGGGGCTGACCACGGGCAGCAGCCTGTTCACTCCGGGCATTATCAACCGATTCCTAGGATTCAGGGCATGCACGCGTTATCGCTCGGAACCTGGTGGATCCATGTCGCCTCCGTGGTGGAGTGGTGCGTGGCGATCGTGTTGATGCATCGGCGTGGGCTACAGGGCCTGGCCTGGGCCATGCTTCCGGCCCTGGTCAGTGCCATGGCTGCCTGCACCTGGCATCTGTTTGACAACAGCGAAGCGCTGCGGGGGCTGGTCACCCTTCAGGCCCTGTTCACCGTGATCGGCAACTGCACCCTGGCCTTGGCGGCCTGGCAGCTCCAACGTCGCCGGCAGGTGGATGGAGTCAGTGCTCCATGAACTTCGATCCCGCACCGCTGTTCGCCGCCTCGCTGATCCCCTATCTCCTGTTTCTGCACTGGCTGCGGAAAAGTGAGGCGCTTCCGTTGATGGCGGAGCGGGGCTTTCAGCTCACCCTGCTTTTTGTGGCCGTCACGATTGGTGCTGCCATTGCCGCCCTGCGCTGCTGCTCAGCGGAACTGGTGGAGATTGACTGGTTGCACGGTGGGGCAGAAGCCTTTCTCACCCTCAGCAATACGGTTTTGGTGATCGGATTGTTGTACCCAACCCCCAAAAAAGGGTGAACAACTCTTAAGAGAGGCAGGCAAGGCGTCGCTAGCGCCGGAAGATGAGGTGTCGCTCATTGGCTCGAATGCTGACCCACCTTTTCGCGATCGCTCCCGCCTCCGTGTCCTGGTCTCCCAAGGTCGCCCTGGTGATGATCCTCTGCAATGTGGTTGCCATCATGGTCGGCAAGGCCACGATCAAGCACCCCAACGTTGGCGCCGCACTCCCCAACGCTTCCTTCTTCGGCGGCATGGGTCATGCAGCCCTGCTCGGCACCACCAGCCTCGGCCACATCATTGGCATCGGTGCCATCCAGGGTCTGGCCGCCCGCGGAGTGCTCTGAAGCACATCTCCTGAGGGAGGAGCCAGTCTCCTCCCTGGAACACCTTGGCTCAGAGCAGATACGGCAACAAGCGCAGGCCGTATCTCTCGAAGTTGTAGTTGAACAACAGCTCTGAGAGAGTAGGTGCTTCTGCTGTCGCAGAAAGCCCATGGATCAAACGTTCCAGACGTCGGTCCGCCCTTGAATTGTCGAGGCTCCACCAGGTGCGCCGTGCCAGCCGGCCCGACACCATCCAACGCCAACTCCGCTTGGCCTTGATCAGCTCTTGGTAGCGAAGCGCCATGGCTGTGGATTGGCCTGCCATCCCTTCAGCGATCAGCAGTTCGGCCAGTTGATCGGCGCTGTCCATCGCATGGCGGATCCCTTCTCCCCCAAGCAGATTGGCGGAACTGGCCGCATCCCCCACCGCTATCAGGGCACCAGCCACCAAAGGTTCTGAGCGGGCGATGCTGCTGGACACTGGCCCGCCATGGCGATCCAGCACCGGGCAGGTGCCCAAGCCACAGCGTTGAATCAAGCGCTGAAGGGGCCCAGCCAGGCTGCCGGGACCCGGACGATCCGCCGGTGGAAGGTGACAGACCCCCACCTTCAGCCGTTGCCCCTGCATGGGAAAGATCCAGCCGTATCCATGGGGGATCCAGGCGGTGCCCAGAAAGAAACTGATCCGATCCCGCCAGGCAGCCGCCTGACGGTCATCGGTCTGCAGCAACCACTCAACGCCGATGCCCTGCAGCAGAGGATCCTCGGGATTGGAGCTGAGGCCGGCCTGCTGCAGCAGATCTCGGCGTGCACCGGTGGCATCAATCAACCAGCGCGCTGAGCGCAATGACGAACGCCCATCACGTGTTTGCAACCGCACGCTGGCTTGATCGGCCGTGAGCGTGCTCAGCGCAGCCCGGCAGCCCTGGATCAACTCGACCCCATGGCGGCGCGCTTCCTCCCAGAGCCAGGACCGAAGCCGGCCGAAGTCGAGCACCACCCCCAGGTCGCCGGACGACCACCACTGATGAACCAGACCCGAGGGATCATGCAGCTGCCAGCCCTGCCAGGTGGCGGCAATGGCGTCATCCGGAAGACCCAAGCGACGAACAGCCTCCAGAGGCAGGGCGCCACTGGAATAGGCATGACGATGGGGATCAGCCAGGCGATCCACCAGGGTCACCTCAGCACCCGCCCGCGCCAGTTGAATCGCCAGACGGGCACCGGACGGTCCCGCGCCAACGATCAGAACGGACACGAGCCCTCAGCTTCAGGCCTGGAGGGCCTTGATCGAAGCGGTGGCTGGCAGATCACCAGAGGTGTTGCTGAAGCGCTCAAGAATGCGTTCAGCCATCTGCGCAGGAGTGAGGCCAAGAGCTTCCTTGCTCTGCTGCGGCGTGGCGTGATCAACCAACTGGTCGGGGATGCCGATGCGCAACATCGACACGTTGATGTCCTGATCGATCAACGACTCCAGAACCGCTGCGCCAAAACCACCGGGCAGGGCTCCCTCTTCCATGGTGACCACACGGGGGATGCGACGTGCCAGGGGATGGATCAGCGCCTGATCCAGGGGCCTCAGGAAGCGGGCATTGATCACGGTGGTGGAGAGACCGGCTTCCTCCAGAAGCGTTGCTGTGGCGAGGGCCGGAGCCACCATCGAGCCGTAGGCCACGATCATCAGATCGTCGCCTTCCCGCAGCAGTTCACCGCGGCCGATCGGCAGCGATTCCCAACCCTCTTCCATCAACGGCACCCCTTCCCCGGAGCCCCGCGGAATCCGCAGCGCCGTGGGCCCGTCGTGCTGCAGGCAGGTCACCAGCATGCGCTGCAGCTCAGCCTCATCCTTCGGTGCCATCACCGTGAAGTTGGGAATGGCCCGCATGTAGCTGATGTCGTACTGACCCTGGTGGGTCGGCCCGTCGGCACCAACGATGCCGGCACGATCGAGCACGAAGGTGACCGGCAGCTTCTGGATGCCCACGTCGTGGATCAACTGGTCGTAGGCGCGCTGAAGGAAGGTGCTGTAGATGGCAACGACAGGACGCAAACCTTCGCAGGCCATGCCTGCCGCCAGGGTGACGGCATGTTGCTCAGCGATGCCCACGTCCACGTACTGGTCCGGAACGGCCTTCTGAAGCAAATCGAGACCGGTACCGGTGGCCATGGCCGCAGTGATGCCGATCACCCGACTGTTCTGCTCACAGAGCTTGACCAGGGTCTGCCCGAACACCTTGCTGTAGCTGGGGGGCTTGGGTTTGGACGACGGAATCGCCTTTCCGGTGCCGAGATCAAAAGCTGATTGGGCGTGGTAACCCACCTGGTCGGCCTCGGCATAGGGATAGCCCTTGCCCTTTTTGGTGACCACATGCACCAGCACAGGACCACCCTCACGGTGAGCCGCCTGGAAGGTGCGCACCATTTCACCGATGTCGTGGCCGTCGATCGGCCCCATGTAGGTGAAGCCAAGTTCCTCGAACACGGCACCCACCTTGGGAACTGCGAGGCGACGCATGCTGCCCTTGAGGCGGTTGAGTTCCGCAGGAATCTCACCACCCATGAAGGGCAGATGCCGCACGCTTTCCTCAACACTCCCTGAGAGGAACTGCATCGGTGGGCTGAGCCGCGCACGGTTCAGCACGTTCGAGAGCGCACCAACCGGCGGGGAGATCGACATGTCGTTGTCGTTCAGCACCACCAGAAGAGGTGTGTTGGGAAGGTGTCCGGCGTGGTTGATGGCCTCCAGAGCCATGCCGCCTGTCAGGGCTCCATCACCGATGACGGCAACGCATTTGAACGACTCCCCCCGGTTGTCCCGCGCCATGGCCATGCCCAGCGCCGCTGAGATGGAGGTGCTGGCGTGGCCCGCACCGAAGTGGTCGAAATCGCTCTCTGTGCGCTTGAGGTAACCCGCCACCCCGTGCTGCTGACGCAGGGAGTCGAAATCGTTGAACCGGCCGGTGATCAATTTGTGGGGGTAGGCCTGATGGCCCACATCCCAGATCACACGATCATGGTCGAGATCAAGCGTCTGGTACAGGGCCAGGGTCAGCTCCACAACCCCCAGGCCAGGCCCCAGGTGACCACCGCTGGTGGACACCACCTGCAGATGCCTCTCACGAATCTGCCGAGCCACGTCCTCAAGCTGGGCCGGGCTGAGTCCGTGCAGTTCATTCGGATGCTTCAGATCTCCGAGATGCATGCACTGCCAACTCCAATACGTGCAATCTACGGGAACCAACCCGGATCCTGTCTGGATCGAACCCTTGGAAGAATGGTGAGATGACCGATTACCTGCAGCGGATCCTGCGTGCCCGCGTCTACGACGTGGCGCGGGAGACCCCTTTGGATCCCGCACCCAATCTGAGCCGCCGGCTGAACAACACGGTCTGGCTGAAGCGGGAGGATCTCCAGCCGGTGTTCTCGTTCAAGCTGCGCGGCGCCTACAACCGCATGGCGCAGCTCAGCAGAGACGAGCTCAAGCGCGGTGTGATTGCCTCCAGTGCCGGGAACCATGCCCAGGGCGTCGCCCTGAGTGCCCAGCGGCTTGGCTGTCGGGCCGTGATCGTGATGCCAAGCACCACACCCGAGGTGAAAGTGCGGGCCGTGCGGGCCCTGGGTGGTGACGTGGTCCTCCATGGCGAGACCTACGACGAGTGCTCCGCGGAGGCGCAGCGACGCTGCACGGCCGAGGGGCTCACCTTCATTCACCCCTTCGACGATCCGGAAGTGATCGCAGGCCAGGGAACGATCGGCATGGAGATCATGCGCCAGGCCGAGCAGCCACCCAACGCGATCTATGTGGCCGTGGGTGGTGGTGGCCTGATCGCGGGCATCGCCGCCTACGTCAAACGGCTGTGGCCGGAAACGGAGGTGATCGGTGTGGAACCGGTGGATGCCGATGCCCTGAGCCGCTCCCTCGAGCGAGGGCAGCGGGTGGAACTGGAACAGGTGGGGCTGTTTGCCGATGGCGTCGCCGTGAGAAAGGTTGGGGAGCACACCTTTGCGCTGGCCCAGCAGTTCGTCGATCGGATGGTGCGGGTCGACACCGATGCCATCTGTGCCGCGATCAAGGACGTCTTTGAAGACACTCGTTCAATCCTGGAGCCCGCCGGTGCCCTGGCGGTAGCAGGACTCAAACAGGATGTGGCCGAGCGCCAGCTGGCGGGGCGCAATCTGGTGGCGGTGGCCTGCGGGGCCAACATGAATTTCGACCGGCTGCGCTTCATCGCCGAACGGGCTGAGCTCGGGGAAGAGCGCGAAGCAATGCTGGCCGTGGAGATTCCCGAATCACCCGGCAGCCTGAGGCGGCTTTGCGAACTGCTGCGGGAGCGCAGCCTCACGGAATTCAGTTACCGCATGACTGATGGGGCCTCGGCGCAGATCTTCATCGGTGTGCAGGTCAGCGATGACAACGACCGTGCCTCCCTGCTGAGCCAGCTGGAGCGTGGCGGCTTCCCCTGCCTCGATCTCAGCGACAACGAATTTGCCAAGGTTCACCTGCGCCACATGGTGGGCGGCCGTCTGCCGGCTTCAGCCCGCACGGCCTGTGCGGGGGAATGCAAAGAGCTGCTTTATCGCTTCGAATTTCCCGAACGCCCGGGTGCCTTGATGAGCTTCGTGGATGCTCTCCACCCCGGCTGGAGCATCAGCATCTTCCACTACAGAAACCACGGTGCTGACGTGGGGCGCATCGTTGTTGGCGTGCTGGTGCCGGAACAGGACATGCAGGGCTGGACCGAATTCCTCAATGCCCTGGGCTATCGCCACTGGGATGAAAGCAACAACCCGGCCTATGGCCTGTTCCTCTGAGTTTCAGGGCGGTAACTTGAGTGCTCTCGAGGGGTTGTGATGACGTCTCCATCCCTGCCCACCCGGCTCGAGGCGATTCTTTATCTCAAGGGTCGGCCCGTCAGCATCGGTGAACTGGCCGAGCTGGCCGACGCCGATCGCCGAAGCGTTGAAGAAGCCCTCGTCGCCCTGACGGCCTCTTACGCCCAGCGGGACAGTGCCCTGGAGGTCGTTGAACAGAGCGGTCGCTACGGGCTGCAGCTGCGAGCCGGCATGGGCGATCTGGTCAAAGACCTGCTGCCGGTGAACCTCTCCACAGCAACCCTTCGAACCCTCGCCACCATTGCGCTGAAGAAACGCATTCTTCAATCGGATCTTGTGGATCTGCGGGGCTCGGGGGCCTACGACCACATCAAGGAACTGCTGGCGCAGGACTTCATCGAACGGCGTCGTCAGAGCGAGGGGCGGTCCTATTGGCTCACCCTCACCGAAAAATTTCACTGCACCTTCTCCGTGCTTCCTGATCTTGGGGCAACCGATCTGACGGAAGCTGCATAAAGTCAGAGCAGATCAGCTCCCGTCATGGAATCTCTACCCGTCACCTTGCTGCAGGTGCTGTCCCAGACCCTGCAGATCTATTCCTTGGTGCTGATCGTGCGGGTTCTGCTGAGCTGGTTCCCGAATCTGGACTGGGGCAATCCGGTGCTCAGCAGCGTGAGTGCGATCACCGACCCTTACCTGAACGCCTTCAGGGGTTTGATCCCACCGCTGGGGGGCATTGACCTCTCCGCCATCCTGGCCTTCCTGGCCCTGAACCTGTTGCAGAGCCTGGTGGGCCAGTCGATCAGAGCCTTCTACATGTCGGGCTCCAGCTGGTGATCACTTCTGGGTGATCACTGCTGGTTAATGCCCCGTTCCAACGGCAGCAGGTCATCCTCCTCAACATCAACGCGGCTGCGGACCGGAGCATTGAATCCACGGGCACGGGGATTTTTGATCACAAACGGCCCTGGGGTTCCGGCCGGCACTGAGATTCGCAGGGCGAACGGGGAGTGACCAGGGTTCACATCCCCGATCGATCCCACCCGGGTTCTGTTGGGGAGAACCGGTTCACCACTGGCATCCAGGATCCGTGCATACACATCGGTGTCGATGACGCTGTTCTTGCTGCGGTTCTCAACGTCTCCCGTCAGCACATAACAGCTGGCACCAACCGGGCGGCTTAATTCAGGTTGATTGCCGGCATCCAGCTCTCCGCAGGGATCCAGGCGAACCTCACTGAGCTGCAGTTCAGCGGCGTCACAGGGGAGCGCCAGCCCCAGCAGAATGGGCAGGCAGAACAACACGGAAGCAAATCGACGGAGCATCAGGAGATCAACGTTGGTCACCACTGCCTCCGATGCGCCCACGGGCAGCCCGGCTCGACAGTTTCTGCAGGTTGGCGTCAGCCACCTCATTCAGGTCATAACCCAGTTCGCTGGCCAGCTGAGCCACGTACCAGAGCACATCTCCCAGCTCCAACTTGATCGCTTCGCAGGTGTCGGCATCAAACACACCGCCACGGTCGCGAATCACCTTTTTCACCTTGTCGGCCACCTCGCCGGCTTCACCGGTCAAACCGAGGGTCGGATAGATGGGATTACGGCCCACATCCGGGTAGGCAGCCGTCTTTCGGGCGGCGTCCTGATAGAAATTCATCTCCATGGGGCCAGTTGGGAAACGCCCGGATGGTAGTTTCCGCAAGGATTTTCAGCCGCGATATGGGCCAGTTCGACCTGAACCGACGGACCAAGATCGTGGCCACCATCGGCCCTGCCACCGAGAGCCCGGAGCGGATCAAGGAGCTTGTGAAGGCTGGTGCCACCACCTTCAGGCTGAACTTTTCCCACGGGGACCACAGCGAACACGCCGCTCGCATCGCCACGATTCGTCAGGTGTCTGAGGAATTGGGGCAAACCATCGGCATCCTCCAGGACCTTCAGGGCCCGAAGATCCGGCTCGGGCGGTTCGCTGAGGGTCCGATCACTCTGGCCAACGGTGATCCGTTCACACTCACCTCACGGCCGGTGAGCTGCGACAAGACGATCGCAACGGTCACCTACGACAAGCTGGCAGACGAAGTCACCGCAGGAAGCCGGATCCTGCTCGACGACGGCCGCGTTGAGATGAAGGTCGATACCGTCGACAAAGCGCAGCAGACCTTGCATTGCACCGTCACCGTGGGCGGTGTTCTCTCCAACAACAAGGGCGTCAACTTCCCGGACGTTCAGTTGTCCGTTCGCGCCCTCACGGACAAGGACAAGACCGACTTGGCCTTCGGCCTCAGCCAGGGTGTGGACTGGGTAGCCCTCAGCTTCGTGCGCAATCCCTCCGATATGGAGGAGATTCGCGGACTGATCCGCGAACAGGGCCATGAGACACCTGTGGTGGCGAAGATCGAAAAGTTTGAGGCCATCGATCAGATCGACTCGATTCTGCCGCTCTGTGACGGCGTGATGGTGGCCCGCGGTGACCTTGGCGTGGAGATGCCGGCCGAGGAAGTTCCGTTGCTGCAGAAGGAACTGATCCGCAAGGCCAACAGCCTGGGCATCCCGATCATCACGGCCACCCAGATGCTGGATTCCATGGCCTCTAGCCCCCGGCCCACACGAGCTGAAGTCAGCGACGTGGCCAACGCCATCCTGGATGGCACCGACGCCGTGATGCTCTCCAACGAAACCGCGGTGGGGGATTTCCCCGTGGAAGCCGTTCAAACCATGGCCACCATTGCCCGACGGATCGAGAAGGACTATCCCCAACGCTCGATCGACAGCCACCTGCCCAGCACCATTCCCAACGCGTTGAGCGGTGCGGTCAGCACCATCGCTAGCCAGCTCAATGCCTCCGCGATTCTTCCCCTCACCCGAAGTGGGGCCACAGCTCGCAACGTGAGCAAGTTCAGGCCTGCGGCACCGATCCTTGCCATCACTCCTGATCGCACCGTGGCGTGTCGTCTGCAGCTGGTGTGGGGCGTGACACCGCTGGTGATTCCCCAGGGCGAACGCACCACGCAGACCTTCCAGGCGGCGATGGTCAAAGCCAAGAAGCTCGATCTGCTGAAGGAAGGTGATCTCGTGGTTCAGTCCGCAGGCACCCACACCGGCGTTTCCGGATCCACAGATCTGGTCAAAGTGAGCATCGTCGGCAACGAAGCACAGGCCACACTGATCTGAGCGACGCCACACCATGAACCGGCGCATGCCCGCAACGGAAACGGTGCGGATGGCCCTGTCCACCCTGCGCAGCAACAGGCTGCGCAGCCTGCTCACGATGGTGGGCATCGTGATCGGCAACGCCTCGGTGATCACCCTGGTGGGGGTTGGACGGGGAGCGCAATTGCTGGCTGAAGGCCAGTTGAACAACCTCGGCGCCAATGTGTTGTTTGTGGTTCCGGGCAACACAAACGCCAGACGCCAAGGGGTCACGCGACCGAAAACGCTTGTGCTGGAAGATGCCGAAGCCATCGCCACCCAGGTTCCCAGCGTCAAGCGCGTGGCGCCCGTGATCAACACCAATCAGGTGGTGCAGGCCGGAGCCCGCAGCTCCACGGGTGCGGTCTTCGGCGCGACATCGGAGTTCCCCCCTGTGCGCGGATTCGACGTGGCCAAGGGCCGTTTCATCAACGCCAAGGACGTGGCCGGTGCGAAAGCCATCGCCGTGCTCGGCTCGGATCTGCGCACCAAGTTGTTTCCCACTGGCTCAGCGATTGGCCAGCAGGTGCGGATCGGCAATCAAAGCTTTGAGGTGGTCGGTGTGATGGCCCCCAAAGGGGCCGTGTTCGGCAGCAACCAGGACGAAAACACTTACATCCCCATCACCACGATGGTGAACCGGATCACCGGTCGGGATCCGATTTACGGCATCAGCCTCAACTCCATCAGTGTTGAAGCCAGGGATGAGAACAGCATCAACGCAGCCAGCTTTCAGATCAACAACCTGCTGAGGCAGCGGCACCGGATTCTCCGAGACGACGATTTCGTGGTGCGATCCCAGAAGGACGCCCTCACCATCGTGGGCACCATCACCGGAGGACTCACCCTGATGCTCGGGGCCATTGGTGGGATCTCCCTGTTGGTGGGAGGCATCGGGATCATGAACATCATGTTGGTGTCCGTCAGCGAACGCACCGAAGAGATCGGCCTGCGTAAAGCCTTGGGGGCCCGCAGCGGTGATGTTCTGCAGCAGTTTCTGGTGGAATCCCTGGTGCTTGCCAGCCTTGGCGGCGCCATCGGCACGCTGGCGGGTCTTGGAACAGTGAGCCTCGTGGCGGCAGTTACGCCCCTGCCAGCAACTATCGGCGCAACGATGGTAGTGGTCACTGTTGGACTCTCAGGATCCATCGGGCTGTTCTTCGGAGTTGTTCCAGCCCGACGCGCCGCAAAGCTCGACCCGATTGTTGCCCTGAGAAGCCTTTGATCAGGCCTCAGACATCAGTCCAACTCCTTTACACTCGTTAACGAATTTTTTCGGCTCATGAATCAGCGCTGGCGCCTTCTTGCCCTCTGGCTGTTGCCAATCGGCGTCGTGTTGCTGATCGGCTGGCAGGTGGTGAGCAACGGAGGCATCAACGGCCTCAGCCAGGACAGCAATGGCACCACCGTCGCTCCCCGCAATGCCGCGGTGGCACGGATGAGCTACGGCCGCTTCCTCGATTACGTCGAGGCCGGTCGCGTCACAGCCGTTGATATCTACGACGGTGGCCGCAACGCCGTGATCGAAGCCGTCGATCCCGACCTCGACAACCGCGTTCAACGCCTGCGCGTTGACCTTCCTGGTCTGGCCCCTGAGCTGATCAACACGCTGAAGACCGAAGGCATCAGCTTTGATATTCATCCGCCCCGCACAGCACCTCCAGCCCTCGGCGTGCTGGGCAATCTGGCCTTCCCGCTGCTGCTGATCGGTGCCCTGATCTTCCTGGCCCGCCGGAACAGCAACATGCCTGGCGGCCCTGGCCAGGCCATGCAGTTCGGCAAAAGCAAAGCCCGCTTCATGATGGAAGCGGAGACCGGCGTCATGTTCGATGACGTGGCCGGCGTCACCGAAGCCAAGCAAGAACTCCAGGAAGTGGTCACCTTCCTGAAGCAGCCCGAGCGATTCACTTCAGTGGGTGCTCAGATTCCCCGCGGCCTTCTGCTGGTCGGCCCTCCCGGCACCGGCAAAACCCTTCTGGCCAAGGCCATTGCCGGTGAAGCTGGCGTTCCCTTCTTCTCCCTTTCTGGTTCTGAGTTCGTTGAGATGTTCGTTGGCGTGGGTGCCAGCCGCGTCCGCGATCTGTTCAAGAAGGCCAAGGAAAACAGCCCTTGCTTGATCTTCATCGACGAAATTGATGCCGTAGGCCGCCAGCGCGGTGCCGGCATCGGTGGAGGCAACGACGAACGCGAACAGACGCTCAACCAGCTCCTGACGGAGATGGATGGCTTTGAAGGCAACAGCGGCATCATCATCATTGCCGCCACCAACCGCCCCGACGTTCTGGACTCAGCTCTGATGCGTCCAGGCCGTTTTGACCGTCAGGTCACCGTGGACGCCCCCGACATAAAGGGCCGCCTGGCCATCCTCGATGTGCACTGCCGCAACAAGAAGCTCGAAGAGGAGCTGTCCCTCGAAAGCATTGCCCGCCGGACCCCTGGTTTCACCGGTGCTGATCTAGCCAACCTGATGAATGAGGCGGCCATCCTCACCGCCCGCCGCCGCAAGGAAGCCATCGGCTTGAGCGAGATCGACGACGCTGTCGATCGGATCATCGCCGGCATGGAGGGTCGTCCCCTCACCGACGGTCGCAGCAAGCGTCTGATCGCTTATCACGAAGTCGGTCATGCCCTGATCGGCACCATGGTCAAGGACCACGACCCTGTTCAGAAGGTCACCTTGATTCCCCGAGGCCAGGCCCAAGGCCTGACCTGGTTCTCCCCGGATGAGGAGCAAACCCTGGTCACCCGTGCCCAGCTCAAGGCACGCATCATGGGAGCCCTGGGTGGCCGTGCCGCAGAGGACGTGGTGTTCGGACACCAGGAAGTCACCACGGGAGCCGGTGGCGACATCCAACAGGTGGCGTCGATGGCCCGCAACATGGTGACCCGACTCGGCATGAGTGATCTCGGCCCTGTTGCCCTTGAGGGCGGCAGCCAGGAAGTTTTCCTGGGCCGTGACCTGATGTCACGCAGTGACGTGTCGGAATCGATCTCCCAACAGATCGATGTTCAAGTGCGCAACATGGTGAAGCGCTGTTATGACGAGACCGTGGAGATCGTGGCTGCCAACCGCGAAGCCATGGATCGCCTGGTGGAACTGCTGATCGAAAAGGAAACCATGGATGGTGATGAGTTCAAGGCTGTTCTGGCTGAATTCACCGCTGTTCCAGAGAAAGACCGCACCGTCGTCACCCTCGACTGATTCTTGGTCCACAAACAAAAAGCCTCCGTCTTGTTCAGGCGGGGGCTTTTTTATGGATTGGATTTGTTCTTGCGTCGTCGACAACGCTCGGAGCAGTACACAACTTCATCCCAGCAATTTCTCCAGGCTTTGCGCCACTCAAAGGGCCGCTCGCAGACCGGACAGATCTTGCTGGGACGGTTGTTTTTAGAGTTTCCCTTTTTCAAGCAACGGCCTGAACAGGACGCTTGTCGATCACCGAATCAATCAAGCCGTAGTTCACTGCTTCGGTGGGTGACATGAAGAAGTCACGATCGGTGTCCTGCTGAATCCGATCAAGGGGTTGGCCGGTGCGATCGGACAGTTCCTTGTTGAGGCGATCCTTGAGGAAAAGGATTTCGTCTGCCTGAATGCGGATGTCGCTGGCTTGGCCCTGGGCACCACCCAAGGGCTGGTGAATCATGATCCGGGAGTGCTGCAGGCTGCTGCGCTTGCCCTTGGTGCCGGCACAGAGCAGGAAAGCTCCCATGCTTGCGGCGAGGCCGACACACACCGTGTGCACATCCGGTTTGATGTGCTGCATCGTGTCGAAGATGCCGAGGCCGTCGTAAACCGAACCGCCGGGAGAGTTGATGTAGAGATAGATATCTTTCTCGGGATCCTCAGCTTCGAGGAACAACATCTGGGCCACGATCCGGTTGGCGGAGTCACTGGTGACAGCCTCACCGAGAAAGATGATTCGCTCGCGTAGAAGCCGGGAATAAATGTCAAAGGCCCTTTCTCCCCGGCCGGACTCCTCAATCACAATGGGGATCATCTGAGCATCAGCAGGGTCGGGCAATCCTAACTGCGATGTCTGCGGCGCTAGGGTTCCGGCCATTCATTCCTGGACTGCACGTTGGCCGCAAGTCAGACCATCGCCGACAGCAAACGCGCGTTTCATCAGGCCTTTCCCCACGTCATTGCGCCGCTGTACCGCCGCCTTGCTGATGAGCTGCTGGTGGAGCTGCATCTGCTGAGCCATCAAAGTCGGTTTGAAGCTAACGGGCTGTTCAGCGTTGGGCTCTGCACAGTGTTCGACACCTTCACCAAGGGCTATCGGCCTGAAGCGCAGACCGAGGCACTGTTCAGTGCCCTGTGCAGCAGCAATGGCTTCGACGCAGCGAAGCTGCACAAAACCAACGCCTCTCTGGTGGACCAGGCCAAAGGGAAGGATCTCGACAGCCTCAAAAGCTTGCTGTCATCCCACAGCCTCAACGAGGGCAGCCACTACTCGCGTTTGATGGCCGTTGGACTGATGAGCCTGCTCAAGGCGGCTGCAGCAGATGCCACCGGTACGGACACCGAGGCCATCGTCAAACAGAGCAAGGAACTTGCTGAGGGACTCGGTTTGCCAACCGATCGCGTTGAGAAGGACCTAACGCTGTTTGGCTCCAACAGTGAACGGATGGATCAGGCCGTTGAACTGGTGGAAGAGACCATCGCTGCCGAGAAGCGCAAGAAGGAACGTCGCTTGGAAGAGCAGGCTCAACGCACGTCCAGCTGAAGCCGAAGCCATCCGGGCTGCTGCTTCGGCAGTGCCGTCATCTCAAGCTCCAATTGAGGTGCCTTGCCAACCACCCGCGGCCAGCCCGGTCCGAGCCACCCCAACCGAGCCAATTGATCCGGTCGTGCGCGAAGGCGAAGCTGCTGTTGGCCCATCCGTTTCAGCGGATTGCTGCGGAGGTTCGGGGCATCCCCCAGGGCCAGCAGCAACTCCACCTGACCTCGGAGTGCAGGACCCAGTGACCAACCACCTTGCGGATGACCCTGGGGATCCAACCAAACAACGGCCACATGGTTTGAGGGCCGACCATCGGGAGACAACAGGGGACGTTCAACCCGTTGAAACCCGCGCTTCAACAAAGCGGTGGCAACGGCATCAAGACTTCGCTTAGTCATGTCGATTTCACCAGCAGCCAGCATCAACCTGGCTTGAATCGCAGCCTGGAAACGACCACCCTCCAGCGCATCCAGCCGCACAAGGACAGGTGCCTTGAGCAGAACGTCGCGCAACTGCTTCGGCAATCCGTAGCGGCTGTCGAGTTGTTGGGCGAACAGTGAATTGTTGAACAAGGATTCCAGCAGCGGCAGCAGGGAAACGCTGTTGAGCTCCAGGTAAGCCGAAGGCGGATCGAAGCGAACGACATCGGCGTGGTGTTCCGGGTGGTGAGCCTGCAGGGACTCGAAAGGGTCTGGAGGCCACAGGCCCTTCAGCCATCAGACGATCGCCCCGGAGCGCAACACGCAGACAGCCATGCGACACGCTCGCCAAGGCGGGAAAAAGGGAACCGCTGATCGAAGCCAAGCCTGAGGGTTGCCACTGAACGGCCGATCCGCTGGTCAGCAGCCGCAAGCAGCGCTGTTCCAGAGCCGAGGGCTCCCGTCGTTTCAGCGACGGAAGTTGATCAAAACTGCTGCGGTGCAGTTCATCAGCGAACAGCAGATCCAGAGCAGACGAATGCGGTGCGGACGGAAGAGCCAGAAGGGGTTCACCGTCGTCCAACCAAATCAGCCACCAGGTGCCGCGACCATGACGGGCCCAGCGATCAGGAGCTTCCGAAGAACCAAGCCGCTGCTGCCAGAGCTTCGGCACCGGTGCGGCGGGGTCCGCCTCAAAACTCTGAACCAACCGTGCCCGCCGACTGATCTCAAACAGCTCTGCTGTTCCACGGCGATTCAGAGAAGGCGTCTTCAGGCTGGAGGTGGCCAGCAGCAGGGCGGGCAAAAAAAGCACAACCCCAGAAGAAGGGCTGTGCAGGGATGAAGTCCAAGTTGACGTCGGACGGACGGAATCAGGAGGATGACTTGGTTGAACCTTGACGGCGTCGACGGTCTCTCCATTCGATCGTTGAGAGATAGATCACGGCAACGCTGACGAAGACAAGAAGCACAGCTGCCGTGACCGCCAGGGTCTGGCTGAGAAGGGGTGCGTCTTGAAGCACAGATTCGATCAGAAGTTCAGGGTGCCGTCACCATTGCGTCCCCAGACGACCATGGCGATGGAGAAACTGAACATGGCGGCCAAGGACGCCCAACCCAGAGTGAACAACATGCGCTTGACCACTTGACTGTCTGGATCCTACCTAGGGTTGGGCACCTTTTCGTCCGCCCGAAGGCATCTGTCATGACCAGCTCCAGCCCAGGTTCATCAGCAGTGCTGGAGCGTCAGGGAACAACACAGCGCTACCCCCAGGCTCGCGTGATCGTTCTGGACGACGATGTGAACACCTTCCAGCACGTGGTGGATTGCCTGCGCAAGATCATTCCCGGCATGAGTGAGGACAAGGCATGGAACCTCGCCAACAAGATTGATGGGCAGGGTGCGGCTGAAGTTTGGTGCGGTCCCCTGGAGCAGGCCGAGCTGTACCACCAGCAGCTTCAGGCCGAGGGCTTAACGATGGCCCCTCTGGAACGCTGCTGAGTCAGGCCGCCGGCTTACGGCTGGCTTTGGTGAGGCGCAGCAGATCAGCCACCTGCAAACGCTGCAGCTGCTCGTCCATCACGAAACGCACCACCCGGCCAGGGCACAAGGCCAGGCCCCGAACCTCCGTTCCGTGCACCTCAGCGGTGAGCATGCGGGTCTGGGGGCCGCAGGCATCTTGCAGCGGTCCGCTGATCACGTGGCGGAGAGCGTCTACTGATTTCAGCATCACAGCCCCGGAGCGCTCTCTCTGGCATAGCCAAAGTGGCTAACTTTCACCAGTTCTAGGGTTTTCGTTCAGCTTTGGGCCGGGTCGTCATCACCCACAGCACCTATGTGGACGGCTTGATCCCATGGCTGAAGGCCCTGTCCCACGAGACGGAGATCCAGACGATCACCCCTGCCGTGATAAGCCGGGTGCGTGGCCGCAGTCCTGAACTGCAGCTGAGGGTGTCCACCCCGATCACAGGGGGATACAAGCTGGTGGCCCGCAAGGGGACATCCGCCCAGGAAGTCTTCGTGGTGACGTCGATGAGTCGGCCAGACCTGGAACAGGCCGTCCTGCATCACCGCCCCTGAAGGCGATTGCCTGACTCAAACCCAGCAGCGCGACAGGCCTGAGGATGACCATCGGCAACGCTGGGATCTCGGGCACAGAGTTCAGCCCAATCGGATCGGCGGAAACATTGGGGAAGGATGGCCCGGCATGCGACTTCAGCGTCATCCGGCAAAAAGGTGACAGCGTCAGCAGCGGGGCTGCCGAAACAACCCACAAGCAGTGCGCTTGCCACCAGGCCGAAAACGGATGAGAAGAAAGAAACCTGCACGGAAAGATGAACAATGAAGCGATGCGGAAAATTGATTCTCAACAACACCGACAGCCAACCAACTCAATGGGAGAACGAAATGGGCTCCCTCAATCCATGCACAGTTGCATCAAAAAGTGGCATCAACAAGTGACATCAACCAGCGGCATCAATCATTGGAGTCAGATGCAGGAATCTTGAATTCCATGAACAGCGCCTCAGCATCAGCATAATCTTTCTTTTCGCGCAAATAAAAGACCTGAGCTTTCCACCAATCCCAGGTTTCCATTTGAATCAGTTCGTCCAGGCGTGGATCACGCATCTCAGCACTGCAACCAAACAAACGCTAAGAACAGGAAAAGCGCTGACAAGCTTTGTTCACACAGCCGTAAGCATCATCGACTACACAACTGCACAGGGGTAGCCTTGAAGGCTGCAGCGATCGATCCATGCCCCTCGAAATTGCCGTCAAACAAGGGCAACAAACGATGGAGAGCATGGGCGGTTTCGACGACCTCGAAGACGCTTTGACCGAATTCAACGAATTGATCAACCGTCGAAACTGGCATCAGAGCGTGACCACCATCTCGCTGACCGACACCGGTAAAGACAAATGCCTCGCCCAGTACGCGCTCCAGGAGTTCAACCACTCCGAAAACTAGCCCCACCAAAAATCTCCACTCCAAGCCAGACGAACGTATCTAGAGTGCAATAAGAGCGAAAAATTTCAGCATGAATGGCAAGCTACTGGTGATTAGCATCGGCTCATTCTTCCTTCTGTTTTTTGTGGTCGAGTCTTGGCTGATGAGGGGCCTGCCCCACTAACAAAGCAGAGACGTTTTAGAGCAGAACCTAGAGAGAAGACAAAAAAGTCATCCGGTAAACCAAGTCCAAAAAACAAACTTTCAGAATATTGACGCAGAAACTTGGAGATATTGGTTTTGTGATGGCTTGGCGAAGTCCAAGGCACCCACAACATTGATCAAGCGAAGGGGGTGAACCGCCATGCCGTGCGAGCCCCAGTGGTCGACCTGGAAGAACCAGAAGGGGCGACAAAGTGGGGTTTCGTTTCCGGCTGCATGGCCGGTCTACGTCACCGTCACGACAGTCTCCCCAAGTCGAAAGAGAGTCAGATCAGAGCACTAGAAAAAGGCCGTCACCAACACAGCAGTTCGCTACCAACCCTAGTCCTGACTCTCGCTCTCGAGGGGCCAGATCCGGCGAATGGCGGCAAGTGCTGACTCAGCCTCATCGCGCCGCTTGAGGAGCGTGTCACCCTCAAGCAGCAGCGTCACGTGCCCCAACTTGCGGCCCGGTGTTTCCGGTGACTTGCCGTACCAGTGCAGGTGAAGCCCCGGCACGGCCTCCAGGGACTCAAGCCGCTGATCCAAAGGAGGATGACGCTCGGGGTCGAGGCCGAGCAGGTTGACCATCAAGGCACCACGGCTTTTGAGCTCGGGATCAGGCACGGGAAGACCAGCCGCGATGCAGAGCTGCTGATCGAACTGACTGCTGGTGCAGGCCTCGATCGAGAAATGCCCGGAATTGTGGGTGCGTGGAGCAATTTCATTCACCTGCAGGCCAGCGGGCCCATAGAAAAACTCCAGAGCCAGCACCCCCACATAGCCGAGCTTCGTCATCAGAGAGGCCGCCACGTTGTAAGCCAGCGCAGCCACCGAAGGATCCACGGGAGCAGGGGCCAGAACCCAGTCACAGACTTGTTGATGTTGGTGGGTTTGCACCAGCGGAAAATGGCGGATGCGGCCGCGCTGATCGCGGCTGACCACGAGAGCCAACTCCAGCTCGTAGTCCACCCAGGATTCCAACAGCCAGTCGTCGGCAGGGACCGCCCGCAACAACTGCGCCAGGCCATCGATGTCGCGCAACACCACCGTGCCCTTGCCGTCGTAACCACCACGGGAGGCCTTGGCCATCACCGGAAAGGTCCAGCCCTGAGGAAGCGCGGGCTGGGCCGGTGAAATCAAACTGAGCGGACACCAGGGCGGGCTCGGGATCGCCAGATCGTCGAGCAGCTGGCGCTGCGACAACTTGTCGACCAGGGGCGAAAGCGCAGCAAGCGAGGGCTGGAAACGAACCCCCTGCTGCTCCAGCGGCTGAAGGGCATCGATATTGACCCACTCGTTCTCGAAGGTGATGCCGTCACAACCCACCACCAGCTCCCGGGTTCCTGCCACATCCCGGGGATCCGCTGCCACGAGGCGCGAGGCCAAACCAGCCGCGGGATCAGCTGCATCGGACGTTTGAACAGCGATGGGAACATCGCGTTGCGCGGCGGCCTGCACAAGCATCCGTGCCAGCTGACCACCTCCAACAACGCCGATCATCGTGTCCGAGCTGATGTCCGCAGCTTGCCAGTTTGCAGGGCCGATGACAGCGTCAGATCAGGGGGCGATCGCCGGCAAAGGCCAACCGAATCATGGTGAACAGCAACACCAACAGGAACAGCGCCAGGCCCAGGGTGCAGGCGTAGCTGATCTCCAATTCGGCAAAGGCCTGGTCGTACACGTAATAAACGATGGTTCGGGTGGCATCCGCAGGACCTCCCTGGGTCATCAGGAACACTTCCTCGAACACCTTCGTGGCCGCGATCGACGACACCACAGCGACCAAGGTCACGTAGGGACTCATCAAGGGCAGGGTTATGTCGAGATGCTTTCTCCAGCCCTCGCTGCCATCCAGCTCCGCAGCCTCATAGAGCTCCTGGGGAATGCCCTGCAGACCCGCCAGAAAAATCACCATGTAATAGCCAAGCCCCTTCCAGAGGGTCACCAACATCACGGCGGGCAGGGCCAGCTGCGGCGTGGTGAGAAAACCAATCGGGCTGAAGGCATCACCGAGCAGGGCACTCAACCATCCATTGATCAGTCCGTTCTCGGCATACAGCCAGCGAAAGGCGATGGCTGCAACAACGATCGACACCAGCACCGGCGTGTAAAAGGCGCCCCGCAGAAAAGACCGACCGGGCAGCCCCTGGTTGACCAGCACCGCCAGCGCCAGCGCCCCCAGAACGATGGGAGGCACCACACCAACCAGATAAAGGAAGGTGGTGACCAGCACCTGCCGCGCCATCGGATCCGACAGCAGGCGCTCCAGGTTGGCCAAACCAACAAAACGCAGGGGTTCACTGACATCCAGCCCCGTGGCGGTGAAACTCATCACCAGAGCCATCAGGGCCGGCAACAGCACCGACAAACTGATCAGGACCACAGCCGGCAACAGGAACGCCCAGGCCGAAAGGGAGTTGCGCACTGATCTTTCGCGCACAGGACCAGCGACACTGTTGCGAGAGTAGGTGGGTTCCAACGGTTTCATGACCACAATCACCCCGTTGCATCACATCCGCGTTGCGCTGGAGCGCAACCCCTACGACGTGGTGATTGGAGACGGCAGCCTGGCCAGGCTTGGGCAGCAGATGCTGGACGCTGGAGTGCAGGCGGGTCGGCGTGTGCTTGTGGTCAGCAATCAGGATGTCGCCAGCCCCTATGGCGACGCCTGCCTGAACAGCCTCAGAGCGGCAGGTTTCAGTGTGGAACTGTTGGTGATTGACGCCGGCGAAACCCAGAAGACACCAGCCACGGTGGCGGAAATCCACGATGCGGCTTACAACGCCAATCTCGAACGCAGCTCCTTGATGGTGGCCCTCGGCGGCGGCGTTGTGGGGGACATGACCGGCTTTGCGGCAGCCACCTGGCTGCGGGGCATCCAGGTGGTGCAGGTGCCCACAACCCTGCTGGCCATGGTGGACGCGTCGATCGGTGGCAAGACCGGGGTTAACCATCCCCGCGGCAAAAACCTGATCGGCGCCTTTCACCAGCCGCGGCTGGTGTTGATCGATCCCTCCACCCTGAACACCCTGCCCGAACGCGAGTTCCGGGCCGGCATGGCTGAGGTGATCAAATACGGAATCCTCGGTGACACGGCGCTGTTCGAGGAACTGGAGGCCTGCCCCGACCCGAGCACGCCCGCTGGGCTTGGATCGGAACGCCTGAGCTCGATCCTGCAGCGATCGGCCGCGGCCAAGGCCCGGGTGGTGGCCGCCGATGAAAAGGAGGGTGGCTTACGCGCGATCCTCAACTACGGCCATACCTTCGGCCATGTGGTGGAGACCCTCTGCGGATATGGCACCTGGCTGCATGGCGAGGCGGTCGCCATTGGCATGGTGGCCGTGGGTGAACTTGGCGTGCTGCAGGGCAGCTGGAGTCGCGACGACGCCGAGCGCCAACGCCGACTGATCGACAGCGCCGGACTCCCCACCGCCTGGCCCGATCTCGCCGCCGATGCGGTTCTGGACAGCTTGCAGGGGGACAAAAAGGTGCGCGACGGTCGCCTGCGCTTCGTGATGCCCACCAGCATAGGAACCGTAGAGATTCGCGATGACGTCAGTCGGGACGAGATCCTCAGCTGCCTTGAGCGCCTGAAAGACTGAAGCCGTCTTCCGGCAACCCGCGCAGGTAGGTGAGCCAGCGGAACGCACCGAGCCCCGCGGGGTCCACCAGGCGAAGCAGGGCTTCACGCCGTTGCAGGGCTTCCGCCAACTGTTGGCCCGGTAGCTGCTGCAGTCCATGCAGACGCTCTGCAAGCCCCAAGGCCAGCAGGGCCTCACCCTGCTTCGCCTTATCACCCACCATCCAACCGTTGCGCTGAGCCGCTTCATCCACGACTTCGATACAGAGGTGGGCCGTGAGGTCCTGCCCGCCGGGCTGATCCAAGGGCGACAGCCCCGCCTGCTGAGCGCAAACAGCCATCAAGGTGCCGTCGGAGCGCCGGGCTGTGAAATAACGCTGGGCCTCCAGGGCGTAATCAATCACCAGCAGCACGCCGGCATCCACGGCAGCCGCCGCCGCAGCGAACCAGTCGGGCAATGCAGTGTTCCACTCCGTGGTCCAACCCTCTTCGGCATCGGGTGGCGGCAACTGAATGCCGCCTTGGCTGCACACACGCCTGATCTCCTGGTGCAAACCATCGGGGAGAGGCCGATGCGTCGTTTGCAGCTCACCGTTTTGGTTGAGCTCCACCCACTGCTGCAGGAGGGATCCCTGCCGCCAGATCAAGCGCTCCACCGGGAGGGCATCCAGCAACTCATGGGCGATCACCACCCCATGAACCGAAGCGCTGCCCAACGCGTCCAGGGAACACCAGCGCAGCGGCAGATCGTCTGCTTCCTCCAGCAGAGCCTGTTGCCGCCATCGCATGCCGGGATTGGCCTCCACCAACACCAATTCGATCCGAGCCAACAGCTCTGGATCAGCACCACGCAATGCAGCAACGAGATCCCGGGCCAGATGGCCTTCGCCAGGGCCGATTTCCACGATCGACAGGCGTTGATCAGGATCACTTCGGGACATCGACGTCAGCCAGGCCAGGATCTGAGGAGCCAGAAGGGCTGCAAAATCACTGCCCAGCGAGGGGGAGGTGACGAAATCACCCTGGGCTCCGATGCGTGCACGGCCTGAGCCGTAATACCCGTGCTCCGGCTCATTCAGAGCCAGATCCATGAACCGGGAAAACGGAACGGCACCCCCCGCCTGATGCAGATGCGTTGCCAACCAGTCGGGACAGGACGCAGCCATCGGTTCCATTGGAGAGAATGCCGGTCGCTGCAGCAGTTCCATGGGAACACATCACATCCAACATCTGTGGAGCCTCGTCGTGGTGGCTCTGGTCAGCCTGGGTGTACTGGTGACCCCGGCTGAGGCCTACGACAACCCGGAGCTGCTGCCGGATCACCCCACCCCGGTGATCGACCTCGCCAAGGTGTTCAGTGACACCCAGCGGGCCCAGCTGGAGGCATCTCTGGCAGATGTGGAGAAACGCACCGGCTGGAAGATGCGGGTGTTGACCCAGTACGAACGCACACCGGGTCTGGCCATTCGCGAGTTCTGGGGGCTGGATGAAAGCAGCCTGCTGCTGGTGGCCGACCCCCGCGGCGGGAACCTGCTGAACTTCAACGTTGGCGATGCCTACTTCGCGATGATGCCGCGCACTTACTGGGTGGAGCTGCAGACCCGCTACGGCAACCAGTACTACGTGAAGGATCACGGCGAAGACGGCGCCGTGCTGGATGCCCTCAATGCGGTGGAAATCTGTCTGGACCGTGGTGGCTGTCAGGTGGTTCCTGGCCTTCCTCAGGAACAGTGGCTTTGGACGCTGACCACCTCAATCTTTGGCGGTTTGATTGCTGGCTTTGCGGCTTATCCCCGCAAGGAGGGCGAAACCATCGCCTGGGCCTGGTTGCTGCTGCTCTCACCGCTGTGGGTGATGCTGTTCGGCGTCTTCGGCGTTGCTCCTGTGATCACACGAACATCTGAAGTGATGCCCCTGCTGCGCAATGGGGTCGGTTTCCTGGCGGGAGGGATCGCCGCGTATCTGATCGCCCAGGCCACCGTTGGCAGGAAACTTCAGAACGACGCCGACGGCTGAGGAACGTCGAGAAACGTGAATGCCGTCAGAGCCGGGTGGCGCATTCAATGCGCGACCCAGTGCAAAGGGCCGGAGGGGGAGTGACGAGCGCCTGGCGCTTGACGTCACGCAGACGCCGCAACTCTGCGAGGTTCACCTCATAGAAAGAACGCAGACGTGCGTATTTCTTGACGGGTTGGCCGTAGTAGCTGCGACCGGCGAGGGTGGGAAACGACGCCCATTCCGGAGCCAGCATGGCGGCGAGCAGCGGGCTGAGGACGCCGGTGTCGGTCAGACCCAGGGCTTTGCGCCGCTGAATCAGAAACAACGCGCCCTGGTCCTGAGCCTCAGGGCCGAAACCGCGCACGCCGATGCTGCGCTGAACCAGATTCCAGGTGAAGGGCATGAACTGGTAAGCCCCCGCAGCTGCACTGGCGTAGCGGGAGCTGTAGATCACCCGGTTGGGATGCCGGTCGAGGGAAGGCATCAAGCCACCGCCGAACATCACCCGATAGCCCACATCCAGACCACCTTTCCAGGTGCCTTCCGCAAAACGGATCGTGTTGAGCATCGCCCGACGTTCGGGCGTAATCACGTAGGGAATGGCCCGGCTGGGCTGGAAGTCAGAGGTATGGATCAGCTGCGCCCGAGAGGCGGGGGGGAGCAGGCTCGCCTGGGCAGGAAGAAGGGAACTGAGGGCAGGCAGAACTCCGACGATCACGGCCGCATGAAGCGTCTGACGACCGATGAATGCAGAGATAGCCATAAAGAGCGTTCAAGGAGCATGCCCTCGAAAGAGGACGATGAGCAGATCAGAAGCGGATGAAATGCTCGAGCGGATAAAAATTTCCACACAGGGTGACTTTCTCGAATTAAAGGCTCAAATCAATAGGTATATATGCCAGTCAAATAATCGGCCAGACCACTATCAGGCAGGCAAATCAGCTCAAAAAGGTGATGAAAAAGACCAAAAATTAAAAACGACTTGCAACCCAACCCACCAGTGCCAGAGCGGCTTCTTCAGCCCCTGATGCAGAAAGAGGGGCTTCGCTTGGCGCCAACAACGGCTGGTCCAGCTGCCATGCGCCGGTGTCCAGCTCCTGACGGCTGAGGCAACGGTGCTGGCCGTGGCGACGCAAACCATCCATCAGCGCCGAAGCTTCGGCAAATCCGCTGCGCTCCACCACGTGCATCCCAACCCCTAGGGCCATCGCCTCGCAAAAGCTGCTGAAACCCGGCTTGCCCAGAAAACGGGAGCAACGGCCGAGCACATCGACGGGGCGCAGCCCATCCGGCAGAAAAGTGAGGTTGGTGAGCGCCGCCAACTCAGGCGCTTGCGAGGCATCTGCTGACGCCGGAAGCAGGAAATGGTGGTTGGGCCAGAGCTGAAACAGATCCCGCGAAAGGGACAAGCCCAGGCCTCCAAACCCCACCAACACCAGGGGAGCATCCTGGGCATCAAGGCAAGCCTCAAGATCCGCCGGAATGGGCCGCGGGCTGGCGCAAACCAAACCGAGCCTCTGTTCAGGCAACCCCCAGTGCATGGCGAGGTCAAACGGGCAGCGCAGCAACAGATCACCGCAGCGGTAGGCCTCAGCAGCAGCATCGGCCCAGCGTTGGAAGGCAGAGCCCAAGGGGCGATAGATGTCATCCCACCCGAAATTGCTCATCCACACCAGAGGTGCATCGAGGCGCTGGGCCAGGGCGGCTGCGGCCGGGGGAATGTCCCCGATGATCAACACCGGCTGCCCCTGCGACGCAAGCCAGAGAGCCTCAGCCTCGATCAGGGCCGGCAGTCGTTGCTCCAGCTCATCCAGGGCCCTGAGGGTGGTGGCGCAATCCACACCGAGCGCGTCGGCCTGCACCATGCCCACATCCCATTGACAGGACCGCTGCTCAATCGCTGCATCCCCCAACAGCAGGTTGAGTACGGGGGAGGGCAGACCCGAGCTCATCACCAAGGTCCATTCAGGACGCAGGCGGCGCAGTAGCTGGAGCACCGCAGCATCGCGAGCCGCATGGCCGAAGCCATGGCTGCTGCTGCAGAAATAGATCAGCACGGCAACGGAGCATCGATCGGCAACTGCTCCTGATGGATCAACTCAGCATCGGGGGTGTACCAGCGATGGGCGAGCTGCGTGAGGCGGGCCCCCTGGAATTCAACCCAGGAGAAATGCAGCAACGTTCGACCTTGCCCATCCACACCTGAACGGGGCACACAGGCGGCATTGATCAGCGCGGTTCCATGGCGATGACGCAACAGGGTCTGGCGGAAACCAGAGCCGCGCTTGAGGGCATGGTGCATATGCCCAAAGATCACCAGATCGGCAGGTCGGTCTTTGGCCATGCGGTCCAGGGCAAGGGCCAGATCCTGATCACCCCAGTCCACTGCCGGCGTCTTCCAGTCGCGTCCGCAGGGACTGGCGGCCTCGGATCCCAAGCCTGAGGGACCGCAGTGGGCCATGACGATCAGGGGCTGATCAGCGGGTACATCAGCTGCGGCCTGCACAATCCGCTCGGCTGAAGCCTCAAGCGACACCGAGCCGTACACCGCCTCCACCGCTTTCGATAGGTGAAAACCTCCACCAGCACTGCATGGACGCGCACCCACAACCGTCAACGGAAGCTCCGGCCATTGAATTGAGCGCCAGGCGCAATGGAGATCGCCGAGCACAGCGCGTTGTTGCTCGAGGATGCCGCCACTGCGATCACGCCCGCGGTCGTGGTTCCCCAGGATCACGGCCACGGGGAAGGGAAGCCGCGTGATCCGGCGCGTCAGACGCAGATCCCCATCAGCAAGATCACCAACGAAAAGAACAGCGTCGGGCTTGAGCCGCTGCAGCAGCTGCTCATCCGCGTCGCCCCAGGCGCCGTGGAGATCACCGGCTATGGCAAGTCGCAGGTGCTTCAGAGCGAATGCCTAGGCTGTGGCCATCCTGCCCCGAACCGGTCCTGATGAGCGCTGACACCGCCCTTGTTGCGGCGATCAACCGGCTTCGCCAGGACCGCAATGCCGTGATCCTGGCGCACTACTACCAGGAGCCGGAGATTCAGGACATCGCCGATTTCGTTGGTGACTCCCTGGAGCTGTCGCGCAAGGCCGCCAGCACCGATGCAGACGTGATCGTGTTCTGCGGCGTGCACTTCATGGCGGAGACCGCCAAGATTCTTACTCCGGAAAAGACGGTGGTGCTGCCGGATCTGGAGGCCGGATGCTCTCTGGCGGACGACTGCCCCGCCGATGAGTTCGCCCGCTTCCGGGCAGAGCACCCCGACCACTTCGTGGTGAGCTACATCAACTGCACGGCCGCAGTGAAGGCGCAAAGCGATCTGATCTGCACCAGCAGCAATGCCGTTGATCTGGTGAATCAGCTGCCTGCCGACCAGCCCGTTCTGTTCGCACCCGATCAGAACCTGGGGCGCTGGGTTCAGCAACAGAGCGGTCGCGAGCTGACCCTCTGGCCGGGACGCTGCATCGTTCACGAGACCTTTAGCGAAGAAGCCGTGCTGGCCCTCAAGCACGAACATCCCGGGGCTGAAGTGATCGCCCACCCCGAGTGCCAGCAGAATCTGCTGGACCTGGCGGATTTCATTGGATCCACCAGCAAGCTGTTGAATTACGCCGAACAAAGCTCCTGCAACAGCTTCATCGTTCTTACGGAACCGGGGATCCTGCATCAGATGCAGCAGCGTGTTCCTGAAAAAACCCTGCTCGACGTTCCAGGGATCGATGGATGCAGCTGCAATGCCTGCCCCTACATGCGGCTCAACACCCTTGAAAAACTGAAGGCATGCCTGGAGACCCTCACGCCTGCGATCGAGATGGATGAATCGATGCGTCTGAAGGCCATGAAACCCATGCAGCGCATGCTCGAAATGAGCCGGTGACGCGCTAACAGATCAAAGAACGACGCGGTACGCGAATAAATTTTCGACAATCCAACCCCTGCGATCATGGCCCCCGTCATCCAGCCCAAGGGCATCAGGGTTCTGACCTTGATGGCAGCGATGGCGGGGACGTTGTACACCGCAGCGACTGCACAACCGTGGAACCAACCAATTCCTGAACCCGCAACGGAGTCCACAGCACAAACAATCAAGTTGGCCGAGCAACTCAACACGGTGGGCGCCAGGTTTTTTGGAGCCCATTGGTGCCCCGCCTGCAAAGAACAGATGAAGCTCTTCGGCAAACAGGCCGGAGCCAACCTGAACTACGTGGAATGCGATCTGCCCGACAAGTACCCGGACCAGCTCAGGCAGTGCAGGGATGAAAACATTCGGTCCATCCCCACCTGGACACGGCCCGGGTCAACACGGCTCCAGGGTGTTCAATCGATCAACACCCTGGAGCGCTGGAGTGGCCTGAGGCCTCAGCCACTGAATTGATTACTTCTTACGGCAATAGCCAGCGCCAACATTCATCCAGCCGGAGGGGCAGGCTTCACCGTTGGTGGGCTTCATCTCGTAATTAATGGGAGACACACAAGTGGTGCCCAGGGTGTTGACATAACCCAGGGGGCATTGGTTGTGGCCTTGGGCCTTGGGAATCTTTTTCTGAGCCAAAGCGGAACTGGGCGCAGCCAGGGCTGAAACAAACAGAGCGGCAGCGAGCAGCTTCATGGCAAGCGGGTCGAACGCGCTCAAGGTATGGGCCTTTCAGACTGTCTGCAGCGATCGGTGGCGGAGCTTGATCGAACGCACACCGGAGGGGTTGTATTGCCGTGCCGCGAAGGCCTGGGTCGACCCATGGCGTCCGGTTCCCCGGGCCCTGATCACCCACGCCCATGCCGACCACGCCCGCCCCGGATGCGGGGAGTACTGGGCCGTGGCCTCCAGTGAAGGGGTGCTGCGCCAGAGGCTCGGCAAAGACATCACCCTTCACCCAGTGGCTTACGGCGAAGAACACTGGCTGGGGCAATGCAAGGTGTCGTTTCACAGCGCCGGACACGTGCTCGGTTCGGCGCAGATCCGTCTGGAATCAGAGGGTGAGGTGTGGGTGGTCAGTGGGGATTACAAAAGGGATGACGATCCCAGCTGTGACCCCTTCGAACCAGTGCGCTGCGACGTGTTGATCACCGAAGCCACCTTCGGAATGCCGATCTATCGCTGGCAAAGCGGTGAGCAGGTGGCCGAGGAGATCCATGCCTGGTGGAGCCGTGATCGCAGCAGACCATCCCTGCTGTTCTGCTATGCCTTCGGCAAAGCCCAACGCTTGCTGGCTGAACTGAAGGCCATCGGCGTGGAGGAGGAGGTGCTGCTGCACGGCGCTGTTGAAACCGTGACCCGCCACTACCGCGAGGCAGCGGTTCCGATGACCCCCAGCCGTCCCGTCAGCGAACTGCCCCGAAAGGATCCGCTCGAAGGGCGGTTGATCCTGGCGCCACCGTCGGCCCATCGCTCCAGCTGGATGCGTCGCTTCAAGTCACCCCAAACCGCCTTTGCCTCCGGCTGGATGGCGGTGCGCGGAGCCCGTCGACGGCGGGGCTATGAGCGGGGATTCGTGCTCAGTGATCACGCCGACTGGCCTGGGCTGATCCAGACCGTTCGTGACAGCGGCGCCCGCAAGGTGTACGTCACCCATGGGCAAAGCGACGTTCTGGCCCGTTACCTGCGGGAGGTGGAGGGTGTGGATGCGGAGCCGCTGGAGACCTTGTTCGAAGGGGAGGCGGACTAGAACTTGGCGATGCCGTCAGGCAGATCGGGGAGGTTGAGATTCGCCTGACGACCTTCAATCGCAGCATTGAGTGACTCAATCATCATGGCGTTGCCGCTGTCTTTAACGGCTTCAAGCGCCTTCTGCAGTCGACGTTGACGGTCGGAAGGATCCTCCGCTGTTTCCGGAACAGACACAGGAGTCGCCACGGCAGTTGCTGACTCAGTGGCGCGGACAGTGTCCAGTTGTTGCGCGAGGTTGTCCCAGAGGAGCGCCATCCGGCTGATTCAGGAAGCTGTCGCTCAGATCAACACAGGTCTCCGCCGGATTTCCAGCACTGCTCACAAAATGTCTTGTCAGGATGGCAGGGCTTTCCATCCATCCCGTTCCAGCGCGCATGCGTGCCTTTCAGAACCTGTTCAATCAGTTGGATCAGGTCACGGGCACCAAGGCCAAGGTGCAAGCGCTGGTGGATCACTTTCAGGGGGTCGAACCAGAGGAGTCGGCCTGGGCGTTGACGCTGCTGCTGGGCAAGCGCCGCAGGCGCCTAATCACCGGTCGCCGACTCCGCGACATCCTGCGGGACCGCGGTGGTCTTCCGGATTGGCTGATCGACGACTGCTACGGCCAGGTGGGCGACTCAGCTGAAACCATCAGCCTGCTCTGGCCCGCCGTGCAAGAGCGCGTCGAAGCAAGCGATCCGGATCTGCCCAGCGGTGATGGAGACATGCCCCTGAGCTGGTGGATGGACACCCTGCTGCCGGCCATCAGCACCAGAAGCGACGACGATCAAGCCAATGCCGTGATCTGGCTCTGGCACCGAACCCCGCTCGACCAGCACTTCATCGTTAATAAGTTGCTCACTGGGGGATTCCGTGTCGGCGTGTCGACGGGCTTGATCAGCCGGGCCATCGCCGAAGCGTTTGATCTCGAAGAAAGCCTTGTGGTGCAACGGCTGATGGGCGGCTTTGAGCCCTCCGCAGAGCGCTTCAGGCAACTCACCGCCTGCGCAACGACGGATGAACACCGTTCCAGCGGCACCCCCTACCCCTTCTATCTCGCCAGTCCCCTGGAACCCGAACGACTGCTGGAGACATCGGCAAGCGATTGGCAACTGGAGTGGAAATGGGATGGAATCCGCGGTCAGCTGATTCATCGCGGCTCCGGCGTCTACCTCTGGAGCCGGGGAGAAGAGCTGGTCAACGAGAGCTTCCCTGAACTTGTGGAGGTGGCCAAGGCCTTGCCATCCGGCAGCGTTCTGGACGGCGAGCTGATCTGCTGGCAACAGGACGCCGCCGAACCGCTTGGCTTTGATCAGCTGCAACGACGACTGGGCCGCAAAAGCGTTGGAGCAACGTTGAAACGGGATTGCCCGATGCGGTTCATCGCCTACGACCTGCTGGAACATCAAGGCGTCGACATCCGCCAGCAGGGATTACGGCAGCGCCAGCAGCAGCTGGCGGCACTGCTGGGCAGCATCAACCATCCCGAGTCGTGGCGGCTGAAGCAGAGCCCGTCCTGGTCGATCGACTCCTGGGAGGAACTGGAGACACAGCGCAACCAGGCCCGTCAGCACAACGCCGAAGGGCTGATGATCAAACAGGCGGAATCGCCCTATCTGAGCGGCCGCAAACGGGGCAACTGGTGGAAACACAAGCTGGAGCCGATGACCCTCGATGCGGTGCTCCTCTATGCCCAGGCCGGCAGTGGGCGTCGCGCCAACCTCTTCACCGACTACACCTTCGGCCTCTGGACCAACGCTGAAGAGCCGCAGTTGGTGACCTTCGCCAAGGCCTATTCCGGCCTCAACGATGCCGAAATCCTCGAGCTGGACCGCTGGATCCGACGCAACACCCTGCAGCGCTTCGGGCCGGCACGGTCCCTGAAAACCGAGCTGGTGTTTGAAATCGGCTTTGAGGGCATCCACCCCTCAAAACGCCACAAATCCGGCATCGCCGTCCGTTTTCCGCGCATCCTGCGCTGGCGACGCGACAAACCCGCCGATGAAGCGGATTCACTCCAGACCGCGATGGCATTGATCGAGAACCGCTGATGGCAGCTTCAGAAAAGAAGGCAAAAGCGAAGGCGAGGCCAAAGCCAACAACCAACGACCCTCGCTTGGAGCCGATTCATGACTGGTTCGCGCAAAGGAACTGGACACCGCTGCCGTTTCAGCAGCAGACCTGGAGCGCCTATCTGGCGGGGCGGAATGGCTTGATCCAGGTACCCACAGGATCTGGCAAAACCTTCGCCGCCGTGATGGGACCGATCGCGCGGATGTTGGCGGAGGAGCAGCCGTTGAAGGGAATACGACTGCTCTACATCACGCCCTTGCGGGCCCTCAGCCGCGACTTGTCGCTGGCGATCCGCGAACCGATCGAGGCGATGGGCTGGCCGATTCGGGTGGGCATCCGCAATGGCGACAGCAGCAGCAGCGAACGCACCAAACAGCTCAAGGCACCACCACAGATTCTGGTGACGACTCCGGAGTCCCTCGCCCTGCTGATGAGCAATGCCAAGGCCGAAGCGCTGTTTGTCCAACTCGAGACGGTGATCCTCGATGAATGGCACGAGTTGATGGGCAGCAAACGGGGCAGCCAGACGGAGCTGTGCCTGAGCTGGTTGCGCCAGCTGCGCCCCCAGCTCCAGACCTGGGCCATCAGTGCCACCATCGGCAACCTCGAGCAGGCAGCGCGCCATGCCCTGGGAACGGCAAGTGAGCCACAGCTGATCGGAGGCGCTCCTGCCCGCAGCACGGAGATTCAGAGCATCCTTCCGGAGACGATCGATGGCTTCCCCTGGGCCGGACACCTCGGGTTGCGGATGTACGAGGAGCTGGTGGCACGCCTCAATCCCGGCATCAGCACCTTGCTGTTCACCAACACCCGCAATCAGTCGGAGCGGTGGCACCAGTGCCTGCGCTTCGCCTGCCCGGAAATGGAGGAGGGGTTGGCCCTCCACCACAGCGCCATTGATCGCAGCGAGCGGGAAGCGATCGAAGCCTCCGTGAAGGCCGGCGGCATTCGTTGGGTGGTCTGCACCAGCTCCCTGGACCTCGGGGTGGACTTCCAACCCGTGGAACAGGTGGTGCAGATCGGCAGTCCGAAGAATCTGGCGCGACTGCTGCAGCGGGCGGGGCGGTCAGCGCACTTGCCCGGCGGAACATCCCAGGTGCTGTTCATGCCCACCAATGCGCTCGAGCTACTCGAACTCAGTGCTGTGCGTCGGGGACTGGCGGAGGGGCTGGTGGAACAACGCAAGCCGCCGAAAGCCCCTCTGGATGTGCTGCTGCAGCACCTCACGGGGTTGGCCTGCGGCCCTGGCTTCCATCCGGAGCAGACCTTGCAGGCCGTGCGCAGCTGTGCGGCCTATGCCGAGCTGAGCCAGGAGGATTGGGACTGGTGCATGCTGTTTCTGGAGCAGGGCGGAGAGTGCCTCGGTGCCTACCCCCGCTACCGCAAGCTCGAGTGGGAGGAGACAAGCCAGCGCTACCGGGTTCGCGAGAAAGCCATCGCCCGGCTGCACCGTCTCAACGTTGGAACGATCACGGCCGCACCAGCGATCACCGTGCGCTTTGTTCGTGGTGCCGTGCTCGGCCATGTGGAGGAGACCTTCATCAGCCAGCTGAAGCCGAAGGATGTGTTCTTCTTCTCCGGCCGCCAGCTGGAATTCGTGCGGCTGCGCGACATGACCGCCTACGTGAAGGTGAGCACAAAGAAAACGCGCACGGTGCCTGCCTGGGCTGGGGGGCAGATGGCTCTCTCCGATCTGCTGACTCATCACCTGCGTCTTGAGGTGGACCGCGCCAGCCGTGGTGATCTCGACAACGCTGAACTTCAGGCTCTGAAGCCCCTGTTTGATCGGCAACAGGACATCTCGGTGTTGCCGACGGTGGGACAGCTGCTGATTGAGACCTGTCGCACCCGGGAAGGCACACATCTGTATGCCTACCCCTTTGAAGGGCGGTTCGTGCATGAGGGCATCGGCTTCCTCTGGGCGTCGCGGCTCACCCGTCTGGAGCGGGGCACGATCACGGTGTCGGTGAACGACTACGGCTTTGAGCTGTTGGCACCGAAGAGCTACCCCATGGCGGAGTTGCTGGAAGACCACATCGATCTGCTGCTCGATCGCCAAAAGCTGGAGCGGGATCTGAAGAACGCACTGAATCTTTCCGAGCTGCAACGGCGACGCTTCCGCGCCATCGCCCAGATCGCAGGCCTGATGAACCGGGGATTTCCGGGATCGAGCAAAAGCACCGGTCAGCTTCAGATCAGTGCATCGCTGCTGTTCGATGTGTTCAGCCGCCATGAGCCGAACAACCGCTTGCTGCTGCAGGCGCAGCAGGAGGTGCTCGATGACCAGTTGGAGATCTCACGCCTGGAGGCGGCCTTGGAGCGCGCTGCAAGCCAGGAATGGCTGCACGTTGAAACTCCGCGGCCCAGCCCATTGGCCTTTCCACTGTTGGTGGAACGGCTGAACAACAGGATGAGCAATGAATCCGTTTTGGAGCGGGTTCAACGGATGAAGGACGAGGCGATCAGGCGCGAGGGGTAGCGATCACTCCAAGCCCCGTCAAGGGCAGATGTCGCTGAGGACATACAAAACCCAGTCGCTGAGTGTTCTGGCCTCAACCAGCCTCAGTTCTGTTGACGCGATTTCTTCACTGCGAGCCCAGCCTCTACTGCTGTTCCAGCTGCGAGAGCAACGAGCCCAAGCAAGCCAATCCATTGGTTTTGGATTTCTTCAGCAGCCTCAGCCCCCTGTCCCAGCACTCCACCCAGGACAAACCAGGTCGTCGCCAAAGCAGACGTGATCCAGTACGCCTTCCAGCGGCGCTGGTAGAGGTACCCGGCACCCAAGCCCGGAACCACGTTCAACGTGACGGCAACCCAGCCTGCCGATGCGGCAATGATCTCTCTTTTGGTGGGCGCCATAACAGCTGGTGTATCAGTGCATTTTTGCCGATATTGAGAGCCATCGCGCGTGGCGAGCACTCATCCATAGGGCCCAAATCGCGTCGCACAGGCGGCACCACACTCGGCACCCAAAGCGATGGCCTCCGCCAGGGGCCAGCGCGCCGCAAGACCTGTGACCACTCCCGCCGCAAAGCTGTCACCGCAGCCATAACTCTCGACCAAGGGCCCCGGAAGGGGTGATGGGTCATAGCGGCCGCCTGGATGACTAACACCGCCTGCGGCACCTTCCGTGCAAATCACTGTGTGGGGAGCTGGGTTCAACTGCCCCGACTCCACCCGTTCACCCGGATCAAGGCCACTGCCGATCAAGGCATCGAGGGGCACACCGGCCTGCTGAAGCACGGGCAAACGAACGCGCGGGGTCGCCGCCAAAACTGCAGCAGAACGGCAGGCTTTCAACAAAGGAGCATCAGCGGCCGTGACAAACAGGCCGTCGCATTCGCCAAGGGCGTTCCAGGGAAGGTCGTCATCCAGTGATGGGGTCAGCCGCTCGCCGATCACCGTGATCGCCCGATCCCCCTCACCATCAACCATGCTCACACCACGACGGGTTGGCACCTCCCTCCAGGCGACATGAACCTCAAGGCCCAGATCCTCGAGTCGCTTGACGCAGGCTTCACCGACCGAATCACGACCTAAAGCCGTAAAGAACTGGACGGGTTGCTGCTGCAACCGTGCCATCTGCACCGCAACGACGGCTCCACCACCAGCAGGTTCCTGCAGAGTCTGCAAGGCATGACCAATGGCCCCGGGGCGGGGCAACTGATCCACCGCCAGAAATTCCACCCATTCGACATGACCCACAACGGCCAAGCGCAGGGGCGGCAGGGCTAAGCCGGAAGACAAGGGCCGTTGAAGCTGCTGGGCCCCATCCTCTCTGCAGGAACGGCTCAACAACAGCTGGGAGCGGATGGAGAACGAGGCACTCAGATCGGATATTTATCGTTTGCATGAGTTTTTTTCTCTTGCTGTATTTGATGAGTTGAACCCCTGTATTCACAGCATCTTGCGCACTCCTGGGATTCACATCTTCCAGTCGATTCATTATTTAGACCGATTGCAGTTCTTCGAATGCCCGAATGATATGGAGCTCAATCAAGCCACAAAAAAGCCCCGCCTGAGCAGCGGGGCCATTCAAACCACATTCTTGGAAGAATCCTTCAATTAACGCGGTGATCCATTGTAGACAACATCAACAACCGAAGCTCCATCTCGAGAGACAAGAATTTCAGTTTCAACAGTGGGTTGACCACCAGCCTCTTGCCAGCCTGGAGAACCACCATCAAACACGAACAGGTAGCCATCACTTGCATTCTTCAAGCAGTTGCCACCTCCCTTACCGGTGGCGTAGATGCATTTCGAAGCTCGGTAGTTGTTGAGTCCACCGTTGATGGACTCAGCTTGCATCCTGGCGGTTTCAGCGCACGGACGTTTTCTTTCGAAACCTTTTGGGCAAAAGCGGGGGACACCAGCAGTGCACTCACCAGGAATCCCGTCGACAGACTGACGACTCTTTTCAAGATGAATCAAGTGGAGGGGCTTCCACTGCCTAGCAACGTGTCACCCGATGAACAGCAACCCAAGAAAGGTTTGTTCGTTTCGGACCAACAGGCGCGCCTTAAGCTCCAGCAGCACACGCGACCAGCAACGTTGGCCAAGCTCGGGGAGATCAAACTCAAACAGATTCCGCAACTGAACACGGCCAACAGCTCAGCCTTGATTCGGAAACACAAAGAGGTTCTGAATCTGATGATGAGAATGCTTTCCCTCGATACCTACGGCCTCACCTGGGCCCAGTTCATCAAGGGGTTTGGTTGCGGTGCTTTGGCCGTTTGGCTGCTCATGCGCTGAGCTCAGCCATGACGCACGGGCCTTCCACCCCGTCGCAGCGACTCCAACATTCCCTTTTCCAATGCCGTCAGTTTTGGTGCCGGCTCGTTCAATGCAGCTTCCGCCCGTGTTTTGGCTGCGGCAATGAAGCGATCTGTTTTATCTCCAGAATCAAAAGCCACGGTTCCTCAGCAAGAACCACCAAAGGTATGGATCAGCACCTGTTGAGGCTCAGGACTTAAGAAAGATGCCTGAACTCAACAGATGTGGGTGCAAGCTCCCCACAGCCATTCCCTCGATCGCAGAATCGTTGCTATCGGTTGGAGGTTGCAGCAACCCGATGAGCCGTTACCCCGTCTTCTATTGCGCTCCAGCGGCCGTTGACGCTGGCTTCAAGCCTGTCGAAGCGGCGGATGCCTACGAGGCTGAGCAAATCGTGCAGCGCGAGCACCCCGGCGCAGTCACGGCATCTCTGAGCGAACGGGTGACCAACGAAGAGGAAATCCGCCGGTTGTTCTTGGCCTGGCTCGAAAAAGTCTGAACACCTGGAGCCACCAAAGGGGTGCATGGAACGCAATCCGTTGTCGGTCACGCCCCCCAGCTGGCTGGACATCGACGCCGACGGCTACAAGCGGCTGCTGAACCGCACGGCGGTGACGATCACCAAGCGCGCCAGGAAGCGAGGGGCGACATATCAGGTGAGGGAGGCCATTGATGCCATCCATGCAGCCTTTCAGCGTTGTGACGGCAACGATCCCTACGACGGACTGCCGCTAGACAATCGCCTTCATGATGGAAGCCGCAGTCCGACCGTCTCCCCGGTGAGCAGCAGCACCACCACAACCTTTGAGATTCTCAGCCTGCAGACCAAGGAAGCCAAAGGGGAGAGGAACGGCGAGGAGTTCATCGCCCACTGCCGTGCCGTCGTCGCCCATGCCGACGCGTCATCACCGGCCCAGCGATGAGCAGCGCCAAGAAGCTGTTCCTGGTGGTGCTGGGGGGCCGTTGCAAGGGCTGCCATGTGGAGCAGCACGATGTTCGCTGGGTCGTGGGCGAGACCATCGACGCAACGCTGCCGGCACTGCGGCAGGAATGGATCGGCCTCCGCCGTGGCTTGCACATCGACAGCTACCGCTGCATCGACCATGTCGATGGCTATCGCGTTGAGGTTGTTGAGCAAGCGCAGGATCCATCCAGTGTTGGCGGTCCGCAGCTGTGGTTCGTCAACCTTGGCGCCTATGACCCCGCCTCGATGGCAGAACAGCATGCCTTCGGGGTGATCGTGGCCCGCTCTTCAGCCTCCGCCAAGGCGCGGGCACGGCAGCGTTGGCTCAAGGGACAAGAGCAGGTGCACAAGGATGATCTTCACCCTGTCGAAATGGACAGCGCGCTCGATGATCTTCTGCCGATTCACGGCAATGGCCAGTGGCACTTGAAACTGATCGCGGATGGCCAAGTCGACGACGACCAAGTTGACGATGGCCCAGCCCATCCTGATTGGTACGGCTACTGGACGATCTGACCACAGAACCAACACGGCTCAGCTACAACAAACCACCACGTTGAGGATGTGTCGTGCTGATCTTGATCCTCCTCGTGCTGACGGGCTCCTACGCCGGACTGTGGGCCCTGCGTTTCGTGCTCGAACAACGCACAGACACCGAGTAGGGAATCACGCCCTCAAGACGCATCCAGTCACATCTGGCCAGAAAGCTGACACGGTTTCCCCATCCACGCTGGATAGTGTCGGATCAGTCAAACGCTCAACCATGTCGCTTGCTCAACGTCTCAGCATTGCTGCGCTTCTGATTGTTGTCACCGGAATCAGTGTTAGTCCCGCTGCCCAGGCCCACAACGATCGCCATCACCACTCCCACAAGAGACAGAAGGCCTACAACAAGGGGTACCGGAAGGGCTACAAAAGCGCTGTGAAGCACAGCTATCGCCCCTACTACCGCACCTATGCCCCGGTGTACTACGCACCTAATCGACGACCTGTCGTCCTCGCCCCACCCCCATGGTTTGGACCGGTTCGTCCTTACAACTACGGAACGCGTGTCAACGTTGGTCTCGGGTTCAACCTGTAGAAACAGAGTCATCCACCATGTCTGATCGAATCAGCAAAGACGCCAGCGAGGCCTGGCGGGACCATGTGCTGAAGCTGGTGGTGGATTACCTGGAAACCCATCGCGAAGCCATCATCGATGGCTTCGAAGCGGAGAACGCTCACAACTTGAAGCGTGATGACATCGAACAATCCGATCTTCTCGATTTCGATGTTTCAGTCACGCTGCATCGCGATCAATCCTCATCCTTTGGCCTCGGATTCGGTTTTTTCAAGGCCAACATGATTCGCTGAATCAACCTGCAGGCTTCCAGAGCACCTCCGGATCCTGGCGTTGCAGGGTTTGTTCAGCCAGCTTGAGGTAATAAAAATAGCTCTGTCTGTCTTCCGATTCAGCAGCTTTGTTCATCAAGTGCAGATAGCTGAGACGCTGATCGCTTTTCATGCATGGGCAGGAAGAGAACCAAACAATCACCTCAGCCGGCCATCAATTTCGGTATCGGAGCGAACAACCGAAACAATTCTGGGTATCGCAAGAGCACTTTTTTATCTTTTCTTTTGAAACTTTGGCCATAAAACCCGTCCTTGCAATGCAATCAACAGGGCTGGAAATTCGTCGTGACAGGCGGACCACCTCCAGGGGGAACAACACAGTCGGGATCAGATGAACCAGTGTTCTGCTCAGGCAACGCAGGAGCTCGGCCAGGCCCTCCCGGCGATGCCGGGCCCAATTCAATCTTGCCGGGCCGGATCAGTTGGGACGTGACGTTGAACGCCAACCCGCCAAGCAAGCCAAGCCCCATCGAGGCCGAAAAAGCAACAAGAATTTGACGCTGACGGTTGTTCATCCCACTGCTCGATCCCGATGAAGGTTGATTGGCGGCGAGCTCTGGCCTCAATCTCAGTGAATAACGGAGATTTGACAGATCAAAACAGACCGCCGGATGATCCGCTTGCTGCAACCGGAACGATCGAAACACAGACTCTGCTGACGCTGCTCACGCCCTTCCTCGTGTTCGGGGCCTTGTTTGTGGTGCTCCTGCTGGTCTGGGACCGATGACAGCCCCCCTTGCGGGACTGTTCTGGACGCCATACGCCGATTGGATTTACACCGTGGTCAGTCTGAGCGGCTTGATGCTGATCACCTGGCTGGTGCTGGGCCGCAGCAGCGGCAGCTGACGCCCTGGGACGCACGTCGAGGGCGTCAGGCAGCAAGCATCTCCATCTCGGGCTCAAGCAGCACATCGCGGGCGGTGTTGAACCGTGTCATCACCTCGGGGTCGCCCCCTTTGTCGGGATGGTGTTGAACAGCCAGAAGCTTGTGTGCCCGCTTCACCTGGGCAACAGTTAAACGCCCAGTAAGCGGCAGGCCAAGGCACTGCCTGGCCTGAATCGCCTCGAGGCCAGGGTCGCGCCCCATCGGGCATTGATCACGGCGATGGTTTGACGTTCCCGGCTTGCGCTTTTTGCTTGTTTTGCGTTTGACCGACCTGGCCTGGCCCCCAAATCCTTTCGATTCCTGCACAAGCTGATCGCCGAAGCAGGCCACAATGCCTGATCGCCCGGTTCAGTCTCCGAGCTGCGACCACCAGCGCTCGATGCGATCGGTGGAGCCGTACCAGCTTTGGCCGAACAATCCGCCGTGGGCCGTATCAGCCAGCTCAATCGACCGGGCATCCCGCAGCAGGGCTGATGGAAGGGGAACCAGACCGTCCCCCTGCAGATCCGGGTCGCCCATGATCTGGCGATAGCTGCGGGCAGCGCTGCGGCGCGAAAAATTGGATGCATTCGCTCCCAGCGGATCAAGCCAACCCGCAACCGCGACGTAGTCCACCCGATCGGCTTCAGGGCAACCCGGAAACTCACGATCCACGCGAGCCCGCAGCGGTGTGGCACGCAGGGCCTGATGGGGACTGCCGAGCGTGATCAGACGATTGCACCGGGCTGCACCGTTGAAACGGCGTCCCAGAAAGGTCTGATCAGCCAGATAGGGCCGCAACATCACCCCGCCGGAGCTGTGACCAATCAACGTGACGCGCTCTGTAGGCGACTGGCTTTGAAGTTCACACACAGCGGCATCAACGCGATCAAGCAGGCGACGCCAACCGAAACCCCAGCTGGTGGCCAGCCAATCCAATTTGGACGCAGGCACGATGTGCACCGCAGCGCCTGTGGCCTGATCAATCCAATCAGCGAGGGGGCGATAGGCCTCCTGCGTGATCAAAAAGCCACCGAAGATGACAACGGGCTGATTCAGCGAAACCGTTCTGGGATCTAATTTCTTCATTTCTGACAACGGTTTTGAGCGGTTGAGCGAAGAGGAGGTGGTGGTCAGCCTCCGGATTGTGCGGGATGATGCCGGCAAGAAATTAGGCCCAAATCAGGCCCATTTCCCGCCAAATCCCTAAATAAGCCACCGAGAGTCAGCCCAGTTGGATCTGGACCTCACCACTACTAACCAAGCCCTGCGTAATCGCGGGGCAAAGCTGACGCTGTATGTCGTGCCCGGCAGGGGGACCATCGGTGTCAGAGGCACCTGGACTGATGCAGCAGGGGTGAGGAAACAGCGGAAGGCAGGCCTCGGTTGTCCTGCAACGCCCGGCGGATTGATCGAAGCGGAGCAGATCGCCACCGCGATGCACCAAGCGATCAGCGAAGGGATCGATCCCAGCACGGTGGTGCTGAGGGCAAAGCATCAGCCGGGCCAGGTCATTCCTGAGAAGCCCCTCACCGTTGCCGAAGCGATCGCCACATTCGAGAAGGACTACTGGCAGACCCGGAATCGACTCCCCAATACGGAGCTCACCTGGCAGCGATATCAGGCAGTACTCAACCGGTTGCCCGCCAAGGGTGCACTGAGCCTCGGGCTACTGCAGCGAACCCTGCTGGAGACCACGGAGCCGGACAGCAGGACAAGAGAGATGACCTGCATCCTGTTCGAAAACCTCCTCGACAAGTGCGGTGTCGAAGGACGCGAGAAGCTCAGCAAGCTGCGGGGCGACTACGAGGCCAAGGAGAGAAAGCTGCCTACTGATACGCAGCTGGTCCAACTCATTGATGTGATCAGGCCCACGAAGTGGGGATGGTGCCTCGCAGCGATGGCGGCCTTCGGATGCAGACCAGGTGAGGTGCCGAGCCTTCAACTGCACGACGACGGCACCGCCGATTGCCTGTCGATCAAGCAGAAGAAGAAGCTGCCCGGAGAGAGAACCTGCTTCGCCTGCCCGAAGGAATGGATCGACCGCTGGGCCCTTAATGAGGTGGAGATCCCAACCGGGCCGCTCACGGAAGCACGGTGGATCAAGCCAGAGCAGTTCGACTCGTTTGAGAACGAGAGATGGGTGGCTGCATGGCGCGGCGGACGCCAGGCGCAGATCTACAAGGAGACCATCGCCGAAATCTTCGGAGCCGACTATCGATTGGATATCTACGACTTGAGGCACCGCTGGGCCGTGCGGTCAATCGAGACCAACGTCAATCAGAGCCTCTGTGCCGCGAGCATGGGCCACACCCTCCAGGAGCACGAGCGGCGATATCAGCGCTGGATGAAGAAGACAGACCTCAGAGCCGCCATGGCGAAGCTCACCACGTAGCTCCGCAGCACCTCGAAAATCGAACGCTTAAGGATCCATTCCTGGACCTGCGACATACTCCTGTACTAATACAGCTGTATTAGTACAGGAGTATGTCGGTTGACTATGCAAGCGCCGTTGCAGCGCCCAAGTCGGATCCCATTTTTTTGCAGGTCAAACCAGGCGACGCGGTGGTCATCACCGACTCGGATGGTGCTTGGCGTATGGCAGATGTGATCTGGGTGGATGGCGGTGCCAGAAACCCAAAGGTTCCAACGTTGTTCCAAGTGGCTGATGTCGATACCGGCGTCATCAACTGGGTCAACGCTGACCTGGTTACGCACATCGTTCCGCGCTGCTGAACCAGGGAGACGCGGGCGAGGGAACCCGCTTGTCTTCATCTCCCAAGGCGCTGCAGTGGTGCAGACGCGCAATTCATTTCTAAAACGACTGAATGACGGTTCTCACTGGGAATTAATGCCTAATTGGTTCCTCGATCGGTTCGCAGGGCTACACAGGCGAGTCACGCGAGAGCCAAAATGGGTGATGAGGCAGTGGTGCCTCTAATGCGTCGTTTGGGGTGGGCTGAGGGGCCTGCCTCTTTTTTTATGAGCGATTGGGTCAAAGCCGACCTGGCGACTCACCCCTACCCACGGGCCTGAGGCCTCAGCCCTTTGCAGGCTGAGACAGCTTGTAGAGGTTCAAAGCGACGAGAGCCACGCCGAAGCTGGCGAAGAAGACGATCAGGTCTTGACTGGAGATGGACATAAGGGCCCAAAAGCACACTCATTACGTAATGTAACGAAACATAGTTATTGTGATCAAAATCGGGGCGTGACAATGTCCATTGATGCTCGATGCCAGGAACAGCAATCAGCCGCTGACCGTATGTTCATGGACTTCAAATACACCCGTCCTGGCTCGAAGGAGCAGGTTCAGGCTTTAGCGACTCTGAGTTTCCTTATAGGGATGTGGGCCGATTTCCTCACTGCCGAGGAAAAGAGAATGGATCAAGTGATTGTCCTAGAGGCAGGTAACTCGTAGGGACTAAAAGTCGATCTCGTAGGGGGCTCCGCCCTCCATTTGTTTCAGTTGACTGATGTCAATGCCGGTGTCATCAACTGGGTCAACGCCGACCTGGTTACTCACATCGTGCCGAGGGTTTAACGGTCATCCGTACCTCCGTCCCCAAAGCAGGATTTTTAGTGTCTGGGTGTCTGAACGCAGAGCTGCGACCAGACAGTTGGACGGTCTCCGGATCTGAGGGGTTCCGGAGATTTTTTTATTTGCTCCCCATGGATCAAGCCGAAGTCAACAACTGGAAAGCCATCGCCGAGAGCATGGAAGCCAAGGGCAACACCGAGAGCTGGTTCTACCTTCGCGCTCGTGCCATTGCCGATGGGAAGCCAGACCCAATGCCTAACGTCTCAGAGCTCATGGGAGGCAGTGCTGCCTGACTCACATCTTTCCGAGGGTCTGGACCTCGTATCAATTGACGCGCTCAAATTCTGAGAACGCCGTTAGTTTCACCTGCATGAAACACTTGAACACGGCTGACTTCACTGCTTCGTATGGCGTCCTGCGCGTCCGTGCAGCTGTTGCGATCGCCGCGATCATGGCTGTGCTGGTTTTTGTTGGCGGCGCCAACGCTCACCACAACGGTGAGACCGAGGCTCCTCAGAAGACTGAAATCAAAGCCTGATCAGCAATGGAGCTTCTTGGCTTTCTGCTGGGCGCCATTGCGATTGCCTTTGTCATCGCAAAGGTGATCTTCAGCAGTAAGGCCAAGACACCTGAATCCACCGAGCTGCCGGAAAATAAGGGCAACGACGACGGCTGATTCATCGACATGCCAACCGCAGGAGGCACGCCATTGCGCTTCCTCCTCGGTCAGCAGTCGAGGCTCAAACATCGATCGGTCGTCCATGCTCCAGCTGGGCCATCTGCTCTCGCCGCTTGGTGATGTGTTCCCGCATCTCGCGGTCCAGCACCCCTCGCTCGATGCTGCGGATCACCGCCTCACAGGCGCTCACCGCGGCATAGGACTTCGTCTCTGGATTCAACGCGATTGACAGCAGCCGATCGGCAACAGCTGGGCCGGCGCTAATGAGCTTGTTGTAGGTGCCCGCCTGGGCCTCCTTCACCTTCTCCTCGACGTAGGCCTCAGCTATCGGCAGATCCTTCCACTTCAGGAGGTTCCGGTAGCTGGCCCCGGTAATGTCGGAGCACTGCTTCCAGCTGTGACCTGCGGCCCTGAGGGTTAGGGCAGCACGCACTTTAGGGGGAATCTCACCGGATTCCTCCCGAGTGGGTCTGCCTGTATGACGAGCCAACGCCATCATTCGCCTGTGATGCCCCATTGGGCACGGGCTTGAGCGATCGCGTTGGCGCTGAGAGGTGAAGCGGCCATCCGGCCCAGAATTCCCATGCTCCGGAATTCAGCCGATTTCTGAGCCTGCTGTTGAAAGATCGCTTTCTCACGAGCTCGCGTGGCCTCCCGGGCCCGCTCTATCACCTGCTCCCGCTGTGCAGCTGCATCCGGTCAGAGGTCCCCCCGTGGGGGTCCCTGAACCGAACATAACCGCAGATTCCTGAAGCGCAACAGCACTGAGGGACTAGGCCCAAACAAGGCCCACCACTGCAGGATCAAGACCAAAGGGCTTGCTGTGACTGATGAGACTCGGTACTCAGAAAGCCACCGAAGATGACGACGAGCTGGGAGAGGCGAGACGTGCTGCTCACCGGATCAACGCACATTGCGGAGCCTTGATCAGGTCGTAGCCACGCCGAATGCGGCTTCCACCAGGTTCAAGAACCGTGCTCTGCTGCTGATCCTCAGACGAAGCCTCCAGAACCACCTGCTGACCGATCAACACGATCCTGAAGCGCCAGGGGAGAAGACCCGGAAGGGTGAAGCTCATGGAGATCCAGGTTCTCGCCTCACGCTGCCGCAATTCAGAACAACGTCCATCCCTGCAAGGCAAAGGAAAGTCGAGGAATCAGTAGAGAGGTTTCTCGGCCACAACGGCGAAGAAAGGATCTCCCTTGCCACCGAACAAGCCCATCACACCCTCGGCGCGGGTGTCTTCGGCAACGATCTCCGGCTGGGGCCAGCCCTGGGCCATCAACACCTCAGCGACGTAACGCAGGTGATCACGGTCATCACCGTCGGTCCAGACCTGGGGAGCCTTGGTGAAGAACATTCGATTGGAAAACGCCACGATCACCTGGCCCCGGGGGCGGGTGATCCGCCACAGCTCAGCGGCGATCGGCTCGGGCTGTTGCAGGTATTGCCAACCGGCCACGATCAGGGTGGCATCGATCGAAGCATCCTCAACCGGGAGGGTTTGGTCGCGGTTGAGGTTCTGAACCCAGTGCCGATCCAATCGGGGATTGGCACTCAGCTCCTCAGCATTGAGGCCATGGCCGATGACGTTGTCGTAACTGACATCGTCCGGCAGGTGGCTCACCCAACTGCTCATCAGATCCAGCACCTGGGCACAGGGAGGAATGCGCTCGCGATAGAGGGCGGTCAGCCGAGCACGAAAACCCGCATCCAGGTGGTGAACGAAACGCGGCTCGCTGTAGAAGATCGCGTCGTCGGTGGCATCCAACTTGAAGCGTTGGGAGTCCTTCAGAACAGGAACAACCGTCATCAATCAACCCAGCTGCAGGTACCAACGCAGAGCTGCACCAAGCTGACCAGCGATTCCCAAGCCCGTGGCCTTTTCAAGCACCACGGCAGCCAAAAAACCGAGCATGGCTACCCGTCCATTGAGCAGCTCCACGTCGGTCAGGGCAGACCGGTTCCAGGGGCGTGCTGTGGTGAGCGACTCGCCGAAGCGTTCCGGTTCCTCGTAACGAAAAGCAGGCCGACTCATCGCAATGCGCAGATCCAGCGGACCTTAACCACGGTTCCATCGCGACCGGGGTACACGGTCCAAGCACCATCGGCCTGGCGTTGCTCCAGCTGCCCTTTGGCACAGTTGGCACGCATCGGCAGAACCCGTTGGGTCCACCGGTCCTGGCCAGCGCGCTGAATCAGCAGGCCTGCTTCCACCTCAACGAAACCGTCCACGCTCTGGGGGGCCCGGATGTATTCAGCCGCCTTGATCGCGGGGGTGTCGAGGGCTTCCATGAAGATCCAGCCGTCGCCGGGAAGCAGATCGCCGCGACGGGATTGCCAAACCGCCGGCTCCTGCATCGGCTGCCATTCCGCCTGAACAGGCCCCGCGATCAGGGACAGGAGTGACGCGAGAGCAACGTTGAAGGCCAGAGCAGGGGAGGCCATGGGCAGCAGGATGCGGGCAGAGAGGTGAGACGGACTGTCGGCCGCTTCAAACAGCTTTACGAAGCGTTGAAACGCAAACATGAATGAATGGTTATGGAATTCCACCTGGCAGGAGTGCCAGCTTGAAACGACTGCTTCATCAGTCCATGGCCAGCATTGCTCAAGGACGGGCTGCCTACACCGTCCGCCACAAGACATCCAACGGAGAAAAGCTGGAATCCTGCTTCTACGCCACCGATGCTTTTGAGGCCCGTCTGCTGGCCATGGAGTTCAACGCTTATATCCGTCAACACCCGAACTGCATCGATTCGATCCTCAGGACGGAGGCTTGAGCGGCGCCCGGCGACGCTCCACCTGAACGAAGACCAGCCAGGCCAGGCTGGCGAGCCCCCCTCCGATCCAATCGCTGCGCAGCAGTTCCACCAGGGCAACGGTGCTGGCCCCGATGCGCAGTCCCCGTAGAAGCAGGTCCGTTATGGGAGGTGTCCGGCGCTTGTCGCGCTGCATGGGCCGACTCCGAAAAGATGGGGATGTTGCAGAGCCCCATGATCTCAGCCTTGCCTGATTCTCCTGCCGCAGCTCTTCTGGCGAGGGAAGACCAGAGCCGCCGTGAGGGCAGCGGCATTCAGATCGAGCAGCTGCCGGGCTGCTGGATGTTGCAGCAGACCTGGACGCGCAGCGGGGATGCACCGGCGCCCGGCACCGCACCGCTGCTGCGTTGGCTGCAGGCCAGCCTGATCCTGAGCCGCGGCAACCAGGGCCTGAGCATCGTGAATCAGGTCTGCCTGGCCGGTTTCCGCTTGCGGTTCAGCGGCCAGGCCCAGCTGAAGGGTTCAAGACCACTGCTGAAGTTCAGCTTCACGTCGTTGGAGCTGAGCTGGTCCGATCAGGTGCTGCTGCAGCGAAGCCTGCCCTCACCGGAACCCCAACGCTTGCCCTTCTTTGCCCTGATTGAACTGAACGAGCAGCAGGGAACACTCACAGCGCGGGGGCGGGGCGGTGGACTGGCCCAGTGGTCCCGCAAGACACCGGAGGCGTCATGAAGCCCGCCGTCGCCCTGGCCATGCTCGAGCGGGAAGGCCGATGGCTGCTCCAACTGCGCGACGACATCGACTCGATCATTTATCCGGGCCACTGGGGGTTGTTTGGCGGCCATCTCGATCCGGGAGAAACAGCCAGCGAAGCCGTGCACCGCGAATTGCAGGAGGAGATCGCTTGGTCACCCAGCGTGCCGCTCGAACCATGGTTCAGCGATGACAGCGGCAAACGGGTGGCCCACGTGTTCCGCGGAACGCTCAGCGTGCCCGTGAGCCAACTGCAGTTGAAGGAGGGCCAGGAGATGAAGTTGGTGCCCCTCAGTGATCTGGTGCGTGACGCCATCTGGAGTGAGCGGCAGCAGGAGCTCCGGCCTGTCGCTCCGCGCCTGTCGATCGTGATCGATCGGTTGCTGCAGGAGGGCCATGACCACTGAAACCTGGCTGGATCTCCGCAATGTGGAGGCATGGCTGGGCGATCGGCCGGTGCTGCACAAGCTCAACCTGCAATTGAAACTGCGGCAGTCCACAACGGTGTTGGGGCCCAATGGCGCAGGCAAAAGCAGCCTGGTGAAACTGATCGACCGCAGCCTGTATCCCATCGTTCGCCCCGACGCTCATCTGCGGTTGTTTGGCAGCGAGACGGTGAACCTCTGGGCGCTGCGCAGCCGCCTGGGGGTGGTGTCGAGCGACATGGAACAGCGGCTTCATCCCAAAACAGCTGTTGAAGAGGCGGTGGTGAGCAATTTTTTTGGGGCCACCAGGCTGGGCCGTGATCAGAAGCCCAGTGCGCGGCAATGGGAGCAAGCGCGAAATCTGCTCGATCAACTGCACCTCCACGGCATCCGTGAACGCTGCTGCGGAGAGCTGTCGGACGGACAGCGGCGCCGCCTGTTGATCGCTCGCGCCCTGGTTCACCAACCGGAGGTGCTGGTGCTGGATGAGCCGAGCCGTGCCCTCGACCTCCAGGCCTGCCATCAGTTGCTGGCGATCCTGCGGCGCTTGATCCAAGCGGGAACCACCGTGGTGCAGGTCACCCATCGGGTGGACACGATCGTTCCGGAGATGGAACGGGTGCTGTTTCTGGCAGAGGGACGTCTTGTTGGGGATGGAAGCCCAAGGGAGATGCTGCGGCCCGCCGAACTGAGTGAACTGTTCAACACCCCGCTCAACGTGGTGGAAGCCCATGGCTTTCGCCAGGTTCTTCCGGGGTAGATCGGTAGGCAGCACCCTGCTCTGCTAGGGATGAGGGCCAGACCACGCAATCGCCATGGCAACGGCAGAACAGAAAAAGACCATCACCAAGAAGCGCCTGCAGGAGCTGCGCAACCAGTGCCGTGACCATTACAACGTGGTAGCCGATGGTGTTCTGCCCGACGGTGCCGATGTGCGCGTCACCATGGGCAAGCTCCAGGAGCTGATCGAACTGCTGGATGGCAAAGCCAAGTGGGATGACAGCGAAGCCTCCTGAGCCGTTCCAGAACATGCGGGACGATCTTGATTACCGCGAGCCGTGGGACCAGGACGGTTCCAAGCAAACTGCATCGGATCAGGGTCGTTCCGCCAAGGACTTTCACTTTCGAGAAGCCGGCGTTCAGCGCTTCAACGACACCTACGACTGGGACGACGACGAGCGCTGATCCACTGATCCACTCATCAACTGGTCAGAGACGCCGCAGCACCCCCTGCCCAGGTGCAAGAAGGAAGGCGAGCACGAATTGCGCGGTTTGCGCCAGCACGATGCAACCGGCGGTGGAGCTGTCGGTCCAGTAGCTGATGAACACCCCCAGCACACTGGAGAGCACGCTGCTGGTGACGGCCAGCAGCGTCATCCGGTCGAACCGATCGGTGAGCAGATAGGCCGTGGCACCGGGGGTGACGAGCATCGATACCACCAGGATGATTCCAACGGTCTGCAGACCGGCAACAGCGGCCAGGGAGAGGAGTCCCAACAGCATGTAGTGCAGGAGTCCGGTGTTGATCCCGATCGATCGGGCATGGGTGGGATCGAAGCAGAAGAGCATCAGGTCCCGCCGGAACAGCAGCAGCAGCACTAGCACCAGCACCGAAATCACCAGGGTCTGCTGCACATCCCCCGCTGAGATCCCCAGCACATTGCCGAAGAGGATGTGGGTGAGATCGATGTTGCTGCGCGTCTTGGAGACGAGCACGAGCCCCAGAGCGAAGAAACCGGTGAAGACAAGCCCGATGACGGTGTCTTCCTTCACCCTCGACTTCTGCTTCACAAAGCCGATGGCGGCAACGGAGCCCACACCGAAGACGAACGCCCCCAGGGAGAAGGGAAGGCCCAGGGCATAGGCAACCACCACGCCAGGGAGGACCGCATGGGAGACGGCATCACCCATCAACGCCCATCCCTTCAGGGTCATGAAGCAGGACAACAGCCCGCAAACACCCCCAACCAGGGCACTGATCATCAACGCCTTCACCATGAAGGCGTGACTGAGGGGTTCCAGCAAAAGCTCCATCGGATCAGTATGGGCGCGCTGCAGTCGGTTCGATGCCCCGCGCCTCCACCCACAACGCTCGTCCTGCACTGCGCCGGCTGCCCACCCGTCCCAGCCGGATGGTTCAGGCCGTGGTGAGCCGCCTGCTTCCGCTGCTCTTCCGCAGTCAGGGCCTTGAGCTGAGCCATCGTGATGCGGCAGAAGCCCTGGCCAAGGCCTTTGCAGCCCAGCAGTCGGGGGGCTGCAATCTGCTGATCGCCTTTCGGCACCCCAGCACCCGTGATCCGGTGGTGATGGCGGATCTGTTCTGGAACGGCATTCCCCGGGCCGCACGGCGACTCAAGCTGCAGCTGCCACGACCCATCCAGCTGCGGTTTCTCTACGACCGCGGCATTCCGATCTGGGCGGGCCCGGTGATCGGCTGGCTGTTGCAACGCAGTGGCGGCATCGCCATCCACCGCGGCCGCTTGGATCGCCCAGCGCTGGCCCAAGCGCGCGGGGCTCTGGCCCAGGGGCGCTACCCGCTGGTGGTGGCACCGGAAGGAGCCACCAACAACCTCTCCGGCGAGATGGCGCCCTTGGAGCCGGGAGTGGCCCAGCTGGCGTTCTGGGCCGCGGAGGATCTGGAGAAAGCCAACGACGAGCGGCCACTGGTGGTGTTGCCCATCGGCATTCACTACAGCTGGAGGCACCCCAACTGGATCGCCCTCGAAGCGCGGTTGGCTTGCCTCGAACGCCATCTCGGCATCTCCTCCCCCGACGCCGGCCCGGACAATCCCGAGACCACCAGCCGCGACCGGCTGATCCAGATCGGCATGAATCTGCTCAAAGCCCTTGAGCAGCTCGAACGGCTGAAGCCCGATCCAGCTCAGACCTTCAGCGAACGGATTGATGCCTACCGCCGGCATGGCCTGGCCAAAGCCGAAACCCATTTCGGCCTGCGTGCCGTCGGCAATCTCCAGGAGCGCTGTCGCCGGATCGAGCAGGCCGCCTGGGATCGGATCTACCGGGAAGGTGTTGATCAGCTTCCGCCGCTGGAGCGGAGCCTGGCGGACTGGGAGGCACGGGAAGCCGACCTCCAACTCACCCGCATGCGACTGGTGGAGCATTTCACCAGCGTGAGTGGTCATTACATCAGTGATCGACCCGACTTTGACCGCTTTGCCGAGATGTTGCTGCTGGTAGAGGAAGCGATCGGCTGGATCGAAGACAAGCCCTGGAAGGGGCAGCCCAGCCTCGGCCCACAACGGGTGGAGGTGCAGCTCGGACGAGCCTTGCCCGTGCGGCCACGTCTGAGTCAGTACCGCAGCAACCGTCGCGAGGCGATGCAGGTGTTCATGCAAGACCTGGAGCAGGCACTCACCGCCGTGATGCCCAACGATCCCCTTTAAGACGACGCCCCATGCTCAACGCTTACCTGTTCTGCCTCCTTGCCGGGATGGTGCTGATCAGCCTCTCCTTAAACGATGACGTCAGCGGCGACGGGGAAGGCGGAGCGCTGAGCCTGCTGTTCAGCACTCCGTTCTGGTCGTTTGGTCTCACAGGCTTCGGCTTGTCTGGACTGTTGATGCAACTGCTGGTGCGGACCAGTGCCGGCTGGTTCAGTCAGTTGATTGCCCTCACCATTGGGGGCGGGATGGGTCTGGCGGCGACGCGACTGCTGCGCGTGATCGGCCGACGGGAGGCCGACAGCCTCGTGCGCAGCGACGACCTGATCGGATTGGAGGGAGTAGTGACTTTGGCAATGGACGCCGAGCAGCGCGGTTTCGTTGAGTTGTCCGTCCGGGGAACGCTGTTGCGGCGACCTGCACTGAGTTGCAAAGGCGCTCTGGCCCCAAACACCAAGGTGGTTGTGGTCGCCAGCGACGACCACACCTTGCGTGTTGAAACCCTTCAACCGCCTGAATTGTGATGGTCGATTGGCACCACGGTCGCTATGCCAGGACCGGATCTCAGCAACGCGGATGCCGAAACAACTGGTCCAGGCGCAGACCGGACCGCCAACCGTTCAGTTCAGCAACCGCAATCAGGGTGAATTGATCATCGGGGGAGCCGGCCTTGTCCTGGTGAGCCTTGTAGCTCTGAACCTGATCAGTCGCTGGATGATCCGCATCTGCCGGCCCAACGAAATGCTCGTGGTCACCGGTTCGAAGTCAAACCAGGGCCAAGGAGCCAAGGGCTATCGCGTGGTTGCCAATGGTGGCTGGACCTTCGTGAAACCGATCCTGGAAACGGCACGGCGCATGGATGTGACGCTGCTGCCGGTCGTTGTGGAGGTGAGCAATGCCTACTCCCATGGCGGCACTCCCCTCAACATTCAGGCGATTGCCAATGTGAAGGTGAGCACGGATCCAGCGATCCGGAACAACGCGATTGAACGGTTTCTCGGCCATCACCAGAACGAAATCGTGCAGGTGGCCAAGGAAAACCTGGAAGGCAATCTGCGCAGTGTGCTCGCTCAGCTCACACCTGAACAAGTGAATGAGGATCGACTGCGGTTCGCTGAACAGATCGCGGATGATGTCGGTTCAGACATGCGGCGACTTGGCCTGCAGCTCGACACCCTCAAGATTCAGAGTGTGTCGGACGATGTCGACTATCTGAATTCAATCAGCCGTCGAAGGGTTGCACAGATCGTGCGAGATGCGGAGATCGCTGAAGCGGAAGCGATCGGTCAGGCCGAACGGGTGGAAGCGGAAATGGAAGAGGTCGCTGAGGTGGTCCGCACCGAAGCCGAAACCACCGTGCTGGAAAAAGACAACGCGGTCCGCACTCAAATCGCGGAGATGGAAAAAAAAGCTCGGTCCGAGGAGGAACGTACGGCGGCAGCCGAACTCGAAGCGCGTGCTCGGGCCGAGCAGAAACTTCAGCAGGTGCGGGCACAACTTGAACGGCTGCGGCTTCAGGCGGAAGAGGTGCTTCCAGCTCAGGCCGCACAGCAGGCGAAGGAACTACGGGCGCGAGGCCGGGCAGCTGCAACAGCGGAGGATGTGAAAGCCAGTGCCTTGGTGAATGATCTGCTCACCACCGTGTGGGACGAGGCCGGCAGCACCGCGGAACTGGTGTTTCTGCTGCAGCAGATCGAAATGGTGCTGGACAAGGCAACGCAACTGCCCAGCCGTATCCAGCTGAAGCGCATCACCACGCTGGACGGGAATGACGCCTCCAGCCTCGCCAGCCTTGTGGAGCTCAACCACCGGGTGGTGCGCCAATTCTTCGAGCAAGTGCACCAGATCCTGGGCATCGATCTGCTGTCCACCTTGAGCAACAGCAGCACCACTATTCATTCAGGAGATCTCTGATGTTCGTCGCTATCGGCCTCACCGGTGCTGCCGGTCTCTGGGCTTTCATCATCCTGCTGCGTCAGCTTTATTACATCTGTCAGCCCAGCGAGGTCTTGATCTTCGCTGGACTTAGGCGGCGCACCGGCATCGGTCAAACCGTGGGATACCGCACGGTCCGAGGTGGCAGCGCCCTGCGCATCCCGGTACTGGAGGAGGTCATGCGGCTCGATCTGAGCAACATGATCATCGATTTACGGGTGGAGAACGCCTACTCCAAAGGAGGCATTCCGTTGAATGTTTCCGGTGTGGCGAACATCAAGATCTCGGGAGATGAGCCAGGAATTCACAACGCCATCGAGCGGCTGATCGGGAAAAGCCAAGACGAGATCCGACACATCGCCAAGGAAACCCTGGAGGGAAATCTGCGGGGCGTGATGTCGAGCCTGACCCCCGAACAACTGAATGAAGACAAAGTGACCTTCGCCCGAACACTCCTGGAGGAAGCCGAAGACGATCTCCAGCGCCTTGGACTGGTGCTGGACACCCTGCAGATTCAGAACATTTCTGATGATGTGCGCTATCTCGACTCCATCGGGCGCAAGCAATTGGTGGAGTTGAAGCGGGATTCGCGCATTGCAGAGGCAGAAGCCAAGTCTCAGTCCGCCGTGAAGCAGGCTGAAAACCAGCGCATCACAGACCTCAGGCGACTGGACAAGGACCTCGCCATTGCCACCGCCAACGCCGAAAAGCGCACCACCGATGCCCTCACCCGAAGGGCAGCACTCATTGCCGAAGTGGAGGCCAGCGTGGGAGCCGAGCTGGCCCGTGCAGAAGCTGAGTTGCCGGTGCAAACCGAGCGGATCAAGCAGGTCACCGAACAACTGCAAGCCGATATCGTCGCGCCGGCGGAGTCGGAATGTCAGACCATGATGGCCGAGGCCAAGGGGGAAGCCGCCACGATCATTGAACAGGGTCGTTCCCAGGCGGACGGTCTGCGCGATCTTGTGGAATCGTTGAAACGCTCGGGGGATGACGCCAAACGCCTTTTCCTGCTGCAGAAGCTGGAACCGTTGCTGACGATGCTCAGCGATACGGTGCAGCCGGTTGAAGTGGAAGAGGTCAGTCTGGTGGCGGAGAAATCTGCCGGTTCCACCCTCACAATCGCCACCTTGCTGAAACAGCTGCAGCAATCCACCGGTTTGGAGCTGCCGATCAAGTCTGCTGAATCAATCAACAACGTCGACTAAACCGCAAGTTTGTCGATCAGAACGTCTCTTCGGGGGAGCTGTTGCCCGTCAGCAGATCCGGCGGCACGCCACCGAAGGTCATGGCGAGGTTCTCGGGGGTGAACACTTCTGAGGTTTCCCCGTAGGCGAGCACGGTCTTGTTGATCAGAACCACCAGATCGCAAAAATCACGAACGTGGCCCAGGTCGTGGGTGGAGATCAGGATCGTGCGGCCCTCGTCGCGGAACTGAAGAAACAGCTGGGCCATCAGCTGCTCAGTGCGCACATCAACCCCATTGAAGGGCTCATCCAGCAGCAACACATCAGCGCGCTGGGCAATGGCTCGGGCCAGGAACGTGCGCTTGCGCTGACCACCGGAGAGGGTGCCAAGGGGACGATCGGCCAGCTCCAGCAGATCAACCCGCGTCAAGGCGTCCTGCACAGCCACACGATCGGAGCTGCGGGGAATCCGCAACGCATTCATCGCGCCGTAGCGGCCCATCATCACCACATCCCACACCGATACGGGGAACTGGGCATCCACCCCTTCGCTCTGGGGCACATAGGCCACCGCTTGATGACGCTGGGCTTCGGCAACGCTGCTGCCGTTGATCCGGATTCTGCCGCGCGAGGGGCGCACAAACCCAGTGAGAGCCTTGAAGAACGTCGATTTACCAGCACCGTTCATGCCCACCAAACCGCAGATGCAACCGGCTGGCAGGTGCAGGCTGGCGTCGTACAGGGCAACGGTGCCGTTGTAGTCCACACAGAGCTGGTCGGCCTGAATGCGCATCAGCGGTTGCTCTCGGACAGGTCCAGGCCCTTGCGGATCAGACCCACATTGTGCCGCTGCAGTTCCAACAGGGTGGGGGCAGGCCCGTCCGGAGGCGAGAGGGAATCCACGTAAAAGGTTCCACCGAATCGCGCCCCTGCCGCCGCTGCCACCTCACGTTGGGCTTTATCGCTGACGGTGCTTTCACAAAAAATGGCTGGCACCCCGCGCTCTCGCACCGTGTCGATCAACCGTGCCATGCGCTTGGGTGTGATCTCGCTTTCTGCATTCACCGGCCAGAGATAGGCCTCCTCGAGTCCGTAATCCGCTGCCAAATAAGAGAAGGCTCCCTCGCAACTCACCAGCAGCCGTTGCTTGGCCGGCAGCGCGGCAATCGCCTTGCGCAGCTCCTGATCGAGGGTCTGGAGCTTGGCTTTGTAGGCCGACGCGTTAGCGGCAAAGTCCTCAGCCCCGGCTGGATCGAGTTGGCTGAAAGCCCGCTCCAGATGGTCCACGTAACCCATCGTGCGCTGGGGGGACATCCAGGCATGGGGATTGGGCTTGCCGGAATAGGCGTCCTCCGTGATCAGCAGAGGCTTCATGCCTTCCGAAAGGGTGATGGTGGGCACATCCCCTGCTGCAGCCGTGAAACGCTGGGCCCACAACTCCAGCCCCAACCCGTTCTCAACAATCAGATCCGCCTTGCTGGCGCGCTCGATGTCACTGGGGGTGGGTTGGTAGCCGTGGATCTCGGCACCGGGCTTGACGATCGAAGCCACCTGCAACCGTTCACCCGCCACATTGCTGGCCAGATCGGCCAAAACCGTGAAGGTGGTAAGCACCTGGGGGCGTGAATCCGCGCTGACGTCCTGCTCTCGGCTGCGGCAAGAGGCCAGCAGCACACCCATCACAACCAGCAGCACTGCTGCCGTACGGTTCAAGTTCAACTGAGGCAATGCGTGCCGAAGCGCCCTGATCGAGGATCGCATCAGTAGGTCCTAAAACAATCTCGGCAACGGCAGGGAAAGGCTGCAACGAAGCGATGCAATCACTGAGGCGCCAGGATCACTCCACCCACTGAAAAACCGTGCGCAGGTCTGAGCGGGTGGAGGTGATCCTGCAGCGCCTCCACGAGCAGTACCCGGAAACACCGGTCCCCCTGGATCACAGTGACCCGTTCACCCTGCTGATCGCTGTTCTGTTGAGTGCTCAATGCACCGACAAGAAGGTGAATGAGGTGACGCCGGCGCTGTTTGCCGCTGGGCCAACACCCGCCGCCATGGCGGCACTCGAGGAGGAGCAGATCCTGGCGTTCATCCGGCAGCTCGGGCTGGCCAAAACCAAGGCCAGAAACGTGCGCCGCCTTGCCCAGATTCTGGTGACGGCCTACGACGGCGATGTTCCCCAGAGCTTTGAGGAACTCGAGGCGTTACCGGGCGTGGGGCACAAGACAGCCAGCGTGGTGATGGCCCAGGCCTTCGGCGTGCCCGCCTTCCCCGTCGACACCCACATCCACCGGCTGGCCCAGCGCTGGGGGTTGAGCGACGGCAGCAGTGTGGCGCGCACGGAACAGGACCTCAAGCGCCTCTTCCCCAAGGAGCACTGGAACCGACTGCACCTGCAGATCATCTTCTGGGGCCGTGAGTTCTGCACAGCACGGGGCTGCGACGGAACCGTCTGCCCCATGTGCCGTGAGCTTTATCCGAAACGGCGCCGTCCTGTGATCACCCGCAAGCCCTGATCAAGACAGCAGCTCTTCAGCGTTGGCCTTGATCACGCAATCAGCGGTGGGGTAGCTCACACAAAGGAGGGCAAACCCCTGGCCGATCTGATCATCATCGAGAAAGCTCTGATCGGTCTGATCCACCGAGCCACTCACCAATCGGCCGGCGCAGGTGGAACAGGCGCCGGCCCGGCAGGAATAGGGCAGATCAACTCCGGCCTCCTCGGCAGCATCGAGGATGTATGTGTCATCAGGGCACGAAAAGCTGGCACCACCCTCGATGCTGATGTTGAAAGAGGCCATGACGCGGAAGATCCTGAAGCGTTGGTAGCTGGATCAGACGATCGGCGCCAAGGCAACTGGATCCGCAACCTCTTCCCATGAATGTTTGGGGGAGGCGCAGGCGAGGGAACCTGCGCTCGTTCAACTCCCCGAAGCGTTGGCAGTGATGCTCGCGCCTCCGGAATCATCCCGCGGATGAGAACAGTTCTTACTAAGCAGTAATGCCTAAAAATGTGCGGATCGATACCCACCAAAGCGCCATCGTCTTGGACAGTGCATCACGAAAGCAGTGGTGCTTTCCATGCGTCACGGATGGGGTGGGCTGAGGGGCCTGCTCCTTTTTTTTGGCCTGGACCTGAACCAGAAGACCACTTGACCAGCCAAACCCACCATTGCTAGTACTGATGTACTTGCAGCATGGTCATGGGAGAGGGCTGGCTGATTGACAGCGACGACCGCTGGATCTGGCGATTCCATCGCGATCAGAAGGGATGGATCCATGAGCCGAAGGTCTTCATCGACAGAGGCCGGCGCCTGCCTGATGGCCCTCCCCTGCTGAAGGAACGCCGACACCTGAGAAAGGCCGAAGCAGAACAACTCTGGGCGTCCTTGCAGACCCAGGGCTGGAAGCGCCTTGCATCTCCAGCCTGGGGCGACGCGGTTGAACTTTGAGACGGGTCGCTGGTGCCAACTTCGAGGCTGTCCATCAGCAACCCCAGCCCACGCATCGGATTGGCATGTTGAGTTTGTGAGGAAAAACGCCCCACAGGGTGGAAACAAGGACACACTCCTGCGAGCCGTTTTGGAACCCCTGCCTTTGGCGGGGGTTTCTTTTTGCCTGGAAGGAGAAGGAGCCCATGGAATCGGTCATCAACGAAATCGAGTTCAACTTCGAGCAGACCGTCAGCATTCGAACTGACGTGAAGCTGAGCAAGGACGACGTGAAGCAGATCGTCTCAGAAGCTCCCGCAGAAACCCTGGAGGAGATCGTTTACCAAAGCCTGGTGACCGATGAGCTGTATCTGAGGGCGAGGGCCAAGGAGATCGCCGCCAAACTCAAACAAGACGATCTTGACGTGAACAGAATCGAGTACTGGGACGACGAAGGAAACAAGGTCTGAGCCTGTCTCCCCTGGGCGGGCACTGTTTGACGCCTGTGATGAACGAGAGACCCCTGCTGGCGGAACAGGACCTGCTTGAGCCATGGCGCACAAAGGTGCCTTTGAAGGCTGTTGCGCACTCAACGTCAGCTTCGCCAGCAGGTGCTGGCTCTGTCCCCAGCCGGCAAGCCACGATCCTTGATAGATTTCCGCTGGGCGCTATCAGAACCTTCAGGCCCAAACCCTGCGTCAGCCAAGCAAAGAGCAGCGGTTGTTTCGACGCAACAAGCTGCACCGGGTCGATGGATGACCAAAATCTCGCGCCTGCTGTCTCGCCCTAAAAAGAAGACGTCTCGCCCTAAAAAGCAGACCCGCTGATCGAATCAGCCAGGGCAAACCATCAAAACCATCAATCAATCAGTCTCCAGACGCACAGGCCTACGCAGAATCAAGCCACTGAGACTGATCAAGACTTAAGCAGCTATCCAATCCTGCTGAGAATCGGCTCCAGATCGAAGTTGTAGCCCCGAACAACAAGATCTGCGCGGCGCTTCAAGGGGTGAATGAAGCGACGCTCACCCGGGAGCATTTCGCGCAGCATCTGGCGAATCACATAGGAAGCCGGCCTCTGCCTGTCGCGAACATCACGCCAGAGACGCTTGATCAACCTCTGAAGCAGTGGGGTTTCGACGTACACAACCAGCGAGATGGGCACAGCCTCCAACACATGCTGTGGCCCGTAGGAGCCTTCCACCAGAACCAGGTCATAGGGCTGCTGCAACAACCTGGAGCTCACCCTGCGGCTGCGCATGTCGTAGCTGCGCAGCGCGTTCAACTGGCGGTAGCGAACAGCGCTGAGCTGCAACCTCAGCTGATCCGCGTCAATGGCATCCACCGTGTCGAAGCCATAGCGCGAGCTGGGTGACCAACCACAGCGGTAGTAGTCGTCGCAGGCGATCAGCAGGGGATGACGCCCCCTGGCACGCAGCTGCTCGGCCAGACGGGCTGCCAGGGTGGTCTTGCCGGCCGCAGACGGCCCGCAGATGCACACCAGAGGAACTGCCCCAGACAAGCGCTGCCTTCATCCAGAGCCATGCTGACAACGCCTCCCAAAAGAAGCAGATAAAACAGTAGCCGTTGATACAGATTGGAGCTAGGGTGTGGTCACGTTGAGCCTCATCAACAGGCCGCAGTCAGATCCGCGCCAGGCAACGGGGGCGTGGGCACCGCGCAAGAGAGAGATGAACACCCTTCAACTGATCAAGGCACGGACTGTGCGCAATCAGGCCATCGAAACGGCCAGAACACAGATGGCACGGGCCTACCGCCACCAGGGCCACACCGACCGGGTCCACACCCCGGTGGGGAGCAAAACCAAGGTGCTGCGCTATCGCGGCGTCGCCTACGAACAAATCGACCCACAACAGCACCCAAGCGGTGGGCGAGAACTGCGTTACCGCGGCGTCAGCTACGACGTGTATTGAAGCCAACGTTCCATCCATGATTGAAGCGGGGACAACCCCGCTTTTTTCATGGCCATTGAGGGTGACAAAGCAAGGGTGACAAAGCAGCAGTGGCGGACGGTGGTGATCTCCGTGGCGGCCGTGGCCTTCAGCGCCACAGCAGGCCTGGAGCCTCCGCTGCGCAACCTGATCACATTCGCCAGGGCGGGGGCGAGTTTCAGCGCCAAGCAGCTCTGCAGCAGCGTGCTGATGGCTGGAATGGATCCAGAGCAGGTGCTCAACGAAGATCTGGCCGCCGGCCAGGGGATGATCCACACCCGGATCAAACCAAACGCTGGACGCGTTGAAGCCAGCGCCCTGTTCGGGCTGATTCGTGCTGAAGCGATTCAGAACGGCGAACGGGGCTGCACCTGGCAGATCGATGGGCATCCAAAACCCCGGCTGCCCAAGCCAAACCAGCCTGGCTCCGAGACGCCCCAGCCCATTGGCTCTGCCTGGCCACTGAGCGACACAGCCGCCGCAGAACCGCCGGAGATCGATAAGCAGGCACTGAAGGACGCTCTCGATCGCGCCTTTGAAGAGAACGAGCCGCTCACACCAAAACGCACCCGCGCCGTTGTGGTGGTGCAGAACGGCTGGGTGATCGCAGAGCGATACGCCCAAGGCATCCAGCCCGACATGCCACTGATTGGCTGGTCGATGAGCAAAAGCATCACCCATGCCCTGATCGGACGGGCCATCCAAGAAGGGCTTCTGGATCCAGGCAAACCACCGAAGGTGCCCGAATGGAGTGATCCGCAGGATCCACGCCAAAGGATCAGCCTGGATCAGCTGCTGCGCATGAACAGCGGACTGGCGTTCGAGGAATCGACGGGAACACTGAACTCGGACCTGGTGCGGATGCTGACCCAGGAAGCCGACATGGCCGGGTTCGCCGCCAGCCAACCCCTCAGCAAAAAACCGGGAAAAAAGTGGAGCTATTCATCCGGAACCACCAACATCCTCAGCCGGATCCTCAGACATGCCATCGATGACGATCAGCGCTACTGGAGCTTTCCCAAGCAGGCATTGTTCGGGCCTCTCGGGATGGCAACTGCCGTTCTCGAAAACGACAACAGTGGAACCTTGGTGGGCTCATCCCTGGTGTGGGCCAGCGGCCGCGATTGGGCCCGGTTTGGCCAGTTGTACTTGGATCAGGGCCGCTGGGATGGCAAGCAACTTCTGCCCGCAACCTGGGTTCGGCAGGCACAGACGGCGTCGCGGGGATCAAAACAGGCCTATGGCGCGCATTGGTGGCTCAGCCGCCGCAAATCAAGGCCGGATCTGCCCAATGACAGCTATTCAGCTGAGGGCTATCAGGGACAACTTGTTCTGGTGGCTCCATCACAGCGCGCGGTGATCGTGCGACTGGGACAGACACCCAAAAAGCCGGGATTTGATGCCAATGCTTTCGGGGCTGATGTTCTCTCAGCCCTTCGATAAAGCGAACGGCAGGGCTCAGTTCTTGTCGCCGCCCTTGGGAACGAACGCCTGGGATGCTGCAACGAGAAGTCCGGTGATCAAAAGGGCCGGAAGAATGACAGTCGGACCGCCTGGAGCTGTCTGGGAGGCGAACAACAGCATGGTCTGGCAATAAAAACCACTGATCACCCTGGCAGAACAGGGGGCAAACAGCGACTCCTGCAAATGTTTGTCGCAGAGACCAAGGTTCAGCAGATCACGACGGGAAAGAGAAAAAGCTCGCCCTGCACGGCATCACAGGCTCGAACAGCAGCGGTGGGCCTGGCACGAGGCTTCGCCACCGCCGAGGCTGCCGCCGGAAACGCCTTGCGGGGTCGGATCAAGGAATGACGCATCCACTCGTCAGCGCGGAAGGTGGCGTAAGGAGAACTCGCAGCCATGGGTTTCGGAGCAGTACATCTGTTTTAGTGCGCATGTACTACAGCGTCAACCCAGGGGCTCTCCGCAACAATCACGGGAACCACCGCCCATCCGCAGGTGACGCAACAGGACGACGCCATCGGCAGCCGCTTGAGCCGGATCGAAGCTCGGCTTGCCAGGATTGAAGAGCTTCTGCTCAACGCAGGAGTTGGCGAAGGTCAGAACCCATCAGCAACACAGGAACAGTGCTACGAGGCATGGATCCACTATCTGAACAACACCCCTGAGGCCGTCGAAGCTCACCTCACCGCCCACGAGATGGCCGCCCTAAAAGCCTCCATCAACGCGCAAGTTCCAAGCGATTCGTAGAGTTATACACAGCTTTTCCACAGGACCAAAACAGCTGATCCTGGCGATCACAGTGGTTTTGGCCATCGGCGTGGAAAACAAGCCTCAGATGCTCAGCAGTCCCCGGCACATCCAGCAGCTCAATGCGAAGAATGCTGTGCTGGCCATTGTTTTCAAGCCACAAATGCATCAGTGATTTCGAACACGCCTCAAGTAGCAACGAAGCGCTTCCTGCTGTGAACGAAGCAAGCAACCCTCAGGAAAAGCTTCAGGGCACCGACACGCCAGAGGAGTCGGTTGAAAAACTGTGGAAAAACAAAAGATTCTGTTGTGATCACTGCAGACAGCCGGGGGACGTGCATTTCCGGGTGATCACCGCCCGACTCGCCGACTGGATCCTGGTGTGCGAAACCTGCTGGCCGAACTTTCGCGAACAAGCTGGTTATCGCTATGGAGGAACCCGCAAGGCCAACCGCCGCAAGCGAAAACGGCGTTAGCTGGAGTAAGGCTCAGATCAGTTCACATTGGTGGCGAATCACCGTGCCGCGGCGTTCCCAAAATTCCGGCGCTGATTGATCAACGACCCGCCACCACCAACGGCCATCGGTGTAACTGGGAGCACCTGCATTGTTGGTGCGCGGTAGTTGCAACTCCACATCACGCCAGCGCAGCAGCACTCCGTCTCCCGGCAAGGTTCCCTCCAACGTGTTGGGAATGCCTTCCGCCAGGCCGGTGAGATCAACTGGTCCCCGCGTGATGTCAACACTGAGCCGATCCCCGTCGCAGATCCAATCGGCCCATGACGGCTGGGGAGCGAAGAGCAGACAGAGCATCAACAACGCCAGGCCCAGGCCCTTCGCGACAGAATTCAGCAATGCTGTTGACCCTCATCTACGACGGCGGATGCCCATTCTGTCGAGAGTTCGCCCTCCGCAGTGAGCTCCAGGCTGGTGTTCCCAACCTGCGCATTGTTGACGGGCGCGCCGATCACACGATCCGTCGCGAGCTCAATGCCCTCGGCCTGCCTCTGCGCAATGGCGCCGTGCTGATCGAAGGAGAGCAGACGTGGCATGGCAGCGAAGCCATTGCGGAACTCAGCCGGCGCATGAACCCCAGCGATCCCCTGCTGGGACTGCTGGCCAAGCTGTTCAGTGACAACCAACGTTCAGCACTGGCTTATCCAGCCCTGTTGGCTGCCCGGCGCCTGGCTCTCGCCACCCGCGGGCTGAGCGTTGACCCGGATCAAGCTCGATCACGCTGACGCAATGAGCCAAAACACGGGTGGTCGCAACCGATACCCCTGAACTACGGTCGAAGCAAGCCTAAAGATTCTCTTAAGCATCGATCCTGATCCCTTTGTTCCTGACGCGCTGAGCCATCAGCAACTCAACGCCTTACTGAAAGCGGCGATGGACACATCCGCCGTTCCTGAAGGGCGACTCAGCGATGACGAACTGCTCCGCGCAGCACTGAGTGCATGGGCCGACCAAACCCAGGAGTTGCTGCGCTGGATTGAAGGACAGGGCGATGCAGTGAGCGACACGCGATTGCCCAAGCAGGTGATGGCGCTGGGAAGTTTTCGCACCCATCTGGTGATGGGCCTCAAGGCCCTTCGTTATTCCGAAGGCTGAGCCCGCTGCTCTTCCCGACGGGCATCACAACACTCCTCGAGAACGGAAAGAAACTGTTCCGGCTCCGGTTGATCGTCAAGATCGAAGCGGGTGGCTGTGGTCACCGTGAAGTTGATCCAGGTTTCCACTTCAGGGCCGCCGGATGCCATCACAAGGTCGTAGCAAGCCTGAAAATCTGAATCCGGTGCAAGATCACGCGCCGCATTGATGACGTCGTACAACTGATCCATGCCCTCGGCTTGGGCTTCAGCAAAGACGGCACGAATGCGATCCAGCATCAGCAGGCACGCTCAAGCTCAACAACAGAAAGCTCGGCTGTGACGTTGGAGGCTTCGTCTGCAAGCTCAAGAAGTTCTGCGTTGAGCTCCAGCAACATCAAGGCCAAGGAGGACGCAAATTCGATGCAGAACGATTCGTCTTTCACAGCGCCGCCGCGTTGAATGTGCAGGGTCTAATCAACGCAGCAAGTTGAACGTGGATTCCGCAATCCTGCTTTACAACATCAACGAAAAATGAGAAATCGATGCGCAATCTGTATCGAAAAATCAAATCAGCCGCAAACGTTGAACAGCTTCGCTAAACGGGGCTGGCCCCTTAGGCCGCAACAGGTTCCAGCATGGAGCTGACACTGGGCTGGAATCCGATTTCACGCAGCCGGGCGTTGCTGACACGGGCATTGAAGATGCGTGCACCGGGGCGATCGTGGTTGTCCCAGATCACAGGGGGCAATCCGAAGTCATCACACAAGGCGTTGGAAAGCTGACGCCGGGTGAACTGGAGATCATCCACAAGGTTGTAGATGCCTTGGAGCCGCCGGCCGAAGGCGAAATCAACACCGCGAATGATGTCGTGAAGATGAACCCAGGCATTGATGTGATTGCCGTTCTTGCGAACCGGCTGCCCAGCAGCACTGCGGATGTACGACGGGATGTCCTTGCCAGGACCGTAAATACCACCCAGCCGCAACACACAGGCCTGGGTTGAAGCGTCGTTCAAGGAAAGAACAGAGGCCTCGGCGCTGGCCAGAAGAGCGTTGGCATTGTTGGAACAATCCGGAGGCGTCAGCTCATTGCAGATCGCGCCGGCCTGATCGCCATACACCCCTGCACTGCTCAGGTAGGCCACATGAAGCGGTCGACGCCCTTGGCGCTGACGCAGCGCCTCAACAAGGGCCGGCACCGCTTGGCCGTAAACCTTCTCGTACTGATCTTCTTCAAAGGTGGCGGTGGTGGGCGCCATCGCAATCAGGACCCCATCGAGCCGATCCAGGAAACTGGCATCCGCCATCGGATCGCCGGCGTTGTAAAGGCGGGGGTGGTCGACCAGATCGCAGAGCTCAGCCAACCGTCCAGGGCTGGTGGTGGTACCGACAACCTCATGGCCCTGGCGCCTGAGATGAGTGGCGACAGCGGATCCGACGTATCCACAACCCACAATCCCGAAACTTCCCGCCATGTCCGGTCAAACACCTTTTACATAATTTAACGAACGAGCTTTAGGCCTGCCGTGACAATGGAGACATGATCTCGATGATCCTCAACCTGCTCTGGGTTGTTCTCGGCGGACTTCCCATGGCTCTGGCCTGGTGGCTGGCCGCGTTGATCTGCGCCATCACCATCGTTGGCCTGCCATGGGCACGGTCGTGCTGGGTGGTCGGTTGTTTCTCGCTCTGGCCCTTCGGCTCCGAAGCAGTGAACCGTCGTCAGCTAAGGGGACGAGGTGATCTGGGGACGGGCCCCCTGGGAGCGCTCGGCAATGTGATCTGGTTCCTTGTGGCCGGCTGGTGGCTGGCCCTGGGTCACCTCAGCAGTGCCCTGGCCTGCTTTGTCACGATCATCGGCATTCCCTTCGGCATTCAGCACATCAAGCTGGCTTTGATTGCCCTGGCTCCCGTCGGCATGACGGTGGTGAAATCTCGCAACTGATCTCAGCAGAGCTGATCAGAACAACACCTGATCAGAACAGCCACTGAATCAGCCAGACCATCGCCAAACCGAGCACGCCGGCCAACAGCAATCCCCCCACCAGAAAGGTGATGGCGGCGGCCAGCCCGATCCTGGCCATGGTGTCTGGATAGAGAAGAAACAGGGTCAGCCCCAGGGCCACAGGCCACAACGGCGGAATCAACAGGCAGACCCCGGCGAGGATCATCAACTTGCGATCACGCTGTTGCTTGGCCTCCACCAGAAGGGCTTCGGCATCAGCTTCACGATCAAGCGCAGCCTGCTCATCGTCACTGAGCCAACGGCCACGAGCCTTGGCACGATCGAGCTCGCCCTCGAGCCATTCAGCGGGGTTGCCCTTGCTCATCGGCTCACCATAAGAAGCAAAGGATCAATCCAAAAACAAAGACTAACCATCACAATCGATCCGATATAGGTAATTTTATCTAGGTATTTACCCGCCGCAATAATTTCATTGCCCAAAAAAGAAAATCGGCATAGTGTCGCTCTGCGAATTGAGAAAGACGTGCTGAATACAAACCTGGAGTCACCAAACGCTTCCCAAGCTTGTGTCACTGAATCACAAGTGAATGCCTATTTCGAATGCCTGACCCTTTGCAATCTTGATGATGGCAGTTGTTATGAGCAATGCATTCTCGTGCATCTGAAAAACGAGGTTGATGCATGAAAAGCCTGAGCCATCAAGCACAAATGGGCTTGGCATCCATTGCCTCAACCGTTGCTGTTGCTCTTCTCGTGATCGGTTTTATGGGCATGGCCCAGCACATCAGCACCAGCCCGCTCTGAAGCACGTGCTCACTTCTTGCGTTTGAAGGTGTAGCAACCACCGTGGTAACCAGTGAAGGGTTGGGCGTAGGTCACCAATTCCCAACCCTGCTCTCCCAATTCATTCATCAAGCCCACCAGGGTGACGTCACGCTGCGGATGACTTCTGGAGATCAGCTGGCGATCATCCAGCCAGAGCTCCTCGATTTCCCCGGTCCACGACTTCCCCCGGGGCACGAAGCGCAACTGGGTGTACTCCCAACGCATCACCAAACATCAGCTGAACGACGCACCATCTTCACCGCAGACGGCACCATCCGGGGGCGAGAATTCAAGAACACGCTGTTCTGAGATGCGTCGCCTGCTCGCCCAGCTCGTTCTGCTCATCGGCCTGCTCACGCTCACACCGGGCTGGTGCGGAGCCCTGGAGGTGAGCCTGCAACGCATTGATGCCAACGGCATTGGCGAATCGATCGGCAGCGTCACCGCGCAAGACACCGACCAGGGCCTGGTGATTTATCCCGATCTGGCGGGGCTGAGCCCTGGAGAACATGGCTTCCATCTCCACAGCACAGGAAGCTGTGACGTGGGCGTAACCGCCGAAGGCACATCTGTTGCCGGCTTGGCTGCCGGAGGTCACTGGGACCCTGATGAAACGGGTCAACACCTCGGCCCCTTCGGAAACGGTCACCGGGGCGATCTCAGCAGGCTGGTGGTGGATGGCGACGGCAAGACCAACACCAGCGTGGTGGCGCCTCGGCTCAGCACCGCTGACCTGAAGGGCAAAGCCCTGATTGTTCACGCAGGCGGCGACACCTACAGGGACGAGCCCCCCCTCGGTGGAGGTGGAGCACGGGTTGCCTGTGGCGTGGTGCCGGACGAGCGCTGACTCAGCCGTTCACCAGGCGGGCATGGAGGCGACAGACCCTGATGGCCTGAGCGGGTGGCTCCTGACAGAGGGCACCGAGCTCCCTGTTCAGCTGTTGGAACAGGGATAGATCCGCTCCGGGAATTGAGGGAAACACCAGGAACAAACCTGAGGCGATCAAACCGATCACAACATCGCTCCAACTCTTAAGAAAACACTAAGCCCGCGTCGATTCGGGGTCGTGTTCGTCCCTGCAGACCACGGCCATCAGCGCCTCGATGTGCAACATCAGGCCAGCGCGCCAGGCAGCATCTTCGTCACAGGCCTCGATGGTTTCCACCACGATCGAGCCTCCACGCTCAATGATCAGGTCATAGGCGGGTGGCATCGGAGCGTTGCATTGCCTCCCCATTCAGCAGGTAAAGCACTTCCGGCACATCCCCCAGTTGAGGGAGTTCAACGGCAGGAGAACATGATCAAACGCTTGAGCTCTCACAACGTTGTTCAAATCACCCCTGTTTCGGCGCGTCGGGATCTACCTCGTGCTCAGCACCGCTGCTGTCACCGTCGTCAATCAGCTCGAGATTGAACAACAGAGTGCCTATCAGATCTACATCCCGATGTTCATTGGGATCTACATCGTTTCGCGTTGGATCGACAGTCGGTTCAACCAGGCCTCTCAACAGCCACAGTCCAACGCAACGCAGGACAAAACCTCACCATCCACAACCGACCGTGGTTTTGGACAGTGAGGTGAAGCGAAGCTGTTTTGAAGCTCAGCGGCGGGGTTCGGCCTTGCGAACGGAGATGGCGCGACCCATCCACTCAACGTTCTGCAGGTCGTCGATTGCCGACTGCTCATCGGCTTCGCTGCTGAGGTCAACAAAAGCGAAACCACGCTTGCGGCCCGTCTCCCGGTCGAGGGGCAAGGAGCACTTGCTCACTTCGCCGTACTGACCGAACAGATGAATGAGATCCTCCCGCTCAGCGTCCCAGGAGAGATTTCCGATAAAGATCGTCAAAAAAAGAATTGATCAAGACTGCTTACCTTCGCACACAGCGGCCTGACGCCGAGCCTTCTGAAGGGATGGCTCATAATTGGGATCAAGGACTACCAAACAATTCCGTTCAAACCTGAATTCGATAGAAAGCCTTTGCTTCGAGCCCAATGAAGCCGCAACGGAACCAGGCTTGATTCAGTTGAGGAATGGAAATGGGTGGACTCAGCGGTACCAAATCGGACGATTTCATCAACGCAGCCAAAGCCCGCGGCGAAGCTGCCCTGCAAGACAAACAACCCAAATTGACCAAGCTGGAAAAAGCATTCCGGCATGCGGCAATCCGGCGACGGGCTGAAGATGCCCGCAAAAAGGGACACCACGCCTAATTCAAAGCCCTGCCTTTCCAGGTCCACCCGCGTCCCGTGCGGGTGCGCCAGATCGAGACGGGGCCAATCGCACCCACCAGCAACCCACCGGCTCCCATCAGCCACCAGTAGCTGAGGGGTACATCAAAGTTGCTGCGCGTCCACAGCCGCAGCAGCAGCTGTTGAAGGATGGCCAAGCTCGCCAGCGCCAACACCCACCACCAAGCCGAAGCCAGCAGGGGTTGGAGCCAGAGCAGCAGCAGCGATGCCGGCAGCAACAGCCAGGGCACGGTGAACATCAGCACCACCACCAAAGCGGCGCCAAGGGCTTTGACGGGATCCTTGTCCAGGCCCAGAAACCAGTTCTTGGTCCAGCCCTCCCAGAGCGCCGCGAGGTCGCGGTACATCCGCAGATCAACCGCATCAAGCCCCAGGAGATAACGCAGCCGATGGCCTCCTCCCTTGATGGCGCGAGCGAGGGCCAGATCTTCCACTACCTCGCCAGCCAGGGCTCGGTGACCACCGATCTGGGCATAGGTGGAGGCCTTGAACAACATGAAAGGCCCCGCCGCAAATGCCACCGGCGATGCCGGGTCGTTGGTTTCGAGAATGGGAAAGCCGAGGCCCAGAAGGCTGGCCATGATCGGCTGCACCATCCATTCCGCCAGGCATCCGCAACTCAACCGCGGCGCCAGGCTCAGTAGATCGGCCTGCTCATCAAGGGCCTGAGCCAGGGCCCGTTTCAGGGCATCGGGCTTGAGCCGAACATCGGCATCGATGAACAACAGCCACTCGCTGGAGACCTGGTCAACGGCCCTGCTACAGGCCCAGTTCTTGCCCACCCAGCGTTCGTTGACGGGCCTGGGGCCGGCCTTGATCAGCCGGAAGTGGGGCGCTGCAGAGCCAGCCCGGAGGGCGTTGTCCTCCGTTGCATCGCTGGACTCGTCATCCACCACCAGCACCGACCAGTCCCGGCAGGGCGGCTGATTGGCCAGAACGCTGGCGATACAGGACCCGATGTTGTGGGCCTCGTTGAAGGCAGGGATCACCACGGTCAGCGACGTGTCCGGAACAGCAACGTCCTGGTTCGGCTTCAAGCGCGGTGCCACTGAAAACACCCGTTGCAGCCCCAACTGAAGGATCAGCAATCCAGCTGCAGCTGAACCAGCCGCAGCAAGAAACAGCAGGGGCTCAAGCAGGGCAAGCGTCAAGGCCGGGCCATGGTGTGATGGGCAGCCGTCTTAGCTGACGGATGCTGCAGCTTCCACCATCGGCCACATCGCAGCAAATTCAGCATCGGACACCACAGCAGTGACCTCGAACTGAATGCCGAAGTCCTTGATCCAGGGGCCGAGATGCGCCCAAACCTTGCCGATGTCACTGGCAACGGCAATGGCGACACCACTACCGCTGATCGGTTCGCAGACGCGGTATTTGAGAGCAAAGCCGTCGAAGGCATCTCCCGGTGCTCCCGAGTTGATGTAGTCAGCAAAGCCAGGGCATGACTCCCACGCCCCCTCAACGGTCGGGAACGTCCAAACGATCAAGTAGTGCTGCACGGTGAAGAGAGGCATCCACTTGCTGCCTAGCCACGAACGACCGTTCAGGCTGAATTGCAACTGAATTCAGCAGTCATTCCGCAGACGCCTCAGGCGGTGCTGGCACGGGGCTACAGCTGAATTAAGACCCAGCGCAACCATGACTCTCCACGTCGCCAATGAGATGGATGAAGTAGAAGTGGCCGTCTGGTGGGACCTGTCGCGCATCGTTCGGCACTTTGAACGCCAGGGGCTGGAGCGCCGGGCGGTGAAAGCTGCCGTGATGAATGCAGCGCTGCGCCTGATGAAAGACGAAGGCGAATCCTGCTGAACAACGCAAGAGTCAACCGCGAGCGTCGACCGCCTCGACGTGATTAGCCGGGGAAATGACTGTGTTGAAATGCATTAATCAGAACCCCTTTATCTTTACGCCCACCGGGAACTGTAACCAAGTCGTTTAACCGCTCGTCAACTGTTTGACTTTGCAATTGACTCTTCAGATTTTCAATATTCTCAACAAAAGCTCTCGCGACGCTTTCAGCAATCAAATTAACAACCACAGGAATTTTTTTTAGACCAATGAGCTGCGCCAAAACCAAGCGATGACGGCCATCAATCAATAAAATTTTACCGCTCGAATCGAGAGCGACCTCAATATTCTCCTCAATTGAAGCCGACTGCTTATAACCATTCAATTTGATATCGTCAAAAATCAAATCATATTTATGCAACTTTTTTCTCGCAAAAATACTGAAGTCGCCATTCATTCCACCGTGGCGCTCCATCTTTCTGTACTTTTTCTGGTACAGCCTGGAGTATTCGGTGTCGCTCCAATCCAAACCATCCACAAAATGCTGCCGCATTGCCCGGACGTGCACGCATTGATCAAGCGACTTGCCGGCCCTCAGGGCCTCATCTGCAATCACCATGCCGAAATAACGCTTGTTATCAAAGGTGCGGGCCGTCATGGCCTTTGGCGCACCTTTAAACCTGCGGGATTGAACGCGCAAAAAATGGGTGACGACTGACGGATCAATCTCAAGAAGCAAGTCACCAGAGCAAGACTATGCTTAATTTAACACGCTCTTAACTCATTTTTTACATAGTAATTGATGCAGGTTCATACAGAGCAAACCGTAAAAGTTGTACTCACCTCTAAGTCTCAGCAGCATCCCATCGGCCAAGACAGATCAAACACGACGCGATGGCGATCGATGCTCAGATGGCGATGAACTTGCCTGGTCAAACCATCGAATGAAAGCCTGAACGATGACGATGAGATGTTCAACCCGGCATCAATGGAAAGCCTCCTGAAGAAACAACACTTCCTCCCGTGAACTGCTGCGTCCGAGGGCAGCATTGCGCTGGGGATAACGATTGAAGCGCTTCAGCTGGATCAAATTGCGGCAGGCCACATCGGCTGTGGCAGCATCCACCCATTGCTCCAGCAAGGGAATGGCCTTCGCTACCACCCCTTCCTCCTCGCTGTGCAGCAGAGGCATCAGCCAGAACTGACGTCGTGGTCGCTGCGGTTCAACCGCAACCCATCCCTGTTGGAGGCCCATCAGGGCAACAGCCAACGCCTGTTGATCTCCTGAAAAGGCCCTGGCCTCACCACGCCAGATCTGACGGGTGAACTGATCCAGCAGCAGCACCAGGGCCAGACCGCTGCTGGGCCCACAGTTCCAGTGGTCCAGCTCTCCAGCAAGGGCGCGCTCAACGGTCTCCCCGAATCGGTCTCGCACCAGGGCATCGAAGCTGTCGCGTCGACGAAACCACTGCCAGGGACGGCACTGCTGAAACCAGAACACCAGAACGTCGTCGGCGCTCAAGACGAACAGCTGTAGTGGGACACCCCACCGGCGCTGAAAAACTCCCGCGGTTTCAAGCGGTCATAGCGGGCCGCCATGTCGGCGGAAGGGGTGTCGTAGGGGGTGCTAAACAGCTGCTGCAGTTCAGCCATCAAGGAGGTGTCGCCTTCGGCGGCCTGCTGGTAGGCCGGAGCGATCAACCATTCGCGCCAGGTGATGGCCGGATTGACCCGCCGCATGCCAGCGGAGATCAGAGCCGGATCAACGCCACTGGGCCACTGGGCACGCCAACGCAGCAACCAGTCGTTCCACTGGGATTGGAGGGCTTCCGAAAGGGGCAGATAGAAGCAGTCCCGCAGCGGATCGATCTGCTCGGGCAGATCCGACAAGCGGCGGAACAGCATCGAATAATCGGCGCTGGACTCCACCATGAGCTTCAGCAGCTCTTGCACCAGGGCGTCGTCGGCACTGGGCAGACCGAGTTTGCTGCTCCACATCCGTTGCATGGCCTCCTGCATGGCAGCGGGGAACTCCTCCAGCAACTGATCCAGTTGGGCCTGGACCTCCGCCTGGCCCTCCATCAGCGTGCGCAGGGATTTCCAGAACATGCGGTAGTTGGCCTCCGCAGCCACCGGCTGGTTGAAGAAGCAGAAGTGGGCGCCGCCACCGGTCCAGGGCTGAAAGCGCGGATCGAACAGCTCGCAGAAGCCAAACGGGCCGTAGTCGAGGGTGAAGCCACCGGCGGCGCAGTTGTCGCTGTTGAAGTTGCCCTGGCAATAGCCCACACGGATCCAGTTGGCCACAAGGGTCGTGAGGCGATCACGGAACAAGCGCGCCAACAGCACAACCTGGTCGCTGAAGGGCAGGCCGGGATCGATCTCCTGGCGGTAATTGCGTTCGATCAAGTGCACCACGATCTGGTGCAATTCCTGATGCGCCCGGGGATGGGCCTCACTGCGGGCACGGCGGGCGAACAACTCCAGCTGACCCACCCGCAGAAACGATGGCGCCACCCGAGTGCTGATGGCCGCCGGGTTATCGACCATCACGTCCGGATCCATCGAGCGTGAGTTCTCGGAATACCAGGGGCGACGCACCGTCTCGGCATGGGAGACGTAGAGCGTCAACGACCGGGAGGTGGGCACACCGAGGGCATGCATGAAGTCCTGCGCCAGAAATTCACGGACGCTGGAGCGGAGCACGGCGCGACCATCAGCACCACGGCAGTAGGGGGTGGGACCACCACCTTTGAGCTGCATCTCCCAGCGGCGCCCTTCAAACAAGCCCTCGAACACCGACATGGCTCGGCCATCGCCGTAGCCGTTGCCATTGCCGAAGGGGCACTGCTGGGTGTATTCGGTGCCGTAGATCGAGAGGGCGTAGCCGGTGGCCCAGCCCCAGGGCCGCATCGGACCGGTGGCCACACCGAGATCACCGGAAAACATGCGGCGGAACTGATCGTCCTGGGCCAGGTCGTCGCTGAGACCCAGCTCGCTGAACAGGCTGCGGCTGTGCGCCAGGTATTGGGGCTCGGGGATCGGGGTGGGCGTCACCGGCACGTAGTGGCCCGAGAGCACCTGGCGGGGACGGTGGTCCTCCCCATCCGCTGTGGACTCCGGGTCAGGCGTGAGGGCTTCCAGCAGGGAGTAGTCGGCCCGTTCGGCGAACTCAGCAAACGTGGCGGTGCTCATCGGACCCTGACGCTGAACCCATCATCGCCAGAGCTGCGGCCGGGTGTTTTGACCGATGGCCAATGCCGAGCCGAGGCCTTACACCGAGGGAAGCATCCAAGGACAACCGTGGGCAAAGCCAGGAAACTTCGCTCCGACAACCGGCAGGAGGAGCTGATCACCAGCCTGATCGGGCTGACCGCCATTTTTGTGGCCACAGCCATCTGGTGGAGCGTGGCTCCCCAGTGGCTCACCAGCAGCTGGCAGACCTTTCAGTAATCAGGCATGGACGCCTCAGCCCGCAGCCTGCACCAGGGCTCCAGCAGGGTGGGGCGACCGCAATGGGGGCAATCCTGCCCCCGCTTCTCCACCTGCACGAAGGGGATCCAACGGGAGTTGGCCTGCCCCTCATAGCCGCAGTGCTTGCAGTGAATCCGGTATTCAGCCATGGCTCAGAGGGCGGGCTTTTCCTGACGTTGCACGGCCTCATGGGCCTGGCGCAGGCCATGCACCATGAAGCAATAGGCCGGATTGCACACCAGGTACTTGCCGTCGCCGATGGCGTCGATGGTGGACCCTCGCGAGGTGGCAAAAATGCGGCTTTTGAACTCCATCTCATCTCCAGTGCTGACCTCACTGTTGTGGGGACATGGAGGAGCGGCAACCCGTGTAAACGCGGATTGTGCGCAGGGCTGACTCAGTCGACGGGTTCGCAGTGATCGCCATCGCACTGCAGCCCGCATTGGGGCTGCTTGGCGCCGTACTGCCAGGGACGACGCATGGCCCAGTACTCATCCACCAAGCCAAGCAGGTAGGTGCCGATGCGCCGGAGCAGGGAAGCCTGTTTCATGCCTTCAAGCTGGCAACGGCGCCGCAAGCCTGCAACCGAACGCGACCAAATCAAGGTGGCGAAACACAGCCGAGGTGGGTTAGGCCCGATGCAGTGCTGCTGAGCTTGAGCACCGGCCCATGACCACCACGCAACATTCGAACCAGCTGCTGGAAGAGCTGGTGGCCGAAGAGATCGGCTTTCAGATCGATCAGATCGCTGAAGACCTGCAACGGGAAGGCTGGCCGATTGCCATGGTGAAGCGGTTCATGCATGTGGCCGTGGAACGCCTGCCGGAATGATGCGAGAGGCCGACTAGGTGCAACGACTCATCTGCAAAGAGCTGTTGCGCTTTTAACAACAGGGATCCAGGCAATTCGTCGACAGTTGGCAATCGCTTGCGCCATTCCCGATGAATGTCGTCACTGCTTTTGCGGCCGTTGGCCTGACCGCGGTGTCGTGGGACGACACCCTCAGCCGGGCTGGGGCCAGGGCATTCCGGCATGCCCTCGACTACCGCGAGCCCTACTGCCGGATGAGTGAAAACGACGTGGTGCTGCTGATGGATGCAGTGCTGGCCATGCGCCTGGAGAAGGGCACCAAGGCGCTGATGCTGGAAGCAGCCAAGGCGCTCACGGCCGATCAAGCGCTCACGGCCTACGCCATGGCTTCAGAACTGATGCGCTCGGATGGGCCCTATTCCGCCGAAGAGCGGCGGCGGCTCGATCTGCTGGCTCTGATGCTCTCGATCTCGCAGGTGGAGGCCGAGCGCATCGATTCGGTTTTTGAGTTGCTGCACGCTCCCCTGGAGCCAGCTCTTCTCGTCAACGGCGCGCCTTAGGCAGCACGCTTGTCATCGCCGAACCAGATGCCCCGGCGGCTGTCGGGCAGACGGACCACGGCGCGCTCATAGCGCTGGCGGCAGCTGCGGGCACGGAGATGCTCTTCAGCCTCCTGAAGCAGCTGTTGCAGCCTGACGTCGTCCATGGCGTTGCCTAGATGCCCACCCATTCAGGCCACGATCCGAGCGGCGTCAATAGGCCACGTTCAACTCGTCAGATCCGTAGCGAAGCAGGAAATCCGCTTCGGATTGATCGGAGAGCAGCAGACAGGTGTGGTCGTTGGCGCCGCTTCGGTAGCAGTAGACGTCGAGCTCTTCGGGGTTGCGGTTGGAGTGGATGACCTCCCCCGTCCGAAGCACGTAGCGCGTTGCCATCAACTTCCACCCACGGATTCCTTCCCGATAGCGCTGATCCAACCCCAGCGATCAGCTCTGTGCTGAGCTGCGCACCGGAGGTGATTCGGCATTGAAATCAACTCACCTTCATCCGTTGTCGACGCGGATGAAAAAGCGACTCTCCACGTCCATCTCGCCCTGATCGTCGGTCTCCGGATCGCCCTCCACCAGCTCCACGGCGAAATCCTTGTCATCCAATTCATGCACGACGCTCTGACCGTGCACCAGGTTGTGAACGAGCAGGAGTCGTTTCATGGGTGGAGAAAGACGCCATTCCACCGGTTGATAGCAATAGCTTGGTGTTTAGCGGAACCTGAAGCCTTCACGGCTCGGCTGCTTGGCGGAATACTCCCGCGAAAGAGCATCAAGCATCAGGGCGATGTAGCGGTCATCCATGCCGATGTCCTGCTTCAACTGACGCATCAAGCTGTTGATGCTCTTGAACGCGTCTGGAATCTGATGGTCCAGATGCTCCTTGGTGGGTTGATAGGGCATCGGAGCCAAAAAAAATCCCCGTGGAACCTAAGGGAACCACGGGGACAATGGTGTTGCTGCTGAACCGGAGATCAATCCTCTTCTTCGGAACCGCCAACGGGAATCAAGCGGATCTGCTTGCGTCCAAGCTTGATCTCATATTCATCGCCGGGCTGCAATTCCAGAAGGGCGGTGTAGGCCTTGCCAATCAACAGATTGCCGTTGCCCTGAACCACAGCTTTGTAAGACAGCTTGCGACCACCTTTGCCCACACCGGATCCACCGGTGGAGAAGGAAAGGCCCTTGGCTTCCAGCAGAGCCTCGTAGAACGCGGTGAATTTCACCTGCTCAGAGCCGTCTTTCTTTTTGACGACATAGCCACAACCTCTGGCCAGATCTGTTTTGGCGCAATCGCCAAGTTCCTTGACGCGGTTGAGCAATTCAGCTCCGGTAAGCATGGGTCTGTGAGGTCGTTACTTCTCTATTAGAACAAATATTGTGCTGCTCACAAGGGGAAAAAAGGATTGAATTCAGTTCATTGGCTGGAAAAGCAAAAAATCAGCATGTGTAAGCAGCTTGTGTTGGTGGTTTGACAAAGCCCTCGGCGTCAAACAGTTGGCCTCGAGAATGCGCTCAAATGGCCAACACCCAGCAGCAATCAAAATCCCAATCACACCCTGACCAGGGTGGACGTGGATGGTTGGTCAACACAACCCAACAGCGGCTGGTGCATTTCAAGCCGGAACTGAATTCAGAGACAACGCCCTGGGTCTCAATCAGGACGTATCACTACGACCCACCCAAACCACCGCAACCCCTCAGCCATCGCCGCGTTCTTGATCAGAACGCGATCGACACCTGGAACGTGATGGTGAAACGGGGCTGGCGGCCCTGCCGCGCTCCAGCACGCTGATCACTTTCGTTGTCGTCGCTACTGGTTCGGCAATCAATGGCATCAATTGCGCAGCAATGTCTCGCTTCAGGCTGTCAAAGCCAGATCACGATCGATAGGTTGCCGCGCAGGAACAGATTCAGTTGTGAGCGTCAGTTCGGTTCAGCCCGCCCAAGCGATCAGTTCCACCAGCGTGCATGGCGCCTGGCAATTGTTGAGCTACGACGTTGAAGAACAAGCCAACGGAAACACCTTCGCACCGATGGGGGACAACCCCAGCGGCTATGTGATCTTCACGGCGGAGGGTCGTCTCTCCTTCATGCTCTCAGGGGAAGGTCGCCAACCGGGCAGCAATGCCGAGGAGCGATCAGCCCTGCTGAGCAGCATGATCGCCTACACCGGCACCTACCGGCTCGAGGATGACCGTTGGATCACCCAGGTGGATGTGGCCTGGAATCCGGAATGGGTGGGCACCGAACAGACTCGCTTTTTTGCGATCGAGGGCGACGTGCTCACGGTGCACACCCCCTGGCGTGTGATGCCCAACTGGCCCGAGAAAGGGCTCACCCGCAGCATTGTTCGTTTTCAGCGCTGCCGCTGAAGGGTTTCAAGAAAAGACTCAGGCGTCGGTCTCACCCTTCTGACCACCACAGGCGTGGCGGGGTTGGTAGCCCTGCTGCTCAGCCAGATAGCGCAGATAAACAATCTCATGACGGTCCGGCATGCCCACCGCAGAAATCAGACCCAAAGGCCCGAACAGAAAACCCGCAACAGCCCAGCGGTTGCTGTTGCGGGCCTTCTGGGCGGCAACGGTTTTCGAGAGGCCGGCGCTGATCAGATGAGCGATCAGCACAAACAGCAAAGACTTGAGTTCCACGGAGAACGCGCAGCACACCAGTTGAAATAGCCAGCGCCTGCAGCACTGTCAGCCCTAGAACGGCAGCTCACGCCGAGCTGCGATGGCCACCACCCCCCTCCCCAGCACCGGCGCCGTGAGCGGACTGGGGGAAACCCTGGCCTTCTTCACCCAGGCGGATTTCGCCCAGCGGCGCTTTGAGACCCACGGCGATGTGTTCGAAACCAAGCTGCTGGCCCAGCGGATGGTGTTCATCCGCGGCGAACAGGCCATCGGCGACCTGCTGGGGCAAGGGGATGCCTTGCAGGGCTGGTGGCCCGAAAGCGTGCGGCAACTGCTGGGGAGCCAATCGCTGGCCAACCGCAGTGGGCCGGGGCACAAAGCCCGGCGCCGGGTGGTGGGGCAACTGTTCTCCAGCGCAGCACTGGTGCGCTACACCCCGTCGATCGAGCAGATGGTGGCGGAGCTCTGCCAGGAGCTGATCACCACCAACACAGCGCTGCCGCTGGCGGCACGGATGCGGCGCTTCGCCTTTGCCGTGATCGCCACCACGGTGCTGGGGCTGGATGGCGCCAGCCGTGATGCCCTGTTCGCCGACTTCGAGATCTGGACCCGGGCCCTGTTCTCGATTCCGCTGGCCATTCCCGGCACCCCCTTTGCCAAGGCGATGGCGGCACGCCAACGGCTGCTGAAGCGGATCAAGGGCGTGCTCCAGGCGGGGACCAACCAAGGCGGGCTTGATCTGCTGAGCGGCGGATTGGATGAAGCCGGCATTCCCCTGGACGATGACGACCTGGCCGAACAGCTACTTCTGTTGCTCTTCGCCGGCTATGAGACAACGGCCTCATCGCTGAGCTGCCTGTTCCGGGCGCTGCTGCTCAACCCCGAGGTGGAGCGCTGGTTGCGCGATGGGTTGGCGAATGAGGCGGCGTCAGCACGGTTGGACGCAACAGTGCTGGAGGTGATGCGGCTGACGCCGCCGGTGGGAGGGTTCTTCCGGCGCAGCCTGGCGCCGATCGAACTGGCGGGGGTGGCCGTTCCCGAAGGCAGCGTGATTCAGGTGGTGCTGAGCCCGACGTCGGCCGGTGATGACGAGGATCTGGCGGCATTCCGGCCGCAACGGCACCTGGATGGCTCGTTCAAGCAGACGCTGCTGCCCTTCGGTGGCGGCGAACGGGTCTGCCTGGGTAAGGCCCTGGCGGAGTTGGAAATCCGCCTGATGGCGATGGGGCTGCTGCAGACGGTGGAGCTGCAGCTGCAGCCGGATCAAGACCTGGCGCTGCAGCTGATCCCCAGCCCCAATCCCAAGGACGGCCTGCTTGTTCAGGCCACTGCGCGCTGACTGTGACGGTGACGGCGACGGCCGAGGGGCTCGATCCAGTCCACCAGCACCTCCTGGTGACGCGGCATCGGCTCCGGCAGGCGGCAGCCGAGGTTGATCTGGCCTTGGTCCATCAGGCGTCCGAGCCGTATGGCGGCGGCTTCCTCCGGCCGATCAAAGCTGGTCTGATGGGAGGCAAGCCAGTTCACCTCGTGCTCGGTGATCACCCCGGTGGAGAGGCTCTCCAGGAAGATTTCTCCGACGGTCATGAGAAACGTGTAACGAATTCGTTACATCCTGGCGCGGCCGGCCGGCAGCTGCGATTCGTGGCCCGTCAGGCCAGCCATTGATCAGCATCCATCACCTTCTTGATCAGCAGGCCGAGGCGCTTGAACTCAGCGAAGTTCACATCCTTCACCGCCTGATCCAGGCCGCAATCCACCCAGGCGCCATCGCGCTTCTCCTCAATCGTGAAGTCCTGCTCGAGGCTGTCGCGGCGGATCCGGTAGGTGATGCCGTCCTCGTGGAGGTAATCGGCGGAAACCAGCTGCAGACCCATCGATCGCTCGCGTCAATCAAGCGATGGTGGCGTGAAGGTGTCGGCCACCGCAACAATCCAGCGGGCTGCCGCCGCCGTCACCTGTTCCTTGGTGACGTTGAACTCAAGGTCGTGCCCCTGCTCGAGCAGATCGGGAATGATCGTCTGCCAGGCCATGCCGGCGGCACTGGCGTTGAGATCACCGATCAGAACGAAGGCCTTGGCCGCCCCGGTGACGGCATCTGCGTACTCGGGATTGGCACTCACCTTGCTGCGGTACCAATCACCCACCACATCCCGCTGGGCCTTGCTCAGAAAGGGTGGGGCGCCAACGAGGTAGGCATCAAGCACCAACATCGGACTGGGGACGCTCTTGCCCGGGTGCTTGAGCTTGAACCAGGCCTGGCCGATGGAAGCAGCATCGGGCCAGTGGCAGAGGATCGCCGCATCCTGACTGTCGAGAGAGCTCTGGCTGGCCAGCTGATCGATCCGCTCCAGCAGGGCCTGTCCGGTGAGGGGCGGTTCACTTCGGGCGTGCTCAGCGCGGGCCTCATTGATCGCCTCAGCAACAGCCGCCTCGTTCTCGTTGAGCTGCTCAAGGGCCCGCTTGAGGTTGGCGTCGGCATCGGCGGGGCTGGCCACGAGGCATTTGGCGGGGGCAATCCCCAAGATGTCATCCCCGAAAGCCAGCCGCAGCTGAAGCAATCAGCAGGTTATTGATAATTTTCCACCTGAAGGTTGTAAGCCGATACCAGCAGATTTTTATCCAGACAGATCTCAGCTGGAAACTGTGGCGACGCTGATTTGATCAGCCGCAAGTGAACATCAATCGGCTTATATCCCGTTCTCAGACAGCACTCAAAGAATTTGGAGACAGCCACTTCGAGAACTTCAGTGCCAAAGAGAGGCGTCACCTGGCCGCTTTCGTGCACCAATAGCCCGAAGTAATACATCCACAAGCCAAAGAACTCGGGGACTTTACGTAAACGAGGATGATTCTCAATGAGTAGTAATACCCACGAAAAAAGCAGGAGGGTTGCCCCTCCTGCCCTAATTACTCAACTCATCGCTTCATCGCTGCAGGCAGCAATGAATCAGAAGCGGCCGTAGTTGAACTTGCCGCCATACATGCGGCGGTAAGCAGCGTTGCGAGGGTTGCTGACGGCGTTCGTGTAGGAGAAACCACCACGATCGCTGTCGTCTGAATAGACAGCAGCAGCAGCGAAGGAATTGAGATCCATGCTGAAACGCTTCACCAGGGAAGGGCCGGTGTACATGGCGTTTTCAGAGCTGGCATTGGCCGGAGTGATTTCGGCCATGCCAACAAAGGTGGAGCAGGAAGCCCGTGCTTCCGACTTGAAACCACGCAGATAGGGAACCGTGTCGGTTCCGAAGGTCTCGAGGTACTCCTCCGAACGAACGAGGCTGTCAACGAAAGCGTCGAAACCCTCTTCAGCGATCAGCTGAATGCCAGCACTCACTTCCTTCTGATTGATCGGAGGGCGCCCCAGCAGGTGCTTTGTGGTGAGCTCGATGCCGCGCATGGGAGACACGGCGTGGAAAAACTTGTTCTTGTACAGCTCAGATTTCACCAGGCCTGCCATGAAGCCCTGCACGTTGATGCGGCCGTCACAGAGGAAGGCTTCAAGTGAGACAAGACGCTGGTTGTCGGAGATGCCGATGTTGCCGAACACCTGCTTGTAGCCAGCGGTGATGGCAGCTTCCAGAGCCTGGCTGCCCGTGGAGGCATAGGAGTGGTTGATCGCCGAGTAGGGGCACTCCTCATGGATCCGGGGGCCCATACCAATGCCCATGGCGGCGCACTGGTTTTGCTTGTACTCAGCAGGTGTAGATGCCGCCTTGCCCTTGTTGGAGCTGGCACTTTTGGCTGCATCCACGGAGTTCGCAAAGGCGAACGACACCCGCTGTTCGTGGGTGAAATCCCGCTTGTACTTCAGGGCTGGCATCCGAGAAAACAGTGAAATCAGATCAAAGATATGGCGATCGCTTCATCTATGGAGATGAACTTAGTAATAGTTAAAAGCTGCGTTACAGCAGCAATAGGCATTCATTGCTTCAGGCCAAAACGAAAGCCTGATCCCGGCCAGAACGCAGGCTCATCCAAGGGTGTTGGCCACAACCCTCGGGAAGGGTTGGTCTTGAATCTCAGCCGCCGTTGCAGTAGCGAACAGCTTCCGCCTGGGAGCGACCCTCGGCCACAACGGTTTCCACGCAGCCGTTGAACAGGCGGCTCTCCTGCTTCACGGCACAGAGACCCACCGCAATGGCCGCCAACGACACAGCCGACACCACGGTGGCGGAGATCTGAACCAGGCCATAGGCGAGCATCGCCCGCTTCTTGCCGCCGCAGGACTGCTGGTTGGTGGTTTCCTCGGACATCACTACAAAGCAACGCCGAGACCCTATGGATCAAGCGTTGGCCACCGAAGCGAGATCACGACCGTGATCACCGAACAGCCCATCCAGGACTCAGCCGAGGGGATCGATCAGGCCGTAAAGCAACGCCATCACCGCCAATTGGGTGCGATCAGCGGCACCCAACTTGTCTTTGGCGTTGACCACGTGGGTCTTCACCGTTTCCACCGAGATGCCGAGGCTGCTGCCGATGCCCTGATTGGTGAGGCCGCGGGCCACGCCGGCCACCACCTCCAGCTCCCGCTCGGTGAGCTCTTCAATCAACCGCGGCAGGTTCGGATTCGGCGCCTGGGCAGCACCGAGCTGGCGAATCTCTTCGGGGAGATACACACCGCCTTCAGAGAGGGTCTGGAGGGCTTGCACGAAATCTCCCTTGCCGGTGCCGAGGCTTGATTTGAAGATCACTGCATCGGCGTAGGCCTGCATCGCCTCCTGCACTACGGCCTGGGTTTCGCGCACCAGCACGATCAACAGCTGACAGGTTGGCAGCTCCGCCTTCACCCGCCGCAGCAGGTTCATGCCGTAGCCGGTTTCCAGATCCGAGCTGCAGATCAGCAGGCTCGGCTTGTGCCGCAGCACCAACTCAAAGCCTTCGTCTTCAGTGGTGGCGGCACCCACCACGGCACGGCGGATCGGCTCCGCCAGGCAAAGGCAAGCCAGGGTGAGGCGATCACCGCAGCAAGCCACCACCCGCTGGGTCTTGAAAAACTGCGCCGTTGCTTCCACAGCTTCGTTCAACGCGCGCGACTAGAGCCGCAGCTCCATCCCAGGCTGTTCGGATGCCCTTCTTTTAGCGGCGATTGGATGACTCAGCTGCAGAGCCATCACGCCCAGCATCGCGACGGACAACACCGCGGATGCAATGGGGAAAGCGCTCACTCCCCAAGCGCCAGGCCTGGGCGGCATCGACCACCTGCACGGTTTCGGTCTGCAGCTACCCCTTGCGCTGAAGATTCAAATCATACAGAGGAGACATGCAAACCGGCGGCGCGCTTCCTTATTCAGCAACACATCAATGAATTGAACATCCCTCAGTTGAGGGAGCCATCTATGTAGCCATATCCCTGAATTGAGGGATTTAAGCAACGAAGTAGGCGCCAGACCCCCTTCGTGTCATTTGGCACAACAGCATTGGTAAGGAGCCAGCACATTGATGCTGTTGCTTCAAAGCTGTGGCCAGCCGGCTGCGTCGATCCCTGCTTCAACTCGGTGACCGTGTTGGTCGCCGGGTTCAGCGGTGGCCGGAGGGATCCTGGCCCGATGCCATGCAACGCAGTCCCCGCCGGGTTCGCAGCACCGCCAAGGATGTGATCAAAAGCACCGCTCAGGCAGCGGTGGGGCTGGGGCGCCGGGCTGCCCGCCTGGGGATGGAATCCATCAAACGCGCCAGCAACCGATGAACAGTGGCTTGCTGGTGTTGTCTGTTTTGCTGTTTGTGGCCGGTGTCACCTTGATCAGCCTGGGCTGATTAAGCACAAGTACTCAACACGATTAAACGGATCGATCGGCAACCAAATTCAAAAAAAAAAATGACAGCGGTTGATACAGCTTGTCTCTGAAATTCGCTGGATTATTGCTTCATCAAATTCCAAAGCCAATGGAATTCCTCGTTGCAAGCTGCTTCATTTTTCCGCTCTCAGCCTTGTGGATTCAATCCCGGGAAGACGACAACAATGAAGACGAGATGGACTTTCTCTGAATCAAGCCCAGAACAGAGGCAAGGATGGGGTCTTCAACTCATGGGCCAGAAGATCAACAGCCAGCATGATGAGAGCGATATTCATCAGCACAAGTGACATAGCCTGATTTGGCAAGGCAAAAACTGTATTGCTGGTTAATTCCAGATGTTGATCCCAGAAGAAATGCATCGGCTAGGAGCTGATGCATGTTTTAAAGGCATTAAGCCTTGACGATCCGGGTGATCTAAAAGGTTGGAATGGACTTTCTCTGAATTAAGCCCTGGAGGACGGCAAGGCTGAGGCCTTCAACTCATGGGCCAGAAGATCCGTGGCCAGCATGGTGAGGGCAACACCCATCAGGGCGAGGGCAATACCCTTATTTTTGTCTGACGCAACAGCTACATTCCTGGACAATTCCAGATGTTTTTCCCAGGAGAAATGCATCAGCTCTAGGCCTATACATGCTTTCTAAGGCCATAAGCCTTTGCGATCCGAGTGATCAGTGGCATTCAGAAATGTTCTGTAATGACAGCAATGCATTGAGATGAGCATTCTTTCCTCAAATCGGTTGCAAGTACTACGTTTTTGATTTGCAGCAGCAAAAGTTCTCGGGTACGTTCCGCTCACCAAGCCACAAGCCAATGGAACCGATCGCGTTGACTCTGGGCCAGAAATTTGAAGTCGAAAAATTCTCACGCGAGATCGACAACTCGGATGACCTTGCATCCCTACGCAGCATTGCCAAAGATCTGTTGTTGGCATGGAAGCAACAGGAAGCCGCATCAGCCTGGATCGTGCGCCAGCAGTCCCAGGGCCTCTGAAATCAGCTCCTTTCCCTCTTAGCGCCAATGGAAGACAACCCAATGATCACCACCATTACGTTGGAGAGAGATGTTTTGCGTCTTCTGCACCGTGTCGTAGCTGAAGCTCACGACAACTGGCCCGGCGGTGACGCCAACGAACAGGCCTGCCTGTTGAACATGAAGACCCAGCTTTATGCGGCCTTGATGGACCACCTGCTCGAATCGGGCTCCATCTGAGCCCACTTTGGAAGCAAATCGGTCGTTTTCCCTTACCCAGTAGAAAAACTCATGTGAAGGCAGAAGCTGCGACAACAGACTTAACCCGGCCGTGGAGTTCGCCATGCAATCTGATCTCTCCCGCCTTCGCGAGCTGGAGATCCGTGTCGCCAACCCGCAGCACTGGAGCTCGGGCGAACACCAGATCAATGTTGAAAACCTGAGGCAGCTGCGCTTTCAGATCGAAGATCAACTCAAGAAACTGCGCCAGCACAACCAGCCATCTGCTTGATCGGGTAGCTGGGCCTGCTCAGCTCAACTGGGGGTCGGCCTGCGTTCGGTTGCAGATGAAATCCCAGGCCTCTTCCGCTGAATCTGAGAAATGAATCAGATCGAGGTCGTCATCTGAAATCAAGCCCGTCTCGGCGAGGTAGTCGAAATCCACCAGCCTCCTCCAAAACTCTGAACCAAACAGAACAATGGGCATGCTGCCTTTGGTGCCCACTTGCCGCAGGGTGAGCAGCTCAAACAGTTCATCAAGCGTGCCAAAACCACCCGGGAAAAGGATGGCGCCAATCGAGCGCATCACAAAATGGAATTTGCGCAGTGAAAAATAGTTGAACTTGAAGCAAAGATCCGGGGTGATGTAGGGATTGGGATGTTGCTCAAACGGCAGGGTGATGTTCAGCCCAATCGAGCGGCAGCCGGCCTCAAAGGCACCCCGGTTGGCGGCTTCCATGATTCCCGGACCACCGCCGGTCACGATCACATGGGATGAGCAATCGTTGGGTTGTTCCCTGTTGCACTGACCATGCCGGGAGGCCAATGAGGCGAACTCTCTAGCTGCGTCGTAAAAACGAGACAACTCCACGAGCTGTTGTGCATGGACGACTTGTCGCTTCAACACCGGTGAGCCCGGGGCTGCACTGAGCCTTTGCTCGGCTTGCGTCAGCTTGGCGACAGCAGTGTCTTTGTCGACGATCCTGGCGCCACCAAAAACAATGATCGTCGATTCGATCCCGGCTGTTTCCAGATGCAGATCCGGCTTGGTGATTTCAAGCAGCATGCGCACACCACGCATGGCATTGCTGTTCAGCAAGTCGGGATCTTCATAGGCAATTCTGTAGGTGAGGGACTTCAGAATTGCATCCAGGTTGGCTTGCTCAGGTGAAGCGGTACTAGGTAATTGGGTCATGTGTTCAACAGTCATGGGTGGTAGTGATGTCGGCGGTATCGGCGAGGTCGTCTTGATTCAGAGAATGTTGGCGGCCAGTTCAGCCAGTTCACTCCGCTCCCCTTTGGTGAGGGTCATGTGTCCCACCAGGGGCTGACCTTTGAGCTTTTCCACCAACCAGGTGAGCCCATTGCTTTCGGCATCCACATAGGGATTGTCGATTTGATAAGGGTCACCGGTGAAGACAACCTTGGTTCCTTCACCAACCCGCGTCACGATCGTTTTCACTTCCAGGGGCGTGAGGTTCTGCGCCTCATCCACCACCAGGAACTGATTGGGGATCGATCGGCCGCGGATGGTGTTGATCGCCTCAACCTCCAACAACCCCATGCCCTGCAAATCGGCCCAGGCGTTGCGTGGTTCGCGGTGCCGCTGTTTCTTCGTCTGCTCAGTATTCTCGCCAGGGTTTGAACCGGTGATGAAGTCGATGTTGTCGATGATCGGCTTCATCCAAGGGCCGAGTTTCTCCTCAAGCGTGCCCGGCAGGTAGCCAATGTCTTTGCCGAGGGAGATCGGTGGGCGCGTCACCAACAGGCGGGCGTAGTGATGGGTGTCGGCCACCTGGTGCAAACCCGCGGCGATGGCCAGCAGCGTTTTGCCTGTGCCGGCCTTGCCCACCAGAGTCACCAGAGCAACGGAAGGATCGAGCAGTAGATCCAGGGCGAAGCTTTGCTCGCGGTTTCTGGCTTTGATCCGCCCCAAGTGGGCGCGATGCAGCCAGTGCAGCGGCTTGATGGTGTTGCTGTTGCCTTGATGCCGGGCCAGCAGGGTGTGGCTGTCGTTGCGCTGATCCACCAGCACCACGCCTTCATTGGCCTGGAGATGCTGCCCCTCAGAGTTAATGACAGCCTCCAGCGGCAGCTGCTCCTCGTCATGCAGGGTCTTGATCGTCTCCGCATTGGTGCTGAGTTCACGGAACCCTGCATAGAGATCGTCGATCGAGACGTTGTCGTTGACGTAGTCCTCGGCCTGCAGGCCCACCGCATCCGCCTTGATCCGCAGGTTGATGTCTTTGCTGATCAGAACGACCTCGGGCGCCTGTTTCAGCCCGCTGCATCGCATCTGCTCGAGGGCCACTGCAAGGATGTTGTTATCGCCGCCTCCCCCCTGCAGTTCTGCCGGCAAAGCGCTCAGGGCTTGAGCCTGACAGAACACCACCTGCAGCATGCCGTGGTTGGTTCCCTCAATCGGAACGCCATCGGCAAGGCTTCCGCGCGCTCGGTAGGAATCCAGGAGCCTTGAAATCCGCCGAGCGTTGCGGCCTTTTTCAGAGTGATCCTTTTTAAAGCGATCGATTTCTTCAACCACTTGCATGGGGATCACAACCCTGAGATCACCAAAGCGGTGCGGCGCCTCAGGATCGTGGAGCAGCACATTCGTGTCGAGAACGACAATTTTGCCTTTCATTGAACCTCACCATTGATGGATCAATTGGTGTTAAAAACTCATCAAGGTCGTGACCTAAAAAATCACCACAGCAGAGCCCCTTCTCCCCGCAGTTAAGACACAGGGAGAAAGCAGATTGCAACAACAAAAACAGGCAGATCAGCCAGGTGTAGTTGCTTGAACCAAAGAGGATCGATTGCGTTGCCTTGATGACGTCTACGACGACGTACTGGGCTCAGTCATCGTAGATCTTGCAGCCAGGCGCAGTCGGCGAGGTGTCGCAACGCTCCTCCCAGTACAGATCGTGCTGAGATTTCATCGCTTGCTTGGGTTCGTCAGCCTGCACTTGCTGCGTCTTGTCAAATGCATTGAGGGGAATGCAGAGATCGAAAAAACCTGAACAGATCGTGACCATCTCTCTCCTTGTCGCTGACTTATCTCTACTCCTCTCCCCTCCAGAATCAATAGGTACTTAACCCATTCCTTTACACAAACAAAAAACCGCTCTTACCTGAGGAATAGCGGTTGAAAGATCGCGCAGATGAACGGTCTCATCCGCGCTCTGATCACTTGTTAATGAATTGATCAAGCAGCCTGCTGGTTGCCTGAATCTTCTTCTTCCGATCGGATGAACCGCTTGCGTTGAGCGGATTCGTTGCCGGACAAATCGTTAACCTTTGAAGGCTCAACGGGTTTGCGCTCGGGTTTGTCCATACCCATCAAGAGGGGATGGATACCTCTCCTGCTCATTGAAGTTTCCTCTTATTCAGATCTCGCGTCGTGGTCTCGCGGCCCTTTCGCGTGGGTTAACTATCGCGCAGATCAGTTGCAGGCGCGCCCCGCAATGCTTAAGAGAATCTGGCGAGTCGCCCAACATCGCCGGCCTGGGAAGGATTGAGGCAGCAGAGTGAGAGAACGAACCGAATGCAATGCACTGCGGGGTGCTCCGATGATGTGGATTCGAACCAGCCTCGCCGCGGCAGGCCTCGCCGTCGCCACCGCCATTCCGGCAAGCGCTGAGATCATTGGCTCAACCTGCCGGCTGCTCAGCTACGACGGCACCACCACCAGCGTGGAAACCTTCCGCTGCGACTTCATGCAGCGCGGCGGCAACGTGATGGTGAACAGTGCTGAGCATGAGTTCAGCTTTCTGGCTGCCGAGCAAGGGGAGACCTACATCCGCATCAACTCCATCCCGCTGCGTTTCACCCGCACGGGGGATTACACCTTGGAGGTGACGCAATCGCCCTGGCTGCGCTGAGCAGGACTGACCGGCTCAACCAACCAGCCGGTCATCGGAATTCAAAAGCGCCTTTCCTTTCGCAACCCTTACCACTTCGCCTGAGAGCCCAGGGCTTTGATAGATGACGCGATAGACGTTTGTGAAAGCAAGCGATTTGGCGCGTGCATTCACGAACGCCTTGAACTCAGTTTTGAAGCACTGTTCTTGAACCCATTGGTCGGGCCCATCGCTTCGCTCAACGCAGTACATCGTTTGGAGCATGGAGGACACGCAGCTTGATGAGACTGCGGCCGCTTGCCCTCGATCGACAGGCCAGCTTCGGGATCACGTCTTCAGTTGATGACGCGAAGCCTGGTGCCAACACTCTCCAAAGTTGTTCTTTGGCCTTGAACGTCGATCAGATTTGAATGCACAAGTTGGGTGCAAACGTTGGATGCACACGACGGAATCACATCGCGTCGAGCGATGAGGGATGCGATTCCGCCACCGGTGTGCCCTCGAACGCACAGCACGGCACTTCGGTTGTATCCCCGCTCAACCGATTGAAATCGAGTCACCGACTACAGAAGCGCTTTCTCGCTTGAGCCTTCTGGGCGTGATCGTCGATGCCGTCGACGATTCCAATTCTGAGACCAATTCGTGTAAAGTTTCAATAAGCAGCCCCAGGTCGATGCTCAGAGCTTTGTTCTCCCTGGTGTTTGCAGCAGTGATGTGGGTTCAGGTGCCGCAGTGGCAGCCGGACTGGTCTCAGTGCTCCGTTGATACGCCGGATGTGAACTGTCACTGGTACGTCACGGCACCCGACAACACTTTTGGTGAAGGCTTCAGCTGGGAGAACGCACCCTGGTTCAGTGCCGAAGGGCTTCGGGATGTGGGTGAACTGCACAACACGATGACCACGATCCACAGCCAGGCCATTCCAGGCAATTGACGCAGCCAGCAAAGCGTCAGCCCTAACCTTAGCTTTGGAGAGACTTCCGTGAACGACTACTCAGCAGCCATCACCGCTCTCATCGTGGTCACCGTGGTGATCTCTGCTGCCGTCTTTTACGTGCTGGCTCAGCCGACCGACCTGCCCAGATACAAAGAAAACAAGGATCAATAGAGGCGACCACGTGGGTGAACACTGACCGTGCCACCCAGATCGCCCCGCAGATCTGAATCCAGCACTAGGTTCGCCTGATCACTGGCATACACCTGACGTGAAAGGTCCGAACCTTGCTTTTGTAGGCGGCTCCGTGATCGTTGCGATCATGGCAGTAGTTGTTTTTATTGGCGCCGCCAACGCTGGTGACTGCCCCCGCAGCAAATCAGCTGAAGCCACCTCAGTCGAGGCTCACCACAACGCCGAAGACAAGGCTGACGTTGAAGCCTGATCGGCTCCAAAACCTCAGCGAAGCGGGTCCATCTGCACTGGGGCGAAGGTCTGGAGCGTGCTAAACGCGTCACCGATGGTCTGTCCGACAAAGATTCCTCCGGTGAGCACCGCAGCGAAACAAGCCATCCCGAGGATGAGTCCAGCTGCAATGCGAGTGGAGCTCGTGGTTTCCGCTTTGGGTTGCTCAGTGCTGAAACCCATCTGAGTTGCTGCGACAAACCTGTTGTGGCTCAAACCGCTTACGGTTTCAACTGGGCACCAAATCACTGCAGTGCTTTGCAGTAAGCACTGTTCCCATGCGGTTCCCCACTGGGGTTTCGAGAAATGGTTTCAGGCTTGAAGCGATTTCTCTTATTGATGCAGCCAAACTGCGAGTTCAGCTTGATACAAATAAACGGTATCTGAACGAACCCTCATCAACAACCATCAAGCATCTTGGCGGTTTTCGTTTGTGAACCCTAGCGTCGTGCGGCATGAAAAGACTTGTGCCTCTCAAGACTTCTCCACTCTCAGGGCCCTTCCGTGTGACCAATCCCAAACCCAAACGGTGGAGAACCGCCATCAAAGCCCGAGAGAATCAGCTGCTGACTCTTGCCAAGGAAGCTTTGCAAGAGAAGAAAGAAAGAAGAGTGATTCATTTTCTGGACTATATCGATCAAGACATCGCTGCATAGCCAATAGTTCGTGCAACAAATTGAACATACCCGACTGAATTAGCCCCTATTGATTGGGCTGGGCCTCGGGAAGAATATTGCCCACCCAGAGCTGAGGGGAACACAAAAAGGCCCCTGAAGATCTCACCTCCAAGGGCCGGTGTCCCTCGTTTGACGACCAATTCACTTTCGTCCAGATGCCTGGTGCAAGGGAGTGGGAGAACCGTCGAAACAGGTCGTGGACACCGACCATGGTTTGGTCGGCAACAGGCAAAAAAAGGCGGCAGGGAATGCCGCCCATCAACAAGGGGACGAATCCGTCGAAGGTGCTGGCGTCCCAGCCACACCACCCTCTTCAATCAGTCGGCGGTGCCGTGGGCATCGTTTACGAACTGCCAAAAAAAAAAGGGGGGGGGTGTTCCCTAAGCACCCCCGCGTTCGACGCATCGCCCCTTCACCGAAGAAGCGCCCAAATGATGACGTGAGGTTCAGCGACTGGTCGTCGCCATCACGACAAAACAATGGGTGTGGTCAGCAACTCAAGAAAAAGACATGGTTACCTAGCCGCTACGGGTAGAAGCACTTGCCGGTGCTTTCTGGTGCCGACCGCTACGACAGCTCTGCTTCAACCCGAGGCATGACAGAAGCAGGCCACACCACAACCTTCATGGAGTTCGCACTGCTTGCGTTGTTTACCTGCTCGCTTGCTTCAGTGATCGCAACGGTTTTCCGCGGGACCTACTGATGAGGAGCATGTCCCGTCGGTTGGCCTGGGAGAACCGCTTCGCAAGCACCGTGCTTTGGTCGCTTTTTGCGGCTCTGATCTTCCAAGCACTGGCGAGTCAATAGACAAGTTCATCGTCACAAGTCAACAACCCCTCTTGCGACGGGGACAACTCACTGCTTGAACGACAACCGCCTTATGCAGACATGGCGTTCAGCTCTTGCCTGTTCTTCAGAACTTGAGCATTAATGTGCAGTAAAACATTGTCTGCTTCCTGGATAAATTTTTCCCGACACCATTCATCCGTAACCCTTCCAGCCGCATCCATTAGAGTAATGTATTGCTCTTCAAGCGTCACTTACTTTGTGCAGTTAATCAACGATGGCAGGGCTGACACTGGCTGCAGTAGTTGCTGATACCTGAAGCTCCACAACAAGCAAACCGCTCTCCTCACAACTGGACAGCAATAAAAAAGACCTCCGCCAAAGGCAGAGGCCTCAAAACAATCTCAGGGATGCGACCTTGTTTCCATCCCATGAGGTGTTTCCCTCACAACTTCATCGTGTCTAGAGGATGGGAAATGGGGAAGCAACCTATGGACAGCCTGTGGCTTGTCCCTCTGCCTGATCGCTCATCAGAAGGCGTTGGGGCAGACGACGGTGGGGCAGAAGACGGTGGGGCGGTATCCCTACGCCCTGATCCATGTTCAAGGCTTTTCGGACGAACCGTGAGTGATGCCCAAGAAAAAGTCCCGGTGTTCGATGCCGGGACCTCCGTCTCTCATGACGTACTCCAGTCCTAACAGAGCGACTAAGTATTTATGCGTACGGCTTACACGACCAGCGTGTAGCAGATGGCACGTCTCAGCCTGGTTCGACAGGGCTACGACTGGAGTGCCCCGGGACGGCCCGAACCACTCAGGGGCGGCGGAACCAACTTCGAGCGGTCACCTGACCGATGGTTTCGCCTGAAGAAGATCTGCGGCTCGCCTCAGTTCCGCCCAACGGCCCTGGCAAGTGCCTGCTCCATACGGACATACAAGGGAAGCAGCTTCGAGGGGACCTGCCTGAGGAACTCCCTTTCAGCCTTAACCGTGGCCAACGCATGGATCAATTGCCCCTTCTGGTCTTCGTAGGTGAAGACCTCAAGACCATCTGGTGAGACTTCAGCACCAACCTTGTTCCCGTCCCTGAGCAGAAATCGCGCCACGTTCATTAGAAGCTGGGGTTGATTGTCAGATGGTTTTTCTCTGGCAGAGCTGCTGTCTGCATTCCGAGACCTGATCTTCCCCGTCCCGTACCAACAGGGGCTTCAGCCCCTTGGAACGATGTGGGTGACGAAATTGGCGTTGACCCAGTTGATGACTCCGGTATCGACATCAGCCACCTGAAACAACGTCGGAGTCTTGGGATTCCTGGCACCACCATCGACCCAAATCACATCTGCCATGCGCCAGGCCCCATCCGTATCAGTGACGATCACGGTCATTCCCGATTTGACGCGCAGGAAGACCGGATCCGGCTTGGATGCCGAGATGCCGCTCGCATGATCAACCGCCATAACCCACGTATCAGTACAGCTGTACTAGCATAGAAGTTGTTCAACGGGCCAGCAACAAAATCTGAAGGCTCATTCAACGAGCTGGGTACGGTGCCGAACGCATTAAGGGTTCCGCGCTCGCCAGACTTCGGCTATGCCCAGGTATCACTCCACCAATCCCCCGCTGCAAAACGTGCGTTTTCAGTGCAACTGGCTGCTCAAGCAAAAGGCTGGGTTTACGAACCCATTTGGTGGGATCAATAAAGACTCCAGCCCATGCCGAATAAGGACCGCGCAACCAACCCCCCGCCGGTGAAGCCGGGCGGTGAGGGATGGGTATTGCTGCCTTCTTGCGCTCCTGGTCTCAGTCGATAGACAGGTTCATCTGCGCATGTGGCCGGGTGGATGACCCGGCTTTTTTATGCCTATTGGCCTTGTGGTGTTCAGAGGATTCCCAGAGGACCTTTCTTCTTCTTGCAGTACCCAGCACCGATGTTCACCCAGCCAGATAGGCATGCTTTGCCGTTGGTTGGGGCTACTTCGTAATAGATCGGAGATACGCACGTCGTCCCAAGGGTGTTCACGTAACCCAGAGGGCACTGGTCATGGCCTTCGGCCTTGGGGATCTCCTTCTGAGCCAAAGCAGGAACAGATGTGGAGGCAAGCAGCAGGCAGCTAGCGAGAAGAGCCTTCATCGCGATCAGAAGAGGAGAACGTCGCCACCTGGGTTTAGCCGATGTTTAGAGGCTTGCCTACTGCTCTCTAATCACAGGAGCCGCCAACGCCGATGACCGAGCGGCGGATGCTCCGGCACAATGCGGTCGAAGCCAGGACCACGATGCTGAAAACAGGATGACGTCGTTGCTCACCACCCGTCAGGTCACGCTGAACTGACTCCCCGTCCGCCAAGAAAGGGAGTCAGCTTTTCTGGACAGCGCCCAATGGTTAAAACGAAAAACCATTGGAGGGAAGGCCCATGCGACTGAACTTCCCGAGACATCATCGTCTCTACCAGGCGTTCAGTGCAGTTCCCATGAGGCAACAGCGGCGACCAAATGAGTCACTTAGAGGTTTCGGTAATTGGAAACGCTGATCTGACTCCTCGCATCGCGCTCGAGACAGAGGAGTCAGTGGTGCTATCAGCGCCCAATGGTCATTGGAGAAACCATTGGGCGGAAAGCCCTAACGGCAGAACTTCCAAAGACACCCTCACCCCGGGTGGGGGTGCAGACCCATTCGAATGACGCAATGACTGTGACCAAATGAGCAGCAACGAGGTTGCAACGCTGCCTCTCTCTCGTTGGGTGGAAGCTTGATAGGTGCGCTGTCGGCAACCAGTGCAGTGAGGGCGGATTTTGTTCTTACTTTTGTTCTAACTGCCTTTCACGGCCCAACAAGAAGAACCATGACCACCCCTAAGACCTACTGCACTGCAACAGATCAGAAGGAATAACCCAAAAGAAAACGCTGGTCTGACTCCCTGCATCGCCAGAAGGGAGTCAGTGCAGTGACCAGCGCCCAATGGTTAACGGAACAACCATTGGAAAGAAGGAGCCTTCGTCTGCGCCTTCCAGTTCCACCATGGCTTAGGTGAAAAAGACCAGGTAGCGCCAATGACACGTTGAGGCTGCACAAATGACTTACCACAATGTTGTGGCGCTGATCAAAGGGTTAGAGCAGCGCTATCTCGGCCTACTCGTCATCCATTGGCTTGGGTCAACACCACGCTGCTGCAACCAGGATCACCGGCCGAGGGGCATGACTTCAGATCCACCAAGCGATCTTCCTTTAGTCGCCAAGTAATACATGTCTTGATGAATATTGTCCGATTCATTACTGAACCAATTGGTCAACTCTGGCTGATCAATTTTTTTGGGGCCAAGGTCAATGAAAGAATACTCAAGCGTGATGAAGTCACCACCAACCGTGCGATAACCAAGCTCAAGAAGCATCTGGCCGCTTGCCGATGGGGCTTCAATCTGTGCTTGCGTTGCCTTGAGGCTGAGCTCCACCAACTTGCTCGCAACCGTGCCATCACCGGATGCATCCCTAATTCTGATCATTAATGCTGACCCCTTGCTCTGCCTCAGAAAGAGCTGAGTTTGCTTTCTCAGAAGCCATTGACATGCAATGGCATTGACCTGAAGCGAGGTCTTAAAAAACGAGAGGTCGTCCTGGAGATCCTGGGTATTTTTGTGCAGCTTGAGTAAACCGAGTTTCGAGAGCAGCCACTTCATCGCATCATTTTCAAACGAGACAGTGAATAGCCCATTTTTGGACTGGGGGGAAAGATTCTTTTTATCGCTTAACCCGAGCATCTGTTGTTACCAAGAAACTTGAGGGAATGACATTGTCGAAGTGTGAGCGTTGTTACGACCAAACGACAACGATGAAAGCCATGACAGGGGAAATTTGCCAGCACGCTCCATGGCTCAAGCAGATTTGATCGTGCAGACCCCACGCGGTTCATCCATCCAAAAAATCGAGACCAGCAAATTTCTGGTGTGCGACAGCGAGAATGTGTGCTTCTTCACGCGCAGCCTCTACCTCGCCGAGGAGCAGCTGGAGGAAATGGAGCTTGGCTACCGGTTTCCCTATTCAACCAATTTCCGCAAAGCACGCGCCTGACATGTGGAGCCATTTGAGTAGCGGATTTCGCTGAATCCACTGGCTCTAATGGCTTATGTGTATCGCGTCCTGGTCTCATGCACCTAGCCCGGGACGCGGACCCATGTCAGCGGCAACTGCTGGGTCCGTTTGTCTAGCGAATCCAGCCGTTCTCCCGAGGCCTATCGAGCATTTAAGTCGTCCGTATCAGTCGCGACCATTGCCTGGATCTACCGGAATTTTTGGCGGATCAGCACATCTTCAATAATTTCCAGACAAGCCTGCTGAATGGCCTCATCATTGAGCCCTCAGTCGCCCGCACACCAGATGTGGTGCTGAGCAGCACGGGGAGAGCGACCCTGGGGCTGGCAGACGAGTTTCCCCGTTGAGAGCGATCAACGGGGAAACTTCTCTGTGTCTTAAAGCTGTAGAAATTCAGTGCATCAGGCACAAATCAGTGTGACGCAGCGAACGTGTTTATGCGGATACTGCATCGCTCGGGGAGGACTCGCTTCTCCTCGCGGTTCCGTGGCTCCACATCGTTAAGTCGCAGCTTGGTTGCAGGTCAGCCATCGCGGCAGAGGGAGCTGCTCAAAACTCGGATCACATCGCTCACATCATTCGATTTCATGAGACCTTAATGAGCGGATTATGAAAGAAAAATAATTACCTATTTGCGATATTTAAAGCTTTGAAATCAAACAAACAAGCAAGCGCTTAAGTCGTTCCGTTATTTCAAGGAGGACAGTATGCACAGTCAGAAGAACTCCCCGGCCTGCTTTTTGCGCTGGTCTGTGAGCAAAGTTGCTGACAGGCTCTATGCGGTTGCGGCAACGGTTGACGGAAAGGACTACGACTTTGTCGGCAATTTCAAGAGCGTTCGAGAAGCGCAACAAGCAGGCCGCCGCTACGCCGAAGACCTGGTTCACAACTCGATGGCTGGTGGTCGCTTATCACTGAAGCAACAGCCTTTAACCGCTTGATCGTCTCCATTGGAACGAGACTTGAAGACAAGCACGGGTTCCCCTGGAGAGTGCACCTCCAGGGTTTTACAACCTGAATCCATGGAACACTTGGGCACCGCCTGAGAGCCCATGGCCAACTTCGACAACTCCACACCGTTCATGTTGCTGGCGCGAATCCACGTCAAGCCCGGTTGTGTTGACCAGTACCTGGAGCTGGCTCGCATCACCGACGAAGCCGTTCAGGCATCTGAGCCAGGCATGATTCACCACACCTTTGATCAGGACCCGGACGATCCCCACGCATTCGTGTGGTCAGAGGTCTACGCCAACGACGAGGCGTTCAGCGCCCATGTGTCCAACCCTCCCGTTCAGGAGTATCTGCAAAAGCATGCGGAGCTTGGCGATGGTTTCAGCGTTGAGGTCTACGGCACGGTCGGCGATGACTGCCGGCAGCTGATGGAGTCGTTTGGGCTTCCACTCAAGATCTTCGAAACCAAGCTCGGATACAGCAGGGTCTGAACAACCTGGCGGGAAACATCCCTCGAGTTGTGGCAATCACGCCTAAGAGGGGCTGTTCAGTTCCTCCTTGAGCTTGTCGAGACGGGTTTTGAGTTGCTCGGCGCGACGGGTTGTGGGTTTGTCGTCATGGCCCTTCAGCGCTGATTTGATCACTGCGATCTCCTTCTCAAGCTTCCGTCTCTTGGTGAAGGAAAGCGCTTCCTGAGCAAGACCGATCAGAAAATCACCCCGCGGGGCATAACAAGGAGCATCTTCAGCTGACTCGTTATGTGCGGGCCCGTCCTCAGGATCAATCATGATCCAAGGCTTTCTCGGCAACATCGGCCGCCACAAGAAACACATAGGAGAGTGCATTCATGTGACTGGCCATATCTTTGATCGATTCAATAATCTCCTTTCGCGACAAACCACTCTCCCGCTGAAGTCGAATGATCTCGTGCGTTAGACGGGTCACATGGTCGCGACCGTAGTTGTAAGCCGTCCCAAAACAATCGTCACTCTCCTCATCAGTCCTGCAGGCTGCGGCAAAGTCTGAGGCAATTTTCTGGGAAAAATCTTCAACCTGACGGCAGGGCATCGTTCTTTGGATTTGCCGAAATGTATGCGAGAAAAGAATGAAGCCCTAATAACTTTTTGAACTAATAAGTTGAATTTCGCATTCTTGCTTATCGATCAGCAAAGAAACTTCATGTTTTTTCTTGGAGAAACAAAAAATTGCTCAAAATCCTTTCCCAAGACCTCGATCGATGCATCGACCGATGCAAAGGTGTCTTGCCTTGGTTGGACTGTGGTCGCAAGCCAAGGCCACCAGAAGCTTCTCTCAAGCCTCTTTTTGACTGAGACGAGCTTCCTTTCCTCGAGGACAACAACTCATCCATCGATATTCCGTCGGACTCGTGAGCATCGTTTAGGCCTGGCCAGCGTCCTGCTCGATGTGCCTCACCGTTCAATAAGCGAATTCGCCATCGTGAAGCCGGGGCATCGCCTCGGCAGCAGATGCTTTGCAGAGCTGTCTTCTGTTTGCCGTCGCCCCACCCTTTGTCCCGTTACCGCGCCACCCACGAACCGCCGGAACAGCCAAGCGGAGAGGGCTGGCTGGTGAGCGCCGAGCAGTAGAAGGTGGTGCAGTTCAAGCCAGATGCATCCACCGCCCATGCTCAGTGGGTGGTGGTACGCAGCTACAGCTGGATTCCACCCAATCCACCGGTGCCCCAGACCCGGCGACGGATACTGCGGCACAACGCCATCGAAGCCTGGAACACGATGCTCAAAACAGGCTGGCGGCGCTGTTCACCTCCCGTGCGCTGATGAACCTCAGTGACGACTGCTGGACCCCTGACACCTCTTTCGCCAACGTGATCGAAGTTGCGATCAATCGATGACCAACGGATCCGGCACCTGGGCCAACAATCAGCCCCCAGCAGCAGCCGAAAAACTCTGGAGAGGCCTGGCTCTGGTGGGAGCCTTCCACATCGGAGGAATGCTGATCAACGTCATCTTCCAGATGTTGGGCAACAACAGCCTCGACGGAATTCCCGCCAAATTCCTAGGCCTCTAAGCCCATCAGCCAGAGCAAAGCGCTGGTGAGCCCCTGCTGCAGGCAGGGGCTTCTTATTGGCCAACTGAAACGCACCAAGTAGCGCAGGCGCCAAGACAATTGGGGCGAGACCCAGCCATCTCGCACTGAGCACAATTGCTCATTGTTAAGGGAGATTGCGCAGCATTAAGTTCTCCTAGCATGCACGAGTCGTTCCCGAGGAGTGGGCTCTTCGGGAACCTTTTTTTGTGTAAGTTCTGCTTAGGTGAGTGATGTATCCCGTAGGTGGGCCTGCGGATACATCTCCTCCTATTCGATGGCCGCTTCTCGCTAACAGCCGAGATGAGAAGAGCATGCGAGGGAACCTGCTTTATTCCCTCCAGCAGCGTTTGCAGTGGTGCTCACGCCGGCACGATCTTCGGCCATGCGGGAAAGATTCTTATTCAGCAGTAATGCCTATTCCACCTCCTGAGAATTCCCTGAGAAACGCTCCGATCGCACCTCGAACGGCCCTCTGCTGATCCACTCTTGAAGTGGAGGCTGTGGTGCCTTCAATGCGTCAAGCAAGAGCGGGCTGAGGGGCCGGCTCTTTTTTTTGGATCAGAAGGCCAGCAGTCCGCCTCACCAGCCACAAGACTGAAACCAGCTGATCCAAAGCTGTGCTCCCCCAGCTCAAAGCGTTGCTGCTGGCGCTGAGCCTTTGGAGCACCCTCCCAGCATCGGCAGCCCCGATCAGCCGCGACGATCCGGAATCCAGCGACACCAGCAGCAGAGGCATCTCCACCGCCCGCGGGTCCGCCGTTGTGGTCACTGCCAATCCCCTCGCCAGCACGGCAGCGCTGGCTGCGTTGAAGAACGGCGGCAGCGCCATCGATGCTCTGGTCACAGCCCAGGCGGTGCTGGCGGTGGTGGAACCCCAGAGCTCCGGCCTGGCGGGTGGTGGTTTTCTGCTCCACTGGGATGCCAAGCAACGCCAGCTTGAAGTGCTGGATGGCCGTGAAATTGCCCCCGAACGCAGCCGCCCGGGCGACCTGCTCGACGGCGCGGGGGATCCCCTCCCCTGGCGACAGGCCACCAGCCAAGCCAACGCCATCGGCATTCCCGGCACCGTGGCCCTGCTCTGGGAGGCCCATCAAAACCACGGCCGTTTGCCCTGGGCACAAGCCCTACAACCGGCGATCCGCCTGGCCAGCGATGGCTTTCTGCCAAGCCCGCGGCTGTTGCGCTCCATCCGCCTGGCCCAGCGTTTCGGCGTGGCCCACAGCCCTGAGTTTCAAGCGCTCTACCTGCCCGGCGGCCGGCCACCAGCAGCGGATCATCCCTTCCGCAACCCTTCCCTGGCACGCAGCCTGAGGCTGCTGGCCAGGGAAGGGGGCCCGGCCTTTTATCAAGGGCCTCTGGCGCAGCAGATCCTGGGCAGGGTCAACGCCCTGCAGGCCAGCGAGCCAAACTTCCGCGGCTGGAGCTCTGCCGATCTGAGCAGCTATGCCGTGGTCCGGCGCACCCCCCTCTGCAGCCAGCAGCTGCAGCACCGGATTTGCACGGTCCCGCCCCCCAGCAGCGGTGGCTTGGCGTTGCTGCAAACCCTGGCGCTGCTGAACCAGACCACCAACCTGAATAGCTCCAGCACAGGTGAGCCGCAGCTTTGGCGGCAGCTGGCCCGCGCCCAGGCCTGGGCCGATGCCGACCGGCTCTACTGGGTGCACGACCCCATCGATGGAGCAGTGCCCAGCGCAGCCCTGCTGGATCCGGCCTACATCGTTAGCCGGGCGACAGCCATGCAGGGCGCCAACGGCTCAAGGCCAACGCCGGGCTTGCCGCCAGGCATTGATCGTTATCCCTACGGACGGCCGGATCGGGGCATCGAACAGGGCACCAGCCAGATCACCATCGTGGATGCCAGCGGGAACATTGCCTCCTACACCTCTTCGGTGGAGACGATCTTCGGGAGTCGGCACCTTGTGGGAGGCATGGTGATGAACAATCAGCTCACCGATTTCGCCTTCAAGCCCAGCCTTGGCGGCAAACCGGTCGCCAACCGCCGGCTGCCCGGACGGCGGCCGATGTCGTCGATGGCGCCGACGCTGGTGTTCCGCAACGGTGAGCCGGTGCTGGCCCTTGGCAGCCCCGGCGGCCGCAGCATTCCCCATCTGCTCAGCCGGGTGCTCCTGGCATCCCTGATCTGGAACGAACCGCCGGCGCGGGCGGTAGGCCTTCCCCATCTTTCGCGCCGGGGCACAACGCTGGTGCTGGAAAGCGATCCGCCGCTGCCTTGGCCGTTTCCGCTGCAGCAGCTCAAAAGCGAAGCAAACTCCCGGCGTCAGAGCATCGGCAGCGGCACCGCTCTGATTCAAAAAATTGGTGCTGGCTGGCAGGGGGCCGCTGATCCGCGCCGCGAAGGAACGGCCTTGGCCCTGCCCTGATTCAGCCAACCGGCGATCAACCCTTAGAGCGCAGGTGCGTGAAGCTGGGAACGCCACTGCCCCAGGCACGGGTGATGGCCAGGATCAACGCCCCGATCAGAGCCAGGTTCATCGCAAAGCCGCTGTCCGCCGGGAAGGTGTGGAAGATCAGCGTGGTTGGCACCAGGAACAGCAGCAGCAACGAGGCCCCCAGCACCGTGTTGCTGCCGAACACCAGCAGGATCGATCCGGCGATCAGCACCACAATCGCCGCCACCAACAACACAGAAGCGAGGGGTTCGGGGATGCCCTTGGAGGCGATGAAGCCTGCGGTTTCAGCAAAGTTGGTGAACTTGGCCGGCAGGGCATTCACAAACACGGCCGCCATCAGCACCCGGCCAAGGAAATCGAACAGCTTCGAAGCAGTCATGGGGATCAATAGCCCGCAGGCAGAGGAGTCGTGACGAGCACCCTAGAGAGCAACTGTTCAGCAAGAACAGTCTTGCGCCAGCAGAGGATGGGCTGATTCAGGGATGGAGATCAGCCGTCAAAGGCGGTAAGACGGAGTTCAGCAGGGTCGGGATGGGCCGAGCTCAATGCTGGAGATCAGACCCTTCACCCCCGCCGAACTCGACGTGGTCACGGCCCTGGCCCGTGAGCAGGATTTCGCTCCAGGAATCGGCGACATCGAGATCTACGCCAACACCGATCGCCAGGGGGTCTGGCTCGCTTGGCAGGACAACACACCGGTGGGCTGCATCGCGGCGGTCACCTACAACCCCGACTACGCCTTCATCGGGCTGTTCGTGGTGAAGCCGGAGCATCGGGGCCACGGGATCGGCCGTCGGCTCTGGCAGCACGCTTTGAAAACCCTGAGCAGCGTGCAGTGCATCGGCCTGGAGGCCGCTGTGCAGATGGTGGGCTTCTACGAACGCGCTGGATTTCAGAAGGACTGCATCACCACCCGCCGGCAGATGCTGTTCCGCAGCGAGGCATCACTGGACCCAAGCCCCAGCCATCGCAGCGACGTTGCCGTCGTGCCCTTGCACGAGGTGTCGCTGGAGGCGATTCAGCGCTACGACGAACGCCATGAGATCAGCCCAAGGCCCCACTTCCTTGAGCTGTGGCTCCGCCACAGAGCTGGAGATGTGTTCGCGGCGAGGGATGCCGAGGGCGAATGCCATGGCTACGTGCGCATTCGGCCTTGCCTGCTGCCGATCGGCGAGGGCTGGCGGGTGGGCCCCTGGCTCGCCGAAGACCCCGGCATGGCCTCGCTGTTGCTGAACAACGCCCTGGACCACCACAACGGTGTCGTCCTGATCGACACCCCCGGCCACAACCCGAGCGCCAAAACCATCCTCAGCGCCAGGGGCTTCAAACCGATGACGTCAACGGTGCGGATGTACAAGGGCGTGATCCCCAGGGGGCACGACCGCAACATTTACGGCCTGGCCTGCCTCGAGCTGGGTTGATCGCTGAACGATCACTCCACCAGGAATTCGCTGCGCAAAGCCCGCGCATCCTGAATCCGCTGCCCCACAGCGAGCTTGCGGAGGCGGGTGTTCAGCCAGGCGCGCAGTCGGGTGGACGACACCGACTTATTCAGCAGACCGTCCGAAGGCTCAGGCGTGCCGAAGGGAATGGTCATCAACCACGCGCGGTGGTTCAGGCTAATCAGATCGCAGCCACGCCAGCCCCACTTTCAGCCGGTTCTGGCCTGAAAGGCAATGCGTGTTCGTGCTGATTGCCAGGGCCTGGCCCAGCCCCAAGACTGTGTGCATCGAGATCGGAGGCGTCCATGCGAGACGACGGTCCAACCGAGCAGACGTCAGAAGCAAGCTGACTTTCAGGCCCCTGCTCCAACAGTTTTCACACCTCTTGTTGGGTGCGCCCTTCGACAGGCCTTGTGCGAAAGGCCAGGCCGATCGGCACTCCATCTGCACCGTGCCAGGTGCCCTAAGGAGCTCCCATCACCCGACCCCTTGGAACATGGCCCCAGGCGCCATAAGCCAGACGCTTCGACCTTCCTTCAGCCACATCTGATGGATTGCGTCATGCACAAACGAGCGAGTTAGGCCGCCTGTTCACCGGAACGGGACGGCCACACCAACCCTGAACAGCACCGTTCAGACACAGACCCCCGGCCCCTCCGTCACAGGGACCGGGGGTCTGCTACTGATTCAGGCCTTGCGCTTTTGATCGGCCTGCCGCAGTTGCTCACGAAGGATGATCGGATCATCACAGTGGGATCTGCGGTAGAGCGCTTTGATCTTGCGTGACTCCTCATCGAGCAACTCCAGCTCAACCGCGTCTGCCATTCCCACGGTGAAGTCTTCGATCTGGCGGTCTTCAAACTGATTCTCAAGAGCCATCAAGTCCTTCAACGAATCACTCATATACAGACAACTCGACGCCATCAATTTGAGGTTTTCCCGGATCTTGATGTCGGCCTGCTCGCGAACATCCCGCGCCTTTTCCAGCGTGGCAATCAGATCACCACTGGCCGCCTCCTCAATCGTTGCCGCAGACACCGTTGAGGTTGTTGCACACACGGGCACCAGCACCAGCAACAACGCCAGAACGGATTGCAGAACCTTCATCGGACCCCCAGAAGACAAGCCACGTTAAGGGGAGTCATCAGACGACGTCCCCTCAGATGAGGGAGACATCGTTTTGGATCACCACTCCACAACCCCTCAAGTGGGTGATGTGTGGATCTCAGGTTTTGCCGATGCTGTTGGAACACGAGTCGAGGAGCACCGAAAACCATGACCAACACAACCTCGAAAGCTCAATTGCTCGATCTGCTGATCGAACCGCTGAAAGGATGCAAAGGGCTTTATGCCCATCGGCAGAACCTGATGCAACGGGTGATGCGCATGCCCGATCTGGAAGTGCGCGATCACCTCGATCGGCTCAAGGCCAGCCATTTCCCAGGCACCTGAACCATCAAGAACCAAAGGGCTCAATCCTTAAGGAATGCTGAGAGACGCAAAGAAAACCAAATCCGTATCGGTTGTCGCAGTTCGGTCTAAACACGAATCCGTAGGACGGCTGCAGTTTCAAGCGTGATCCAATGGCCGAAACCCTGCATCTGCCCTACTCCGTTCAAGGGAATGGAACCGTGGAATCGATCGGCAATCACCTGTATCGGGTCTGCGGACCAGCCGGATGCACCGTTGTGATGGGGCTCAGCAACGCCCTTTATCTGAGTCGCAACGTGCCTGAAGTGGAACACAACATCCACTCACATCGATGACAAAAAAAATCGCCCCATCCATGGAGCGAATCATCAAGCCGGAGCAATCCCCATCACCCGGCTCATAGCACCAGATCTTGATGCGTTGGCTCGATAATACTCATCCAGCCCCAGATCTAGGGGGAGCACGATTACTTATGCAAAGCCCCTTGATCACACATCAACGCTGCATATGGTGGCCTAGCTCGTTATATTGAGAGGCCCCATCACCCGGCCCGCCTCCTCGGCGGGCTTTTTTGTGGCAAAACCCCAGATGTAGCGCCAAGGGCAACAGGCAACACTTTGCATGGGTGGTCACAAAAAAGGGAGGGTTCCCTAATCCCTCCCCTGTTCGACGCAGTTTCCCCCTGTTCTGAGCTGGGGGTTACCAGGTCATTCTGTATCCCAACGAACCAATCAGCATCGGTGATTGCACCTAGCGAAAAGTCGCATCAGCGATCAAGCAGACCAGCGTCGATCTCGGCGTTGGGATTGAGCTTGATCAGCATCCACAGCAACATGGCCGAGCAATCGCGATCACTCACGCCGTAGTCATATTTCCAATCAGCCACTATCCCCTTGAGCTCATGTTGAGCATGGGTGATGAACTCATCGTTCCATTCCTGCACCAATTGATTCAGTCCTCTTCGAGATCCTCTTCTGTGACATAGAAGGGTTCGTCAGAACCGGGCTGATCGTTCTCCAGCACGAGCACCTTGAGCGAATCATCGCTCTCAAACACAAACAGCCCATCCTCATCGGGATGCACGCCCTTCATTTCAGGATGCTGATTGACGAGGCGCTTGAGGCGGCGCTGCTCCTTCCAGAACTTGGTTGCCTTTTCAACCAGATAAACCATCAGAGCCAAGTTCACCAGCACGAGGGCGAGGAACTCCAAGGCCTGCATAGATCAAAACCGGGTTCTGACGACCCTAGCGACAGAAGCAGAGAGCGCCATAGCAAGCGATACCAAGCAACCAAAGGCATGAAGAGAACGGGACAGGGCGGCGGTGGCGGCTCATAATGAGAATGATTCTCGAATCTCGAGGAGGTTGCGATGGGCCAGGTGTGCCTGATTTCAGGCCCTCCGGGGTGCGGGAAAACAACCTGGGCGCTCCAAAGGCTTCAGCAGCATCAAGGCCCCTGCGCCTACCTGCGGCTGGAGGGAGAGAAGGCAGCGGGGCTTGAACAAGGGGAAGACAGCGGAATCGACCTGACCTGGCTCAAGGACCAGGTGCCCAGGCTTGAGGAACCGGCAACAGCCAACGCAACGGATCTGAAGCAAGACAACGATGGGCTGACCCTGATCGAAGTGCAGCAGTTCCATCCCCCCAGCAAGGAAGGAGTTGAAGGGCTCGGAGACGACGTTCGCTCCAAGCTGGAGGCCTTGCAGCTGCACCCCGACCAACTCCTGCACTTCGGGCGAGACCCTGAATTGCCTGCAAAGGACACCCTGGAGTTCAGCAAGCTCGAGGCCTGGCACACCTCTCTTTCGGGTTGTGTTTGGGATCCCAACAGCCTGAGCAGCTTTTGGTTTGAACTCGTCAACGGTGCCTACGGCGATGTATACCGCGCCAAAGGCCTGATGAATCTTCCTGACGGGCGGGCATTTTTCTGCAATTGGATGGTGAGTCAGGAGTCATCCCAGTTCCTGCCCCTGGACGCCACGGCACCGCCGCAGGGTCGCCCACGTCGAACCTCAGAGCTCGTTGTTCAGGGCAAGGCTCTTAACCCTGGAGGCATTCAATCCACCATCAACGACTGTCTGCTCGCGGATGACGTGCTCGCCATGCAGCAACAACAGCCCCAGCAACAACAACCCACATCGCAAGGCTGATTGACATGAACCATGCCGTCATCTCCTGTTTGCACGCCAACCTTGCCGCCGTGGAGGCGGTGCTCGACGACATCGACTCGCAGGGCATCCAAACCATCACCTGCCTTGGCGACCTTGTGGGCTACGGACCCCAGCCCAACGAAGTGGTGGAACTGGTGCGTCAGCGCAAGATTCCCACCTGCCAGGGGTGCTGGGACGAGGACATCATTGACGGTCTGAATGCCTGTGAATGCAGCTATCCCTCCCAGCTGGCGGAACGACGAGGCCATCGCGCCCATCACTGGACAGCCGATCTGCTGACGGAGGAGAACAAGGCCTTTCTGGCTGAACTTCCGATGACACTGCGGCGCGACAAACTGCTGTTTGTACATGGCAGTCCGAACAGTCAGCACGAATATCTGTTGCCTGACATGAACGCTTTTGCGGCCCTTGAACGGGTGGAAACAGCAGGAGCGGAAACCTTGTTCTGCGGCCACACCCACCAGCCCTATGTGCGCGAACTACGGCAGGGGTCCATTCGGGTGAAGGTGCAACAACGCGATCAAGGCGCACCAACAGAACAAGAGCTGGAACTGCCGATGCGGCGGATCGTTAACGCTGGTTCCGTTGGGGAACCGCGTCATGGCAGCACCAAGGCCACCTACGTGATCCATAACGACAACACCGGAGAGGTGACGATTCGAGAAGTCGACTACGACGTCGCCAAAACCTGTCGAGAGATCGTTGATGCGGGCTTACCGGAGGTGTTTGCCTGGAGGCTCAGCCATGGCTTCGAATACGCAGAGCGAGCTGAAGACGCAAGCCACGTGTGTGAGCGCTGATGGAACGCTGGGCCCTGGTGAGTGGTCTCCAAGGAGACCTGGATCTGTACGAGCAGATTCAGAAGGATCTGAAGCAACAGCGGGGTGTTGCCAATCTCTTCGTTCTCGGTGATCTGATCGGATCACAACGCCAGTGCAATACACTGCTCGAGCGTCTGAGGAAGCCGAAGCGCGCTGATCTTCAGCCCGACTGCATTTATGGCTGGTGGGAAGAGCAGCTTTTGGCGGAGTGTGGCTACCGCGGCGAACGCAAGGCTGAAGGGCTCAGAGCAGAGCAAGGCGAAGCGGCGGTCGGAGAACTTCTCGCTGCGGTAGACGCCGACCATCTCGACTGGCTGGCATCGCTGCAGTTCGGCTTCATCGAACTCGACTGCGCGTTGATTCATGGCAGCTCCGCTGACGTCGGCGACCGGCTGACGGAAGACACTTCAGCCTTGGTGCTGCTGGATCGGCTGACTCGGCTGGATGTGAACCGACTGTTCACGGCGCGATGTCGGCGTCAGTTCCGACTGGAGCTTTCCGGTGGATCCATCCAATCCCACGTCAAAGACCATGCCGGTGAACAACAGAGCGAACAGGCTGTGCCCAAACGAAGCGTGATCGGCATTGGCGGAGGGAGGCATTACACCCTCTACGACCCCGCCACAGATCACATCGAATTTCGAATTGCGGGGGAACCTTCCAACGCTTCAGGGCGGGGCTTTGGCTGACTGCCACGTCTCGAGATGTTCTGTCGCAACAACTGCTGAGTGAGTTGCTCGCCTGATCACAAGAACGTCGTTTCACAACCATTGATCCCAAAGATCACCTCTATTTTTCTGACCCAATGACCACTGCACCAGCCACCGCCAACGTCCCCGTCACCATTCTCAGCGGCTTCCTCGGAGCGG